>NZ_FWZV01000009.1:0-325792 GCF_900177315.1 Pseudomonas sp. LAMO17WK12:I1 | reverse complement strand
CGTGTACCGCCTGATCACCAACCCGGAGTGCCGCCAGTACATCCTGCGCCAGGCCTTCGAAGAAGCGATCCACACCCACGCCTACCAGTACTGCATCGAATCGTTGGCCATGGATGAAGGCGAGATCTTCAACATGTACCACGAGATTCCATCGGTGGCCAAGAAGGCGGCGTGGGGCCTGAAATACACCCGTTCGATCTCCGATCCGAAGTTCGAAACCGGCACCGTCGACACCGACAAGGAACTGCTGCGCAACCTGGTCGCCTACTACTGCGTGCTGGAAGGCATCTTCTTCTACTGCGGCTTCACCCAGATCCTGTCCATGGGCCGCCGCAACAAAATGACCGGCGTGGCCGAGCAGTTCCAGTACATCCTGCGCGATGAGTCGATGCACCTGAACTTCGGTATCGATGTGATCAACCAGATCAAGATCGAAAACCCGCACTTGTGGGATGCCGAGATGAAGGAAGAAGCGACCCAGATGATTTTGCAGGGGACGCAGCTGGAGATCGAATACGCGCGGGATACCATGCCGCGCGGTGTGCTGGGCATGAACGCGGCGATGATGGAGGATTACCTCAAGTTCATCGCTAACCGTCGCCTGTCGCAGATCGGCTTGAAGGAAGAGTATCCGGGGACGACTAACCCGTTCCCTTGGATGAGCGAGATTATGGACTTGAAGAAAGAGAAGAATTTCTTTGAGACGCGGGTTATTGAGTATCAGACGGGTGGGGCGTTGAGCTGGGATTGATAGAAAAAGCCGAGATTGATTTTAGAAAAATCAAACACTAAAAAGCCCTGATTACAGGGCTTTTTAATTAATAAACTTATATGAGCCAAAATAAAGGCTTAAGGCATTACAGCGATATATAACCTTCCTCAATTAAGAAAGCCCTTATCTTCCAAATCTCAACACACTGCTTCTCTGTAGGGATTTTACTAGGAATTCGACTGGCTATATTTAAAAGCGACTCCTGCTTAGGAGACAGTTTTCCACCTCGGCGGCCCCAAGAAAGCATCCTCACCCATTCAGGCGTAGGGGTCTCAATTACCGCTACTTGAATCGCGATTCCGTCATCTGCCTTTTGTAAGGCTTTAGATGCGGCCCCGCCCTCAACGTTACTACGTAAGTCTTGCAGTACTTCTGAAAACGCCGGCACAAACTCTATGGAAAGCTCTTTTACCTGATCCCAACACGCCTGCATTTTAGCCCATTCTGTTACGTTTTCTTTAAGTCGATCTGTATCAGTCAAGACACCAAAGACTTTTTTTGATATCCGCTCTAATTGCTCACATAAAACTTCAGGCAATACTTGCTTATCCCATATAACACGGAAATTAAGCTGTTTACCCAAAGCCTGCTCTGAAATCATATTATGTAGTTTAGCAATCGAATACGTCACAATATTTGCGCGATAGCCTCCCTGATACCAGTCTTGTCGAGCAACCATAGCTTCCGAATATCTAAACATAATAGCGAGTGAAACTATCTGCCTAAAATAATCCTCATTAAAATTCCTTCCGTCTGTAGACCATGCTTTCGCTATGAAATCAGCAAAAATTAAAAAGTTCTTTTGCGCCCCCATACTTACCTTATGAGGAAGTTCCCTCCAAGAGTTCTCCAACTTAGCGACATCAGTTTTAGAAAACAGTTGTTTACGAGGATTCTGAAGTCCGAACTGAGTTTTCTGCGCAGCAGACAACGAAGCCTGCTCATTCAAATATTGCCCACGCGCGCGCTCATAAAACCAATGAGTACCGTGCTGAGCCCCCCCGTTAGATGAGGCAAAGATACGTCGTGAAAACTCTTCTAACCGAACATGATAAGGATGGTTAGAAAAAAAGTCTGCATCGCTGACCTTATTCTGACTATTTGCGAAACGAGCAATCTCTGGCGTTAATTGCCCAGCTTTGTCAGGAGGCAATACAGATAACTTCATCTGAACCATAACCTTGGAAAGGTCTGCTACGTCTTTACCTCCTGTGCCTCCACGCTTAGCTAGCGCAAGTGACGCAGTAGTTTGTCCACCATTGACAATCTGCAGATTTGTAGCACTGATGATTTTAAGCCCAAGAACGCCATTTACTAACGTAACGTTTTCAGCGGTAGCAGCAATACCATTATTAAAAGCAAAAAACATTTCCGGCTGAGTACGAATTGTATTTTGTATTTTTGAATTAACCTTTCCTTTAGCGCTCAAAAATGTTCTGACATTACCTTCCAACAGCCTACTTCCATATTCTTCATATATATCAGCTAGAAGATCACCACTAATCATACAAAGATATGCTTTATAATCCCCGTCAGACTCAGCTGCTGCTAGACAACTTAACCCTTGATGCCCCGCCTCATCAAAGCTTACAACAAGCTCATCACGTCCAGTAGCAGAAATATATGCCACATGGAACCTAGCGATATCCCAGATATGAAACTCACTAGGTATTCCATTTATGTTATCCTCCGGCCAATCCTTTATACGTGACTTCAACTGCCCATCTGACACATAATAAAATCTATACTTTGTTACTTTCGAGTGCCAATCCATCAGATCGCACGCCAACCCGTACCCAGGTTGACTTTCATCAAAAGCGCCATCAGTTACAAACCCAGCCAATGATTCTTGCAAATAATTTTTCAGGCTTAAAAATGACTTCTTAACTTCGTCCGCATTAAATACCTGAATCTCATCTTCATTAAAATAATTTCCTATTAATAAAGAGAGTGAATTATCAGCGTCGTCAAAAAAATATCCATCAACCCTCAGTTTTTTCTTATTACTTACACCTTCAAACCTACAAGTCTCAAAACTGGAAAACTGCTCAGACTCGATCAACCGTTCGCCGCACTCATCAACGAAGCTCGCACTCAAAAAATCCCGAGCCGATTCGGCGCGAGATCGAACGCACTCAAGCAACTCCCGGTGAAACTCCTGCAGTAACAAATTACACCTCCTTCAGAATGAAGCCTGTTCAGTTATATAACATATGCAAGCACTTAACTCCAACTCATAACTAACATTTACAACTCCGATAGGTAACGCAGCCTTTCGTAAAAGAGGAAAACCATCCAAAACTGCATACCTAGTAAAGCCTCGCAACTGAAAGACTAAGTCATCATATTTTCGGTGCTGTACATATCCAGCCGACACTAACCGATTATTGAAATCACTCAACGCTTCATAGTCCGACTCAAGTCTGTTTCTTATTTTTGATATCTGAGAGTTCAAGTTAAACCCGTCAATTGAGTTAGAGCTAGCATCGGAGAGCTCAACAACATACAAATCTACCGTTTTATCAAGGCCATCCAGCTGCCTCTCAGAAGCAATAATCACAGTTTCAGCTCCTGGCCTAACCGTTTTCACTTCCCAAGCCGATAAACCAAACTGAAAATCCTGATCCGCGCCCGCAGGTCCAACCCAAGCAGTAACCGCCTCAATTGATCCAATCTTATCAATTAGCAAATCGAGACATGCTAGCTCGCCACACATGCCTCGAATCTCATTTAAAGTCAGGAGGGTGCTCTCAGGGCGCTCAAAAAAATACCGCCAACTATTTAGTCGTTTAAGCACAAAACTCAAAGGACTATGCTTTCCAATATGCCGGGAGTGCTCTATTAAATCCTCACAAAGCAGAGCAAACAACTCCGCTAACCTAGAGTCTTCTAAGATGAGAAGAAGCGACCACCTTCCGTCATCTCTAGGAATTTTCTTTAACCTAACAGCTCGCATATCTGATTGATTTGGGGGTTCTTCAGTAGTAACGAACAGCAGCAAGTTTCTGTCTTCGCTATCCAATCCAAGATAAAAATCTAATGGATGAACTGCGTCAAAGCGTTTGAACGCAGACTGTGATGATTCCAACTTAATTGACTGCCAAATTGACAAACATTTAGTCATCGACATTTTCGTCCTCGCTCTCGTCCCCTTCGAAAGTTTCCACCTCAGTGGCCAAGAGAGTCCTTAGCTCCACCATGTTAATCCGATAAGTCATTTTTTTACTTCCTGATGCCAGCTCAGGAAAACTAAGTCCGACGGCAACTAAAGCCTTAAGACTTTCGGGAAGTAAGACACCTTGCTTGCCCCCGAAATCCGGGCTAACTAGATGAATCAATAGCAACGGACGCTTTCTAACTTCATTGTATGCTTTACCAGGCACATTTTTTTTGTTGTTATTTTCTGGCAATTCGCGAAAGATCCTCTCAGCCTCAAAAATCTCATCCTTTGACAGACCAATTTTTTCATCTGACGCGGAACCAACCCTCATTTTTTTTTCGTTAACTAACAAAGATCTTTTCTCAAGATCAACTTCAATTTTTCGACGCCTTGTCGGAAGTGAGAAATCAGGTACCACATTAAAACTTTCGCCGGTACCTGAGGGTATCGACACGTCCCAATAATCAAGCTTTGGATCCACAGACTTTTCTATAAAGTCAGCAAGATCTCCAGACTGCAACTTGAGATTAAGTGGATGACTCATAAAACCTTTCAGTAGCTCCACAATAATATTTTTCGGGACTCCAATCCATACAGGAATCTTATACGATTCACTCCTGAGAGAACTGAGGGAGTTCAGTTTGAGAATTAGCGCTTGCACTGCTTTATGATTAGAAGAGATTGCATTGCCATCACTAAGCAAGCGAGCAGACTCTAGGCTTTCTTTGCTAATCGACAGTGTATGTACTATCTCTTCAGAATGACGCATTTTATTACGAGCGGTGATAATCAACGAATCTGGATGAGAGCGAACCCGCAATCCAAAATCAATCGGCTTCAACCGTAAGACCTGCATACGTCTAACTTCACTTCTTAGCTCATCCGTAGCCTCTGAAATCAACGAATACCAGTTAATTGTCTCTCTTGGCATCCATACCTTTAGGAGATCCTCGTAACCAGTTCTATAACCAAACCACCGCCCCATCTGTAACAACGCATCGTACATTTGGGTTGTACGATAAAAATAACTTACGGAAAGCCCCTCCAAAGTCAGCCCCCTGGCAAGGCTGTTCCCACCCACTGCAACAACTCTAAGTCCATTTTCCTTGTAAAGTGCATAGTTTAGACTTGCACCACCACTTTTTTGGTTTACCGATCTAACTTCTACAGGCAGAGCGGCAGCAACCAATGCGGCTTGAATCTGCCCCCAAGAAAAACCTTTGTTTTCCAAATAGCGTTCATATATAGAGTGCAGATCACTTATAGTTTTGTTATTTAACGCTTCTGACACATTAAGAGAGGCATACGCTCTTATATCCTCCTGAATACCTCTAAGAGAAAAATCAATAATATCTCTTACCTGATCTTGTATAAAAGTGAAATGACTGACATTTATCAGCATAGATCTATGCCTAGGCATTCCGCCACGCAGATCCATGACCGCGTTCACCAGCAAAAAATACTTCACCGCATCCATTAATGAGCTAGGCACTTCATCTATGATGCTCTCCGAGTGTTGCCCCTTTGGAAAAGAGGCCTCTGCATCATCGATATCCTCCAGACACTCCACTTTAGGATTATCACCAAATATTGCCGAAGCTCCGAGATAGTTACTTGGCGCATCTAGCGCATATATAAAGTCACGAGGAAAAAGATCGTCCCCTTCCATCTCATTTGTAGTATCTGGATTAATGAAAACATTCGCGAAAGGAGTCGCAGTAAACCCCACATAACTAGATCTAGGAAAAATACTGAGCAAAGTACGTATCCCACTGTTTATTGCCGTAGCCTTTTTGGGATTAGTATTTATCGAGGCATTATCCGCCTCATCATCGATAAGCAAGAGGGGAAGATCGATTTTCCCGGAGTTTTCCGCGTTGAAATTTATCAGCCACTCGGTTAAGTTCTCTATTATTTTTTTATTTTTCTTCACAACCAACAGGACTGGTTCATTATAATCACGCAACCTAAACCCTAATTGATTGACAGTAACTGCCTTAAAATCGCCTACCGTGGAAGTAAATACGCCGGCGTTTCGTGTTGAGTTTATTAACCCAACCCCAATTTCCTTTCTTCTTCTATTTCTGCTATTGCTATTAACAACACCGGAGCTGTCTAGCCCGACAAAACCGGCATCTAGCCTCTCTTGAGTTTGTCTACGCAAACTTTCCAGGGTACCAGTCAAAAGAATCACTAGCTTATACCCGGCATCGGCTGCCTTGCAAATAAGCCCTGTATAATTCGAAGTTTTGCCCGACTGTACATCGCCCATAACAAGGCCGCGCCTCGGCCAGCCTGTCCTTCCAACAGGGTTCCCCATCAAATCCAAAATATCATCAGTAACTTTATCCAGAGATGCTACTACTTTTGCACCCCACCCCTGCTTTATTAGATCTGTACGGTATCGAGCCCAATAAAATGGATTTATTTGTGCTTTTCTAGCTTGCAGCCAAGGGTCATGCTCATCAGCTACATAGCTACCTATGCCCATATCCAACGCCAGAGCAACGTGAAGTTTTTTGATTACTAACTCAAACTCCTGATCAGATATTATGTATAACGGTATCTTCCTTAACGCACTGGCCAGCTCATAAATTTCAACTTCAGTAGGTATGCTATCCACCGTCAGGGACGTCGCCACAGCCACTTCAAGTCGCTGAGCAGCAGGGGAAAGAACATCATCACTTTTCTGATTCAAAGCCTTGTAACTCCTCTACTATTCCCTTGGTGAGTGCAGGATAAAGACTAAATGGCTCTATAACGTGTAACGTAGATAACATATGAAGACGAACCGGAGACCCAAGATCTAACCCTTCAAATAAAGTATGGGCCATATCGCGTAACTGGCACTCTAAATACTCGCCGCCAAACTCTGGCTTCATATCGGATGCCATACGGGAATATAGAGCGTCTGCGGGAAAAGAACCTTCAATCGCCTTCAATACCGTATCGAAAAGACCTAGGGTTTGCTTATCCGACAAACCTCGCTGAAATTCCTTTACTAAAGGATGCTCTCGATTTATGTCAAATCTAACGCCCCCTCGATCTATAACCTCATTCCATGTAGAGAAAAAAATATTTTTTTCTAAAACCCGCCCTCGAAACGTAATAGTTCTACCGCTTACAGCTCTGATTCTGTCTATCGTTCTTTTTAAATTTCTACGTACTACGTCTGGTGGGTGAGCAGCGGACTTTTTTATATCTAGCGTCCACAGATGATCAAGCGAGTTTGGTATATCCACTCGAACTCTAGCCAGTTTACTTAGCTCATCCTTACGAGCCAGCCTAAACCAAGTTCCCCAAATTATTAATCGTCTATTTCTGTATATGTAGAATCCTTGATGATTGCGAATACCATCATCCCCACCCGCAATCTGAATTTCTTTTATACTCAGCTTGCTATAGTGAGGAATAATAAATGGTTTAATTATTACTTTTGCACCATCAACACTAAATGACTCTTGATCTAAATGCTGCGTCGCTTGATGTTCGATCAAAAAAGGATCAACAGGAGGTAGCTTACTTCCGTTTATCGCGATGGAAACACGAGGTTTTTTATCTTCTTTTGATAAAAATCTATGAAAGACAAGTGATAGGTGATCTCTTGCATGGTTCATTTTTCCGGTAAGAGCGGCTTCAACAGAGGGCTCTCCAGCGATTAACTTATCCAACTTCTGCCACAGAACTATTGTTCCACTAGCACTTTCTGCAAGAGTATTTATATGAGGTATACTTTCTAAATCTTCCTCTCCAAGCTCTAGCATAACCCAAGATTTACGATTTATAACAACATCAAGATCCCAGCAGTACCCAGTGATAACACCGCCCTGCTTAGAAACAACTGTCATTCTCCGGCACTGAGAAAGGGATGATGTCTTAAGTCCTAAACCGTAACGGCCCATATCGTCATGGGAACGTATATCCAATGGATTGGTGCTGCCATGACGCATGGCATTCTCCAACACCGTCGCAGACATACCACTCCCATCGTCAATAATGGCAATATACGGTTCATCGTGAAATCGAAACTCGACAGATATATTTTTCGCGTTTGCCGATAAGCTGTTGTCCAAGATGTCAGCTAATGCTGACTCCAAGGTATAACCGATTGACCGCATCGATTCGAGCAGCGACGCTGCGTGGGGAGGATGTTCTATTTCTTTCATTACCTCTCGCCCCTTAGAGAACGAGGCGCTACAGAGCGTATGCGCGTCAACATTCCCTGTTCCTGTATCATAGCCCAAATGGCGCTGTGCTGCGCCATGGTTAAGCCATCATTCTTTACACATCAGCTTAAAAAGCGCAAGAGTTTGTTTTACAGTCTCTAGTTAGTGACAATTATAAATATCATACTCAAGCTAGACACTCCTTCCTAGAATTAGACCATTTCTCAACAGATAGAACGCTTAACTAGCGATTGATTACTCTTTCTACCACTGCCGCGATCTGGCGAGCCAAAAGAGGAGGTACCGCATTTCCTACTTGATGAAACTGCTGGGTTCTATTACCCAAGAAGAAATAATTGTCTGGAAATGTTTGAAGACGAGCGGCCTCACGAACCGTCAGACTTCGGCATTGGTTAGGATCGTAATGAATAAAATAATGACCATCCTTGGAGATATGGCTTGTAATCGTCGAAGACGACTGTCCTTTAACCTGAACCCTAAATCGGTCGCTAAACTTACCACTCTCCCAGTTTTTATGATCTGGTGCCAATTCTGCCAAATTGAATTCTTTATGACCTTTAGGCGACACTTTATGCGCATCCGCAAAAACAGCCGCATAAATATAGCGCCTTAGGTCTGAAGTCATGTGACTCCTAGCTTCATGATTGAGCCATACTTTTAAACGGCTATCGTTGAACCACTGCTCAAAAAAGGCATCTTTGAATTGCCTATCTGCCCCCCCCCGGACCAATTTCAACGCACCACTACTATACCCAGCGCCTGAAAATGTCTGCCTTGTTATCTGCAAACTTTTCTCAAGCAGAGGATCACCGCCCATTGAGGAAAGGGAACTACGAAGGCCATCTAAATGATTCAATATCTCATAACACCATTTTTCAGGAGTATCGTTCCCCCTAGATAGCGTGCTTCTAAGCTTCGGAAGTCCTTGGAGCATTTCGCCAACAGTGGGCCCGCATTTAGACGATAGGCTCAATCCATCGATTGCATCTGCAAATTCTTCTGAAACGCCCACCAAAATCACACGATGCCTATTTTGAGGAACACCATATTCTTCTGACTTAATAATAAAATTATTTAAGTTCAAATCCAGCGGATCATCACCGCTCTCATAAAAGGCATCACTAACCAACGAGCAAATTTTATATTTCGGCCTAGTTGAATCTTTTATTCCAAGCGCCAAGTCAGGATCGGCAAGATCTCGAAGTATCTGAGGGAAAATTTGCTCCCCTCCAACTTTCGACGATAAGATCCCCTTTACATTCTCCATCACAAATATAGCGGGGCGTTTACTCTGTATTATTCGGAGATATTCACGATACAGAAAGTGTCGGTGATCATCTTCCGCCTTATATTCCGAGTTCCCCCTATTCCGCGCACGCCCTACAATTGAGTAAGCTTGACAAGGAGGTCCCCCAATCAATACCCAAGGACGAGTTTCATCAAGTTTGCTTTCAAGTATTTTATCTAATTCCGCGTTCCCCTCTGGACTCCCCAGCCGGATCTGTCTAGCTTCTTCATCTGCACGAATCCATTGATCGTAGCTTTTACCGCTCCAAGGCTGTGTAGCCCCAGACGTTTCACAGTAGTAATAATAGTCATCCAGTGCTTCAGGGTTTTCTAGCTTCAATGCCCTATAGAAAGCTCTAAGCCTTAATGTTGCTCTAGCATGCGGGTCCATTTCTGCGGACACTACAACCTGAAAACTCTTACCGTCGTTAAGGGATGAAAAACCCTCGCCCAGTCCGCCGGGCCCAGCAAATAGGTCGACGACCTGTAAAGGTTGTTTAAAATTCATATGGCAATTCTGCAAAAGGATGACCGACATGGATGTAGTGGACCAAGCAACGCGCTCGAGAATGATGTCGTCTATTCGAGGAAAAAACACACAACCAGAGCTTAAGGTACGGCGTTTTTTGCACGCTCACGGGTATCGATTCCGCCTTCATAGGAAGGATCTCCCTGGAAATCCGGATATTGTACTGCCCAAGCTCATGACCTGTATATTTGTCCATGGATGCTTTTGGCACAAGCATGATAATTGTCGGTATGCAACCACGCCTAAGTCGAGGCCAGACTTCTGGGAGAGTAAGCTCTCCAAGAACGCCGAGCGGGATGCGAAAGCATCAGAGGCGCTTCAGCATTTGGGCTGGACCGTATTAGTTGTATGGGAATGCCAGCTAAGGAGCGCGGAAACGGCGCTGGATGGTTTAGTGGAGAACCTCAGGCGTTTAAAGAACGCACGCAAGGCCTGAGGTAAGTGCGGTTTCCATGGACTATCTTGGCGTTCTTTATACCGACAAAAAATATTAAGTTTCACTTGATAGATCTAGGTGCTTGACCACCTCTAAACACGCCCCTACCCTCTCATCTCGGCGCCTAAGAAACGCCTCAACCAGAGCGGTCCTCCGCACCCGACAGCCATGCGGCTTTTTTTCGCCAGCGGTTTCTCTACGCCTGTGAAAAATACCCGTTATGTCGGGAGTGGGCGAATACAAGACCCGAAAGGGAAATATGTCCGGCCCGTCTCTGGTGGGTTTCTTAGCTCCCGACACCCATAACGCATGCCCTAAGAAAGCAACCAGAGGTAACGGAAATGCCTGGAGACTTTGCATCCTTTGCGAAGGACATTCGCAGCACCCGCACCATTTCTCATACACGCTCCGGCCCGGAGGTGTGTCATGCATGAACCTACCGTCTACACCCGCCACAACCTGCAACTGCACGCGCTGCTCCTTGAGAACCAGCCTTGGTTCTGTGCACGTGACCTTGGGCGCCTGACTGGTCTCTACTTGGACGAGCGCAAGGTCAGCAAGCTCGATGAGGATCAACGGCAAACGCTGGAAATCCGCTATCACGGTCAGCCTGAGAACATGCTGATGATCAGCGAGTCCGGTGTGTATGCATTGCTGGTGTATCACTACGCACCAGGGCATCGCCTGCTGCGGGAGTGGTTGACCCATCAAGTCGTACCGACTTTACGAGATAAACAACAATCAAGACCCTCCGACCGCCCAATGCTGAGCCTGCTGGATTGGCCGGAGATGTCGTTGAGCCTTTTGCATTGGCAGGACGAAGGTTGGATTCGGTTGCGGGATATGCCGTATCTGTTGCTTAACCGGACTCGCCGACGGGTTCCACCGAGTAAGACCTGGTTGCAAAAAGTAGCTGAATATTTCCAGTCTGCGGGTCATTCGACACGCTGAATCTAGCAGAGGGCTCCGTCCGGGCTGGTGTTCGGACGGACAACCAACACGCTCTTCCTGGTCCGCGCAGTAACAATGCCGGATACCTTCCGACGTTCATTCCTATGCCCGACCGGGTAAACTCCCGCTGATCATTGCCAGTAGAAGAACAACAGCGCCTCCCCTGGATGATCTGAATTGCATAACCGTTATTAGCCTGAACCCATGCAGTGGGGACCAGTCACAACGTTATGAGAACCCGCCCCACCTGATCAAGGACCACTCGTGAACCCAGACATGCTCGAAGCCGGCCCCGTTGACGCCAAAGTACTCTCCGTTTTTGACTTCGACGGCACCCTGACCCACCACGACAGTTTCGTGCCCTTCCTCAAGTTTGCCTTTGGCACCGGCGAGTTTTATGGCCGAATGGTCAAGCTGGCCGTGCCCGGGCTGCGCTTTTTGGTGCGGCAGATCAGCCGGGATGAGTTGAAGGCGCAGTTGATCCGCACCTTTATGACTGGGGTGGAGAAGACGTGGGTGCAGCAGAAGGCCGAGGAGTATTGCCAGCGTAATTGGGCGCGGTTGATGCGCCCGGCGGGGGTGCTGTCGGTGGAGCAGGAGTTGGGCTCGGGGGCGGTGGTGACGCTGTGTTCGGCGTCGCCGGCGTTGGTGCTGCAGCCGTTTGCCGATCGGCTTGGGATCAAGTTGATCGGCACGGAGCTTGAGGTGGTCGACGGGGTATTGACCGGCAAGCTCACCGGGAATAACTGCCGGTGTGAGAATAAGGTGCTGCGGCTTGAGGCGGTGTATGGGGACCTGGGGGAGTATCGGCTGCGGGCCTGGGGCGATACGCGTGGGGATCGGGAGTTGTTGGCGGCGGCGCAGGATGCGCATTTTCGGCATTTTCATGCGAAGAAGAAAAAGCGGGCTCGGTTGCAGCGGTGATGCGGGGGGCGCAGAACCTGGCGGCGTTCGGTGGGGCGATGAGCCCGGTGATATGCGGGTATCTGCTGATCAACGCGGCGCCGGCCAGCATGTTCTATGCCTTGGGTACACTCACAGCGATAGGTGGGACCTTGTGCTTCCTGAGCGGACGCCGGGTTGCAGGTTCTTGCTGATATTTACGCGGGTTCCCGCTATTAATAGCGAAACCTCTCACGGACCCGAGCCCCATGAAATTCGACACGGCCTACAGCCTGAGTCTCGACGACAAGCTGTCGATCTATGACGTGCGAGACCTGAATTTCGACGAAACCACCACCTTCGACTCCGACAAGGACAGTTTCCTCTGTCCCAACGATGCCTGTCGCGCTGCATTTGAAGCAGGCAATGTGCTGAGCACGTTTAACGCCAAGAACGTCAACTACCAACGCACCCCGCATTTCAAAAATACGCCGAGCACCCGGCATATCGACGGCTGCCGCTATGCCAGTCTCCACAAGAGCGCAGAGGGCGAAAACGGCGATGAGCGTGAGGACAATTTCCCATCGGAATTTGTCCTCACCCGCCGTACGTACGAGCGTAAAACCGCAGTGGCCGGCACCGAGGGGCTGGTCCCACAAGATTCAGCGAAAACACCTTCACCCCGCAGCGGCGAATCTGTCAGTTCGAGCGACACCACCCCGGACAAGACCAGCGTGTTCGCCCACCCGGTGGAATGTTTTGTGTCGAACATCGACGACAAGGAAAAACTCAAACGCATGCCGCTGAAAATCGGCGAGCACACCGCGACTTACGCGGCGTTTTTCAAGAAGATCGAATACCTGCAAGACAACAAGGGCCTGATCTACTGGGGCAAGGTCAAAGCGATCAAGGACTACACGAGCAGCTTTCGCATCGACTTCGAAAAGAAGGTGTGGCTCGACAAAAAGCCCTACTCGGTCAACGTCTACCTGAGCAAAAAGCTCATCGAGAACTACCGCAAGCGCAAGGCGTTCCTGGAGCAGATCAGGGCGGCGGCGGACAGTGAGCGGGCGTTGTATTGTTTCTTCTACGGGGTGACACCGGAGCTGAAACAAGTGCCCAGCAAGAAGAACCCCGAGCAGACCTTCGGGGTATTCAGCGCGAATATCGAGAACCTCGATCACCTGATCATTCGTGAGGCGCCGGGGTTGGAATAGTGGGTCGATAAGCATCCAGTTGATGAGCGGTCAAAACAACTGTACAAAAACACAGTATAGTTTACCCTCCCCCGTCGAACCCTGGAGAAACCCCATGTCCTCCCTGGCAATGAGCTCTTTCGTAGAACAGCAGATCGTCCTGCACCAATTCACCGCCAAACACAGCGTACAGGCCCGCGCGATGCTGGGCTGGAGCCGCGACGAGCTGGCCCGCCAGGCGGGTGTGACGGTGGATGCCATCCAACAGTTCGAAAGCCAGGGCGATGTGGGTGATGAAACCCGCCTGGCATTGGCGTTTCGGTTGGAGGCGCAAGGGCTGGTGTTTTTCCCGGGGTTTGCGCCGGGGTGGGGCATGAGTGTACGGCGGTTTGACACCGCCCCTGCCGAACCCGCAGCACAAAACATTATGTCGCGGCTGATGGGCTCAACAGCGGCATCAATTGATTCACCAACGCCCCAGCCGAATGGTGCGTAGAGTCCAAGCGGATCACCGGACAGGTCAGTGCCGCCAACCAGGTTTCATGCCGACGCAGGCTGCGTAGGCTGTGGTTGCCGTTGTCGTAACGAGCGGCCCAGGCCAGGAAGGCGACGCTGTTCTCGTGGCGACTGCCACCTTCCAGGATTTCATCACCGTAGCGTTGCACCTCCCTCATGCGCAGACGGTGCAGGCGCACGTGCGGGTCGAGGCGCAGGAACACCACGTGGGTGAACTGCGCGATCATCGGGTCGCCCCAGCCACACAGTGAACCGGACAGCACCCAGCCTTCCAGGCCGACAGTCTGGTCCTGCAGCAGGCGGATGCGTTCATCCTTGGGCCGGGCAATGGTGAAGGGGGCGTCGGTTTGCTGCCAGTAGAAATAGTCGGTGTCGAAGTAAGCGACGTTCAGACTCTCCGCCAAGGCCCTGCCCAGGGTGGTAGTGCCCGCCCCCGCAGCACCGAGGATATGAATTCTATAGGCCATGGCTTCCCTCCCTGGCATTGCGATAACCCTGCGCCAGCGCGGCCAACGATTCCTTCGACCATCGCGCACCGTAGAACCACAACGTCCCGCCGTCATCGAGAGCCTCGGCGAACTTCGGGTAACCACTCCAGCAGGCAGCATGGAACGCAGCACTTTCACTGTCCGACACCAGGGCATCCAGCCGGTATTCATTCACGATTTCATCGATTTCATTATGGGTGTGCAGGTTGAACGTGAGGGTGCCGTCGACACGTTGCGCCGGCACGGGTATCAGTTGCGCCCCGGCCCGGCGCAGTACGTCCAGCGCACGCATGAAGGGCGCACGGTGTTGAATCGGTTCATGCCCATCGCCACGTCCATATCGGTCGGCATACCCCACGCGCCTGCCGGCCAACGCTTGCGTGGCCGCAAAGCGGCTGTTGTTCTGCACCAGGGGCACCTCCACCATCACCGGGCCCTCTGGGTCGATACCGCTCAGGGCAATCAGCGTCAACGAGGGATCAGGCATGGGTCTGATGGGAATTGCCGGTACGTTATACCCGGGGATCAGGACGCCACCCTTGGGGTGGGTTTGAGGGGGGGTATCGACATCAAACTCGATACTGCGGGGGGGCACTTGATCGGGGGAAGGACGGCTACATGGAGATGCCGAATCGGTCATGCCCAAGAGCGCAGACAACGGCTGGCCAACCTGGCAAACCGCATCTGCTCGCAAAAACCATCTGCATATGCTGTCCATCGGTACGCCTCCCCTGAAAACACTTTCCAGGGATCATCGCATCCTTCGCCGGCGCCTGTCGCAGACCCGAAACAGCTTGAAAACTCCTTTTTCGGCGCCTCTGCGCCCTCAGCCCACAAGGTGCTCTTGTGCACCTTGGGTTTCCACTTCCAGCCACCATGCATATCCACGCTCCGGCTGGTTCAAGCTGAACGCCTGGCCCATCGGCGGTGTGGTAATCGACACATTGCGCTCCCACGCCAGCGCCATGATGCGGTCGAAAGGTTCGTGCCAGGCATGGAACGCCAGGTCGAAAGTGCCGTTGTGGATCGGCAGCAGCCAGCGGCCCCTGAGGTCGATATGCGCTTGCAGGGTTTGCTCCGGCTGCATGTGTACATGGGGCCAGTCGACGTTGTAAGCACCGGTTTCCATCAACGTCAGATCGAACGGGCCGTACTGTTCGCCGATGCGTTTAAAGCCGTCGAAGTAGCCGGTGTCGCCGCTGAAAAAGATACGACGCGTGCCGTCGATCATCACCCAGGAACACCAGAGGGTCTGGTTGGCATCAAACAGGCCGCGCCCGGAAAAGTGCTGCGCCGGCGTGGCGACAAAGCGAATGCCATCCACCTCGGTGCCTTGCCACCAATCCAGCTGCCGCACTTTGCTGGCGTCGACACCCCACTTGACCAGGATGTCGCCCACGCCCAGCGGCGCGAGAAAGTAACGGGTCTTGTCGGCCAGTTGGACCACAGCCTTATGGTCAAGATGATCGTAGTGGTTGTGGGAAAGAATCACCGCCTCCAGGGGCGGCAGCTCTTCAAGACGGATAGGCGGCTGGTGGAAACGCTTGGGGCCAGCCCAACTGAATGGCGAGGCACGCTCGGCGAACACCGGGTCGGTCAGCCAGAACTTGCCGCGCATTTTCAGCAACACGGTGGAATGCCCCAGGCGGAACACGCTGTGATCAGGCGCCGCCAACAATTGCTCGCGGGTCAGCGGTTGCACCGGGATCTGCCCCACCGGCCGCGTGCTGCGTGGCTTGTTAAACAGCATGTTCCAGAAGATACGCAAGGTCTTGCCAAAGCCACCGTGCTGCACGGGGGCCTCGTTGCTGAAGCGCCCCAGGTCCAGATCGGCAGGCTTGGGCGCCGCAGGTGAAGACTTGAGGCGGGTTGAGATGGTGGCCATTACAGAGTGACTCCTACGGTCCGCGCATAAGTTACACTGAACAGTGTAGTTTCAAGATTGCAACAAAATCCGCAGCAAGTAAACTACCCAGTGTAATTTACCCTCAAGAGCCGAACGCCACCCATGACTGCCCCTCAACGCCTCACCGACCGCAAACGCCAAGCCATCGTGGCAGCGGCCATCGCTGAGTTTCGCGATAACGGCTTCGAGGTCACCAGCATGGACAAGGTCGCCGCCACCGCTGGGGTGTCCAAGCGCACGGTGTATAACCATTTTCCCAGCAAGGAAGAACTGTTCGCCGAAATCCTTCACCAACTCTGGGCCAGCAGCGTCGCCCAACTCGACGTCAGCTACACCAGCGAGCGCCCCCTGCGCGAACAATTGCGTGGTTTGCTGGAAGCCAAGATGAAGATGATGTCGGACACCAATTTCCTCGATCTGGCCCGGGTAGCCATCGCCGCCACCATCCACTCACCGGAACGCGCGCAAGACATGGTCACCCGCCTGAGCCAGCGCGAAGAAGGCTTTACCCAGTGGGTACGCGCCGCCCAGGAAGACGGCCGCCTCTCCTGCACCGACCCGGCGTTTGCCGCCCACCAGATCCAAAGCTTGCTCAAGGCTTTCGCGTTCTGGCCGCAGATCACGTTGGGCCAGCCGACCCTGGATGCCGCTCACCAGGCGCGCGTCATTGAGTCGGCCATTGACCTGTTCCTGGCCGGCTATGAAGTCAGCGCCCCCCGCCCCGAGTAAAAAACCATTGCAGGAGCGACATTCCTGGTCGCTTTTGACGCATTCGCCCTCTGTTTTGCGCAAATGGCCTGGAAGGCCACTGATTATTCCCATGGGAATAACTGACAATATTCACAGGCCTTATCCGATCAACGGTCGATCCAGTGGCCGCGCCGGCGTAAATGTGAAAAACAGCTGAACCAGGAATTTATGGAAAACAGACGAGGCAAAGGGCTCTCATTTGCCCGGCGTATCTACCAGCCAAGGATCATCGGCCTGGGTGTCGGCAGCATCAGCGTCACCGGCGCCCTGTACCCGCTCGCCATGCCGGGCTGGGTCTGGGCATTACTGCTGTTCAATGGGTTTGCCTGGGCGCACCTGGCGTACCAGTTGTCGACCCGCTCGCCGTTCCCTTACCAGGCTGAACAGCGCAACTTCCTGTATGACTCGGTACTCGGCGGGTTCTGGGCGGCGGCCACGCAGTTCACGCCGCTGACAGCCGTGACCATCCTGTCGATGATGACCATGAACAACGTCGCCGCCGGCGGCCGGCGCCTGTTCCTGCGTGGACTGCTCGCCCAGGGGCTGGGGATCGGCGTGGCGTGGGCGCTGTTCGGCATCCAGTTCAACCCCGACGTCAGCCTGCTGCAGGTCTACTCCTGCCTGCCGATGCTGACCCTCTACCCCATGGCCATCGGCATGGTCTGTTATCAACTGGCGATCAAGCTCTCGGAACATAAACGCGCCCTTAGTGCCCTGAGCCGCACCGACAGCCTCACCGGCCTGCTCAACCACGGCTCGTGGAAAGACCTGCTGCACCTCAAGTTCCACAAGTGCCAGCAGCAGCAAAGCCACGCCACCATCGCATTGATCGATATTGACCACTTCAAGCAGATCAACGATACCCACGGCCATATCGTCGGCGACACGGTGCTGCGGCAACTGAGCCTGGAACTGCGGCGCAACCTGCGGGAAAACGACCTGGCCGGACGTTACGGTGGCGATGAGTTCTGTGTGATTCTTCCGCAAATGCCTCTGGAGCAAGCGGCGCAGATCATGGAGCAGATGCGCGAAACATTCGGCAACTACCGCACCCCGCACCTACCGGAATTGCGCGTCAGCCTGAGCATCGGCCTGGCGGACTTCCAGCCGCGCTTCACCGACGCAGCCATGTGGCTGAACGCGGCGGACCGGGCACTTTATGCCGCCAAGGACACCGGGCGTAATCGAGTCAGTGTCAACGACGACCGGATAGCCTGTTCCGCCTGACGTTGTCCTACGACACCGGTCTGGATCCTCCGTGCAGCCCCGCACGAGATAGCACAATGCCTCCATTGGTCGCCTACCCAAAAATGGTCCTGCCCATGGGGCGAACTTCTTGTCAGGCTGATGACTCTTAACCCGTTGTTCCACCCCCCGCTGTCAGCACAAGGGAGCTGACAATGAGCAGGTCAACCGTAGGGCAAATGCCTTACGGAGGCAGGCGCCTATACATGGATCCTCCCAGACGCGTGCTTGCCCGAGCCCCCGAACATGTTATTCAACGCCCACAAGAAAACCATCGATACCCTGCAACACACCGTGGCTCATCAGGCCAGCCTGCTGGACGCCATCGAACGCTCCATGGCGGTGATCGAATTCGATCCGCAAGGCCTCGTGCTGCGGGCCAATGACAACTTCCTCAATACCCTGGGCTACCGCGCCGAGCAGATCGAAGGCCAATCCCACCGGATGTTCTGCACGCCCGCCTTCGCCCGCAGCGCCGAGTACCAGCAACTCTGGGCCAACCTGCAAAAGGGTCAGTTCCAATCAGGTACCTTTGAACGGGTGGGCGGCAATGGTCAGTCGGTGTGGCTGGAAGCCAGCTACACCCCGGTACGTGATAACGCGGGCCGTGTGATCAAAGTGGTGAAGTACGCCCTGGACGTTACCCCGCGCCTGCAGGCCGAAAGCGAGGCCAACGCCAAGTTGGAAGCCATCGGCCGGGCCATGGCCGTCATCGAGTTCAACCTCGACGGCACGATCATCACCGCCAACGCCAACTTCCTGCAGCGCATGGGCTACAGCCTGGCGCAGATCCAGGGCCAGCATCATCGTCTGTTCTGTACCCCAGAGACCGCCGCGAGCTCAGCCTACAGCGAGTTCTGGCGACGCCTGAACCAAGGTGAATTGTTCAGCGGCCAGTTCGAGCGCGTGGATAAAAACGGCCGGCCCGTTTGGCTCGAAGCCAGCTACAACCCGGTGTACGACGCCAGCGGGCGCCTGCGCAAAGTGGTGAAGTTCGCCTCGGACATCACCGCGCGCGTGCAACAACATGCCGCTGACGCGCAGAGCGCCGCCCAGGCCTATCACCTGTCGCTGCACACCCAGGACATGGCGGAAAAAGGCGCCGACGTGATCCAGAAAACAGCCAGCGGCATGCGTGAAATTTCCTCGGACATCGACAACTCCTCGCAACTGATCGCCAAGCTGGGCGAGCGCTCCCAGCAGATCACTACCATCGTCAACACCATTCGCGGCATTGCCGAACAAACCAACCTGCTGGCACTCAATGCCGCTATCGAAGCCGCGCGTGCGGGTGAACAAGGCCGTGGTTTTGCCGTGGTGGCCGATGAAGTGCGGCAGTTGGCGGCGCGCACCAGCGGTTCCACCACGGAGATTTCCAGCATGATCGCGGTGATCCAGGCTGAAACCCGCCAAGCCATCGACAGCATGGACGCGACCCGCGACCGCGCCGCCCAGGGCGTGGAACTGGCCGACCAGGCCGGTACGGTGATGCTGCAGATTCGCGAAGGCACCAGCGAGGCGGTGCACGCGGTGAGTGCGTTTGCCAATGAGCGGGGTGCCCACTAAGTAGGCCACGGGTTATTCATGTGTAAGACAGGTCGCCAGGACTATAGTGATTCACTGTCTTAACGTTGATGACCCGAGCCGACCATGACCTCCGACAAGCCCGAAACCGCCCCCGTCGATCACCTGCGTTTTCACCGCCGCCACGCCCACCTGGCCCCGACCTTCGGCAACGATACCTTTGCCCTCAAGGCCGAGGCTTTTGCGCGCTTCTTTGGTACACCGACCTTCCTCGGTGCGCAAACCGCGATCGTGATCTTGTGGGTGGTGCTGAACGTAACCGGCATCACCCACTTCGACGTGTACCCGTTCATCCTCCTCAACCTGGCCTTCAGCCTGCAATCCGCCTATGCCGCGCCGCTGATCCTGCTGGCCCAGACGCGCCAGGCGGCCCGCGACAAAGCCCAGTCCGACGCCGATGCGCAACACCGTGAAGCCCTGGCCATCGCCAATACCGAACGCCAGGCCCAGGCCGCGCAAACCACCAGACAGTTGCTCGAATTGCTGGAGCAAAACACCCGGCTGACGGAAATGACCAAGCAACTGACCGAACACATCGAAACCCTGACGTGCGAAATGCACGAGCACTATGTGCGAAAACCTCAATAACAACGCGAACTCCACGTGGGAGGGAGGTGTGTCAGGGTTTCATCTGCACATGCCGGCCCAACTCATCAAACAGCGTCACCACCGAGCGCAACGCGCGGCAATCGGGGCGCGTCAGCAGCCATAACGCGGTGTCGTGCCCGGCCAACGCGGGGCCCAGGGGTTGCAGGCCGTCATCCAGCAGAAAGTCCGGCAGCGCCGCCACCCCCAACCCGGCCCGCACCAGTTCGGTCACCGACAACATGCTGTTGCAGCGATAGCTGGGGCGTACACCGGGCAGGTGTTCGCGGCGCCAGGTCACCGTGGGGTGGTCGGGCAGGAAATCGTCCGGCGCGATCCAGGCCAGGTCCGCCAGTGAGCGTGCGGCGTGTTGATGCGCATACGTGGGGCTGGCACACACCTGATACGCCACGGCCCCCAGGCAACGGCCGACCAGATGCGCTGGCGGAGTCCTGGTCAGGCGCAGGGCGATGTCGGCATCGCGGCGGCTGAGGTTGGCGAAATCATTCGACGTGCTCAGCTCCAGGGTCAGCGCCGGGTAGTCCGGCATGAACTGCGCCAGCGCCGGCAGCAGCAGCTCTTGCAGCACTGAGTCGGTACAGGTCAGGCGCACCGTGCCGCTGATCACCTCGCCGCCCTGCTCCACGCCGATGCGTGCCGTCTCAAGCGCTTGTTCGGCACGTTCGGCCTGCTGCGCCAGGCTATTGGCGAGGCTGGTGGGCAGGTAGCCGGCGCGGCTTTTTTCAAACAGCGTCTGGCCCAATGCGGCCTCCAGCCGTCGCACCGCGCGGAACACCGTGGACACATCCACCCGCAACAATGCCGCCGCCCGCGCCAGGGTGCCGCCACGCACCAGGGCGAGGATCAGCGACAGGTCGGGGTAATCGAGCTGATAGTGCGTGGCTGCATTGAGCATGTGGGCAAACGCCAATATTGATTGCGTGCACGCCAATCTATAGTGCGCATAAGGACACCACAAGCCATGGGACGCACACGATGAAAGCCACCACCCTGCACCTCGCCCTGATCGGCGATTACAACCCCGATGTCATCGCGCACCAGGCCATTCCCGTCGCGCTGCAACGGGCCGCCGAAACCCTCGGTTTGCAGGTTCATCTGCAATGGCTCGACACCGACACCCTCACGCCCACCACAGCACTGCACGGCTTCGACGGTTTCTGGTGCGTGCCCGCCAGCCCCTACCGCGACACCGACGGCGCGTTGCGGGCGATCCGTTTTGCCCGCGAACAGCGGCGACCTTTCCTCGGCACTTGCGGTGGTTTTCAACATGCGGTGCTGGAATACGCCCGCAACGTGCTGGGCTGGGCCGATGCCGAACATGGCGAGCTGGCGCCGGGCGCCGAACGCGCAGTGATCACCCCCCTGAGCTGCGCACTGGTTGACGCCACCGACAGCCTGCGCCTGACACCCTACACACGCATCGCCGAGGCCTACGGCCGTCTTGACATCGAGGAAGGTTACCGCTGCCGCTACGGCATCAACCCCGAATTCGCCGATGCGCTGCTCGAGCGCGAGATGATTCCCAGCGGGCATGACGCAGCCGGCGATCTGCGCGCGGTGGAGTTGCTCGACCATCCATTTTTCGTTGCCACCCTGTTCCAGCCTGAACGTACCGCCCTCAAGGGCGTCACGCCGCCTTTGGCGATTGCCTTGCTCAAGGCGTGCCAGGAGCAATACGCATGATCGCCAAGACCCCCGCCCCACCCTACTACGCAGTGATTTTCAGCTCATTGCGCACCGACGGCGATCAAGGCTACGGCCAGGCCGCCGCCCGCATGCTGGAGTTGGCTCGCGATCAACCGGGGTTTCTCGGGGTGGAATCGGCGCGGGAGGATGGCCTGGGGATTACCGTGTCCTACTGGAGCAGCGAGGCGGCGATCCTGGCCTGGAAGCAGCAGGCCGAGCACCGGGCGGTGCGCGAACAAGGACGCGCCACCTGGTACTCGGCGTTTCAGACACGGGTGTGCAAGGTGGAGCGGGCCTACACATTCCAAGGCCAGTAACCGTCGTATCGCCTGGCCCTCTGTGGCTAGCAGGCCTGTTGTGGTGAGCGGGTCTGTTGTGGTGAGCAGGCCTGCTGTGGTGAGTGGGCCTGTTGTGGTGAGTGGGCCTGTTGTGGTGAGCGGGCTTGCCCCGCGCTGGGGCGCGAAGCGGCCCCTGAACCAGACGCTGCGGTTAGTCAGGAGAACCGCGTCAACTGAATTGGGGCTGCTTCGCAGCCCAGCGCGGGGCAAGCCCGCTCACCACAGCAAGCCAGCTCACCACAACAAGCCGGCCTGCCACAGAACCCTCGCTCACCGCCTATGCCGCCTAGCTCACCAGGCTGCGCAGCGCACTGATCTGTGGAATCTCCACCCGTTTCATGTACACGCGCAGCGGCTCGCTGATGTTGATGCGGTCGTCGATATTCTGGTCGAGCAGCAACTGGATACGCTCGCGGGACAGGGTCATGGTCTGCTCGGGGGCCGGCAGCCAGACAAATTCAGCGGTGGGGATAATGCCGTCGTCGGCCACGTCCATGCCGAAGGAATCTTCGCTGAAACGCACGATGTACTGGCCGGTCTTGCGGTTGAGGCCAACAAAACCGTGGAGTTGGTCGGCGGCCTGGCAGATAAGCTCGGAGGTGATGCGCATGGTAAACCTCACTGAAAAGTCCCACAGGGACTGGAAAGATGGCTTACACGCGTGGCAGAAAATACCGTCCTCTAGCGGGGCGGCTGCGAGCAAGAGTACTGCAATGCCGCGCAAAAAAACCGAGAAAATTGGCACGTGCGCACGTTAATGTCGGTTTGGTGATAGCGCCTTTCGCAATCAATTGTTAAAAAGGAGGCCTTCTCAAAGCTACCTCCACGAAAGGACTTCGCATATGCCTGTCACGTTTTCCAAGAGCGCCCTGCTGCTCGCACTGGCGCTTGGCCTCGGCCAGGCACAGGCTGCCGAACCGATCAGCCCGGCTGAATTGGCGACAAACGAAGGCATTCCCTACCCCGCCGTGATCGCTCACCGTGGCGCGTCCTACGACGCGCCGGAATCCACCGCCGCCGCCTACAAAGTCGCGCGCGACCTGGGTGCCGACTACCTGGAACTGGACCTGCAGCGCAGTAAGGACGGCGTGCTGTTCGCCCTGCACGACAACAACCTGCAGCGCACCACCGACGTGGCCACCAAGTTCCCTGAGCGCAAGGACGCCCCGGCCAACGAGTTCACCTGGAAAGAACTGCAAACCCTCGACGCCGGCAGCTGGTTCAACGCTGCCTACCCGGACCGTGCGCGTCCAGGTTTCGTTGGCCTGAAGATCCTGAGCCTGGACGACATCATCAAGATCGCCGAAGGCAACCCGCAGCACAAACCCGGCCTGTACATCGAAACCAAGGAACCCAAGCAATTCCCGGGTATCGAAGCCGACCTGAAAAACAAGCTGCTGGATAAAGGCTGGTTGAGCTCCGCCGGCTCCAAGCTGGGCAAGAGCAACACCGGCGTCGGCCAGGGCAAGGGTCGTGTGGTGCTGCAGACGTTTGAAAAAGACAGCTTGAAAGAGCTGCAGAAAGAGATGCCGAACACCCCGAAAATCCTGCTGTTGTGGGTTGGCCCGGGCAGCATCGAGCCGAAATCCACGCAGACCTTTGCCGAATCCGGCGAACCGACCAAGGCCGCCTATTACGCCAAGCAAGAGCCGAAAGACGCTGCCGAGTTCGAAAAGTGGGTCGACGAAGCCAAGAGCCTCGGCGCCATCGGCACCGGCCCATCGGCTGAGCTGACCGCCCATGGCGACCAGAGCTACACCGACCTGGTGAAACCTGAAATGAACAAGCTGACCCACGACAAGGGCCTGCTGGTACACGTCTACACCGTGGATGAGCCGGTCGATTTCGACAAAGTGATGAAAGCCGGCGTCGACGGTATCTTCACCAACCGCGCCGCCGAACTGCTGAAGTTCTACAAGCGCTGGCCGTCGTCCAGCGTTCAGGACCTGCTGAACGACTATAAGTACTGAGTGAGTCGGGCATTGGTGTCAGTGCGCCATTAAGGATGAGTTAAGTTGCGCCGGTTAATCTGGCGCCACTTAAACAGCTCACCAGAGAAGGACACACACCATGAAAACCCTGACCGCCCTGTTCGCCGCCACCGCCCTGACCCTGACCGCCGGCCTGGCCCAGGCCGATGTTCGCCCGGACCAGATTGAAGGCCTGCTCAAGTCCGGCGCCGTGATGCCGTTCGAGAAACTCAACGCCGCCGCCGTGGCCACCCACGCCGGTAGCAGCATCACCGACACCGAGCTGGACCACAAAAACGGGGTACTGGTCTACGAAGTCGACCTGACCGACACCGCCGGCAAGCGCTTTGAAGTGAAGCTCGACGCCAAGACCGGCGCGGTGCTGGAAAACAAGCAAGACACTTGAGTTGATCCTCGAAAAAACGCGCCACCTCCGGGTGGCGCGTTTTTTTATGCGCAGCGTTAAAACGTCATATAACTGTCATACCTCCTTGCAATGATTCGCCCACGCGAACCTGTGAAACGTCCTACAGGCGCTTTCTCTGCGAGTCTCCATGAACCACAGCCTCGACCACAGCCACCAGGACTCCGACCTGTTTGGCTTGCTTTACGGTTTTCGTTTTCGTCCCGGTGAAAAGGGCGAACAGATTGATTCGGCCGCGGCCCTCGCGGCCTTGCAGCAACCCGCCGACCCGGAAGAGTTCCTGTGGCTGCACTTGAACCTGGCCCACGCCGCCTGCGAACGCTGGATGCAGGCCAACCTGGATTTACCCGAAGAATTCTTCGAGGCCCTGCACGAAGGCTCGCGCTCCACCCGTATCGAACACGTCGACTCAGCCTTGCTGGCGGTGGTCAACGACGTGGTGTTCAACTTCAGCAGCATGGTTTCGTCGGATATTTCCACGCTGTGGGTCTGCGCCCGCAGCCGGCTGTTGATCAGCGCACGCCTGCAACCCTTGCACTCGGTGGACAAGCTGCGCTCGTCGGTGAAGGCCGGCGAACGCTTTCGTTCGCCGCTGGAGTTGCTGGTGCACCTGCTGCGCGACCAGGGGGAAGTGCTGACCCAGATCGTGCGCAAGACCAGCATCAGCGTCGACCATATCGAGGACCAGTTGCTGTCCTCGCGCCTGTCCACCAACCGCGCGGAACTGGGGGCGGCGCGCCGGGTGCTGGTGCGCCTGCAACGCCTGCTCGCGTTGGAGCCGGGTTCGCTGCTGCGCCTGCTCAACCGCCCGCCGCAATGGCTGCAAAAGGAAGACGTGAAGGAGTTGCGCAAATCCACCGAGGAGTTTGCGCTGATCATCAACGACCTGACGGCGCTGGGCGAACGGATCAAGCTGCTGCAGGAAGAGATCGCCGCCAACCTCAACGAGCAAAGCAGCCGCACGCTGTTCACCCTTACCGTGGTGACGGTGCTGGCGTTGCCGATCAATATCATCGCCGGTTTTTTCGGCATGAACGTGGGCGGTGTGCCACTTTCACAGGACCCCGAGGGGTTCTGGATCCTGGTGGCGTTGGTCGCGACCTTCACGCTGATCGCCGGGCGCTGGGCGTTTCGCAAGTTTTCAAATTGAAATGCAATCAATTGTCGGAGGGGCTTGGTCCCGATGACCGTGGGTATCCACACAACGCTAGCTGAACGCTGAACGTCCGGCAAATAGGGCTGTTGTGGTGAGCGGGCTTGTCCCGCGTTGGGCTGCGAAGCAGCCCCAAAACCAGCCTCTACAGAGTGTCTGATACACCGCGTTCTTCTTTACTGGGGCTGCTGCGCAGCCCAACGCGGGACAAGCCCGCTCGCCACAGGGAGATTTTTCAAGGTCTGAAAAGTTGTTTAGACACGTGGCTCTCCAGCGGTTTATAGACCAGTGGCAGATCCAATTACCTAAACAATGATTTGCGGCAGCATCGCTGTAACATTCTGCAATGAATATGAGCGGCATCCTCCCCACACGGATGCCCCGGCATGGCCACCCCTTCCCTGACTGCCTCCACGCACTCATCCTCCGTCGACTCAAAACCGCGCCTGGACAAGAAACCCGGCCTGGTGACGGTGATCGTTTTCTTCGCCGTGCTTGCCATGGGCCTGTTGTTTACCGCCTACAGCCTCATGCACGACATGCACGAAATGGGCGCCCAGCTCACCACGTGGACGCCGTTCCTGCTGCTGGGTGTGGCGCTGTTGATTGCCCTGGGTTTCGAGTTCGTCAACGGTTTCCACGATACTGCCAACGCGGTGGCGACGGTGATCTACACCAACTCGCTGCCGCCGCAGTTTGCGGTGGTGTGGTCGGGCTTCTTCAATTTCCTCGGTGTGCTGCTGTCCAGCGGCGCGGTGGCGTTCGGCATCATTGCCTTGCTGCCGGTGGAGCTGATTCTGCAGGTGGGTTCATCGGCCGGCTTCGCGATGATCTTCGCTTTGCTGATCGCCGCGATCCTGTGGAACCTCGGCACCTGGTGGCTGGGTTTGCCGGCCTCGTCGTCCCACACCCTGATCGGTTCGATCATCGGCGTCGGCGTGGCCAATGCCTTGATGCACGGGCGTGACGGCACCAGCGGTGTGGATTGGAGCCAGGCGATCAAGATCGGTTATGCGCTGCTGCTCTCGCCACTGATCGGCTTCGCCTTCGCCGCCTTGCTGTTGCTGGCCCTGCGCGCCTTTGTGAAAAACCGTGCGTTGTACAAGGCCCCCAAGGGCGACACCCCGCCGCCGTGGTGGATTCGCGGCATGCTGATCGCCACCTGCACCGGCGTGTCCTTTGCCCACGGTTCCAACGATGGGCAAAAAGGCATGGGCCTGATCATGCTGATCCTGGTGGGCACCCTGCCCATGGCCTATGCGCTGAACCGCGCCATGCCGGCCGAACAGTCGTTGCAGTTCGCCGCAGTCGCCGAAGTGACCCAGGTGGCGCTGATGAAAACAGCGCCGCGGGCGTTGGCGGGTGACCCGCGGCCGGTGCTTTCGACCTACATGCGCACCAAGGAAGCCACGCCCGAGTTGATTCCCGCCCTCGCCGCCCTCGCCGGCCAGATCGGTGACCAGGTCAAAGGCTACGGTTCCCTGGCCAAAGTCCCCGCCGAAGCCGTGGGCAACGTGCGTAACGATATGTACCTGAGCAGCGAAACCATTCGCCTGATGGACAAAGGCAAGGTCGGCAATTTCGACGCTGACACCCAAGGCAAGCTGCAACTGTTCAAGCAACAGATCGACGATGCCACGCGCTTTATTCCGCTGTGGGTGAAGATTGTCGTGGCCATCGCCCTGGGGCTTGGCACCATGGTCGGTTGGAAGCGCATCGTGGTCACCGTGGGCGAGAAGATCGGCAAGACCCACCTGACTTACGCCCAGGGCGCCTCGGCCGAGACGGTGGCGATGCTGACCATTGGCGCAGCGGATATGTTCGGGCTGCCGGTGTCGACCACCCATGTGTTGTCGTCGGGTGTGGCGGGGACCATGGTGGCCAATGGGGGTGGGTTGCAGATGCGGACCATCCGCAATTTGCTGATGGCGTGGGTGCTCACCTTGCCGGCGGCGATTCTGCTGTCCGGCAGCCTCTACTGGCTGTTCACCCAACTCTTCTGACCAAGCCAAGATTGAAAATGTGGGAGGGGCTTGCTCCCCCCCACATTTGGATGTGTGTCCTGTCAGTTGTTGAAGAGTCCCGCCATGGCCTTGAGCCGCTTCTTGTACACCCGCCGCGCCTCCAGCGCCTCCTCCAACGTCACCGCCACAAACCCCGCCCGCTGGTTGGGCTGCATCTGCCCGATCAAGTCCAGGTCGGCACTGATCACCGTGCCAATCATCGCGTAGCCACCGCCGGATACCGCATCGCGGTGCAGCACAATCGGCTCCAGCCCCGCCGGTACCTGTATCGAACCGATGGGGTAGCAACTGTCGACGATATTCGACGGATCCGACCCCGCGCCGAACGGCTGCTCACGCGGTTCAAAGCTCAGCGCACTGCCGCCCTTGAAGCGGTAGCCGATGCGGTCCGCCTCGGAGCCGACCGTCCACGGTTCGGCAAAAAAACTGCGCTTGGCACCCGCGGTCAAGCGCTCGTAATACAGCCCCGGCACCACGCGCAACGTGACATCGCCGCCCACCGAGCGGCGCAATGCCATCGGCAAACTGTTGCCTGCCCGCCCGAGACCGCTGGCGTCACCGATGGGCAGCTCATCGCCTGCCTGCAAGCGTCGCCCGTGGAAACCACCAAGGGCGCCGAGGGTGTAGGTGGAACGGCTGCCAAGCACCAACGGCACGTCAATGCCACCGGCGACGGCGAGGTAAGTGCGGGCACCGGCCTTGGGAAATTCGAAACGCAGCACCTGCCCGGCACGTACCTGGAACGCGGTGTCCTGATGCACCACTTCACCGTCCAGGCGCGGCGACATCAACGCACCGCTGAGCGCGACCAGGGTATCGCGCTGAAACTCCAGTTCCGGCCCGATCAAGGTGCATTCCAGGCCGGCAGCGCCCACCGGGTTGCCCACCAGATGATTGGCCGCACTCAGGGCGTATTGGTCCAAAGCACCCGATGGCGGAATGCCCAGGTGGT
Source organism: Pseudomonas sp. LAMO17WK12:I1 (assembly GCF_900177315.1). Classification (NCBI taxonomy): domain Bacteria; kingdom Pseudomonadati; phylum Pseudomonadota; class Gammaproteobacteria; order Pseudomonadales; family Pseudomonadaceae; genus Pseudomonas; species Pseudomonas sp. LAMO17WK12:I1. The sequence continues at coordinate 296,750 of NZ_FWZV01000009.1, read as the reverse complement.
AATAACCTTCGCGGCCCAGGTCCTGCACAGAGGTGGCGAGGCCGGGTTTGAGGACCTTGATCATGCCAGCGCCTCCTGCAGGGTTTTCGGATAGCCGATGGGGTCGGCGAGAAACGCATCGAGGGAAAAATCCACCGGGCGAATGCGCAGGTCGAAACGTCCTGCCTCCACCTCGGCAACCGCCAGGTCGTAGGCGTCCCGGTCGATGGGTTTGAATTGCACGATGTCACCCGGCCGGAAGAACACCATATGCGCCTTGAGGTAAGCCAACTGCTGCGCCGGGTCGTAGATCGGCGCCGGGGTCACACCAAACATCTGGTAGCCGCCGGCGCCGCGCACCGAGTAGATGCAACCGAAGCAACCGCCATGGCCGAGGGTCAGCTTCGGCGTGTCGGTGCGCGGGCGCAGGTACTTGGGCACCTGCAACTGCCGCTCGCGCTCGACCATCTGGAACATGAACGGCAAGCCCGCGACAAAACCCACCATCGAGACAAACCACGGCGCACCACTGTGGGCGGCAATAAACGCCTCGACATCGGCCAGGCCATTGATGCGCGCGGCATATTCCAGGTCGGTGGCGCCGGGGTCTTGATGGCGGTCGCGAAAGCGCATCAGGGTTTCATGGGTCCAGGGGTCGTTATAGAGCACCGGGATTTCGATGATGCGCGTGTGCAGGGTGCGCTCGGCCACGGCCTGGGCTTCGGCGCTCTGCACGGCGTCGAGCAGCACATGGGGGGCGATGCGGTCGGGGTCGAAGCGAATCTGGAACGAGGCATTGGCCAGGCACACATCCAGCACGCCCTCCAGCGCCAGGCGTTCCACGGCACGGGTCACGGCCATGCCCTTGAAAAAAGCCTCAAGGGACATGCTCTCGCTGACTTCGGCGAACAGGTGTTCATCACCGCCGAAGCTGTAGCGGATGGGGGACGTTTCAGCCATGTCTGTTCCTCTTGGAATCGTTATAGAAAGGCAGGCAAAAAAGTAAACGTACGATCTTATTAGGGGGTTTTGACTGTAATGCCGGCCTGGTCCAACGCTTCACGGGTGGCCTCCACCAACTCCAGCGCGCCGGGGGTATCGCTGTGCAGGCAGATGGAGTCGAATTCAATAAACAGGTCTTCGCCTTCTACGGTACGCACCAGCCCCGTCTGACACGCCCGTAGGACACGGGCCGCGACCGTGGCCGGATCCAGCGCACGTACGTTGCGGGTAAACACAATGGAGCCGGTCAGATCGTACTCACGGTCGGCATAGAATTCGCGCACCACCGGCTGCCCGAGTTCCTTGGCCACGCGCCAGATCACCGAGTTGGGCATGCAGTACAGCAACAGCGTCGGCTCGATGATTTGCAGGTTCTGTACCAGCAGGCGCGCGGCTTCTTCGTCGCGGGCCAGGTGCATGTAGAGCGCGCCATGAGGCTTGATGTGTTGCAGGGTCATGCCCTGGGCGCGGGCGATTTCGCGCAGGGCGCCCAGTTGGTAGAGCATGTCGTCCACCAGTTCCTGGGCCGGCGCATGGATATGTCGACGACCGAAACCCACCAGGTCGCGAAAGCCAGGATGCGCGCCGATGGCCACCCCCAATTGCTTGGCCCGCGCGACGGTGCGGCGCATGGTGCCGGGGTCGCCGGCATGGAAGCCGGTGGCGATATTGGCCGAGCTGATATAGGCCATCAGCTCCGCGTCGACGCCGTCGCCGATGGTCCAGGGACCGAAGCCTTCGCCCATGTCTGAATTGAAATCCACTGCCTGCATCGGGGACGCTCCGCCAAAAGGTGATGCTCGAAAGTAGGCTGCGGCTTGACCCCTTGGGAAGATCTATTATCAGATGGCTCATCTTCTGAAAATCAGATAAAGCCATGTCCCTGACCTTGCGCCAAATCCGCTACTTCGTGGCCACCGCCGAAATCGGCCAGATTTCCCAGGCGGCGATTCATCTGAACATCTCCCAGTCTGCCGTGACCACGGCGATCAAGGAGCTGGAAGCCCTGCTCGGCGTGCAACTGTTTGTGCGCTCGGCCCAGGGCATGAACCTGACCGATGCCGGGCGGCACTTTCTCAACCGCGCCTACGTGATTGTGCGCAGTGTCGACGATGCGCTGAACAGCCCGTTGCCCGACTACCGCGCCAGCGGCGTGCTGCGGCTGGCGGCCAGCTACACGGTGCTGGGTTACTTCCTGCCGCACCACCTGCAGCGCATGGAGCACTGGCACCCGGATGTGACCCTGGAGGTGTTCGAGCAGGAGCGCCAGGCCATCGAACAGGGTCTGCTCGATGGCCAGTTCGACATGGCCGTGGTCCTCACCGCGAACCTCACCCACCCGGCGATCGTCTCGGAAATCCTGTTCAACTCGGAACGTCGTTTATGGCTGCCCAGCCATCACCCATTGTGCGAACGCGGTGCGGTGAGCCTGGCGGATGTGGCGCAGGAACCGTACATCCTGCTCACCGTCGATGAGGCCGAACACAGCGCCATGCGGTACTGGGAACAGGCCGGGCAAACGCCCAAGGTGCGGCTGCGCACCAGTTCGGTGGAGGCGGTGCGCAGCATGGTTGCCAATGGCAGCGGCGTGGCGATCCTGTCGGACCTGGTGCACCGGCCCTGGTCGCTGGAAGGCAAGCGCATCGAAACCCTGACCGTCACCGACCCCGTCACGCCCATGAGCGTCGGCCTGGCCTGGCACCGCGAACGCGCCTTTACCCCGGCAATGCAGGCGTTTCGCGATTACTTCCACGACGCCTTCCTCGCGCCGCAACAGCTGTCGGCGCGGCGTTAAAGCTGCGAATGCAGAATGGCCGCCAACCAGTCCATGAACACCCGCACCCGCAGCGGCAAATGCCGCTGACCGGCGTAGAGCAGGGACACATCCAGCGGCGGGGCCGGATAGTCCGGCAGGACCGCCACCAGCTCCCCGCTGGCCAATTCGTCACCCATGCCCAGGGCCGGCACCTGAATAATCCCGAAACCGCCCAGGCAGGCAGACTTGTAGCCATCGGTGCTGTTGACCGTGACCCGCCCGCCCATGGGAATGCGCAGCACCTTGTTGCCCTGCACGTACTCAAACCCCGCCGAGCGTGAACCCAACGGCCGCACGTAATGCACCAGGTGATGGTCGGCCAGGTCGGCCAGTGTCCGGGGCACGCCGTAGCGTTGCAGGTAGGTGGCGCTCGCGCAGTTGATCATCGGCATGCTGCACAGCAGCCGCGCCACCACGCTCTGGTCCGGCTGCGCGCCCACGCGCAGCACGCAATCGAAGCCTTCGGCGAGCAGGTCGACCTGGCGGTCGGTGGTGCTGATCTCCAGTTCGATCAGCGGATGCGCGTCCATGAATTGCGGCAGACGCGGCAGGATCAAGTCCCGCGCCATCATGTTGGGCATGTCCACCCGAATCCGCCCGGCCAGTTGCGCTTCGTCCTGGCGAAACAGCCCTTCCAACTCCTCCATGTGCGCGAGCAAATCCTTGCTGCGCTCATACAGCACGCGGCCATCCTGGGTGGCCTGCACCTTGCGCGTGGTGCGCTGCAACAGGCGGGCGCCGAGCAGCTCTTCCAGCGCCTGCACATGTTCCGACACCGTGGAGCGCGGCAGGCCCAGGCTCTCGCCGGCACCGGTGAAACTCGACAGCTCAGTGACGCGCACAAAGGTGCGCAGCAGCTCCAGTTTGTTCATGGGATTGTTCGCCTTATTCGGCCAGTGATTCCGGTATAGCGCTGTTTATCACGTTATCCACGGACAAATACACTTATTCCCACGATCACATCAGAGGACTGCACCATGACCCGTAAAATCGCATTGATCACCGGGGCCAGCCGTGGCCTGGGCAAAAACACCGCCCTGCACCTGGCGGCACAAGGCGTCGACATCATTGGCACTTACCACAGCAAGGCCGATGAAGCGCAGGCATTGGTCGCACAGATCGAACAGCTGGGCGGCCGTGCCGCGATGCTGAAACTGGACGTGAGCCAGAGCGCGACATTTGCTGATTTCGTCGGTGAGATTGCTGGCGTACTCAAGGACGTTTTCGCACAGGACCGCTTCGATTTTCTGATCAACAACGCCGGTATCGGCATTCACGCCAGCTTCGCCGAGACCACCGAAGCGCAGTTCGATCAATTGGTGGCGATCCAATTCAAGGGTCCGTTTTTCCTGACCCAACAGCTGTTGCCGTTGATCCACGACGGCGGGCGCATCGTCAATATTTCCAGCGGTCTGGCGCGTTTCAGCCTGCCCGGCTACGCCGCTTACGCCGCCATGAAAGGCGCGATGGAAGTGCTGACCCGCTACCAGGCCAAAGAGCTGGGCGGCCGTGGCATCAGCGTTAACATCCTGGCCCCCGGCGCCATTGAAACCGACTTCGGCGGTGGTGCCGTGCGCGACAACGCCAACCTCAACGCCATGGTCGCCAGCAATACCGCCTTGGGCCGCGCCGGGTTACCGGACGATATCGGCGGCGCGATTGCCAGCCTGCTCGCCGACGGTAGTGCCTGGATCACCGGCCAGCGTATCGAGGCGTCGGGCGGCATGTTTCTGTAGGAGCTTGTCGCGCAGTACGTCATACCCCCAGTGATACACATAGGTGTACGGCAGGAAAAACAGCAGTACGCCTATGTCGAGGATAAACGCCTGCACCAGGCTGATGTTCAGCCAGGCGGCAATCAGCGGTACACACACCAGGATCAACCCACCTTCAAACATCAAGGCGTGCAGCACGCGGGTCCAACCGTTGCTGGCCAGTTGCAGGCGCGCCTTGAGGCGGTCGAACAGGCCGTTGAAAATCACGTTCCAGGCCAGCGCCAACAGGCTGATCGCCAGGGTGACCATGCCCATCTCCAGGGCAGGCTTGTCCATGATCCACGCCAGCAACGGGGTGCAGATCAACAATGCCAGGGCTTCGAAACCAATGGCCTGGCAAACACGTTCAGTAATCGACTTGGTAGGGTTCATGACCCGGCTCCGTGAGTGACGATGGTTGTCATCATTAGCCTTTGACTCGATACTTCATAACCAATAACCATCGATCAAGGCGATAGTCATGGCCTCTAACGAAGTGCTGCAGGCGTTTGTGCAGGCGGCCACCCAAGGCTCGTTCTCGGCGGCGGCGCGCAAGCTCGGCAAGAGCCAGTCCACCGTCAGCGCGGCCGTGGCGAGCCTGGAGATTGACCTGGATGTGGTGCTGTTCGATCGCAGCAGCCGCAAGCCGACGCTGACGCCGGCGGGCCATGTGTTGCTGCAACGCGCCGAGCAGGTGCTGGAGGCCAGCAGCCGGCTGGAATTGGCGGCGAGTCAGTTGGCCCAGGGGTTGGAGCCGAAGCTGAGTATCGCCATGTCCGATACCTACCAGTCCGACCGTTTCGAGGTCGCCCTCAGCGCCTTTGAACAGCGCTACCCGGACCTGGAGCTGGAATGCCTGATCGCCGAATGCGAAGACCTGATCGCCCTGGTCCAAAGCGGTCGCGCGCAGATTGCGTTTATTGAACACCAGGAAGAGTATCCGCCGGACCTGACCCGCGCGCCCGTGGACGAGCGCACGGAAATTGCCCTGTTCGTGTCACCCAGACATCCGCTGGCGGGCGTCGGTACCCTCACCGCGCACACCCTGCAACAGCACCGCGAATTGCGTCTGGCCAGCATCATCAACCCGAACGAAACCCGCGCCAATGGCCGTGTGTGGTCGGCCCCCAGTTACCTGATGCTGTTGGAGATGGCCCAGTTGGGGTTTGGCTGGGCACCGATTCCGCGCTGGCTGGTGGAGCGCTTTGGTGGCGGGCAGTTGATCGAACTCAAGGCACGGGGTTGGCCGCGTTCGGTGGCCGTGGATGCACTGTGGTCTCGGCACCATCCGCCGGGGCCGGCGGGGAGTTGGTTGTTGGGGAAGATGCTGGAGTGATTTTTTTCAGACAATTGAGATTAATGTGGGAGGGGACTTGCCCCCTCCCACATTTTTGATCTTCATTGCTTGGGGAGATTGAGTTCGGCCAGGCGGTGTTTGAGGAAGCGTTTTTCCGGGATTTGCCGGGTCAGCGACAGGGCTTTTTCGTAGGCTGCCCGGGCCTCTTCCACCCGCCCCAACTGCCGGCAAAACTCGCCCCGCGCCGAATGTGCCAAGTGGTAATCCAGCAACGCCCCGCGCGCCAGAATGCCTTCCACCAACTGCAGCCCCGCCAACGGCCCTTCGCCCATGGCCACCGCCACGGCGCGGTTCAACTCGATCACCGGCGACGGCACGGCCCTGAGCAACACATCGTAGAGCCCGATAATCTGCGGCCAATCCGTTTCCCCGGCCCTGGGCGCTTCGGCATGCACCGCTGCAATCGCCGCTTGCAGGCAGTACGGGCCAAAGCCGCGACGGCTCAATGCCTGCTCCACCAGCCCACAACCTTCGGCCATCAGCGACGCGTCCCACCGCGAACGATCCTGTTCATCCAACAACACCAACTCGCCGCTGGCCGAGGTGCGCGCCGCCCGGCGGGATTCGTGCAACAGCATCAGCGCCAGCAGGCCCATCACTTCCGGCTCCGGCAGCAATTCCAGGAGCAGGCGGCCGAGGCGAATGGCTTCGCGGGTCAGGTCCTCGCGCGTAAGGTCCTCGCCCATGGACGCCGAATAGCCTTCGTTGAACACCAGGTAAATCACCCGCAGCACGCTGTCCAGGCGCTCGGGCAGCTCGGCCAGCGACGGCACTTGATAAGGGATTTTGGCCTCGCGAATCTTGCCCTTGGCCCGCACGATGCGTTGGGCGATGGTGGTCGGGGTGGCCAGAAAGGCGCGGGCGATTTCTTCGGTGGTGAGATCGCAGATCTCACGCAAGGTCAGCGCCGCCTGGGCGTCGGCCGCCAGCGCCGGGTGACAGCAGGTGAAGATCAGGCGCAGGCGGTCGTCTTCCACGTCCTCAACGCTCCAGTCAGCGGCTTCCAGTGCATCGGCCTGCGCCTGCAATAACGGGGTAAAGCGGGCCTGGCGGCGTAAACGGTCGATGGCCTTGAAGCGTCCGGTCGACACCAGCCAGGCCCGTGGGTTGTCCGGCACCCCCTCTTGCGGCCAGCGCTCGACCGCGACGAAGAACGCCTCGTGCAAGGCTTCTTCGGCGAGGTCGAAATCCCCCAGCAGGCGGATCAGGGTGGCGAGGACGCGCCGGGACTCACTGCGGTAGATCGCCTCGATGGGAGGCGTCAATCGCGCATACCCTGGGTCACCAGCGTCACCAGGCGGTCCAGGCTCTGGCCCCAGCCGTCGTGAAAGCCCATGGCTTCGTGGGCCTGCTTGTCTTCGGCGCTCCAGTGCATCGCGCGGGCGGTGTAGAGGGTCTTGCTACCCTCGACTTCCTGCAGCGTCACTTCGGCGGTCATGAACGGTTTGCCCGAAGGGATCCAGCCCGGCGTATAGGCGTCGGTAAACACCAGGCGCCGAGGGGCGACAATCTCCAGGAACACGCCCTGGGTCGGGTACTCGCTGCCATCCGGCGCGCGCATCAGGGTGCGAAACAGCCCGCCGACCCACAGGTTCATTTCGCACTCGGGGGTGGTCATGCCGTGGGGGCCCCACCATTGTTGCAACAACGCGGGTTCGGTCCAGGCGCGGAACAGCCGGCTGCGCGGCGCATCGATCACGCGGCTGATGGACAGTTCAAATTCGGCAGGTTGCGTAGGCATGGCTAAACCTCCTCAAGCGTTATGGTTGTTGTGTTCAGAGATTCAATTGGCGCACCGGGCGCACTTCCACACTGCCGACCCGGGCGGCCGGAATGCCACCGGCCACTTGGATCGCTTCATTCAAGTCCCGCGCCTCGATCAGGTAGAACCCGGCGAGCTGCTCCTTGGTTTCGGCAAACGGCCCGTCGGTGATCGACAACTTGCCGTTGCGCATGCGCACCGTGGTGGCGGTGGTCACCGACTCCAACGGCTCGGCGGCGAGCATACGGCCACTTTTTTGGAGGGACTGCGCATAGGCAAGACACTCCGGGTCTGCGGGGCTGTCCGGCGAGGTGTGCAGCACCTGCTCGTTGCTGTAGATCAGGCAGAGGTATTTCATGTGCGTCTCCGTCTTCGGACTATTGACTATAGTTCGCGGCGCTCAAGGTTTCAGGTTGAACAATGCCGTGCCACTTGCCATGTCGAACGGCGCCGACCAATGCTCATGCACCACCTTCCATTCGCCGTCGAAACGTTGATAACCGGCGGTCACCCGCATCCAGCAGGCCTTCACTTCACCGTCCGGCCCGGCGCCGCCGCAGTGGGCGAGCCAGTGGGCGAATGCGCTGTCCTGGGACTCGACGATACGCAGTTCGTGGAACTCGAAAATGCCCGGGCCGGGGCAGTGCTCCATGCAGGCCTCCCAGTGCGCACGATAGGCCGCCTTGCCTTTGAACTGCAGGGCGGTCACGGCGTCGAACGAGACGATATCGTCGGCGTAATAGCTGACAATCTCATGGATATTCCGGGAAAGCACGGCTTGCTTCCATTGCTCGATCAGGGTGTTGATGGCGGTACTCATGGCGATACTCCTTCGGGTTGGAAAATCACGGAAGACACCCTTAGTCGAACGGCCCTCGGGCAAATCGACAGCCCGTTGAAAAATAATGTCGTCCAGCACAAACCCGATAGACTGCGCCCTTCCTTGCCGCTGTTCGGACACGCCGATGCAAACCCGCCTTGTCGCCTACGAGACGCTGAATGCCGTGCAACAACAGCACGTCAGCGCCATCGAAGTTCACCCTGAACAGCTGCCGTTTTGCGGCGACATGTATTGCGCCCTCAATTCGCTCCTGGCCAAGCCCAGCCCCGGCGTCAAAGGCTTTGCCCTGCTGGCCGACGACACTCCGGTGGTCTTCCTCCTGCTTAAACGCCCACCCTGCCTGCCCCACTGGGCCGATGAACACAGCGCAACGCTGCATGCATTGCAGGTGGATCGGCAGCAGCAAGGGCGTGGATTCGGCAAGGCCTGTTTGCAAGCCTTGCCGGCGGCGGCATTGCAGGTGTGGCCGCAGATCAAGGCGCTGGAGTTGTCGGTGGACACGGACAATGTGGCGGCGATGGGGTTGTATCTGGGCGCAGGATGGGTGGACAGCGGGGAGGCGTATAAGGGCCGGATTGGGTATGAGCGGAGGTTGAGGTGGGTGTTTGCCGAGTGACACTTGAAGCCTGACTGATACCCGGCCCTCGGTGTCTACTGTCAGATTTCACAGCTATACAAACATTGTTCATTGCCCTGTACTGGAATGCCAACGTTGTCGCTCATGGTTAGCAACGAGCAGGAGTGGAAACTCGCGACTTCCGGTATGGAGAACGACCATGAGTACCCCATCAACGAAAAAAAGGCGAAACACCGCAGGGCACCCAGACCTATCCTTTGGCAACTCAATGCCTAAAGACGGCACGGTTATCGCAGAGCCTTCGGGCGGACTGTCCCGTGTACTTAGCGACGGTTCGACGATTACGGTGGGCCTGACGGCTGTTGAAAAAACCAAAGTTATCGTTGTCAGCAAACACACGCTTGCCGGGGAACTGGATAAGAATTACGGGGTTTGGATGACCCCCGTTCCAAACACCTTTGTCCTCGTGGACCTGCTCATTCAGCGTGATAACAAGCCCCTCTTATTGAGCGCACAGGGAGACCTGTACACTGCATGTGTTACTCGATTCAATGCCGATCAGGGCACTGTGGACTTTTCGTTTGGCGATAAAGGTACAACTGAACTGGGCGATTCATTCAACCCGCATTTGTTGATAGCCGGCGCTATTGCAGTGCAGGCCACCGGGCATATCGTCGTTGTATTCAATGATGCTGAAACCAGCTTCATCTACCAACTCAACAGCAACGGTCAGGAAAGCAACTTCGGAAATCAGGGTCCGATTGAAGCACCCAACACCCGACTCGATAGGGTGTTGATTACCGACCGCGGTTTTGTCCTTGCCGGTTCCAGTGCAAGGAAGGCCCATATTCTAGGGCTTCTGCACGACGGCGAACTGGACCACAGTTTTGGCAGCCAAGGCGTTGTCGTATTGCCATTTACGACCAATGAAGACAGAAAAGTCGATGCGCTTGCCAAGGACCAGAATGGCCAAATCGTTGTCATAGGTGGCAGTTTCGGGATCCCGCAAGGGATGAACTTCGTAGCCGTTCTGCTTGCCGGCGGCCAACTTGATCCACAATTTAATGAAGGGAAACCTCTGGAAAGCGAAGCCAGCTACGGTAACTACACCAGTGGACTGGTCCAGCCCGATGGGAAAATTGTGGTATTGGCTCGCTACGGTAATGGCAGCATCGTCCGACTGCTGCGGTTCAATCCGAACAGTCAGCCGGACGCTACCTTCGGTATAGGAGGCATCGCGGATGCGTGGCGAGACCCACAAGGAAGACCTGAGCACACCGAAATCAACCGGGTGGAGTGGGTGACGGTCAATAGCACATTGCAAAGCAGCGGTATCCTGCACACCTCGCGCGCATCCTTCATCGGGCGCCTGCTCAGCCAGTGACGCTAGCGGCTGAACTGCCAAGGCAGCTCAGCCGTGTTGCATCAAGCCTTGGGCTCCACCGGCAACCAGATCTCCACCGTGCCCGTGCCCTTGCGCCCATCAAAATCCGCGCTATAGCGCTCGAAATCCGCCCCCGCCACCTTGTAGCCCGAGTGCGGCAACCACTCGAACATGATGCGCTCATAGGTCTGCTCCAGTGCCTGCACCGGGCCATAGTGCGGGAACACCGCGTAGTGGTGCGCAGGCAGTTCGACGGACTCGAAGTTGCTCGGCACATCGCCCTTGGACGGTACTTCCACCCCGGCCATGTAATCGAATTCACCGTGGCTGGGGTTATGGCAAACGCCGTAGGTCACCCCGCCGACGCGTTTCTTGATGTGTTTTACGCTTTCGTCGAACACACTCCACAACTTGGGGATATCGCCCACGGTGGCCTTGGAATAACGCCCTTGCACCCCGGCGATCACCAGGGCCTTGCCGTCTTCCATGCGCGGCTCTAACGGTTGTTTTGTCTGCTGATCCATCTGAACAGTCTCCTTCTTATGAGGGAACAAACCCGTATCGAGTATAGGGGCATATCCTTGCAGTACTCCACGCAGAAAATTTCCCGACACATCTGGACAACTGGCCATCATCAACCGTATTGTCTGCCCCGCAGGCCACCGCAGTGGCCGACGTCGCTCGGACGGTTCCGGGCGCTTACGTACTCTCGAGGCAACAATGGCAGACCTTGGTTCGCCGCGCCGCTTTGCGCGCATAGATCGACTCCCCCCTTACGTTTTCAATATCACTGCCGAGCTGAAGATGGCTGCGCGTCGGCGCGGCGAAGACATCATCGACTTGAGCATGGGTAACCCCGACGGCGCCACGCCTCCCCATATCGTGGAGAAGATGGTCACCGTCGCCCAACGGGAAGACACCCACGGCTATTCCACCTCCAAAGGCATTCCACGTCTGCGCCGGGCAATTTCGCGCTGGTACAAGGATCGCTACGAAGTGGACATCGACCCCGAAACCGAAGCCATCGTGACCATCGGTTCCAAGGAAGGCCTGGCACATTTGATGCTGGCCACCCTGGACCAGGGCGACACGGTGCTGGTGCCCAACCCGAGCTACCCGATTCATATCTACGGTGCCGTGATTGCCGGCGCCCAGGTGCGTTCGGTGCCGCTGGTGCCTGGCGTGGACTTCTTCGCCGAGCTGGAACGGGCGATCCGTGGGTCGATCCCCAAGCCGAAGATGATGATCCTCGGCTTCCCCTCCAACCCGACCGCGCAGTGCGTGGAGCTGGATTTCTTCGAACGGGTGATCGCCCTGGCCAAGCAGTACGACGTGCTGGTGGTGCATGACCTGGCCTACGCCGACATCGTCTACGACGGCTGGAAAGCCCCGTCGATCATGCAGGTGCCGGGGGCCAAGGACATTGCGGTGGAGTTTTTCACCCTGTCCAAGAGCTACAACATGGCCGGCTGGCGCATCGGTTTCATGGTGGGCAACCCGGAACTGGTCAATGCCCTGGCGCGGATCAAGAGCTACCACGACTATGGCACCTTCACCCCGCTGCAAGTCGCCGCGATTGCCGCACTGGAAGGCGACCAACAGTGCGTGAAGGACATCGCCGAGCAGTACCGCCAGCGCCGCAACGTGCTGGTCAAGGGCCTGCATGAGCTGGGCTGGATGGTGGAGAATCCCAAGGCGTCAATGTACGTCTGGGCGAAGATTCCCGAGGCGTATGCCGCCATGGGTTCGCTGGAGTTTGCCAAGAAGCTGCTGCTGGAAGCGAAGGTCTGTGTGTCGCCGGGGATTGGGTTTGGCGAGTATGGGGATGATCATGTGCGCTTCGCGCTGATCGAGAACCAGGACCGGATTCGCCAGGCGGTGCGCGGGATTCGCGGGATGTTCCGGGCGGATGGGCTGGTCGCTAAAGCCTGACCCGTTCCACCTGAACAAATGTTGTCAAACTGTGGGAGGGGCTTGCCCCCTCCCACAGTTGATTGGGTTTTCACCCTTGCCTTGTAGTGTGTCGGTTAGACCACCAACGACAGCAACATGATAAAGATCAGTGCCACAACGGACAGGATGGTCTCCATTGCCGTCCAGGTCTTGAAGGTCTCGGCCACGGTCATGTTGAAGTACTGCTTCACCAGCCAGAACCCCGCATCGTTGACGTGAGACAGGATCAACGAACCCGCCCCCGTCGCCAACACCAGCAGCTCACGGTTAACCCCGGGAATCATCCCCACCACCGGCACTACGATGCCCGCGCCGGTAATGGTCGCCACGGTGGCCGAACCGGTCGCCACACGAATCACCGCCGCCACCAGCCACGCCAGCAGGATCGGGTTGATCTGTGCGTTCACCGCCATGTGGCCGATCACGTCACCCACGCCGCTGGTCACCAGCATCTGCTTGAAGCCACCACCGGCACCGATGATCAGGATGATCGCGGCGGTCGGCGCAAGGCTGGCGTCGAGCAGCTTGAGGATCTGCTTGGAATGGATGCCCTGGCGACTGCCAAAGGTGTACAGCGACAGCAGCAACGCCAGCAGCAAGGCGGTGATCGGGTGACCGATCATGTCCATCCAGTTGCGCACCACGTTGCCTTCGGCAAAGGCGATGTCGGCGAAGGTTTTGAGCAGCATCAGGAACACCGGCAGCAGCACGGTGACCAGGGTGATACTGAAGCTCGGCAGGTTTTTGTTCTCAGGCTCGCGGGCCAGTTGGTCGACCAGTTCCTGGGACGGGTTGCCCGGGATGTACTTGGCGATAAACGTACCGAAGATCGGGCCAGCGATGATGGCCGTCGGCAGCGCGACGATCAGGCCGTACAGGATGGTCTTGCCGATGTCGGCGCCAAACACCCCGATGGCCAGCAGCGGGCCCGGGTGCGGCGGCACCAGGCCGTGGACTGCCGAGAGGCCGGCGAGCAGCGGGATGCCGATCTTGATCAGCGACACGCCGGTGCGGCGCGCAACGATAAACACCAGCGGGATCAGCAGTACAAAGCCGATCTCGAAGAACAGCGGAATGCCCACCAGGAACGCGGCGAACATCATGGCCCACTGGACCTTGTCCTTGCCAAAGGCGCGGATCAGGGTCTGGGCGATCTGATCGGCACCGCCGGATTCGGCCATCATCTTGCCGAGCATGGTGCCCAGCGCGAGGATGATGCCGACAAAGCCAAGCACCCCGCCGAAACCGTCCTGGAACGCCTTGATGATCTTGTCCACCGGCATGCCCGAGGTCAGGCCAAGGAAGCCGGCCGCGATGATCAGCGCGATAAACGGGTGAACCTTGAAGCGGGTGATCAAGACGATCAGCCCGATGATGGTAACGACTGCATCTAACAGCAGGTACGACTCGTGGGACATGCCAAACATGGGGGGTCTCTCCTGTTTGTTGTTGTTATTAAAGCGGGTGTTGAATTTCCTGCCGGGGATAGCGCTATCTTTTCCGGCAAAAAATCAGTTGGATGGTTCAAAACCGTGTGTCAGCCACCAGGCGTTGGTCTGCCTGGCCAACTCCTCGACGCTGTCTTCGCTGGCGTTGAGGGCCAGGGTCAGCGGCTCGCCCTTGGGCGATTCAAGGGTGGCGAACTGGCTGTCGATGAGGCTGGCCGGCATGAAATGGCCGGGGCGATGGGACACGCGGTCGGCGGCGACTTCGCGGGTCAGCTCCAGGAATACAAAGCCCAGGCCCGGCGCGGCTTCGCGCAGGTGGTCGCGGTATTTCTTTTTCAGCGCGGAGCAGGTGAGTACCGGATGTTCACCGGCCTTGAGCGAACGGCGCAGTTCATCGCACAGGATGTCGAGCCAACCGGCGCGGTCGTCGTCGTTGAGGGGGTGGCCGGCGCTCATCTTTTCGATGTTCGCGGCGGGGTGAAAGCTGTCGCCTTCAATGGCGGTGGCACCGTTCAGGCGGCACAGGGCCTCACTGACGCTGGTTTTGCCACAGCCGGCAACACCCATGATGACCAGGGCGGTAACAGGTTGACTCATGAAACACCTCAAGACGCAGATAGCGCTACCTTTGCACGCGGTGAGGCAAGTGCAAAAACAGGCTTTTCCCGCGCCGTCTTGTCATTTTTATGGAGTGACGCGTGCATCCGCTCCAATCATTTGAACCGGATCAGGCAACCCATAGTTCAATAATTTGCAGCCTTTTGGAGACAGCGCTACCTTAGTGCCTCGATTTTTGTTTGGCAAGCCGCCTGATGACCTCCAAGAACGATAAAAATACCCGCACCACCGGTCGCCCTACCCTTAACGAAGTTGCCCGCCTGGCCGGCGTCAGCCCGATTACCGCCTCCCGCGCGCTGCGCGGCATCAGCACCGTGGCCACCGAGTTGGTGGAAAAAGTCCAGCACGCCGCTGCCGAACTCAACTACGTGGTCAACCCCGCCGCCCGCGCCCTGGCTTCGGCCCAGAGCCATTCGGTGGTAGTCCTGGTGCCGTCGCTGTCCAACCTGCTGTTTATCGAAACCCTCGAAGCCATCCACCAGGTGCTGCGGCCCAAGGGCTTTGAAGTGCTGATCGGCAACTCCCACTATTCGCGCGACGAAGAGGAAAACCTGCTGCGCAACTACATGGCCTATCAGCCACGGGGGTTGCTGCTGACCGGCTTCGATCGCACCGAAAGCGCCCGACGGATGGTCGAGGCCAGCAATGTGCCATGTGTGTACATGATGGACCTGGACCCCAACGCCGGCGTGAACTGCGTGGGCTTCTCGCAGTTGGCGGCGGGTGAAACCGCGGCCGCACATTTGATCTCCCGTGGGCGCAAGCGCCTGGCGTATATCGGCGCGCAACTGGACCAACGCACCCTGCTGCGTGGTGAAGGCTTCCGCCGCGCGCTGCAACAGGCGGGCCTGTACGACCCGGCGCTGGAACTGCTGACACCACGCCCTTCCTCGGTGGGCCTGGGCGGCGAGCTGTTCCTGCAACTGCTGGCCACCCATCCGGATGTGGATGCGATCTTCTTCGGCAACGACGACCTGGCCCAGGGCGCGCTGCTGGAAGCCATGCGCCACGGCATCAAAGTGCCAGAACGTGTCGCGGTGCTGGGCTTCAACGACTTGCCGGCGTCGTCCTTCATGGTGCCGCGCCTGAGCAGCATCAGTACCCCCAGGGAAGCGATCGGGCGGCGGGCGGCGGAGCATTTGTTGACGATCATGGCGGGCAACAGGATCGCCAAGCCGGTGGTGGACATGGGATTTGAGTTGCAGGTTCGCGAGAGCACGTAGTCCCTCCCACATTTTGACCCCGCCCGCTCGGAGGCATCGCCGTAGCTTCTCCCGCCTGCTAGATTGGCTGTTCTCCATCGCAAGGAAAGCACCATGGCACATTCACTGAAAATCCTGGGTCGCACGTCCTCCATCAACGTGCGCAAAGTGCTCTGGACCTGCCAGGAACTGGGCATCGACTACGTGCGCGAAGACTGGGGCATCGGCTTCCAGCCCACCCAGTCCGCCGAATTCCTCGCCCTGAACCCCAACGCGCAGATACCCGTGCTGATCGACGACCACGGAGTGCTGTGGGAGTCCAATACCATCTGCCGCTACCTCGTGGGGCTTTACCAGCGCCACGACCTGCTGCCCATCGAGCCCGCACCACGGGCCCGGGTCGAGCAGTGGATCGACTGGCAGGCCGTCGAGCTCAACCGTGCCTGGGGCGATGCTTTCACCGCCCTGGTACGCAATAACCCGGACGGCCTGGACGCGGCGCAGATTGAAGCCGCCGTGCAACGATGGAACGACAAGATGGGCATCCTCGAGCAACAACTGAGCAAAACCGGGGCCTTTGTTGCCGGCGATGAATTCACCCTCGCCGACATCCTCATCGGCCTCTCGGTGCACCGCTGGCAGATGACGCCCATGGCGCGCCCGGCCTACCCCGCCATTGCGGCCTACTACCAGCGCCTCGGCCAGCACCACGGCTTCCAGCTCTTCGCCCTCGACGGGCATAACTAAGGACATGCCCGTGAAAGGACTCAACGTACTGCTCACCGGCGCCTGCGGCAGAATCGGCAAGACGTTTTTCGAAGCCTCGAAAGACCGCTACCGTTTCACCCTCACCGACCGCATCGCGCCTGATTTCGACCTGGGCGAACACCGCTTCGTGCACGCCGACCTCAGCGACAAAGCCAACCTCGCCAGCCTGCTCGAAGGCATCGATGTGATCGTGCACCTGTCGGGCATCCCCCACGCCAGCGCCACGTTCGACGAATTGCTGCCGAACAATATCCTCGCCACCACCTACCTGTTCGAAGCCGCCGTGGCGGCGGGTGTACAGCGCCTGGTGTTCGCCAGCAGCGCACAAACCATCGAAGGCTACCCGGTAGACCGGCAGATCACCCCAGGCATGCAGGTGATGCCGGCCAACCTGTATGGCGTGAGCAAATGCTACGGCGAAGCGCTGTGTGGCTACTACGCGGCGAAAACCCCGCTGTCGACGATTGCCCTGCGCATCGGCGCGTTCGAATTCGTTGAAACCCACGACCTGAACAACGCCCGCGACCTCAGCGCCTGGCTCAGCCCGCGGGATGCCGTGCAGCTGCTGCAGCGTGCAGTGGAGGCCGAGGGCGTGAAACACCTGATCGCCCATGGCATTTCCAATAACCGTTTCAAGCGCCTGGACCTGAGCGAAACCACGCGGGTGTTGGGTTACCATCCGCTGGACGATGCATTTCAGACCTTCGATATCCCCATCACTGACTGAGTTTCCCCCGCCATGCCTGCACTCCCTGCTACAGACGGCATCGACCCGATCCGCGCCGCCCATATCAGCGCGCGTATCGACCGCCTGCCCGCCGTCGCCACGGTCTGGCGCCTTGTAGCGCTGCTGTCGATCGGCGGCTTTTTCGAGCTGTATGACTTGTTCCAGACCGCCTACATCAGCCCCGGCCTGATCAGTGACGGGATTTTCCACACCGGCAGCGAGGGCGTGTTTGGTTTCTCCGACCAGGCGGCGTTCGCCTCGGCGACCTTCCTCGGCCTGTTCCTCGGCGCCAGCCTGCTCAGCCCCATCGCCGACCGCTTCGGGCGCCGGGCGATCTTCACCTTCGCGCTGATCTGGTACACCGTCGCCACGGTATTGATGGGCATTCAGACATCCGCGCTGGGCATTATCGGCATGCGTTTCCTGGTGGGTATCGGCCTGGGCATCGAGCTGGTGACCATCGACGCGTATCTGTCTGAACTGGTGCCCAAGCGCATGCGCAGTTCTGCGTTCGCCTTTGCGTTTTTCATCCAGTTCCTGTCGGTGCCGGCCGTGGCATTGATGTCATGGTGGCTGGTGCCCCAGGCGCCGTTCGGGGTGTCTGGCTGGCGCTGGGTGGTGCTGAGCAGTGCGGTGTTCGCGCTGTTTATCTGGCAACTGCGCAAGCGCCTGCCGGAATCACCGCGCTGGCTGGCGCAGAAAGGTCGCTTCGAAGAAGCCGGCAGGATCATGGACACCCTGGAGGCGCGCTGCCGGAAAGACCATGGCAAACCGCTGGATGAACCCGAACCCGAAGCCGTCAGCGTGCAAGGCAGTGGCCGTTTTGCCGACATCTGGCAACCGCCGTACCGCCGCCGCGCGTTGATGCTGATTGTGTTCCATGTGTTCCAGGCCATCGGCTTCTTTGGTTTCGGCAACTGGTTGCCGGCACTGCTTTCGGGCCAGGGTGTCAGCGTGACCCACAGCTTGCTGTACGCCTTTATCATCACCCTCGCCTACCCGCTGGGGCCGTTGCTGTTTGTGAAGGTGGCCAACCGCTTTGAAAACAAATGGCAGATCGTCGGCTCCGCCATGGGTGCGGTGATCTTCGGCAGCCTGTTCGCGTTGCAGACCACGGCGGTGGGGCTGGTGATCTGCGGGGTGATGATCACCTTCTGCAACGCCTGGCTGAGCTTCAGTTACCACTCCTACCAGAGCGAGCTGTTCCCGACCAATATCCGCGCGCGGGCGGTGGGGTTCTGCTATTCGTTCAGCCGCTTGTCGACGGTGTTCAGCAGCCTGTTGATCGGTTTTATCCTCGAACACCTGGGCACACCCGGTGTGTTGGCGTTTATTGCCAGCAGCATGCTGATCGTGATGATCACCATCAGTTGGTTCGGCCCGCGTACGCGCAACCTGGCCTTGGAACATATCGCCCATTGACGGCAACGGTTGGCCGCCTGCGGGACAATGTTTGCCGCGGCGGCCAGGCCAAATCCAGTCAAACCGGGGTTATCGGACCCGGCATGTTATTTGCTCCCGCTATGGCACCGAACATTTTCCCAGGTGACCGATCATGCTGGTTAACAACAATCCCCAAGCCGTGTCGACCCTTCAAAAGATCACGCGTCCCGACATGGACCCGGCCAACGCCGCCGCCAGCACGCTGTACAGCGGTGCCCTGCAAGCGGCGCAGCAAAGCGTGACCCTGCCGGCCGCGCAGAAGGATCTGGACAAGGCCGGCGATCGCATCGACGAAGCTTTCGCCAAGACCCGCGTGCAGTTGCAGGCCAGCACAGCGGCCACCACGGTGACGACGGATGTCCCCGCCACCAGCTCCGCCCGCGCAGACTTCACCGATTACATGAGCAAAACCCCGGCCGAGCGTATCCGTGAGCAATTGCTCAAGGAACAAGGGTTGACCGAGGCGGATGTGCAGAACATGTCGCAGGAAAAGCAGGACGCCATTTCCAAGCAAGTGGCCGAACGTTTGAAGCAGCAGCAAGAGCAGCAGGTAGCGGCGAAGACCACTGACCCGCAGGCGCAGGCAGTGAAAGAAACCCTGGCGGCGATCTAAGTCACAGGTGGGGCGCCGAGCGTCCCTGGCGGCATTCCCACGCGGGTGCGTGGGAATGATCATTAACTCAGTGACCGAACAGGCCCGTCTCGGTTTTCTTGGCTTTCTTGTCGGCGCGTTTTTCGTCGGCGGTCTTTGCCGGTTTCTTCTTCGCGGCTTTCTTTGAATCCATACCTTTGGCCATGATGCATGCTCCACTTACAGGGGATGTAACACTGGGTATACCACCTATTGCCGCACAGAAGGCGCTTATAATCCCCGGCCCTTGATTATGTTGCCCAAACACCATGCCCGAACTGCACATCGCCCCCCTGGCTGAGCCGCTGTGGCCGCTGCTGAACAAGTTTTATCGCCGTCATGACTCCCCGATGAAGGCGCTCAAGGGCGGGCGTTTGTGGGTAGCGCGCGACAGCGAGATTGTCGCCGGCCTGTGCCTGACACCCGTGGTCGGCGGACAGTGGTTGACCGGCGTGTTTGTCGACCCGGCGTATCGCGGCCAGGGGTTGGCGGGGCGATTGATAGCCGCGGCGGCGGCCGAGGTGCAAGGCACGCTGTGGTTGTTGTGCCATCCGGACCTGGAAGGTTTGTATCAGCGCATGGGTTTCACCCAGGACACGCTATTGCCGCAATCCCTCAGCGAGCGGCTGGTGCGCTACAAGCGCAACAAACCGATGATCGCCATGGGCTTAGATCGTTTAGTGAGGTCGTCCTCGGATAATGTGTGATCGCCCCGTATGGGCCCCATGCTAGCCTCGGCGACACAGTGGCCCACTTTTCGGATGATCATGAAAGCGACCTTTGCAGCTCTGTCCCTTACCGCACTCCTCGTTCCCACGTTCAGCCAGGCCGCCGACGCACCGATCAGCGCCCAGCAATACGCCAGCGTGTTGGCCGGCAATTGGCGCGACCCGGCCAACAGCGCCCGCGACGGCTATCGCCACCCGCAGCAGACCTTGGAATTCTTTGGCCTGGGCGCCAGGCAGACGGTGATCGAAATTACCCCAGGGGGCGGTTGGTACAGCGAACTGCTGGCGCCGTTGCTCAAGGATCACGGGCATTACATCGCCGCCGTGCAAGCGCCAAGCAGCAGCGCCTATGCGCGCACGTCCGAAGAGAACCTGAAAAACAAATTCGCCGCCGACCCGACGCGCTATGCCAAGGCAGTCGTGGTCGAGTTCGACCCCAAGGCACCGGTGTTCGGCAAACCTGCTTCTGCGGACGCCGTGCTGACGTTCCGCAATGTGCATAACTGGGTGCTGGCCGATACCGCCGAGGCCACGTTCCGCGCGTTCTACACGGTGTTGAAACCGGGTGGCGTGCTGGGTGTGGAAGATCACCGGGCCAAGGACGGGGCCGAGCTGGAGGCGATCAAGGACAGCGGTTACCTGACCACCGCCCAGGTGGTGAAACTGGCCACCGATGCGGGGTTCAAGCTGGCAGGCCAGAGTGAGGTCAACGCCAACCCGAAGGACACCAAGGATTATCCCGCCGGCGTGTGGACGTTGCCGCCGACGTTGAAATTGGGGGAGCAGGATAAGGCGAAGTATGTGGCGATTGGCGAGTCGGACCGGATGACGTTGCGGTTCGTCAAACCGGCCAAATAACCTGGTCCCGCCCACATTTTGTTCTCAACGGGCCGGCGATTACTCGTCAGCGGTTGGGTCCATGTCGGGAAACATCACTTCAATAAAGCCGAACTTGCTGAAGTCGGTAATGCGCGAGGGGTACAGCCGGCCGATCAGGTGATCGCATTCATGCTGCACCACCCGCGCGTGGAAGCCATCGGCAAAACGTACGATCGGCTCGCCCTTCGGATCAAAACCCTCGTAGCGAATCTGCTGGTAACGGTCCACCGCACCACGCAGTCCGGGCACCGACAGGCAGCCTTCATAGCCTTCTTCCAGCACCGGGCTGAGCGGCGTGATCAACGGGTTGATCAGGATGGTCTGCGGCACCGGCGGCGCATCCGGGTAGCGCTCGCTGGCTTCGAACCCAAAGATCACCAGTTGCAGGTCGACGCCAATCTGCGGCGCGGCCAGGCCGACGCCGCCCACGTGCTCCATGGTCTGGAACATGTCGTCGATCAATTGCCACAGCTCGGGGCTGTCGAACATTTCCGGCGGTACCGGTGGGGCGATACGCAGCAGGCGTTCATCGCCCATTTTCAGGATTTCACGGATCATCGATCAGACTTCATCGGTAGTGGGTTTGGAGTGGTCGCGGCCGAGGCCGGAGACATGTTGTTTTTCGTGCGCGGGCGCGGGCTCATCGAAATCCTTTGCGCCTGGCTCCTTGCCTTCGGCCGACATGTGCTCGATCACGGCATTCATCTCCGCCCCCAGCAACAGCACGGCGGCGGAGATGTAGAAGTACAGGAGCAACACGATGATCGCACCGATGCTGCCATACATGGCGTTGTAGTCGGCGAAGGTTTTGACGTAGTAGCCAAAACCGAGGGAGGCGACGATCCACACCACCACCGCAAGCACCGAACCCGGGGTAATAAAGCGAAATTTCTGCTCCACGTCCGGCATCACGTAATACATGAGGGCCACGGCAAACATCAGCAGGATCACGATCAGCGGCCATCGCACGATGGTCCACAAGGTCACCACGAATTCCTGCATGCCGATCTGGCCGGCCAGCCATTCCATCACCTGCGGGCCGAGCACCATCAGCGCGGCGGCGGCCAGCAGCATGCCGGCGATGCCGATGGTGTAGAAAACCGACAGCGGAAAACGCTTCCAGATCGGCCGGCCTTCCACGACGTCGTACGCGGCGTTCATGGCGCTCATCATCAGGCGCACGCCAGCGGAGGCGGTCCACAGGGCAATCACGATACCCACCGAGAGCAGGCCGCCCTTGGATTGCTGCAACTGGTCGATCACCGGGTTGACCTGCTCCAGGGCCTGGGGCGGCAGCACCAGTTCCGATTGCAGGCGCAGCCAGGTGAAAAAGTCCGGCAGGTGCAGGAAACCGATCAGGGCGATAAGGAACAGCAGGAAGGGAAACAACGAGAACAGCATCTGGTAGGCCAGTGCCGAGGCGTAGGTGGACATCTCGTCATCGACGAATTCCTTGACGGTGCGCACCAGCACTGTGTGGAGCTTGAGACCATCGAGAACCGGAAAAATCATAGCGTCTCCTTTCGCCGCAAAAAGGGGGGTCATGGGCGACTCAGGGGCCGTTTTCTACATCAAGGTAGCCTATTTGGCGACCTTGAAACAATTTCGAAACTTTAATCACTGCATGTGACATAAAAACGGCCATCCGTGGATGGCCGTCCGGCTGCACGATGGCAGTCTTACTTGGTCGCTTTTTTCACCGCGTCCTTGGTGTCGCCCACGGCTTTTTCAACCTGGCCTTTCTTTTCCTGCACGACGCCTTCAGCGCGCAGTTTGTCGTTGCCGGTGACTTTGCCGACGCCTTGCTTGATGTTACCGACGGCTTCGTCTTTCAAACCTTTTGCCTTATCCGCTGTGCTGCCCATGGTATTTCTCCGAAAGAACAATCAAAGGGTTTTGGTCATTACGTAGAGATTGACCCGAGGCCGTTCGGCAGAGTTTCAATTATTTTTCGGTGAACATTTCATCGCCAACGACAGGTTTGGCTTTATGTTTTGCAGCCAACCCACGAGAATGCCCGGCACATTCAGGCTCCAACGCTGAATAACAGATCCCGTAGGAAGGTTATGAAACTCAATAAAGCACAGGCCATCGCCCGCAGAAACCAGGAACTGGGCGGTGCCGTACTCGGCGTCAACAACTGCCACTTCACCGACCTGGACCGCAAACGCAACATCTGGTGGTTCGATCTGCCGGTGGGGCGTATTGCCGTCGGCCAGTACGAGTGGATTCACCTGTTGATGCACAACGCCGAGACCGACCAGCTGCTGCACCTGAAGGTGCCGACCGTGTTCCTGCGTGAAAAGCTCGAGGGGCTGGTGGTGCGCAACGCGGGCAAGCGCAAGCCGGAGATTACCCTGGAGCTGAGCGCGGATAAGGACTCGTTCTTGAAGGATGTGCGGCCGGCGGGTGCGGGTGTGAGCTTCGCGCAGTTCGCCGTGTAAGAACGCGGTCAAAAAAATGTGGGAGGGGGTAAGCCCCTCCCATATTTGGATTGGATTACTTTTTAAGACCGAGTTTCTTCAGTTCTTCATCGCGCAACTCGCGGCGCAGGATCTTGCCCACGTTGGTGGTCGGCAACGCATCGCGGAACTCCACGGCCTTGGGCACCTTGTAGCCGGTGACGTTGGCGCGCATGTGCTCCATGACCTGCTCCTTGGTCAGGGTGGCGCCCGGCTTGACCACGATGAAGAGCTTGATGTGTTCCCCGGATTTTTCATCCGGCACACCGATGGCCGCGCACTGCAGTACGCCCGGCAGGCCCGCCAGCACGTCCTCCAGCTCGTTGGGGTACACGTTGAAACCGGAGACCAGGATCATGTCCTTCTTGCGATCGACGATGCGCATGTAGCCATCCGGCTGGATGATCGCGATGTCGCCGGTCTTCAGCCAGCCTTCGCTGTCGAGCATCTCGGCGGTGGCGTCT
Source organism: Pseudomonas sp. LAMO17WK12:I1 (assembly GCF_900177315.1). NCBI lineage: Bacteria > Pseudomonadati > Pseudomonadota > Gammaproteobacteria > Pseudomonadales > Pseudomonadaceae > Pseudomonas > Pseudomonas sp. LAMO17WK12:I1. Next base: position 272,955 of record NZ_FWZV01000009.1, on the reverse strand, counting down.
TCACGCTGCCAGTAGCCCTTCATCACCTGCGGGCCCTTGACGCACAGTTCGCCGACTTCACCCAGGGCCAGCTCGACACCGTCGTCGGTGATGACCTTGCACAGGGTCGACGGCACCGGAATGCCGATGGTACCGATCTGGATATGCTGGATCGGGTTCACCGTGGCCACCGGGCTGGTTTCGGTCATGCCGTAGCCTTCGCAGATGCCGCAACCGGTCACCGCTTTCCAACGCTCGGCCGCCGCCAGTTGCAGGGCCATGCCGCCCGACAGGGTGACCTTCAGCGCGGAGAAGTCCAGCTTGCGGAAGGCTTCGTTGTTGCACAGCGCCACGAACAGAGTGTTCAGGCCGACAAAGCCGCTGAACTTCCACTTCGACAGTTCCTTGACCATCGCCGGCAGGTCGCGCGGGTTGCTGATCAGGATGTTGTGGTTGCCGATCAGCATCATCGCCATGCAATGAAAGGTGAACGCATAGATGTGGTACAGCGGCAGCGGCGTGATCAGGATCTCGCAACCTTCATTGAGGTTGGAGCCCATCAGCGCCTTGCATTGCAACATGTTGGCGACCAGGTTGCGGTGGGTGAGCATCGCGCCCTTGGCCACGCCGGTGGTGCCACCGGTGTATTGCAATACGGCCACATCGCCGCTGGCCGGGCAGACTTCGTTGACCGCTTGCCCCTGGCCCTTGGCGAGTACGTCGTTGAACTTGATCGCCTTGGGCAAGTGATAGGCCGGGACCATTTTCTTCACGTACTTGATGACGCTGTTGATCAGCAGGCGCTTGAGCGGCGGCAGCAGGTCGGCGACTTCGGTGACGATCACATGCTTGACGGCGGTCTTGGGCACGACCTTTTCCGCCAGGTGGGCCATGTTGGCCAGGCAGACCAGCGCCTTGGCGCCGGAATCATTGAATTGGTGTTCCATTTCCCGCGCGGTGTACAGCGGGTTGGTGTTGACCACGATCAGGCCGGCACGGATGGCGCCGAACACGGCGACCGGGTATTGCAGGACGTTGGGCAACTGCACGGCAATGCGATCGCCGGGCTTCAAGTCGGTATGCTGTTGCAGGTACGCGGCGAAGGCGCCGGACAGTTCGTACAATTCACCGTAGGTGATCGTCTTGCCCAGGTTGCTGAAGGCCGGTTTGTTGGCGAAGCGCTGGCAGGACTGCTTCAATACCGCCTGAATATTCGGATACTCGTCTGGATTGATTTCTGCAGCAATCCCGGCGGGGTACTTATCCTTCCAAAAGTCTTCGTGCATGGAAGCCCACTCCTCAGCGACGCGAATTCATCATCGCATTTGATGCGATTATTATTGGTGTATGTTTTTTTTTGGTGAATCTGGCGCTTTCAAGCAGGCCTAGACGTCACAAAGCGCGCCGAGAGTAGCAGCTTTGCCAAGGGCCGACTAGAGCCTAAAGAGGGCCCCGCAGTCATAATCACGACTGTCCTACAATATTTGGTCACACTTTAAACAGAAGTGAAATACGTTGATGAAAGGCTCTGGAATAAGGCCTTCAGGACGACACACGATAAATGTGGGAGGGGGCAAGCCGAATCGTCGCACCGCGACTCCCACATTTTTACCGAATCCACATCAGGCGATGTCGCGTAGTTCCCTGCGCAGGATCTTCCCTACCGGCGTCATCGGTAACGAGTCGCGCAAGACAATGTGCTTGGGCACCTTGTAACCCGTGAAGTTGGTCTTGCAGTACGCCTTCAACTCCTCAAGGCTCACCCCTTCTGCGCGCGCCACCACGAACAGCTTCACCGCCTCCCCCGTGCGCTCGTCCGGCACGCCGATCACCGCGCAGTTGGCCACGGCCGGATGGGCCATCACCACGTCCTCGATTTCGTTGGGGTACACATTGAAACCCGAGACGATGATCAAATCCTTCTTGCGGTCGACAATGCGCACAAACCCATCTTCGTCGATCACCGCGATGTCACCGGTCTTCAGCCAGCCTTCGGCGTCCAGGGCCTCAGCAGTGGCCGCCGGTTGCTGCCAATAGCCCTTCATCACCTGCGGGCCCTTGATACACAACTCACCGCGCTCGCCCAGGGGCAGCTCGGTGCCTTCGTCATCAATGACCTTCATCGCCGTGGCGGGCACCGGGATGCCCACGGTACCCAGGCGTGATTTGTTGCCGTAGGGGTTGGTGCTGGCCACCGGCGAGGTTTCCGTCAGGCCATAGCCCTCGCCGATCGAGCAGCCGGTGATCTGCTCCCAGCGTTCGGCCGTGGCCTTGATCAGGGCCGTGCCACCAGAGTTGGTGAGCTTGAGGTGGGAGAAATCCAGGTTCTTGAACTCCGGGTGGTCCATCAACGCCACAAACAGCGTGTTGAGCCCCAGCAGCCCGGTAAAGCGCCACTTTTTCAGCTCCTTGATAAACCCGCCGATGTCCCTGGGGTTGGTGATCAGTACATTGTGGTTACCCGAGACCATCATGCACATGCAGTTCGCGGTGAAGGCATAGATATGGTACAGCGGCAGCGGCGCGATCATCACCTCCTGCCCTTCCTTGATCAGTGGGTGGCCGTCATCGCCGGTCTGGGACATACAGGCGCGCACCTGTTGCATGTTCGCCACCAGGTTGCCATGGGTGAGCATCGCGCCCTTGGCCAGGCCGGTGGTGCCGCCGGTGTATTGCAGCACGGCAATATCGTCCAGGTTCACCGGATGGCGCGTCACGCCGAGGCCCGCGCCCATGCGCAGGGCGCGCTTGAACGACACCGCACGCGGCAGGTGGTAGGCCGGGACCATCTTCTTGACCTTGTCGACCACGGTGTTGACCAGCCAGCCTCTGGCGGCGGGCATGAAGTCGCCCATCCTGGCTTCGATCAGGTAGTCGATCTCGGTGTCTGTACACACGTCCTGCACCCGCGAACCGAACAGGTTGAGGTAGACCAGGGCACGCACGCCGGCGTCCTTGAACTGGTGGCGCATCTCGCGCGGGGTGTAGAGCGGGTTGGTGTTGACCACGATCAGCCCGGCGCGCAGTGCGCCGAACACGGCAATCGGGTAGTGCAGCACGTTGGGCATCTGTACGGCGATGCGCTCGCCGGGCTTGAGGTCGGTGTGCTGCTGCAGGTAGCCGGCGAACGCCGCACTCTGGCGCTCAAGCTCGGCGTAGGTCAGGGTGACGCCCATGTTGCTGAATGCCGGACGGTCGGCAAAGGCCTTGCACGAGCGCTCGAAGACTTCGATTACCGACTTGTAGGCCGACAGGTCGATGTCATTGGGAACGCCCGCCGCGCGTTTGTCATTCCAGAAATCAGGTTGCATTATTCTTGTCCCCTTACCTGAAGGTGTCCGGCCGCTTTTATAGAAAGCGGAGCTTGGGGGACGTTAGCAGCTATGGCCAAACAGGCAAATACAGCAAATTGCGTCATTGATTGTATGAATCTTGTCCCTGATGCGCAGGCAGATACCCCGTCGCCTGACAGATGAGCTATACACTGCAACAACGTCGATCAGACCTTGAGCAGACCTTGAGAAAGGGAACCCCATGAACCACAGCACCTTCTGGCTGACCGCGAATGACCGCAGCCGCCTGTACGTCAATCATTGGATGCCCGACGGGCCGGCCAAGGCGGTGGTCATGCTGTCCCACGGCATGGCGGAGCACAGCGGGCGCTATGCGCGGCTGGCCGAAGCCTTGTGCAGTGCAGGCTATGGCGTGTATGCGCCGGACCAGCGTGGCCACGGCCGCACCGCCGACGAAGGTACGCTGGGCCTGTATGCCGAAAAGGACGGCTGGAACAAAGTGGTGGGCGACCTGGCCAGCCTCAACCAGCACATCGGCCAGCAGCATCCGGGGCTGCCGATCATTTTGCTCGGCCACAGCATGGGCAGCTATATCGCCCAGGCCTACCTGCTGCACCACAGCGCCAGCCTGCATGGAGCGATTCTCAGCGGTTCGAATTTCCAGCCGGTGGCGCTGTACCGCGCCGCACGGCTGATCGCTCGCGCCGAACGCCTGCGCCAGGGTGTCCGTGGGCGCAGTGCGTTGATCGAGTTCCTGTCCTTCGGCTCGTTCAACAAGGCATTCAAGCCCAACCGCACCGCGTTCGACTGGCTCAGCCGTGACCCGAACGAAGTCGACAAATACATCAACGATCCACTCTGCGGTTTCCGCTGTACCAACCAACTATGGATCGATCTGCTCGGCGGCTTGCAGCAAATCAGCAAAGCGTCCAATCTCGCCCAGATCGATCCGGGCCTGCCGATCCTGGTGATGGGCGGCGAATGTGATCCGGTCAGTGAGGGCAAGCGTCTCAAAAGCCTGGCCCATGCCCTGCGTGAGGCCGGCAGCCAGCACCTGCAACTGAATATCTACCCGCAGGCACGTTACGAAGTGTTCAACGAAACCAATCGCGACGAAGTCACCGCCGATGTGCTGAGGTGGCTCGACCAGGCCCTGACCTTGCGCAGGCCGGCCCACTGCGAATAAATTTACGTTTAAAATCAGATAGTTAAATTACCGATTAGCCACAGGATGCACCTTTAGATGACCCAGGTAACCAACACCCCGTACGAAGCCCTTGAAGTCGGCCAGACCGCCAGCTACAGCAAGACCGTCGAAGAGCGTGATATCCAGCTGTTTGCCGCCATGTCCGGCGACCACAACCCGGTGCACCTGGATGCCGAATACGCCAAGGCGACCATGTTCAAGGAGCGTATCGCCCACGGTATGTTCAGCGGCGCCCTGATCAGCGCAGCCGTTGCGTGTGAGCTGCCCGGGCCGGGCACTATCTATATCGGCCAGCAGATGACCTTCCAGAAGCCGGTGAAAATCGGCGATACCCTGACCGTGCGCCTGGAAATCCTCGAGAAGCTGCCGAAGTTTCGCGTACGTATTGCCACCCGTGTGTTCAACCAGCGCGATGAGCTGGTCGTGGATGGCGAGGCGGAAATTCTTGCACCACGCAAGCAGCAGATCGTGACCTTGACCGAGCTGCCGCCGATCAGCATTGGCTGAGTACGGTTTTCAAGGCCAACACCCTGCAAATGTGGGAGGGGGCTTGCCCCCGATGGCGGTGTGTCAGTCATTGAAATATCGACTGATCCACCGCTATCGGGAGCAAGCCCCCTCCCACATGTGTTACACAGCAGCGCTTAGGACTGAGCGCGAGCCTGGTTACGCAGGGCTTTTACCTGGTCGTGATTGCGTTGCACGCCGTGGTACTGACGCTCAACCAGGTCACGAATGCCCAGCAGGTTGTGCTTGTTGATCTTCTCGATGGCTTCTTTGTAAGCCTTCAGTGCGTGGTCTTCGCCGCGCTCGGCTTCGTTCAGCACAGCCTCTTCGTCCTTACCGGTCAGCATCGACTTCACGTCGACCCAGCCACGGTGCAGGGCGCCGGCTACGCTGCCGGAGTCTTCCGGATCACCGCCCAGGGCACGCACGGCGGTCTTCAATTCGGCGGCAGCGGTAGCGCAGTCAGCGGAACGCTTGGCAAACAGCGCCTTGAGTTCCGGATGCTTGATGTCTTCTGCGCATTCCTTGAAGCCTTTCTGGCCGTCGATGCTGGTCTCGATCAGGTCGTTCAGTACGGAGATCGATTCTTTGTTGATGTCAGTCATTTTTCAATTCCTTAGGCAGGTGAAGAAGGGTTGTCTTAATGATTGCAGCGCTCGTGCCAGGTTTTGAAAAATTACTTTTATGTTTATTTTCAATAACTTAAAAATATTTGAACCATCTGTATGTACGTTATTTGCATGATCTGTCATTTGGCCTTCATGCAGAATGCCTGTATTTTCGAAGACCTCGCCTCACTTCACATGAAGCCCATGAATCCCGAAAAACTCGAACTGCTGATCACCCGCGAAATGCCCTTCGGCAAATACAAGGGCCGGATCATCGCCGACCTGCCGGGTCCCTACCTGAACTGGTTCGCCCGCGAAGGCTTTCCCCACGGCGAACTGGGCGGGTTGCTGGCATTGATGCAGGAAATCGACCACAACGGCTTGTCCGAATTGTTGGAACCGCTGCGCGTTAAACACGGCAAACCCGCCCCCCGCCATTAAGAGACTCACCATGCCAAGGAATGCCGACAACGAACCTCACTGGCAGGCCATCGCCCAGCGCTATGCGCTGGAGCCCGGCCCGATCAACCTGGAGAACGGCTACTTCGGGCGTATGAGCCGCGAGGTGCAGGCGCAGTACCTGGAGCACGTGGCTTTTATCAACCGCAGCAACTCGCTGTATGTGCGCCAGCGCTTCGAGCAAGGTGAAAACGTCGAGATCCGTCGCCAACTGGCGGGCCTGATCGACGTCGACCCCGAGGCAGTCGCCTTTACCCGCAACGCCACCGAAGCCTTGCAGTCGCTGATCCGCAACTACAACCGCCTGCAACCCGGCGATCAGGTGCTGATCAGCGATCTGGAATACGACACCGTCAAAGGTGCGATGCGCTGGTTGGCGGGTGTTCGCGGTGTAGAAGTGATCGAGTTGTCCCACACTCATCCGGCCAGTTTCGACAGCCTGGTGCAGACCTATCGCGATGCGTTCGCCCGGTACCCGCGCCTGAAGCTGATGGCACTCACCCATGTGACCCACCGCACCGGCCTGGTGATGCCCGTAGAGGCCATCGCCAAGGCCGCGCGTGAGCATGCCATCGACGTGATCCTCGACGGCGCCCATGCACTGGGCCAGATCGAGTTCAACCTCGCCGAACTGGGCATTGCGTTCGCCGGCTTCAACCTGCACAAATGGATCGGCGCGCCGCTGACCCTGGGGTTCCTCTATATCGCCCCCGAATGCCTGGCTGATATTGATCCGGACATGGGCGAGTTCCACTACCCCGCCACCGACGTGCGTGCGCGTACGTCGTACAGCACGCCGAATTTCCCCGCGTTAATGACGTTGCCGTTGGTGCTTGAAGAACATCGCGCCATGGGCGGCGCGGCGGCCAAGGGTGCGCGGGTCAGTTATCTGCGGGATGTATGGGTGAGCCAGGTGCGACCGTTGCCGGGGATCGAGGTGCTGACGCCGGATGATCCCCGGCTGTATTGCGGGATCACGGCATTCAAGTTCAGCGGGCGGGATCAGCAGGTGATGGTGGATCGCATGCTCAAGGACTATGGGCTGTTTACCACCACGCGCACCGGTGCGGCGTTTGGTACCTGTATCCGCGTGACACCGGGGTTGGTGACGTCGGCGGAGGACATCAATGTCCTGGTCAATGCCATTACCGAGCTAAGCAGAGACTAAAGGCGGGCCTCAGGTTTTTACCGGCAAAAAAAAGCGGTACACCGACCAAGTGCACCGCAAAAATGCCGTTAAGCACAGCAACAACGATTCGATGAATCAGATCAATCCAGCAGCGCCAGCGCCTGCGCGGTGACTTCCTGGATACGGGCCCAGTCGCCGTTCTTGACCCACTCCGGGTCAAGCATCCAGCTACCGCCCACGCACATCACGTTTTTCAACGCCATGTAGCTCTTGATATTGGCCGGGCCGACGCCGCCGGTCGGGCAGAACTTCACTTCGCCGAACGGGCCGCCCAGGGCCTTGATCGCGGCAACACCGCCGCTGACCTCGGCCGGGAACAGTTTGAAGCGGCGGTAGCCCAGGCCGTAGCCTTCCATGATGCCGGAGGCGTTGCTGATGCCTGGCAGGAGCGGGATCGGGCTGTGCACCGAGGCTTCCAGCAGGTCGCGGGTGATGCCGGGGGTGACGATAAATTGCGAACCGGCGACTTCAGCCGCTTCAAGCATGTGGCGGTCGAGTACGGTGCCGGCGCCGGTGCACAGTTCAGGCCGCTGCTCACGCAGCACCTGAATGGCCTTGAGGCCGAACTCGGAACGCAAGGTCACTTCCAATGCGGTCAAACCACCGGCTGCCAGGGCATCGGCCAGCGGCAGGATGTCCTGCTCGCGAGCGATGGTGATCACCGGCAGGATCCGCGCCTTGGCGCAGAGGCTGTCGATCAGGGCAACTTTATCCGCCATGGACACGGTCGGTTGAGGGCTTTTCATAGCGGCTGATCCTTGGCTCATGGGCACCAGTAAATCTCTAAAGTAGGTTGCAAAAACGCGCGAATCGGCATGGCAGCAACGTCGTCACTGGCCAGCGCGGCGCTCAAGGTGGTCAATTTCGAACTGCCGGAAATCGACAGCGCGGTGTAGTGGGCCGTGGCCAGCAATGCGCGACTCATGGTCAGGCGCTGGTGCGGCACGGTCGGCGCCAGCATCGGCCAGCAACGGCGGGTACCGTCGGCCTGCAGTGCAGCGGCGAGGTTCGGGCTGTTGGGAAACAGCGATGCGGTGTGGCCGTCATCGCCCATGCCCAGCACCAGCACATCAATGGCCGGCAGCTCGGCCAGCAGGCGATCGGCCTGCTCGGCAGCGTCTTCAAGGTTGGCGGCGGCGCTGTACAGGCTGAGGAACCTGGCCTTGGCCGCCGGGCCTTGCAACAGGTGCTGCTTCAACAGGCCGGCATTGCTGTCGGCGTGTTCCACCGGCACCCAGCGCTCATCGGCCAGGGTGATGGTGACCTTGGACCAGTCCAGGCCTTGCTTGGCCAGGTTCTGGAAAAACGCCACGGGGCTGCGGCCACCGGACACCACCAGGGTCGCCTCGCCACGGGCACTGATGGCCGCGCGCAGTTGCTCGGCCACGTCGTTGGCCAGGCCGTCCGCCAGCAGCACAGGCGTGCGGTACTCGTGGGCAGTCACGCCCCGAGGCAGTTTCAATTCAGATATCGCCATACCAAGACCTCCCATCCCGCGTGATCAGTGCAATCGAGCTCATCGGCCCCCAGGACCCCGCCGCATACGGCTTGGGCGCATCACCGGATTTTTTCCACCCGGCGATCAACTGGTCACACCACTTCCACGCGGCTTCGATTTCATCTTTGCGAACAAACAGGTTCTGATTGCCGCGCATCACTTCCAGCAACAACCGCTCGTAGGCATCGGGGATGCGTGCGCTGCGGTAGGTGTCGGAAAAATTCAGTTGCAGAGGCCCGCTGCGCAGTTGCATGCCCTTGTCCAGGCCCTGCTCCTTGGTCATCACGCGCAAGGAAATGCCTTCGTCCGGCTGCAGGCGGATGATCAACTTGTTGCTGATCTGCAAGCGCTGCTCGGGGGCGAAGATGTAATGAGACGGTTCCTTGAAGTGAATGACGATCTGCGACAGCTTCTGCGGCATACGCTTGCCGGTACGCAGGTAGAACGGCACCCCGGCCCAACGCCAGTTACGGATATCGGCCCGCAGCGCGACGAAGGTTTCGGTGTCGCTCTGGGTGTTGGAATTCTCTTCTTCCAGGTAACCCGGCACCGGCTTGCCGGCGCTGTAGCCGGCGATGTACTGGCCACGCACCACTTGAGTGGTAAGGCCATCCGGGCTGATCGGCGCCAGGGCCTTGAGCACCTTGACCTTCTCGTCACGGATGCTGTCGGCGGACAGGTCGGCCGGCGGGTCCATGGCGATCAGGCAAAGCAGCTGCAGCAAGTGGTTCTGGATCATGTCGCGCAGCTGGCCAGCCTTGTCGAAATAGCCCCAACGGCCTTCGATACCGACCTGTTCGGCCACGGTGATTTCCACGTGGGAGATGTAGTTCTGGTTCCACTGGGTTTCGAACAGGCTATTGGCGAAACGCAGGGCGATCAGGTTCTGGACGGTCTCTTTGCCCAGGTAGTGGTCGATACGGTAGGTGCGGTTTTCCGGGAAGAACTGCGCCACGGCATCGTTGACCTTGCGCGAGGATTCCAGGTCCGAACCGATGGGTTTCTCCAGCACGACGCGGGTGTTTTCCGCCAGGCCGACCTTGGACAGGTTCTCGCAGATCGCACCGTACACCGCCGCAGGCGTGGCGAAGTAGGCAATCAGGCGTTGCTCGGTGCCGGCCTTTTCCGCCAGGGCCACGTAGTCATCGGCTTTCATGAAGTCGACGTGGACATAGGTCAGGCGCGCCAGGAAGCGCTGGGCGATGCTCTCGTCCAGTTCCTTGCCGACGTATTTACGCAATTCTTTTTCGATATGGGCCAGGTGTTGCTGCTCGGAACCGGCTTCCCGGGCCAGGGCCAGGATACGGGTATCGTCGTGCAGCAGCCCGGCGCCATCCAGCTGATAGAGGGCAGGAAATAACTTGCGCAGCGCCAGATCACCCAAGGCGCCAAACAGGGCAAAGGTGCAGGGTTCTACGGTTATCGAAGGCATGATGTTTGTTCTTTTATCAAGTTAAGCTACAAATACCTTTTTTCAAGGCATCACTCAAGGAAAAATGTAGTAATAACCACAACATTTTCCGGAAATACGCATTCCGAGTGGTGGTGTTCAGCTACCCTCAGTAGGATAGGCCACCGCAAAAGGCCACTCGTCGATTGGTTGCCACCCTTTTATTTGCATCGTCGCCCGAAGGAAAGACTGAATGGACCGCGTGCGAAATCTTCTGGAACAGATCCGGAACCGCCTCGAAGAATTGAACAAGGCTGAGAAAAAAGTGGCCGAGGTCATCCTGCTCAACCCGCAGCAGGCGACCCGCTTCTCCATCGCAGCCCTCGCCCAGGCCGCCTCGGTCAGTGAACCGACGGTCAACCGTTTCTGCCGTTCGTTCGGCGTCAGCGGTTACCCTGAACTTAAATTGCAGTTGGCGCAAAGCCTGGCCAGTGGCGCAGCGTATGTCAGCCGCGCCGTGGAGGCCGATGATAACCCCGAGGCCTACACCCAGAAGATCTTTGGCAGCGCCATCGCCTCGCTGGACGCCGCCTGCCAGGCCCTGGACCCGGCCCTGATCAGCAAGGCCGTGGACCTGTTGATCCAGGCGCGGCAGATCCACTTCTTCGGCCTCGGTGCTTCGGCGCCGGTGGCCATGGACGCGCTGCACAAGTTTTTCCGCTTCAACCTGGCGGTCACCGCCCACGCCGACGTGCTGATGCAACGCATGATCGCCTCGGTGGCCCACACGGGCGAGCTGTTCGTGATCATTTCCTACACCGGGCGCACCCGTGAGCTGGTGGAAGTGGCGCGTATCGCCCGGGAAAACGGTGCGTCGGTGCTGGGCGTAACCGCCGAGAACTCGCCGCTGGCCAAGGCCAGTACCGTAAGCCTGAACATTCCGCTGCCCGAAGACACCGACATCTATATGCCGATGACCTCGCGGATCATTCAGTTGACGGTGCTGGATGTACTGGCCACCGGCATGACCTTGCGCCGCGGGGTGGATTTCCAGCCGCATTTGCGCAAGATCAAAGAGAGCTTGAATGACAGCCGGTATCCGGTGGGGGATGAGTTCAACTAAGCCAGCCTGTGTGCTGGCTTCACTGGCCTCATCGGGGACGATTCAACTTGCCCCCGATGAGGCCATAAGCCACGACGCTAGACTCCCGCCCGTGCCTGCAGACTGAGATGCGCCCGCTCCCCCGGCGCCAGGCTCGCCCCGGCCATCGCCGACTCCACGCACACAAACCCCGACGCCTCGTTAAAACTAACGCCCAATAGTGGCCGGCTGCCCGGATGCCATACGACGGTGTCGGCGCTGTCGCCGGTATCGATGCACAGTTCACGCTGCCAGGCGTGATCCTTGAGCTGCAGTTCGCCATCGTGCTGGAACACCCGCTGGCACCCGCCATCCACCCTTAGTTCGCCTTCCTGCTGGCACGCCTGGCGATTGAGCTGGTCGTAACCGTGCGCGCCGTCGAGCCCAGACAGCGCTATCTCATCAACGTGTCCAATACGCCAGTAAGCGTGCAAAGCATGGCTCAACTGGCACGGCAACTCGTCCTGATGCTCGGTGCTCAGGCGCAGTTCCAGGGTGTCGCCCAGGTGCGCGTGCAGGTCGACCTGCCAGTCGCACAGCTGCAATTGCCAGTGCAGGCGCACGCCGTCGTCGTCGCTGCTGCTGTCGAGCAGTTTCCAGTCGATCAACCGCGCCCAACCATGGGACGGCCAAGCGTTTTCGCTCGGATGGCGGCCATACCATGGCCAGCACACCGGTATGCCGCCACGGATGGCGCCGACTTGCGGCCACTTGGCTGCGCACCACAGCCAGGGTTTCTGGCCACGGGGCTGAAAGTGCAACAGTTGCGCGCCCTGGCGACTGAACACCGCCTGGCACAGCGGATGGTCGATTACCAACACGTCGCGCATCTGAAAGCGCTCCCAGGCGAACACCGGACGCTCGCGCAGGGATTTGAAAAAGCGTTGCAGCGGTTGCTCATGCATGTGCCACGGTCCCAAATATCACAGTGCCACCCAAAAAAAAGCGGATAGCCATGGCTACCCGCAAAATGCGCACAGAGAGAAGGAGCTTATCGCAACAGCGTTAGAACGTAGACTGAATTTTCAGGCCCGCCACCAGCGCGTTGTCGACTTTATCCACGCCGCCCGGTTGGACAACGTATTGCAGGTTGGGACGCACGGTCAGCCAGTTGGTGACGTGGAAACCGTAGTTGATTTCGAAGTTGTACTCAGTTTCGCGGATCGGCGAGAACAGCGGGTTGTCGTAATCGGCCACGCCGTTGGCGGCATTCAGCAGTTCGGCGTTTTTCTTCACGTCATCGTTGACGTGCAGACGCGCGGCACCAATACCGACGTCATCTTTCGGACGCGCGTCGAATGGGCCTTTGTACACCAGCATCAACGACTGGTAGTTGTCGACCAGGTTGGTTTCCTTGTCGTGGAAGGTCGCGTTGGCGGCGATGTTCAAGCCACGGGAAGCGTCGCCGTTATGGGTGGTGAGTTGCTGCTGGGCAACGAACCAGTAGCCTTTTTTGCTGCTGCGGGTACGGTAGGCCGCACCGGTGGTAGCAGCATCGTTGCCATTGACGTCTTCACGAACGTCAGCAGCATCGGCGGCGCTCTTGTAGTAACCCACACGGTATTCGCCCGGCAGGTTATTCACCTTCGGCGACCAGACCAATTCCACCGGAATCACGGTGCCCTTGGTGCCGCTGCCGCTGAGCTTGAAGCCGTTGCCGTGCTCCAGCTGCGACGGGTTCTGGTTGTACGCACCGATTTGCGCATACAGCTCAGGCGTGATGTTGTACTTCACGCGGATCGCGGCCTGGCTGACCGGCCAGTTGTACCAGGTGTTTACATAGTTGCCGACCTGGGAGCCACAGAACGACAGGTTCTGGAAGTCGCACGGGAAGGTGTTGAAGTCTTCGCCTTCACCGAAGTAGCCGAGCTTCACGTCCAGCTTGTTGTCGAACATCTGGTGCTGAATCCAGAACTGGGTCAGACGCACCATGTGGCCACGACCGTAGACTTCCATGGACGAGCTCAGCGTGCCGGCACGCGGGTCGCCAATGCGGTCGTTGGAGATGTTCTGGCCATTACGGTTAGTCAGCTGGATCTTGGCCTGGGTGTTATCCCAGCCCCACAGCTTTTGCAGGTCCAGCGCCACGCCCAACCCAAACTGGTCGGAGTAACGGCCGGTCTTGTCGTCGTTGTAGCCGCCGCGCAGGTTGGCGCCCATTTCCCCTACGTAGTCAGCCTTGATGTCGATACCTTGCTCGATCAGCTTGGTACGCTCGCCGCCCCAATCACCGGTCATCCACTTGGAGTCGGCACTGAATGCATCGGCCGCCATCGCATTGGCGGACAGTACAAGGGCTGCTGCTGCTGACAGTTGGCAGATCAGCCGAGTGTTGTTGTGTTGCTTTTTCATCCCTACATCCTCGTCTTTATTGTTATTAAACTGTTTTTATCTAACGCGGGTTACTTTTTTCATCTAAAACAACAACTTATCTACTTCAGCGACCTTTGAATTGGGCCACGTTGTCCGCATGCCCCTGTGCGGGCAATGAAGAAGCAGTGCCGAGGCGCTCGCCCGTGTTGGCGTCGAACAGCAATACCTTGGATGGATCGAATTGCAGTGTCAGGGTCTCGCCCACCTGCGGCGCCACATCAGGCGCCAAACGGCAGCAGACCTTGGTGTCATTGAGCTGCACAAACACCAGTGTGTCCGGGCCGGTCGGCTCGGTGACCTGGACCTCGGCACGAATGCTCGACGAACCATTACCCTCACCCGACGCCAGCACGATCTGCTCCGGGCGCAGGCCCAGAATCACATCACGGTCTTCCAGGCCGGCGTCGTTCATACCCAGCGGCAATTCGCATCGCGCCTGGCCGCTGTCGAGCAGCGCCACCAACTTCCCGTCCTTGCGTTTTAGGCGCATAGGAACGAAGTTCATCGGTGGTGAACCGATAAAGCTTGCCACAAATAGGTTAGCAGGGTCGTTGTAAATTTCTTTCGGCGTGCCGAATTGTTGGATGATGCCGTCCTTCATCACCGCCACTTTATCGCCCAGGGTCATCGCTTCGATCTGGTCGTGGGTCACGTAGACCGTGGTGGTCTTGAGGCGCTGGTGCATCAGCTTCATTTCGGTACGCATCTCGACGCGCAGCTTGGCGTCGAGGTTCGACAGCGGTTCGTCGAACAGGTAGATCTTCGGCCGACGTGCCAGGGCCCGGCCCATGGCCACGCGCTGTTGCTGGCCGCCGGAGAGCTGGCCCGGCTTGCGGTTGAGCAGGTGTTCGATCTGCAGCAGCTTGGCCACCCGCGCCACTTCGGCGTCGATGTCGGCCTGGGGCATCTTGCGGATCTTGAGGCCGAACTCGATGTTCTCGCGCACGCTCATGGTCGGGTACAGCGCGTAGGACTGGAACACCATGGCGATGTCACGGTCCTTGGGGCTCATGCCGCTGACGTCCTGGTCGCCGATCATGATCGCGCCGCCGGTGATGGTCTCCAGGCCGGCGATGCAGTTCATCAGCGTGGACTTACCGCAACCCGAAGGACCGACCAGGATCAGGAACTCCCCTTCCTTGATCGACAGTTCGATGTTCTTCAAGGTGTCGGGCAGGCCGGCGCCATAGGTCTTGTTTACATTGCGAAGTTCAAGCGTAGCCATGATTACCCCTTGACCGCGCCGGCCGTCAGGCCGCGCACGAAATACTTGCCTGCGATCACATAGACCAGCAGGGTCGGCAGCCCGGCGATCATCGCCGCCGCCATATCCACGTTATATTCCTTGGCCCCGGTGCTGGTGTTGACCAGGTTGTTCAGCGCCACCGTGATGGGCTGGGAGTCGCCACTGGAGAACACCACACCGAACAGGAAGTCGTTCCAGATCTGGGTGAACTGCCAGATCAGGCAGACCATGATGATCGGCGTGGACATCGGCAGAATGATCTGACGGAAGATGGTGAAGAAACCGGCCCCGTCCAGGCGTGCCGCCTTGATCAGCGCATCCGGGATGCTCACGTAGTAGTTACGGAAGAACAGCGTGGTGAACGCCAGGCCGTACACCACGTGCACAAACACCAGGCCGGTGGTGGTGCTGGCCAGGCCCATCTTGCCGAGGGTGAACGACGCGGGCAGCAGCACGGTCTGGAACGGCAGGAAGCAGCCGAACAACAGCAAGCCGAAGAACAGCTGCGAACCACGGAAGCGCCAGAACGACAGCACATAACCGTTCAATGCACCGATGGCGGTGGAAATCAGCACGGCCGGCACGGTGATCTTGAGCGAGTTCCAGAAGTAGCCATCCACGGTGGCCCAGGCCTTGACCCAGCCGATGCCGCTGACCACGGTCGGCCAGCTCAACAGGTTGCCGGTGCTGATGTCTTCCGGGGTCTTGAAGCTGGTGAGCAACATCACCACCAGCGGTACCAGGTACAGCAATACAGCGAGGATCAACACCGCGTAGATCGCGATGCGGCTCAGGCTGATGGCAGGTTTGGCAGCGAGACTAGTCATTACGCTTGGTCCTCAGCTCGGAGTAGAGGTAAGGCACGATGATCGCGAGGATCGCACCGAGCATCAGGATTGCACTGGCCGAGCCCATGCCCATCTGGCCACGGCTGAAGGTGAACGAGTACATGAACATGGCGGGCAGGTCGGACGAATAGCCCGGGCCACCGGCCGTCATGGCCGCCACCAGGTCGAAGCTCTTGATCGCAATGTGCGCCAGGATCATCACCGCACTGAAGAACACCGGACGCAGGCTCGGCAGCACCACGCTCCAGTAGATGCGCGGCAGGCTCGCGCCGTCGATCTGGGCGGCACGGATGATCGACTGATCAACCCCACGCAGGCCGGCGAGGAACATCGCCATGATGAAACCGGAGGCTTGCCACACGGCGGCAATCACCAGGCAGTAGACCACCCGGTCCGGGTCGATCAGCCAGTCGAGACGGAAGCCTTCCCAGCCCCAGTCACGCAGGAGTTTGTCCAGGCCCATGCCCGGGTTGAGCAGCCATTTCCAGGCGGTACCGGTGACGATCATCGAGAGCGCCATCGGGTACAGGTAAATGGTGCGGATAAAACCTTCGCGGCGGATTTTCTGGTCGAGGAAAATCGCCAGCGTCACGCCGATCACCAGGGTGATGCCGATGAACATCCCGCCGAACAGCGCCAGGTTCTTGCTCGCCACCCACCAACGGTCGTTGTCGAACAACCGCTCGTATTGCGCAAGACCCGCCCATTTGTAGCTTGGCAGGAACGTAGAGGTGGTGAACGAGAGCACAAACGTCCACAGGATGTAGCCGTAGAAACCCACCAACACGATGAACATGCTGGGCGCCAGCACCAGTTTGGGTAGCCAGCGCTGCAGTGCATCGAACGGCGAGGCTTTGCTGAACACAGCAACAGAACTCATGGGGAAATCCAATACAGGGAAAAAGGACTACAGAAGCACGCCTTGTGAGGGGTCAGGGATCCCCCTCACAAGGTCAACCGTTACTTGGCAGACTTGATCGCAGCGCCGAGTTTCTTGGCGGTGTCGGCCGGGTCGGCTTTCGGGTCGTTGATGTAGTTGGTCACGACATCGAAGAACGCACCTTGCACCGCCAGGGTGGTGGCCATGTTGTGCGCCATGCTTGGCTGCAGGCCGCCGGTCTTGGCGTCAGCCAGGAAGTCCTTGGCGGCGGTCTGGGCGCAGGAGTCGAAACCGTAGGAGTCCATTTTGTTCAGCATGTCGTTGCGAACAGGGATCGAGCCCTTGTTGATGCTGAACACCTTCTGGAAGTTTTCACCCAGCACGACTTTGGCGATGTCCTGCTGGCCAGCGGCAGTGCCTTTGTCTTTCTGCTTGAACACCGCCAGGGAGTCGATGTTGTAGGTGAAGGCTTTGTCGGTGCCCGGGAAGGCTACGCACTCGTAGTCTTTGCCGGCGACTTTCTTCGCGGCGGTCCATTCGGACTTGGCCCAGTCACCCATGATCTGCATACCGGCCTTGCCGTTGATGACCTTGCCTGCTTCGAGGTTCCAGTCCTGGCCTTTGCCGTCGACGTCCATATAGGTCGCGACTTTCTTCAGCTCGGTCAGGGACTTGACCATTTCCGGGCCGGTCAGCGCAGCGTTATCGAGGTCGACCAGGGCTTTCTTGTAGCCATCGGCGCCCATTACCGACAGGACCACCGCTTCGAACACGGTGCTGTCCTGCCAAGGCTGGCCACCGTGGGCAAGCGGGATGAAGCCCGCGGCCTTGAGCTTGTCGCCGGCGGCGTAGAATTCTTCGAGGGTGGTGGGGTTCTTGGTGATACCGGCTTTCTTGAAGACTTCCGGGTTGATCCACAGCCAGTTCACGCGGTGGATGTTGACCGGTACGGCAACGTAGTCGCCGTCGTACTTCACGGTGTCGGAGACTTTCTTGTCGAGCAGGGAATCCCATTTTTCGTCTTTGGCGACGGACTTCAGGACGTCGGTGTCGAGCAGGCCGGTAGAGGCCCACTCCTGGATGTCGGGGCCTTTGATCTGGGCAACGCCTGGCGGGTTGCCGGCGACCGCGCGGCTTTTCAGCACGGTCATGGCCGTGGCGCCACCGCCACCTGCGACGGCGCCGTCTTTCCAGGTGAAGCCGTCTTTCTCTACTTGGGCCTTCAGGACATCTACAGCCGCTTTTTCGCCACCCGAGGTCCACCAATGCACAACTTCAACCGTCCCTTTGGAGTCGGCGGCAAATGCACTGAGGGGAAACAACGAGGCAACGGAAATAGCTACGGCGAGGCGATTAATCGCGTTCATCTGAATACCTTTTCTTGTTGTTATGCATGCAAGTCTGGAGCTTGCGCTGCACGGAGTTTAAACATGGTTTTTTCGAGCACAGGTAACAAAGGGATGCACAAATGTCACCACTTGGTGACATAACACCCAGCGCCTAAAGCGCTGGCCATGCTTGGGGCCAGGGGCAGTGCAGGCAGCACAACCGCTTGCCAGGCATGGTACAGGTCCGGTTTACCGCCCCAGATGGTGCTGCTGGGCTGGTTGTGCGGGCTGAGTTCGTGGTGCCAGCTGCCGTGGAGGCGGTCGATGAAATGGGTGTCGCAAAACTCCCAGAAACGCCGGTACCAGGTTTCGTAATGCAGCTCACCCGTGCGTTTGAGCAAGGCCTGGGCAGCGGCGCTGGCTTCGGCGTGGGTCCAGTGCAGACGCTCACGCACGACCGGGCGGTGGCTCCAGTCCAGGGTGTAGACGATACCGGGGGCGCCATCCACGGCCCAGGCATAGTCGCAGGCGCTGGCGAACAGGCCCTTGGCGGCGCTCAGCAGCCAGTCCGGCGTGGCCAGCCCGGCCTGCAGGCGCGCGGCTTCCAGGTGCAGCACCAGCCGCGCCCACTCAAAGCCATGGCCAGGGGTGATGCCATACGGGCGGAAGCCATCGGCGGGGTTGTCTTCGTTGTAATCGAGCAGGGGTTGCCATTGCGCGTCGAAATGCTCGATCACCATGAACTGGTTGGCGGCGGCGTGGGTATGAATCACTCGTTCGACGATGCGCAGGGCGCGGTCCAGCCAACGAGTGTCGGCGGTGACATCGGCCAGGGCCAGGAAGGCTTCGGTGGCGTGCATGTTGCTGTTGGCGCCGCGATAGGCTTCGACGCCGTTCCAGTCCCGGGCGAAGGATTCGAGCATCACGCCCTCCTCTTCGCTCCAGAAGAACTGGTCGATGATATGAATGGCGTCGCTCAGCAGATTTTGCGCGCCAGGCGCGCCCGCCACCACGGCAGAGCTGGCGGCCAGGGCGACAAAGGCATGCAGGTAGGCCGCCTTGCCGGTGTTGCCGTCCAGGGCCTGGGGTGCGGCGAACCAGCCACCGTGTTCGCTGTCACGCAAAGGTCCGCCCAGGGCCGCAACACCGTGCGCCACCAATTCGGCATAACCCGGCAAGCCCATGGCATGGGCCATGGCGAAGCTGTGGGTCATGCGCGCGGTATTCATGGTTTCGGCGTGGGCATCGGCCGGCAACTGGCCTTTGTCGTCGAGGTTGCCAAACCCCTCAGGCAGACGGGAGGCCTTGGCGAATGCCAGCAGGCGTTGGCCTTCGGCGGCGAGCCAGGCGTGATGGGCAGGTGCATTCAGCCAACTGCTGGCAGGCAGTGGTTGCGTGGTCATGGGTGGCCCTTATTATTGTTTGTGGGATGACGCGGAGTCTAAACAAGGGCGAGGTGGGGGCAAGTAACGAAGGGGATGGGAAATGTCACCAGATGGTGACATTCAAGCCGCTCAGTCGGCCTGTGGCGAGCGGGCTTGCCACAGGCCCGATATTACTGGCCGAGCGGCGTGACAGCCGCTGGCGCGTTGAGGCGCTGATTCAGGTTCTGCACCTGGCTCTGCAAGGTGGTGATATTGCGGGTGGTCTGGATGCGAAACACGTCGAACTCCTTGTTGGTCGGCGCATCGCTGTTGGCCGGCTGGCTGTCCTGGGCGCTTTTGAGTACCACGAGGTCCTGCTCAAGACGGGCGATGGCTGCGCTCGGGTTACCTTGCTTTTTCAAGGCGGCCACATCAGCAGCCAATTCCTTTATCTCGGTATCGCGCTTGCCGGCATCGCCCTGCGCTGCCTTCAGGGTGGCCACTGCATCGGTCAAGGCTTGCACCTGGCCCTGCAGCTTGGCATTGGCGCCCGACAGCTCAGTGGTGCTGGCAGTCATTTGCGCCAGGCGCTTGTCCAGCTCGGTGGCCTGGCCGGCAACGCCGAGTTGCTGCTTGCCCTGCTCCAGCAGCTGGGTTTCCAGCTGTTTGATCTGCAGTTTCAGTGCTTCGCTGCCGTTGTTCACGTTGGCTTCACTGGCTACGACCTTGCCGGAAATGTCCTGCAGGCGCCCTGCCGCTTCTTCGCTGATGCGCGCAAAGCTTTCCTGGGTAGCAACCAACTGCTGGCCCATCAGGGAAATCTGCTGGAAGCTCCACCAGGCCAGGCCGGCGAAGGCGATCAGCAGCGCGCCGATCAATGCCCACAGCGGGCCGGTGCTGGCGCCCTTGACCTTGACCACGGGCGTGTTGCGCGAACGCACCGAGGTGGCCGGGGAAGGCTCGAAATCATCGTCATCCCCAAGATCGGCCCGCAGGCTGGGAATGTTGTCGAAATCGTCTTTGGCATCGTTACGCATGAATCAACCCTGAATCAGTGAGTTAGCCGGCTGGAAAGCCGAGCGACGGGAGTATAAACCCCAACCCCATCGCGTTGATCGACCCGGAACCTGGAATTCGGTTCCCGATGTGTTGCCTGTTGTGACCTTATTTGAACCCGGGATCCTGGGCCTTCCACCAACTGCAGAACTCGTCGAGGGCGGTCCACAGGCTGACCTTGGGCTCGTAATCCAGATAATGCCTGGCCCGGCTGATGTCGAGGGTGAAATCTTTGTTCATTACCTGCATGCCCAGGCGCGATAACGCCGGCTCCGGACGACCGGGCCACATTGCGCAAAAGGCTTCGTTAAGCGCCGCCACGCTGTAGGACAAGCCGTAGGAGCGATAACGGGTCACCTGGGGCAACTCCATTTGGCGCATCACGTAATTGACCACATCCCACACCGGCACCGGCGTGCCGTTGCTGATGTTGTAGGCCTTGCCCAGGGCCGAACCGGTGGCCAGCAAACTGCTGAGCAGCGCTTCGTTGAGGTTGTGCACACTGGTGAAGTCGACCTTGTTGAGACCGTCGCCGACGATAGCCAGGCGGTTCTTGCGCTGCATTTTCAGCAGGCGCGGAAAAATACTCATGTCACCGGCACCGGTGACGAACCGCGGGCGCAGGGCCAGCACCTCGAGGCCGAACTCCTGGGCGCCGAACACTTTCTGTTCGGCCAGGTACTTCGTGGCCGCATAGGGATGCTTGAAGCGCTTGGGGACTTGCTCTTCGGTCAACCCGAGGTGATCGCGCCCGTCGAAGTAGATCGACGGCGACGACAGGTGCACCAGACGGCCCACGCGCTGCTTGAGGCAGGCTTCCACGACGTTTTCAGTCACCAGCACGTTGCCTTGATGGAAGTCCTGGTACTTCCCCCACAAGCCCACGGCGCCTGCACAATGCACAACGGCTTCGACATCGCGGCACAGGTCGCGCACCAGGTCGGCATCACTCAAGTCACCCTGGATAAACTCGGCACCGCGTCGAACCAGGTGCTCCACCCCCTCGGCGCGCCGCCCGTTGACCCGCACGTCCAGGCCCTGCTCCAGGGCGAAACGCGCAAAGCGCCCGCCGATGAAGCCGCTTGCGCCGGTGACCAGAATCTTCATGTATTACCCCGTGTTCTTTCATTTTTCATCGCTGTTGCCTTGACGACCGCCATCAGTCCAACGGCACCAACCATTGTCCACAGGCTTGGGCCAGGTGGTCGGTCAACAGGCCCAACAGCTGCCCGCCGCTGCGCCAATGATGCCAGTACAACGGCACATCGATGGGCTTATCTGGCATCAACTCGACCAGCACGCCTTTTTCCAGCTGGTCGCGCACCTGCAGTTCAGGCACCAGCCCCCAGCCGAGCCCGGCTTCCGCCAGGCGGATAAAGCCTTCGGACGATGGGCATAAATGGTGTTCGAAACCACCGTCCACGCCCAGAGACGCCAAATAGCGATGCTGCAGGAAATCATCCGGGCCAAACACCAGCGCCGGTGTGCGCGCCAGTTGGTCGGCACGCACACCTTCGGGGAAATGCCGTGCAACAAATGCCGGGCTGGCCAACGCCCGATAACGCATGGCGCCGAGCAACAGGCTGCGGGCTCCGGCCACCGGGCGCTCGCTGGCGCAGATACAGGCGGCCACCTCGCCGGCGCGCATGCGCTTGAGCCCCACCGTCTGGTCTTCTACCACCAGATCCAGCAGCAAATGCTGCTCGGCACAGAAGTCGCTGACCGCCTCGGCCCACCAAGTGGCCAGGCTGTCGGCATTCAGGGCGATGCGCAGGCGTTCGGGCATGCCTTCTTCGTCCAGCGCCGGCACCTGGCTTTGCAGGTCGCGCTCCAGCAGCCGCACTTGCTGCACATGGTTAAGCAAACGCCGACCGATATCGGTGGGCGCCGGCGGCGTAACCCGCACCAGCACCGGCTGGCCGATGCGTGCTTCCAATAACTTGATGCGCTGGGAAATCGCCGATTGCGACAGCCCCAATACCTGGGCACCGCGCTCGAAGCCGGCCTGTTCCACCACCGCCGCCAGGGCGGAAAGCAATTTATAGTCGAACATCAGTTTCTCTAATGAGCGATCAGCAATATTGGTTTTTCTTATACAGCCTGGGCCATGAGAATAGCCAGCATCGCTTCTCTCTTCATAAGGACCTTCAGCATGGCTGGCGAAACCGCCCTGGCAACCCTGCTGCGCAGCATGAGCCCGCAGCTCAATGACGGTGACTACGTGTTCTGCACCCTGCCTGACCATCGGATTCCGGCCGGTTGCGAGGCCATCGGCAGCTTTCGCGAACAGGAAGGCCTGACCCTGATCCTGGAGCGCCGGCAGGCGGAACAGGCCGGCCTGGCGTTCGACTACATCGCGGCGTGGATCACCCTGAATGTGCATTCAGCGCTGCAAGCCGTGGGCCTGACGGCCGCCTTCGCCAGCGCACTCGGCAAGGCCGGGATCAGTTGCAACGTGATCGCCGGCTACTACCACGACCACCTGTTCGTCGGCCGCGCGGATGCCGAGCGAGCCATGGACGTATTGCGGCAACTGGCAGCGACTTCGGAGTAATGGTTATGTGGCAAAGCTATCTGAACGGATTATTGGTGGCCCTGGGGCTGATCATGGCCATCGGCACGCAAAACGCATTTGTATTGGCGCAAAGCCTGCGCCGTGAACATCACCTGCCAGTGGCAGCGTTGTGCGTGGTGTGCGACGCCTTGCTCGTGGCAGCCGGGGTATTCGGCCTGGCGACGGTACTGGCACAAAACCCGCTGCTGCTGGCAATTGCCCGCTGGGGCGGCGCCGCGTTCCTGCTGTGGTACGGCACCCTGGCGCTGCGCCGGGCGTTTTCGACACAGGGCCTGGAGCAAGGGGGCGACCTCAAGGTCCGCTCATTGCGCGCCGTATTGCTCAGTGCCCTGGCGGTCACGTTGCTCAATCCGCATGTGTATCTGGACACGGTGCTGCTGATCGGCTCGCTGGGCGCGCAACAAACCGAACCCGGCGCCTACGTGGCCGGGGCCGCGAGTGCATCGTTGCTGTGGTTCGCCACCCTGGCGCTCGGCGCGGCCTGGTTGGCGCCGTGGCTGGCACGCCCGGCGACATGGCGCCTGTTGGACCTGTTGGTAGCAGTGATGATGTTCAGCGTGGCCTATCAATTGATCAGCGCCTGATGAATATTCCAAAACGCTCTGGAACCTCTATCCCACACAGTTGTTGCGTGGTTTTGCCGCACCCCCGGTGCTATGATCCGGACCCTGCGCCGCAAAGAGTACAAACTCCCCGGCGCTTGTTTGGCCGCCCGTGATCGGCCTTGCGCTCACCGCAACTGACCTGATTAGGAGAATCATCATGGCTTTCGAATTGCCGCCGCTGCCCTACGCACACGATGCCCTGCAGCCGCACATCTCCAAGGAAACCTTGGAGTACCACCACGACAAGCACCACAACACCTATGTCGTGAACCTGAACAACCTGGTGCCAGGCACCGAGTTCGAAGGCAAGACCCTGGAAGAAATCGTCAAGTCTTCTTCGGGCGGCATCTTCAACAACGCCGCTCAGGTCTGGAACCACACCTTCTACTGGAACTGCCTGGCACCAAACGCCGGCGGCCAACCTACCGGCGCGCTGGCTGAAGCCATCAACGCCGCGTTCGGTTCGTTCGACAAGTTCAAGGAAGAATTCACCAAGACGTCCGTCGGCACCTTCGGTTCCGGTTGGGGCTGGCTGGTGAAAAAGGCTGACGGTTCCCTGGCCCTGGCCAGCACCATCGGCGCCGGCAACCCGCTGACCAGCGGCGACACCCCGCTGCTGACCTGCGACGTGTGGGAACACGCCTACTACATCGACTACCGCAACGTGCGTCCAAAGTATGTGGAAGCGTTCTGGAACCTGGTCAACTGGAAGTTCGTCGCTGAGCAGTTCGAAGGCAAGACCTTCACTGCCTAAGCAACCCTTGCAGTAGAAAGAGCCCGGCGAATGCCGGGCTTTTTTATGCGAGGCAGGAATGATGGAACTCAGCAATGGGAACTTGCCACCTATACGGCGAGAGGAATCCCCCTCTTATCCAATATCGGAGAGTTCTCATGCCAATAGCAGAAACCGCAGCAGTCGGATTAGCCGTCGGGGTCGCCACCCAAGCGGCTCAAACCGCGCTCCCCGTAGTCGCTGATGTAGCCGCTCCTGTACTGGACAGCGCCGCACCAGGCGCAGGGCAAGCGCTCAAAGGAACAATCAACTTTGCATCTTCCGCCGCAGAGGTACTGCCGAAGATAGGAGGATAAAGAGGGAATGGCGGATCTCAATCCGCCTACAGCCCCCTCGCGCCCCAGTTTTATTTCTCACCCCACGCGACGCTGAGCCACAACGCTCCTCGACATTTTTCCCAAACCATCCCCAGCCGCAATGTTCCTTTGACTGCCAACCTCAGATTGCCAATACTCATGGCATATTGAAGGCCACCCGCATGAGACAAGGAATGCCCCTTTGAAGCTGGAACTCAAAAACAGCTTGTCGGTGAAGTTGCTACGGGTCGTGCTGCTGTCGGCGTTGATCGTGGGCGTGACGCTGAGCGTGGCGCAGATCGTGTTCGATGCCTACAAGACGCGCCAGGCCGTGGCCGGTGATGCCCAGCGCATCCTTGACATGTTTCGCGACCCCTCGACCCAGGCCGTCTATAGCCTGGACCGCGAGATGGGCATGCAGGTGATAGAGGGGCTGTTCCAGGACGAGGCGGTGCGCATGGCCTCCATCGGCCATCCCAACGAAACCATGCTGGCAGAAAAAAGCCGCGCCTTGCAGCACTCCCCCAGCCGCTGGCTCACCGACCTGATTCTTGGCCGGGAACGCACCTTCACCACGGCCTTGGTCGGCAAAGGCCCCTACAGCGAATATTACGGCGACCTGAGCATTACCCTCGACACCGCCACGTACGGCCAGGGTTTTATTGTCAGTTCGGTGATCATCTTCATTTCCGGCGTGTTACGCGCCTTGGCCATGGGCCTGGTGTTGTACCTGGTTTACCACTGGCTGCTGACCAAGCCGCTGTCGCGGATTATCGAACACCTGACATCGATCAACCCGGACCGTCCCAGCGAGCACAAGATCCCGCAACTCAAGGGCCACGAGCGCAACGAGTTGGGGTTGTGGATCAACACCGCCAACCAGTTGCTCGAATCCATCGAGCGCAACACCCACCTGCGCCATGAGGCGGAATCCAGCCTGCTGCGCATGGCCCAGTACGATTTTCTCACCGGCCTGCCCAACCGCCAGAAACTGCAGGAGCAACTGGACAAGATCCTCATCGACGCCGGCCGCCGCCAGCGCCGCGTAGCGGTGCTGTGCGTGGGACTGGATGACTTCAAAAGCGTCAACGAGCAGTTCACCTACCAGGCCGGCGACAAATTGCTGCTGGCCCTGGCCGACCGTCTGCGCGCCCACAGCGGTCGCCTCGGCGCCCTCGCCCGCCTGGGGGGCGACCAGTTCGCGCTGGTACAGGCCGATATCGACCAGCCCTACGAAGCGGCCGAACTGGCGCAAAGCATCCTCGACGACCTGGAGGCGGAGTTCGCCCTCGACCACGAGGAAATTCGCCTGCGCGCCACCATCGGCATCACCTTGTTTCCCGAAGATGGCGACAGCACCGAGAAGCTGCTGCAAAAAGCCGAACAGACCATGACCCTGGCCAAGAGTCGCTCTCGCAACCGCTATCAGTTCTATATCGCCAGCGTCGACAGCGAAATGCGCCGCCGCCGCGAGCTGGAAAAAGACCTGCGCGATGCCCTCAGCCGCGACCAGTTCCACCTGGTCTACCAGCCGCAGATCAGCTACCGCGACCAGCGTGTGGTAGGCGTGGAAGCCCTGATCCGCTGGCAGCACCCGGAACACGGCCTGGTGCCGCCGGACCTGTTCATCCCGCTGGCAGAACAGAACGGCACCATTATTCCGATTGGCGAATGGGTACTGGACCAGGCCTGTCGACAATTGCGCGAATGGCATGACCTGGGCTTCACCGAACTGCGCATGGCGGTCAACCTGTCCACCGTGCAGTTGCACCACACCGAGTTGCCACGGGTGGTCAACAACCTGATGCAGATCTACCGCCTGCCGCCGCGCAGCCTGGAACTGGAAGTCACCGAGACCGGCCTGATGGAAGACATCAGCACCGCCGCCCAACACCTGTTGAGCCTGCGCCGCTCCGGGGCATTGATCGCGATTGATGATTTCGGCACCGGCTATTCCTCCTTGAGCTATTTGAAGAGCCTGCCCCTGGACAAGATCAAGATCGACAAAAGCTTCGTCCAGGACCTACTGGACGACGATGACGACGCCACCATCGTTCGCGCCATTATCCAACTGGGCAAAAGCCTGGGCATGCAGGTCATCGCGGAAGGCGTGGAAACCGCGGAGCAGGAGGCCTACATCATCTCCGAGGGTTGCCATGAAGGTCAGGGTTACTACTACAGTAAACCCCTGCCGGCCCGGGAGTTGGCGGCTTTTTTGAAGCAGGCGGAGCGCAATGGCGCGGCTATTCTCTGAGCGGACAAAACGATACTGAAGATTTCCCGCGTATAACCCTTTACACAAAATGCAAATCTTTCGCATTATGTCGCAGTTTTGCGCGACCCCCGCGCGCCCATCAACAACCGAAGCAGGATGTTCGCCATGATTCGTATGCCCCTGGCCACCGCCAGTCTGCTGGCCATTGCCATTTCTCTCGCCGGTTGCGGCGAAGGTAAAGACAAGCCCGCAGCCAACCAGGCGCCGACCCCGGCTGCCAGCACCACCGCTCCAGCGGCTGCCACCCCTGCCGGCCAGGTCGATGAAGCGGCCGCCAAGGCCGTGGTTGCGCATTACGCCGACATGGTCTTCGCGGTGTACAGCGATGCCGAGTCCACGGCAAAAACCCTGCAAACCGCAATCGACGCCTTCCTCGCCAAACCGAACGACGAAACCCTGAAAGCCGCCCGCGCCGCCTGGGTTGCCGCGCGCGTTCCGTACCTGCAGAGCGAAGTGTTCCGCTTCGGCAACACCATCATCGATGACTGGGAAGGTCAGGTTAACGCCTGGCCTCTGGACGAAGGTCTGATCGACTACGTCGACAAATCCTACGAACACGCTCTGGGCAACCCGGGCGCTACCGCCAACATCATCGCCAACACCGAAGTCCAGGTCGGCGAAGACAAGGTCGACGTGAAGGACATCACCCCGGAAAAACTCGCCAGCCTCAATGAGCTGGGCGGTTCCGAAGCCAACGTCGCCACCGGCTACCACGCCATCGAATTCCTGCTCTGGGGCCAGGACCTGAACGGCACCGGCCCAGGCGCCGGCAACCGCCCTGCGTCGGACTACCTGACCGGCGACGGCGCAACCGGCGGCCACAACGAGCGCCGCCGCGCCTACCTGACCGCCGTGACCCAACTGCTGGTCAGCGACCTGCAGGAAATGGTCGGCAACTGGAAACCCAACGTCGAAGACAACTACCGCGCCACCCTGGAGGCAGAACCTGCCACCGACGGCCTGCGCAAAATGTTGTTCGGCATGGGCAGCCTGTCCCTGGGCGAACTGGCCGGTGAACGCATGAAGGTTTCCCTGGAAGCCAACTCGCCGGAAGACGAACAGGACTGCTTCAGCGACAACACCCATTACTCGCACTTCTACGACGCCAAGGGCATCCGCAACGTCTACCTGGGCGAGTACACCCGCGTCGACGGCACCAAACTGACCGGCGCCAGCCTGTCGTCCCTGGTGGCCAAGGCCGACCCGGCGGCCGATACCGCGCTGAAAGCGGACCTGGCGGCGACCGAAGCGAAAATCCAGGTCATGGTTGATCATGCCAACAAGGGTGAACACTACGACCAGTTGATCGCCGCCGGTAACGACGCGGGCAACCAGATCGTGCGTGACGCCATCGCCGCCCTGGTCAAGCAGACCGGTTCGATCGAAGCCGCTGCCGGCAAGCTGGGCATCAGCGACCTGAACCCGGATAACGCTGATCACGAGTTCTGATCAGTGCGGTGTTAAATGAGGCGGCCTTCGGGTCGCCTTTTTTTACCTGCCTTTCACAGTAGGACCGCCACCCCCTCCCACATTTGATTTGCGTCGCCTTCAAGGCCCGGTTTACATGCCCGGCACCCCAGGTAGAATGGCGCCTCTGCCCTATTTCGAGCTCACTTCATGGCGTTGCCGACCCTACGCATCATCGGTTTCATCATCGGCATCTTCCTGATCACCCTTGCGATCGCCATGGTCGTGCCCATGGCCACCCTGGTGATTTTCGAACGGACCAGCGACCTGCCCTCGTTCCTCTGGGCCAGCCTGATCACCTTTGTCGCCGGGCTCGCCCTGGTGATTCCCGGGCGTCCCGAACACGTGCACCTGCGTCCGCGAGACATGTACCTGCTCACGGTCAGCAGTTGGGTGGTGGTATGCGTATTCGCCGCGCTGCCGTTCCTGCTGACCCAGCACATCAGCTACACCGACTCGTTTTTCGAAAGCATGTCCGGCATCACCGCCACCGGTTCCACGGTGCTGAGCGGCCTGGACACCCTGTCCCCTGGCATTCTGATGTGGCGCTCGCTGCTGCACTGGCTCGGCGGCATCGGCTTTATCGGCATGGCGGTGGCGATCCTGCCGCTGCTGCGCATCGGTGGCATGCGCCTGTTCCAGACCGAATCCTCGGACCGCTCGGAGAAGGTCATGCCCCGCTCGCACATGGTGGCGCGGCTGATCGTGGCGGCCTACGTCGGCATCACCATCCTCGGTAGCCTGGCGTTCTGGTGGGCCGGCATGGGCCTGTTCGATGCGATCAACCATGCGATGTCGGCGATTTCCACCGGTGGGTTCTCCACCTCGGACGAGTCCCTGGCGCACTGGAAACAACCGGCGGTGCACTGGGTGGCGGTGGTGGTGATGATCCTCGGCAGCTTGCCGTTTACCCTGTACGTGGCCACCTTGCGGGGTAATCGCAAGGCATTGATCAAGGATCAGCAAGTACAGGGCTTGCTCGGTTTGTTGCTGGTGACCTGGCTGGTGCTCGGCACCTGGTACTGGTGGACCACCAACCTGCATTGGCTGGATGCCCTGCGCCATGTGGCGTTGAACGTCACGTCGGTAGTGACCACCACCGGTTTTGCACTGGGGGACTACAGCCTGTGGGGCAATTTCTCACTGATGCTGTTTTTCTACCTGGGCTTCATCGGTGGCTGTTCCGGCTCCACGGCGGGCGGGATCAAGATTTTCCGCTTCCAGGTCGCCTATATCCTGCTCAAGGCCAACTTGAACCAGCTGATTCACCCGCGCGCGGTAATCAAGCAGAAGTACAACGGCCACCGCCTCGACGAAGAGATCGTGCGTTCGATCCTGACCTTTTCGTTTTTCTTCGCCATCACCATCTGCGCCATCGCCCTGGCCTTGTCGCTGCTGGGCCTGGACTGGATGACCGCACTCACCGGCGCCGCCAGCACCGTGTCCGGTGTCGGCCCGGGCCTGGGGGAAACCATTGGCCCGGCCGGCAACTTCGCCAGCCTGCCGGATGCGGCCAAGTGGATCCTGTCCCTGGGCATGCTGCTGGGCCGGCTGGAAATCATCACAGTCTTTGTTCTGTGCATTCCGGCGTTCTGGCGTCACTGACCGTCGACGCGTCCTGCAGTCGCGCCCGGTATTCGCCGGGCGTGGCATCGAACCAGCGGCGAAACGCGCGAAAGAAGTTGCTCGGGTCGGCAAAGCCCAGCAGGTAGGCGATCTCTAACAGGGTCATGCTCGGCTGCGCCAGGTACTGCTCGGCCAGTTCGCGGCGGGTGTCGTCGAGCAGGGTCTGGAAACTCGTGCCTTCTTCCTGCAGGCGCCGCTGCAAGGTGCGCTGGGACAGGTGCAGGGTCTGGGCCACCACTTCGCGCTTGGGCTCGCCCTGGGGCAGCAGTCGGCACAGCACCTGCCGCGCCTTGTGGGTCACGCGGCTTTCGGAGAACCGCGCCAGGTATTCACCGGCAAATCGATCGTGCAACAGCGCCATGGCCTCGTTGGCCGTGGGCAGCGGCGCGTCCATGTCGGCGCGCTCAAAGATCAGCGCGTCATACGGCGCATTGAACTCCAGCGGGGCATGGAACGCTTGTTTATAGGGGGCCAGGTCCCCCGGCTGATCGCCCTGCAACAGCACTTTGCGGGGTTGCAGGGTCCGCCCGGTGAGCCAGCCGCACAGCGCCAACGCACAGGCCAGGGAGGCTTCGGCGCTTTGTCGGGTCGGCGGAAGATGATCGCCATGCACCGTCAGAATCAGCGCATAGCCTTCAGGTAATAGTCGGAAACTCAAATCGGCACTTTCGGCGATGATCCGCTGGTAACGCACCAGGCGCATAAAGCCCTCGGCCAGGGTGTTGCTGGACATCAAGGCGTAACCGGCCACATGAAACGACGCCGGGCGCACCACCTTGCCCATGTTCAGGCCAATCGCCGGGTTACCCGACAGCTCGACCGCGCGCTGCCACAGGCGAGTCATGGAGTCTTGCGGGAACCGTGCATCGGGGTCACTCAGGGCGGCGTAGTCCAGGCCCAGTTGCTTGAACAAGGCGCGGCAATCCAGGCCGTCCATTTCCAGTGCCTTGACTATCCCCATCGCCCAGCTTGCAGAAGTTGTTCGTTCGCTCATGGCGTCTTCTTAATAAAGCAGGCTCAAAATGGCAGCCAGGAAAGCCAAGGATACTAAAGTGGCATCTATTGTCACTGGCTGTTACCACTGATCACTCTAGACTCAAATAAGCTCCCCGCCGAACATCTGTTCGGCGGCACAACAATCAAAGGGCCGGCTGCAGTGGAAAACCTCAAGCGATTCAATAGCTTTGCCGAGTTTTACCCCTATTACCTGACCGAGCACGGCAACAGCACCTGCCGGCGCCTGCACTTTATCGGCACTACCCTGGTGATCGGCATCCTGGCCTATGCCATCGGCCGAGGTTCACTGGGGCTGTTATTGGCCGTGCCGATTGCCGGCTACAGTTTTGCCTGGATCGGGCACTTCTTCTTCGAAAAGAACCGTCCGGCGACCTTCCAGCACCCGTTCTACAGCTTGCTGGGGGATTTTGTGATGTACCGCGACATGATCCTCGGCAAGGTGCCGTTCTGAGCGATGTGACCTCTTGTCACTTGCGTAAAAACGATAAAAGGTTCGTACACCCGGCGATATAAAAGTCTTTTTGTCATTTACAGTGCTGTATCCTGCCAAGGCTTTTTGAGAGCGCGGAATCACCTGCGATTGAAAAAACAGACTTTGCGAGGAGCGACGACGATGCACGAGATACCTAATCTCCCCTTCCCAAGCCTGCACGAAACTGAGCAGCCAACACCGCAGCAGGCCAGCGCGAAGCAGCCTGAGGCCAAAGAAGCAAAACCAGTCGACAGCAAGAGCCAGGACTGACGCCGTACCAGACCGTGTGGAAAGCGTACCTTTGAACGCTTTCCACACTGCCTGAATCACCCCCGAGGTACCCGCCATGACAGACACCCTCCCGGACACCGCCGTACTCGACACCGCCCTGCAGATGGTCGACGTGTGGAACCGCCTCAGCGCGGACAAACAAGCCTTGCTGCTCAAGCGCTTCGGCACCCAGGAAAACGCCCTGGCCGCCCTGGTCACCACCCAGTTACTCGCCCCCCTTCAAGCCTGACGTCTTTTTGATCTGACGTTTTTGCGTTTTACCGCCCTGCGCACGCCCAAGCCCCGGTATCATTAGCAGCCTATCTTTACCTGCTGCGACAGTGGACCTCTCCCATGCCAGATACCCAGCGCCCCCTGGCGGTAACGCTGCAAGTTGTTTCCATCGTGTTGTTCACCTTTATCGGCTACCTGAATATCGGCATTCCCCTGGCCGTGTTGCCGGGCTATGTCCACAGTGAACTGGGCTACGGGGCGGTGATCGCCGGCCTGGTGATCAGCGTGCAGTACCTGGCCACGCTGCTGAGCCGCCCGTATGCAGGCAAAATCATCGATAACCTGGGCAGCAAGCGGGCGGTGCTGATCGGCCTGGTGGGGTGCGGCGCGAGTGGCGTGTTCATGTTGCTTGCGGCGTGGTTTTCAAGCGTGCCGGCCGTCAGCCTGGCCAGCCTGCTCATTGGTCGATTGATACTGGGCAGCGCAGAAAGCCTGGTGGGCTCAGGTGCCATCGGCTGGGGCATCGGCCGGGTGGGCGCGGCCAATACCGCCAAGGTCATTTCGTGGAACGGCATCGCCAGTTACGGCGCGCTGGCGGTCGGTGCGCCGTTGGGTGTGCTGCTGGTGCGGAATTTCGGACTGTGGAGCATGGGTGTCAGCATTATCCTGCTGGCGGTCGTCGGCGTGCTGCTGGCCTGGAACAAAGTGGCCGCCCCCATCGTCGCCGGCGTGCGCCTGCCGTTCATGAACGTACTGGGCCGAGTCCTGCCCCACGGCTGCGCGCTGGCCCTGGGCTCCATCGGCTTTGGCACCATCGCCACCTTTATCACCCTGTATTACACCACCCAGCACTGGGATAACGCGGTGTGGGCATTGAGCCTGTTCGGCGCCAGCTTTATCGGTGCGCGCCTGCTGTTCGGCAACTTGATCAACCGTATCGGCGGCTTTCGCGTAGCGATCGCCTGCCTGTCGGTGGAGATCCTCGGCCTGCTGCTGTTGTGGCTGGCGCCGGATGCCAACCTGGCCCTGGCCGGCGCGGCGTTGAGCGGTTTCGGCTTCTCCCTGGTGTTTCCGGCGCTGGGGGTGGAGGCGGTCAACCTGGTGCCCGCATCCAGCCGTGGTTCGGCGGTGGGCGCCTATTCGCTGTTTATCGACCTGTCGCTGGGCATTACCGGGCCGCTGGCCGGGGCCGTGGCGGCAGGTTTCGGTTTTGCGTCGATCTTCCTGTTCGCCGCCCTCGCCGCCCTCGGTGGGCTGCTGCTGAGTGTCTACCTGTACCGGCAAGCACCCAAGGCCCGCGAAGCGCGCGATGCCTAGAAGTCGACCTTGCCGCGCCCGGCCTTGATGCTGCCGCGCTTGGTCTTGGATTCCAGGCGCCGCTTTTTCGAGCCCAGGGTGGGCTTGGTCGGGCGGCGCTTCTTCTCGACCTTGGTGGCACTGAGGATCAGCTCCACCAGGCGCTCCAGCGCGTCGGCGCGGTTCTGTTCCTGGGTCCGGTACTGCTGGGCCTTGAGCACCAGCACGCCTTCGCTGGTGATACGGCTGTCACGCAGTGCCAGCAGTCGCTCCTTGTAGAACGCCGGCAGCGACGACGCCGGAATATCAAACCGCAGGTGCACCGCGCTCGACACCTTGTTGACGTTCTGCCCGCCGGCGCCCTGGGCGCGGATGGCGGTCAGCTCGATTTCGGCATCGGGCAGGTGCACGTTGTTGGAAATAACCAGCATCACTCAATAAACCCTAGGCAACAGACACACCCAATCAGGACAACAGCCTCAACAACAAGGACGCATGACAATGAAAAGACTATTGATCACTTTGCTCGGCACCTTATCACTCATTCAAACGTCACTGTCCTTTGCAGATAACGCCAATGGCAAAAACCTCTATTCACAGCGCTGCGCCATGTGCCACGGGCCGGACCTCAAGGCAACGGGGCCGTTGGCCAATAAAAGCAACCCGCCTACACCTGACCTGACAACCCCAGCCTTCAAAAAACGGCTGGCGGCTTACCCGGGCGTTATTGTGTCGTCGGTCATACTTCGCCCGAATGGAGACCTGATCCCAAAAACGCTGCGCGAGAATGGGGTGAAGGTCGCGCCGCATGCCTGGAACGTTAAGGACTTTCGCGACTTGAATGAATACATGAGCGGTGTGATTTCAAAAAGTTGACGGCTTCAAACCGCAAAAAACCCCGCGCCCTATGCAGGATTCGGGGTTTTCCAGGTAGGCGCCTGTTTACTTCAACGCTGCACTCGCGGTGCTCAACGCCGCTTCAGCACTGCGCTTGTTCTTGATCCAATAACACACAGCCATAAACGCCACCCACAGCGGGATCGCGTACACCGACACCTGGATTCCCGGAATCATCAGCATGATCACCAGGATAAACACCACGAACGCCAGGCACACATAGTTGCCATACGGGTACCACAGCGCCTTGAACAGCGGCACCTGGCCGGTGCGGTTCATGTGCTGGCGGAACTTGAAGTGGGAGAAGCTGATCATCGCCCAGTTGATCACCAGCGTGGCCACCACCAGGGACATCAGCAATTCCAGCGCATGTTGCGGGATGAAGTAGTTCATCAACACCGCCACCAGCGTGACCGCCGCCGACGCGAGGATCGAACGCACCGGCACGCCGCGCTTGTCGATCTTGGCCAGCGCCTTGGGCGCATCACCCTGCTCAGCCATGCCCAGCAGCATGCGGCTGTTGCAGTAGGTGCCGCTGTTGTACACCGACAACGCCGCCGTCAACACCACGAAGTTGAGGATATGCGCGGCGGTGTTGCTGCCCAGCATGGAGAACACCTGCACGAACGGGCTGCCACTGTAGGCATCGCCGGAGGCGTTGAGGGTGGCCAGCAGGCTGTCCCATGGTGTCAGCGACAGCAATACCACCAGGGCGCCGATGTAGAAGATCAGGATGCGGTAGATCACCTGGTTGATCGCCTTGGGGATCACGGTGCGTGGCTGGTCGGCTTCGGCGGCGGTAAAGCCGAGCATTTCCAGGCCGCCGAAGGAGAACATGATGATCGCCATGGCCATCACCAAGCCGCTGACGCCATGGGGGAAGAAGCCGCCGTGTTCCCACAGGTTGCTCACCGAGGCTTGCGGGCCGCCGCTGCCGCTGACCAGCAGGTAGCTGCCCAGGGCGATCATGCCGACGATGGCCACCACCTTGATGATGGCGAACCAGAACTCCGCTTCACCAAAGACTTTGACGTTGGCCAGGTTGATCAGGTTGATCAGCACGAAGAACGCCGCCGCCGACACCCAGGTCGGGATCTCCGGCCACCAGTAGTGCACGTATTTGCCGACGGCTGTCAGCTCGGACATGCCCACCAGGATGTACAGGATCCAGCAGTTCCAGCCCGACAGGAAGCCGGCGAAACCGCCCCAGTACTTGTGGGCAAAGTGGCTGAAGGAACCGGCGACCGGCTCTTCGACGATCATTTCGCCGAGCTGGCGCATGATCATGAAGGCAATGAAGCCGCAGATGGCATAACCCAGGATCATCGACGGGCCGGCGGATTTGAGCACGCCGGCCGAGCCCAGGAACAGGCCGGTGCCGATGGCGCCACCAAGGGCGATCAACTGGATATGCCGATTTTTCAGGCCGCGTTTCAGCTCGCCTGAAGAGGAATGGGGTTCACTCATGAAAAGGGTCTCACGCAAGGTTTGATGATGTTGAATGCAGGTTGCTGCCTTGAATTACCGACTCAAGCAGCGCCGCTCAAACCCCAGCGCAGGCACCAGGAGTACAGCGTCTTTCTAATGGTCATGCGTCACCTGTTTGTTTTTATCTGTGACGAAATCGAACCCGCCGGGCTCGTGGCCAGGCGGAGTGATCAGGGTGGGTAAACCCTGAGGTCTTGGCCTTTTGCGTGGTTACGCAAGGGGGTCACAGTAAAACGCGGCGCATTGTACACCGCTCGACAGCTTCAAGCCGTACCCGCAGCGCACGTGCGACGATCTGTCAGGTATTCCTTACAGCGGTAAATAGGCCAATCATGCCGCGAGCTACACGTAAATTAATCGTTACAGCCTGGAAAATCGGCGTTACAGCTGTAAGTTTTTGAAAAAATGGCGGTAAGAAAATTCATCACCATTAGCGACGCCAGCTCACTGTATTTGCTGAAGAAAAAAAGCCGGCGAAAAAACAGAAGAAAAAATCCAAATGAGACCGTGTCAATAAATTTTTTGCATTACCAAACACTCTCACCTAGGTTCTTTCACTTGCCCAGCGAAGCCCGCTGGCAAGCCGTTCTCAAACAACGTCCTCTAGGAGATACACCATGCAAGCACTGGAAAACGACCTGGAAACCGAACTGCAACTCGACGATTGGTTTGAAGCGCCGACCCACGAGGCCGCCGTTGAAATGATGCAAGCCGATGCCGTGGTGCCATTTGGCACGGCGATGTGGCCTTTCTGACACCCGGCACGTATTCGGCAGGTGCTGTGCACGGCACCTGCCTCCTTACCCAAGGCACACAAGGACATACGTCATGGACAAGGCCCGCGCCGTTGAACACTTTCTCTACTACCTTGCACACCATCCGGCCCTCGGCGGCCTGAACTGCCCCACCGTGCTGCTGGGCCACACCGAGCGCTACGACGCCATCGCCCAGGCGATCGCCCAGAGCAGCGCTGCCCGTTTCAACTTCCAGGTGCAGCGCCTGGACCTGGCCGACAGCGACAGCCTGGCGCAGGCCATCGAAGCCTGCGACCTGTACCTGTTCCTCTACGATTCCTCCACCCTGCCCAACCCGCGCGCCGAAGGCCCGGACTTTATCCGTGCCCTGCAAGGCGTGATGGCCGAACACTGGAAGAAATCCCTGCTGTTCAAGGATTACGGCGACTACTTCTACGACACCTTCAGCGTCGAGCCGCAGCGCATCGCCGACCTCAACGCCACACTGATCCGGCGCATGTCCCAAGCCGCTGTGCTGAGTTTTACCGACAAACACGGCTCACGCCTGCAGGCGCCCATGAGCAGCATCAAGAAGTGGACCAATATCAACGGCATCGGCAACCACGACCTGGCCCCCGGCGAAATCGCCACCCACAGCGAAGCCATCAATGGCCAGGTGCGGTTTGTCGGCACCTTTCTCAGCACCATCCCCTTCGCACGCAAGTACGGCGTGCTGCAGTCACCACTGGAACTGTGGATCGAAAACTCGACCATCTGCAGCGTGGCCAGTGACGTACCGGGGCTGGCCGACGACTTCAATAAATACCTGAATGCCAACCCGTCCAATCGCCGGGTGGAGGAACTGGGGATTGGCACCAATGAAGGGGTGAAGGACCTGTACGCGCGCAATGCCGGGTTCGAGGAGCGCCATTGCGGCTTGCACCTGGGCTTGGGTGGCGGGCAGAAAGGCAGCCATCACCTGGACCTGATCTTTGCCAGTGGGGTATTGGCGCTGGATGACAAACCGGTGTTTGACGGCACTTTTGCGTTCTGAACACCGAACTTGAAAATGATGGAGAACCAACTGTGGGAGCAAGCCCCATCCCACATGTTTTACCTGTATTCCAAGGCAAAAAAAAACGCCAACCCTAGGGTTGGCGTTTGTGTGCAGCGGTTACATCACTGCGGCTTCTTGCGACCGAAGCCTGGACGCTGACCCGAACCGGCCGGTGCGCCACGGCGCTTGCCCGATGGCTCGTCCGCCACCAGCTTCAGGCCTGGGCGCTTTTTCGGCGCGGGCTTGGCCGGGCGCTTGGTGTTGGCACTGTCGGCTGGGTGATCGGATGCAGGAGCACCGCGACCGGCGTCACCACGGTTGCTGCGACCACCGCTTGGCGCGTCACCACGACCGGCTGGGCGTGGGGTGCGTGGCGCACGTTCGCCTTCCTGGCGCGATGGCGCGGTGGGGCGACGCTCGCCTTCGATATGCGGTTGACGCGAGATACGCCCGCCGGTCGCCGGTGCATCCAGCGCCGGGCGCAGGGTGCGGGCAACACGTTCGGTGCGGGCCACGGGGCGCGACGATTTACGCTGCATACGATCGAGCTTGTCTTTGCTCTTGGCGTTCATCTGCGGCATGGCGACCGGCGTCAGGCCGACTTCGGCGCTGAGGATGTCGACTTCGTACTGGCTCATTTCACGCCAGCGGCCCATCGGCAGGTCGGAGTTGAGGAACACCGGACCAAAACGCACGCGCTTCAGGCGGCTGACCACCAGGCCCTGGGATTCCCACAGGCGACGCACTTCACGGTTACGGCCTTCCATCACCACGCAGTGGTACCAGTGGTTGAAACCTTCACCGCCCGGCGCCTGCTTGATGTCGGTGAACTTGGCCGGGCCGTCTTCCAGCACCACGCCGGCCTTGAGGCGTTCGATCATCTCGTCATCGACTTCACCACGCACACGCACGGCGTATTCGCGGTCCATCTCGTAGGACGGGTGCATCAGGCGGTTGGCCAGTTCACCGTCGGTGGTGAACATCAGCAAGCCGGTGGTGTTGATGTCGAGACGACCGATGTTGATCCAACGGCCTTCCTTGGGCTTGGGCATCTTGTCGAACACGGTCGGACGGCCTTCCGGGTCGTCACGGGTGCAGATCTCGCCATCGGGCTTGTTGTACATGATCACGCGGCGCACCGATTCGGCGGCCTCTTCACGCTTGATGACCTTGCCATCAATGGTGATTGCATCGTGCAGGTCGACGCGCTGGCCAAGGGTGGCCTCGACGCCGTTGACCTTGATGCGCTTCTGGGTGATCCAGGCTTCGACGTCGCGGCGCGAGCCCACGCCGATACGCGCCAGCACCTTTTGCAGCTTTTCGCCTGCAGGGCCGATTTCCTGGCTGTCGTTCTGGTCTTTGTCGTTCATCTTAAGCACCTCCCGGTGGGTCGATTCAGGCGTGGCCTGAAGAGTGTTGAAAGCGGGGCTTTGGCCGAATAGGTCGGCAAAGGGTCGCGAATCATACGCCCATGGCGCGCATTGCGCATCAGAGACTAGTCGATAAGCACCAGGTCATTGGTTTTTCCGCCGACCGGCGATGCCCAGGGCACCACTGAACCCTTGTGGGAGGGGGCTTGCCCCGATTGCGGTGTGTCAGTCTCAATCTCTTTAACTGAACCACCGCTATCGGGGGCAAGCCCCCTCCTACATTGGACTGCGTCAGTCTTCGAACTGGCGGCGTTCTGCCTCGATGGCCTCGGCCAGTGCCCGGGCTTCGTCTTCTTCGTCGCTCAGGGGCGGTTGTTCGAGGGCGGCGACGGCGGCCAGGAGTTTTTCGCGGGCTTCGGCCACGCCGAGGATATCGTCCTCAGGTTCAGGCTCGACCTCCACGCTCACCTGGGCGTCCGGCTCGGCCGCACCATCGCGCAGCAAGTCATCAAAGTCGGTCTTGATGCCCTGCTCCATGTCGTCCAGTTCCAGCAACAACGTATGGAAACTGGTTTCGTCCTTGGGCTCTTCCGGCTCGGCGGTGGCGTCGGCCAGTTCCTGCAGGCTCGCCGGGACCGGGGCGTCGTCGAAGTCGAGCACCGGCTCGGCCTCCATCTCGCGCAATTCGGCCAGGGGCGGCAGGTCGTCGAGGTTTTTCAGGTTGAAATGGTCGAGGAACACCTTGGTGGTGGCGAACATCGCCGGTTTGCCGGGCACGTCGCGGTAGCCGACGATGCGGATCCACTCACGCTCCAGCAGCGTCTTGACGATATGGCTGTTGACCGCCACGCCCCGCACGTCCTCGATTTCGCCACGGGTGATGGGCTGGCGATAGGCGATCAGCGCCATGGTCTCCAGCATCGCCCGTGAATAGCGCTGCGGGCGCTCTTCCCAGAGGCGGCCGACCCACGGGGAAAACTTCTCACGGATCTGCAGGCGATAACCCGACGCCACCTCGCGCAGTTCAAAGGCGCGGCCGTCGCAGGATTTGCGCAGGATTTCCAGTGCCTTCTTGAACACCGGCGGTTCAGGGCGCTCGGCTTCCTCAAACAGTTCGAACAGACGCTCCAGGGATTGCGGCTTACCCGAGGCCAGGAGAAAGGCCTCCAGTAACGGGGCCAGTTCGCGGGGTTCAGTCAGATTCATCGTTTCAGCTCTTTATTCGGCTCGCGCCCGCACGTGGATAGCCGCAAAAGGCTCATTCTGGACCAGCTCGACCAAGGACTCCTTGACCAGTTCGAGGACCGCCATAAAGGTCACCACCACCCCCAGGCGCCCTTCTTCCGCCGTGAACAGCTCCACAAACGGCACAAACCCGCCGCCCTTGAGGCGTTCGAGTACATCGCTCATGCGCTCGCGGGTGGACAGGGCCTCGCGGCTGACCTGGTGGTGCTCGAACATATCGACACGGCGCAGCACCTCGGCCATGGACATCAGCAACTCTTCCAGGCTCACGTCCGGCAGCAGCTTGCGTGCACGGGCCTCGGGGGCGTCGAGCTTGGGTACCACCACGTCGCGACCGACGCGGCTCAGGCCGTCGATACCTTCGGCGGCGGCCTTGAAGCGCTCGTATTCCTGCAGGCGGCGGATCAGTTCGGCGCGCGGGTCGTCCTCTTCGGCCTCGACCGTCTCCGCGCGCGGCAACAGCATGCGCGACTTGATCTCGGCGAGCATGGCGGCCATCACCAGGTACTCGGCAGCCAGTTCCAGGCGTACCGACTGCATCAATTCGACATAGCCCATGTACTGGCGGGTGATTTCCGCCACCGGGATGTCGAGGATGTTGATGTTCTGCTTGCGGATCAGGTACAGCAGCAAGTCCAGCGGGCCCTCGAAAGCCTCAAGGAAGACCTCCAGGGCGTCCGGCGGAATGTACAGGTCCAGCGGCATTTCCAGCACCGCCTGGCCGTAGACCATGGCAAACGGCAGCTCCTGCTGGGCGCCCGCCTGGCTGTCGACGGTTTCCACGGCTGACATTCAGGCCTCGGCCATAAAGGGCGCAGGATCGCCGCAACCGACACGGATCACTTCAGGTTCGCCGTCGGCCAGGTTGATCACGGTGGAGGCCTTGTTGCCGCCGAAACCGCCGTCGATGATCAGGTCGACCTGTTTTTCCAGCAATTGGCGCATTTCGTATGGGTCTTCCAGGGGCTCGGTGTCGCCGGGCATGATCAGCGACACACTCATCAACGGCTCACCCAGCTCGGCCAGCAACGCCAGGGCGATGGGATGCTCCGGCACCCGCAGGCCAATGGTGCGTTTTTTCGGGTGCAGCAGCAGGCGCGGCACTTCGCGGGTCGCGTTGAGGATAAAGGTGTAGGGCCCTGGCGTGTGGGCCTTGAGCAGGCGGAAGGTGCCGGTGTCGACCTTGGCGAACAGGCCCAGCTGGGACAAGTCGCTGCAGATCAGCGCGAAGTTGTGCTTGTCATCCAGCTGGCGCAGGCGTCTGACACGCTCGACAGCGCCCTTGTCACCGATCTGGCAACCGATGGCGTAGGACGAATCGGTCGGGTAGATCACCACACCGCCGGCGCGAATGATCTCTACGGCCTGCTTGATCAGGCGCGCCTGGGGGTTTTCCGGATGAATCTGGAAGAATTGACTCACGGGTTCTACCTGTTCAGACGGTGGCAATAATGGGGTCATGCTTGAATCTCCCCCACAACAGCGGCAAATCTTCCGGGACCGCGCGGTACTCGCCGATCTCGGACCAGCCGCCAGGGCCATGAAAGTCACTGCCGGCGCTGACCAGCAGA
This sequence comes from Pseudomonas sp. LAMO17WK12:I1, assembly GCF_900177315.1. Taxonomy (NCBI): domain Bacteria; kingdom Pseudomonadati; phylum Pseudomonadota; class Gammaproteobacteria; order Pseudomonadales; family Pseudomonadaceae; genus Pseudomonas; species Pseudomonas sp. LAMO17WK12:I1. Next base: position 231,301 of record NZ_FWZV01000009.1, on the reverse strand, counting down.
CCAAATTCGCGAGCAAGGATCGACAGGCTGCCCACCTGTTCGGCGGGTTGAAAGCCGTTGACCACTTCAATCGCGTGACCGCCAGCTCCAATATAGTCGCCAATCAGCTTGCGACGCTTGCTGCGGGTGAAATCGTAATGCCAGGGATGGGCCAGGCTGACCCAGGCTCCGGAGGCCCGCAGGGTCTCGACGGTGTCTTCGAGGGTCGGCCAATGTTGCTTCACATCGCCCAACTTGCCGGCGCCCAGCCACTTGCGAAAGGCTTCGGCGCGGTCTTTGACAAAACCCTCACGCACCATCCAGTCGGCAAAGTGCGGACGGGCCGGCGCGTTGCCGCTGTCACCCAGTTCCTGCTGGATGGCGCGGGCGCCGTCGAGGGCGTTGGGCATGCCTTTGAGGCTGAGTTTTCGGCTTATTTCTTCGGACCGCAGCCAGCGGCCATCGTGCAATTGCGCGATAGCCTCCACCAGCGGCGGCGCTTTTTGATCGAAGCCGTAGCCGAGCACATGAATGGTGGCGCCGCCCCAGGTGCAGGACAATTCCACCCCGTTGACCAGCTGCATGCCCAGGGCATGGGCCGTTGTACGGGCTTCGTCGAGGCCTTCGAGGGTGTCGTGGTCGGTCAACGAGAGGACTCGCACGCCTTTTTCAAACGCACGCGCAACCAGTACCGCGGGCGCCAGGGCGCCGTCGGAGGCCGTGCTGTGGCAGTGCAAATCAACATTCACGGGGGGGTGTAACCTCAAGTCAGCTGGCGCTATCGCAACCAAGGATGTTTGTTATTATGCCGCCACATCCAGCTTCTGGCTCTTACTGTGAAACAATTCATCGACTTCATCCCGCTGTTGCTGTTTTTCATCGTTTACAAACTCGACCCCAGGGTCATCGACCTGGCCGGCCATGAGCTGACTGTCGGCGGCATCTACAGTGCCACCGCCGTGCTCATCATCAGCTCTGTGGTGGTCTACGGCGCCATCTTCATTTCCCAGCGCAAACTGGAAAAAAGCCAGTGGCTGACCCTGGTCGCCTGCCTGGTCTTCGGCAGCCTGACCCTGGCCTTCCACAGCGAAACCTTCCTGAAATGGAAAGCGCCGGTGGTGAACTGGCTGTTCGCCCTGGCGTTCATCGGCAGCCACTTCATCGGTGATCGCCTGCTGATCAAGCGGATCATGGGCCACGCGCTGACCCTGCCGGAACCGGTGTGGACACGCTTGAACCTGGCCTGGATCGCGTTTTTCATCTTCTGCGGCGCCGCCAACCTTTTCGTGGCGTTTACCTTCCAGGACTACTGGGTCGACTTCAAAGTGTTCGGCAGCCTGGGCATGACCGTGCTGTTCCTGGTCGCCCAGGGCATCTACCTGTCGCGCCACCTGCATGACACCGAGCCTACTACGCCGAAAACCGAGGACTGACATGCTCTACGCCATCATTGCCACCGACGTCGCCAACTCGCTGGAAAAACGCCTGTCCGTGCGCCCGGCCCACGTCGAGCGCCTGAAAGTCCTTCAAGCCGAAGGCCGCATCGTGCTGGCCGGCCCGCACCCGGCCGTGGACAGCAACGACCCGGGCGACGCCGGTTTTACCGGTAGCCTGATCGTCGCCGAGTTTGCCTCGCTGGCCGATGCCCAGGCCTGGGCCAAGGCCGATCCCTATGTCGCCGCAGGGGTCTACGCCGACGTAGTGATCAAACCCTTCAAGCAAGTCCTGCCCTGATCCCGATTGCGCCGAACCTATTGAGTACGGCGCACTCCTAATTGCTCATTATTTTCGGCAACCTGCCGACAACGTTCTGAATATTCGTGTGGAATCAGGAGTTCCGATGCGCTTACGTCAGTTGTGTCTGTTGGCAGTGTTAATGATCGGGGCTACGGCCCACGCTGAAGAAACCTCGAGCACCGGCAGTTCCACGCCCCTGTCCTTGAGCGCCGGCGCCCAGATCACCGAGTTGCAGCAACGTTTGAAAGAAAGCGAACGGCAACGTGAAGAACTGAGCAAGCAACTGCAAAGCGCGGATGCCACCCGCGAAAGCGCTCAATTGAGTCGCCTTCGCCAGGAGAACCAACGCCTGGCCCAGCAACTCAAAGATGCACAGGGCGGCGCCTTGACCCGCTGGCTGACCGAGCAGCAACAATGGTTCGTCACCGGTGGGGCCGTCGCACTGATCGCCCTGTTGTGCGGGATCTTCGCCAGCGGTGGGCACCGTCGCCGTCGACAATGGCTAAATTGAGTGAGTCATGAGCGAGCTGTTACTGATAGATGATGACCAGGAGCTCTGCGAGCTGCTGAGCAGTTGGCTGAGCCAGGAAGGTTTCCAGGTGCGCGCCTGCCACGACGGCTTGAGCGCACGCAAGGCCTTGGCCGACAGCGCCCCGGCAGCGGTAGTGCTGGATGTGATGCTGCCCGACGGCAGCGGCCTGGAGCTGCTCAAGCAATTGCGCAACGACCACCCGGAGCTGCCGGTGCTGATGCTTTCGGCGCGGGGCGAACCCCTGGACCGCATCCTCGGCCTGGAATTGGGCGCCGACGACTACCTGGCCAAGCCCTGCGACCCGCGCGAACTCACCGCGCGGCTGCGCGCGGTATTGCGCCGCAGCCACCCGGCCGCCGTGTCCAGCCAACTGGAACTGGGCGACCTGTGCTTCAGCCCGGTGCGCGGCGTGGTCAGCATCGATGAGCAGGAGTTCACCCTCACCGTCTCCGAAAGCCGCCTGCTGGAAGCATTATTGCGCCAGCCCGGCGAACCGCTGGACAAGCAGGAACTGGCGCAGATCGCCCTGGGCCGCAAGCTGACCCTTTACGATCGCAGCCTGGACATGCACGTCAGCAACCTGCGCAAGAAGATCGGCCCGCACCCCGATGGCCGGCCACGGATCGTGGCGTTGCGCAGCCGGGGCTACTACTACAGCCTCTAAGTCCCCTTCGCTCCTGCAGGGTTTTGTCAGTTCACAACAAAACCCTCTTTACCCAAGCTTTACCCACACCTGACCGCCGCTGACCTTGATCTCCGTAATCTACTCACATCCGGACTCACCGGAATAGAGACAGGAGAATCACCATGCGCAAGACCCTTATCGCTTTGATGTTCGCCGCCGCCCTGCCGACCGTTGCCATGGCCGCACTGCCTGAAGGCCCGGGCCCGATGGGCGGCCCTGAAGGGCACATGATGGGTGGCCCGGGCCACGGCGGTGAACACGGTCCGCGTGGCAAAGGCGGCCCTTTCAGCCAACTGGACCTGAGCCGCGAACAGCGCGAGCAGATCGGCAAGCTGATGGGTGACCAATGGCACGCTCGCAAAGACCTGGTCAAAAAGTACCTGGACAAGCTCCCGGCCGCCGACCAGAAAGCCATGCAGGATGAAATCGCCGCCGGCAAGCAGAAGACCCAGGCCGATATCCGTGCCGTGCTCAAGCCTGACCAGCAGAAGAAGTTCGACGAGATCGTCAAGAAGCAAGAACAGCGCCGTGCCGAATGGAAGGAATTCCAGGCCTGGAAAGCGCAACAGCCGCAAAAAGCGCAATAATGCCCCCGCGTTAACACTCCCAGCCCAGTGGCCACCGCCACTGGGCTTTTCCTGTTTGAGGGTTTCCTGTGCGTTCATTGTTCTGGCGCATCCTGGCCAGTTTCTGGCTGGCCATCGCCCTGGTTGCCGGGTTGTCGATCCTGCTTGGGCACATGCTTAACCAGGATGCCTGGATTCTCAGCCGCCACCCCGGCCTCAATAACCTCGCGCAAGAGTGGACCCAGCTCTACGAAGCCCAGGGCGAGGATGCTGCCCAGGACCTGCTGCAACAGCGCAAGCGCCAGTACCACATCGACGTGCAAGTGCTCAACGAAAGCGGCGAGCCGGTGGTGCGCGGCACTTTCCCGCGCCGCGCCGCTGCCTTTGAAGCCCGGCAGAACGACAGCAAGGAAGGCCATCTGCCCTGGCGACGCCTGACCGCCGAGTACACCAGCGAGAAGACCGGCGACACCTACCTGTTGATCTACCGCATCCCGCACCCGGAGCTGGACGAGTGGCACCGCAGCAGCCTGGCATGGCCCTTGAGCGCACTGGTGATTGCCCTGGTGGTGCTGACCTTGTTCAGCCTGTTCGTCACCTTGTCCATCACCCGTCCACTGAGCCGCCTGCGCGGCGCGGTGCATGACCTCGGCCAGGCCACCTACCAGCAGAACAGCCTGGCGCAACTGGCCAACCGCCGCGATGAGTTCGGCGTACTCGCCACCGACTTCAACCGCATGGGCGCACGCCTGCAAAGCCTGATCGGCAGTCAACGCCAGCTGCTGCGCGACGTGTCCCATGAGCTGCGCTCGCCCCTCGCGCGCCTGCGCATCGCCCTGGCCCTGGCCGAACGCGCCAGCCCCGAAGAACGGGAAAAACTCTGGCCACGCCTGACCCGCGAATGCGACCGCCTGGAAGCGCTGATCAGCGAGATCCTGGTACTGGCCCGCGTCGATGCCGACAATGCCAGCGCCGAAGACGTCGACCTCATCGCCCTGCTCAAAACCCTGCAAAAGGATGCCCAACTCAGCGCGCCGGACCAGGTGGTGCAACTGAGCACCGACGCCGACCTGCAACTGAAGGGCTGGCCGACCATGATCGAACGGGCTGTGGATAACCTGCTGCGCAATGCCCAGCGCTTCAACCCGCCGGGGCAACCGATCGATTTGCACGCCCAGCTCCAGGGCGAACGTATCCTGATCAGTGCGCGCGACCATGGCCCCGGTGTGGACGCCGAACACCTGAGTCAACTCGGTGAACCGTTCTACCGCGCTCCCGGCCAGACCGCCCAAGGCCACGGCCTGGGCCTGGCGATCGCGCGACGCGCGGCCGAACGCCACGGTGGCAGCCTGATCCTGGCCAATCACCCAGCCGGTGGTTTTATCGCCAGCATCGACCTGCCGTTGGAACCGGGAGTTGTCACGCCGGTGTGATGATCTTCTATAGTGGCCCTTCTCTTACGGAGGGCCTTTGATGACTGACCTGCTGACTCCCATCCAAGCCGCACTCGATCTACCCCACACCCCGCTGACCTTCACCGAGGCTGGCGCCCTGCCCTCGACCTTCGCCGTCACCGAACTGGCCAGTGCCAGCATCGGCGCCGCCGGGCAGGCCGTCGCCCAGTTGATCCGGCAACGGACCGGGCGCCTGCCCGACGTGAGTGTGGACCGGCGTCTCGCCTCTTTCTGGTTCTCGTCCTCGATCCGCCCGCTGGGCTGGCAAGTGCCACCGTTGTGGGATCCGGTGGCCGGCGATTACGCCAGCGCCGATGGCTGGATTCGCCTGCACACCAACGCGCCTCATCACCGTGCCGCCGCCGAACGGGTGCTGGGCACGGTCGCCGACCGCGCCGGAATGGCCGGCAAGGTCGCGGCGTGGAACGCGGCAGAACTGGAACAGGCGATTGTCGACCAAGGTGGCTGCGCCGCGCAGATGCGTGCCTGGCAAGCCTGGCAGCAGCACCCGCAGGGGTTGGCGGTGAACGCCGAGGCGTTGGTCCAACGCCAGACCTTCGAAACCACGACCGACAAACCCTGGCACGGTTCGCTGGCACGCCCGCTGGCCGGCCTCAAGGTGCTGGACCTGACCCGCGTATTGGCCGGCCCGGTGGCCAGTCGTTTCCTTGCCGGCCTCGGCGCGGATGTACTGCGCATCGACTCACCCACCTGGAACGAGCCCGGCGTAGTCCCGGAAATGACCCTGGGCAAACGCTGCGCGCGCCTGGACCTGAAAACGCCCGAAGGTCGGCGGGTTTTCGAGCATTTGCTCAGGGACGCCGACATCCTGTTCCACGGTTACCGCGCTGACGCCCTGGAGCATCTGGGCTACACCGCCCCCGAACTGCAACACCTCGCCCCAGGCCTGATCGACGTCAGCCTCAACGCCTACGGCTGGAGCGGCCCGTGGCGTAATCGCCGGGGCTTCGACAGCCTGGTGCAGATGAGCAGCGGGATCGCCGAGGCCGGCATGCTCTGGAAACACGCGGATAAACCGCTGCCACTGCCGTTGCAGGCGCTGGATCACGCGACCGGGTATCTGATGGCGGCCAGTGCGATTCAGGCGCTGGGCGAACGGTTGCAGTCGGGGCGCGGTGGTTCGGCGCGGTTGTCGTTGGCACGCACCGCAACGTTACTGGTGCAAGCAGGCCAAGTGCCCGACCAACCGGCGTTGCGCGAGGAAGAACCAGGGGATCAAGGCCTGGTCGTCGAACAGACCGCCTGGGGCCAGGCCTATCGGCTGCTGCCCCCGCTGACCATCAGCGGTACGCCATTGCAATGGGATTTGCCGGCGGGAGAATTGGGCTCCCACCGGCCTCAATGGTGACTTGACGGCCGCTATCGGGAGCAAGCCCCCTCCCACACTTTGATGGGTGAACATATTCAAAATGTGGGAGGGGGCTTGCTCCCGATGAGGCCAGTACCGTCATCCCATCACAACGACAACACCCCGCTGTACAACCCATACGCCGCCAGCCCCGCGCCGGCGATCACGCAGCTGAAAATGCCTTTCTCAACGTGGGTGAACAACGGCTGGCCCTGTTCGCGCTTGGCCAGGGCGAACAGGATCACGCCCGGCGCATACAGCAGCGCCGACAGCAGCAGGTATTTAAGGCCCCCGGCGTAGAGCAACCATACGGCGTAACCCAGGGCGATCAACCCCACCAGCAGGTCCTTGATGCGATGGCGGTGGGCACCTTCATAGGTTTCACCACGCCCGCTCAGCAACACCGCGTAGGCCGCCGACCACAGGTAAGGCACGAGGATCATCGACGACGCCAGGTAGATCAGGGTGGTGTAGGTGCTGTGGGAAAACAGCGTGATCACCAGGAAGACCTGGATCATCACATTGGTCAGCCACAAGGCGTTGACCGGCACCTGGTTGGCATTTTCCTTTTTCAGGAAGGCCGGCATGGTCTTGTCATGGGCGGTGGCATAGAGGATCTCGGCACACAGCAGCGCCCAGGACAGCAAGGCGCCCAGCAATGAAACCGCCAGGCCGATACTGATCAGCAACGCGCCCCAGGGCCCGACGATATGCTCGAGCACACCGGCCAGGGACGGGTTTTGCAGGCCGGCCAGCTCCGCCTGGCTCATGATGCCCAGGGACAACACATTCACCAGCACCAACAGCGCCAGCACGCCGAGAAAGCCGATCACCGTGGCCCGCCCTACGTCCGCGCGCTTCTCGGCCCGCGCCGAATACACACTGGCGCCTTCGATGCCGATAAACACAAATACCGTGACCAGCATCATATTGCGCACCTGGTCCACCACACTGCCGAATTGCGGCTTTTCCAGGCCCCAGATGTCAGCCGTGAAGATATCGGCCTTGAACGCCACGGCGGCGATCACCACGAACATCAACAGCGGTACCAGCTTGGCCACGGTGGTGATCTGGTTGATGAACGCGGCTTCCTTGATCCCGCGCATCACCAGGAAATGCACGGCCCACAGCAGCAACGATGCGCAGCCGATGGCCACCGGCGTATTGCCTTGGCCGAATACCGGGAAAAAATAGCCGAGGGTGCTGAACAGCAACACGAAATAACCGACGTTGCCCATCCACGCGCTGATCCAGTAACCCCAGGCCGATGAAAAACCCATGTAGTCGCCGAAACCCGCCTTGGCGTAGGCGTACACCCCGGAATCCAGTTCCGGCTTGCGATTGGCCAGGGTCTGGAAGACAAACGCCAGGGTCAGCATGCCCACGGCGGTGATCGCCCAACCGATCAACACCGCGCCCACCTCCGCGCGCGCGGCCATGTTCTGCGGCAACGAGAAAATCCCCCCGCCGATCATCGAGCCCACCACCAGGGCAATCAGGGCGCCAAGCCGAAGTTTCTGGGCCGGTTGAGACATGCAGACTCCTGAATAAGATTTGAGCGGACAACCGTGCACTCAACTAATTAACTCAGCGAGTGTAGCGTTTATTAAAGACAGCGATAAAACCGCCACGCTCATAACTCAGCGGCATGACAGTTTGCATAGTTTAGGCTTATTTAGATTTTAAATACGCCGAATACTTTGTCGCTTCCAAGCTATTTATTGTCGCCGTTGCGAAAAGTTTGCACATTCGGGAAAACGGGCTAGTTTCAAACGTCCATACGCAGCACTAAATGATTGACCAAACCGCAGAGATCGCTCTGGAAAGCGCCTTTGCGCGGAAAACTATTGCCCACGACTTTCCAGTCTAAGTCATTAATTCACAATGGAATGTGCCAATGAAGTGATCTGAGTCAGCTGTTTGATTAGCGCACGGAATTATTCTGTGGTCTCTCTTCTCCTGCATTGGAGTTATGCGATGTCTGAATCTCCCGGAAAACTTCGATTGGGTGCATTGGTTGCACTTGTCGTCGGCTCAATGATTGGCGGCGGGATCTTCTCTCTGCCGCAAAACATGGCCGCCAGTGCCGATGTTGGCGCGGTATTGATCGGCTGGGTGATCACCGCCGTGGGCATGCTGACCCTGGCGTTTGTCTTCCAGACCCTGGCCAATCGCAAACCTGATCTGGACGGCGGCGTCTACGCCTATGCCAAGGCCGGCTTCGGTGACTACATGGGCTTTTCGTCGGCCTGGGGTTACTGGATCAGCGCCTGGTTGGGCAACGTCGGTTACTTCGTCCTCCTGTTCAGCACCCTCGGTTACTTCTTCCCGATCTTCGGCGAAGGCAATACGCCTGCGGCGGTGATTGGCGCGTCGGTCTTGCTCTGGGCCGTGCACTTTCTGGTACTGCGCGGGATCAAGGAAGCGGCGTTCATCAACCTGGTGACCACCGTCGCCAAGGTGGTGCCCCTGGTGCTGTTCGTGTTGATCGCCGTGTTCGCCTTCAAGCTGGACATCTTCACCGCTGACATCTGGGGCGTGAAGAACCCGGACCTGGGCAGCGTGATGAACCAGGTGCGCAACATGATGCTGGTCACCGTGTGGGTGTTCATCGGCATCGAAGGCGCGAGCATCTTCTCGGCACGCGCCGAAAAACGCAGCGACGTCGGCAAGGCCACCGTGATCGGTTTTATCACCGTGCTGCTGTTCCTGATGCTGGTGAACGTGCTGTCCCTGGGCATCATGACTCAACCGGAGCTGGCCAAGCTGCAGAACCCGTCGATGGCCGCCGTGCTGGAGCATGTGGTGGGCCACTGGGGTGCGGTGCTGATCAGCGTCGGCTTGATCATCTCGTTGCTGGGTGCGCTGCTGTCGTGGGTGCTGCTGTGTGCGGAGATCATGTTCGCCGCCGCCAAGGACCACACCATGCCGGAGTTCCTGCGCAAGGAAAACGCCAACCATGTGCCGGCCAACGCCCTGTGGCTGACCAACGCCATGGTCCAGATATTCCTGGTGATCACGCTGTTTTCCGCCAGTACCTACCTGTCGCTGATCTACCTCGCCACCTCGATGATCCTGGTGCCTTACCTGTGGTCGGCGGCCTACGCGCTGCTACTGGCGGTACGCGGCGAAACCTACGAAAACGCCCTCAAGGAGCGCAGGAAAGACCTGTTTATCGGCGCGATCGCACTGATCTACGCGGTCTGGCTGCTCTATGCCGGCGGCACCAAGTACCTGCTGTTGTCCGCCCTGCTCTATGCCCCCGGCGCGATCCTGTTCGCCAAGGCCAAGCATGAACTGGGCAAACCGATTTTCACCAACGTCGAGAAGCTGATTTTCGCCGCAGTCGTCATTGGCGCCCTGGTGGCTGCCTATGGCCTCTACGACGGCTTCCTGACTCTGTAACTGATGTTCACTGGAGGATCTGTAATGACCACGGAAAAAGTGAAGTACGGCGTACATTCCGAAGCCGGCAAACTGCGCAAAGTCATGGTGTGCTCCCCAGGCTTGGCCCACCAGCGGCTGACCCCTAACAACTGCGATGAACTGCTGTTCGATGACGTGCTCTGGGTAGCCCAGGCCAAGCGCGACCATTTCGACTTCGTGACCAAGATGCGCGAACGGGACATCGATGTGCTGGAAATGCACAACCTGCTGACCGATATCGTTGCCAACCCCGAAGCCCTGGACTGGATCCTGGAACGCAAGATCACCTCCAACACCGTGGGCCTGGGCCTGGTCGAGGAGGTCAGCTCCTGGCTGCGCAGCCTGGAGCCACGCAAGATCGCCGAGTTCCTGATCGGTGGCGTGTCGGCCGATGACCTGCCGAGCAGCTTCGGTGGCAAGACCATCGAGATGTTCCGCGACTTCCTCGGCCACGCCAGTTTTATCCTGCCGCCGCTGCCCAACACCCAGTTCACCCGCGACACCACCTGCTGGATCTACGGCGGCGTGACGCTCAACCCGATGTACTGGCCGGCGCGACGCCAGGAAACCCTGCTGGCCAGCGCCATCTACAAATTCCACCCCGAGTTCACCAACGCGGACTTCCAGATCTGGTACGGCGACCCCGACCAGGAACACGGTGCCGCCACGCTGGAAGGCGGTGACGTCATGCCGATTGGCAATGGCGTGGTGTTGATCGGCATGGGCGAGCGCTCGTCCCACCAGGCCATCGGCCAACTGGCGCGCAACCTGTTCAAGAACAAAGCGGTGGAACGGGTGATCGTTGCCGGTCTGCCTAAGTCCCGCGCGGCGATGCACCTGGACACCGTGTTCAGCTTCTGCGACCGCGACCTGGTGACCATCTTCCCCGAAGTGGTCAACCAGATCGTGCCCTTCACCCTGCGCCCTGACGAAAGCAAACCCCACGGCATCGACATTCAGCGGGAGAAAACCAACTTCCTCGAGACCGTGGCCGCCGCGCTCAACCTCAAGGCCCTGCGCGTGGTCGAGACCGGCGGCAACAGCTTCGCCGCCGAACGCGAGCAGTGGGACGACGGCAACAACGTGGTGGCCGTGGAGCCTGGCGTAGTGATCGGCTACGACCGCAACACCTACACCAACACCCTGCTGCGCAAGGCCGGCGTGGAAGTCATCACCATCAGCGCCGGTGAACTCGGCCGTGGCCGTGGCGGCGGCCACTGCATGACCTGCCCGATCATCCGCGACCCTATCGACTATTAAGGAGATTCCATCATGGCTTTCAATATGCGCAACCGCAGCCTACTGTCGCTGATGCACCACACCACCCGCGAACTGCACTACCTGCTGGACCTGTCCCGCGACCTCAAGCGCGCCAAATACACCGGCACCGAGCGTCCGCACCTGCAAGGCAAGAACATCGCGCTGATCTTCGAAAAAACCTCGACCCGCACCCGTTGCGCCTTCGAAGTGGCGGCCCACGACCAGGGTGCCCACGTCACCTATATCGACCCGGTGTCGTCGCAGATCGGCCACAAAGAAAGCATGAAAGACACCGCCCGCGTACTCGGTCGCATGTTCGACGCCATTGAATACCGTGGCTTCGAGCAGGAAATCGTCGAAGAACTGGCCAAGTTCGCCGGCGTGCCGGTGTTCAACGGCCTCACCGCCGAGTTCCACCCGACCCAAATGATCGCCGACACCCTGACCATGCGCGAACACAGCGACAAGCCGCTGCATGACATCAGCTACGCCTACCTGGGCGACGCGCGCTACAACATGGGTAACTCGCTGCTGATGATCGGCGCCAAGCTCGGCATGGACGTGCGCATCGGCGCGCCGAAAGCCCTGTGGCCCCATGAAGACTTCATCAAACAGTGCCAGGCCTTCGCCGAGGAAAGCGGCGCACGCATTACCATCACTGAAGACCCGAAAGAAGCCGTCAAAGGCGTGGACTTCATCCACACCGATATCTGGGTGTCCATGGGTGAGCCGGTGGAAGCGTGGGACGAACGCATCGAGCAACTGCTGCCGTACCAGGTCAACGCCAAGATGATGAAAGCCTCGGGCAACCCTCGGGTGAAATTCATGCACTGCCTGCCGGCGTTCCACAACAGCGAAACCAAGGTCGGCAAGGACATCGCCGCACGTTATCCGAACCTGGCCAATGGTGTGGAAGTGACCGAGGAAGTCTTCGAGTCGCCGGCCAACATCGCCTTTGAGCAGGCGGAAAACCGCATGCACACCATCAAGGCGATCCTGGTGTCGGCACTCGCGGATATCTAAAGGCTACACGGTCAAATGTGGGAGGGGGCTTGCCCCCCTCCCACATTGGCCTCTGTGTTCACACCTATAGAAGGATTGCATTATGCGCATCGTCGTAGCCCTGGGCGGCAACGCCCTCCTGCGCCGTGGTGAACCCATGACCGCAGACAACCAACGCGCCAATATCCGCATTGCCACCGAACAGATCGCCAAGATCCATGCCGGCAACGAACTGGTCATCGCCCACGGCAATGGCCCGCAGGTCGGCCTGCTGTCGTTGCAGGCGGCGGCCTACACCAGCGTTTCGCCGTACCCGCTGGACGTGCTCGGTGCCGAGACCGAAGGCATGATCGGCTACATCATCGAACAGGAACTGGGCAACCTGCTGGACTTCGAAGTGCCGTTCGCCACCCTGCTCACCCAGGTGGAAGTGGACGCCAAGGACCCGGCCTTCCGGAACCCGACCAAGCCCATCGGCCCGGTGTACTCCAAGGCCGAAGCGGAAAAACTCGCCGCCGAGAAAGGCTGGGCCATCGCCCCGGATGGCGATAAATATCGCCGCGTCGTGGCCAGCCCACGGCCCAAACGCATCTTCGAGATTCGCCCGATCAAGTGGCTGCTGGAAAAAAGCGCCATCGTGATCTGCGCCGGTGGTGGCGGTATCCCGACCCTGTACGGTGAAGACGGTAAGCTCAAGGGCATCGAAGCCGTGATCGACAAAGACCTGTGCTCCTCGTTGCTGGCCACGCAACTGGACGCCGATTTGCTGGTGATCGCCACCGACGTCAACGCCGCTTTTATCGACTTCGGCAAGCCGACCCAGAAAGCCATCGGCCAGGCCCACCCCGACGACATGGAAAAACTCGGCTTCGCCGCCGGTTCCATGGGGCCCAAGGTGCAAGCCGCCTGCGAGTTCGCCCGCCAGACTGGCAAAACCGCGGTGATCGGTTCACTCTCGGACATCGAAGCCATCGTCCAGGGCAGCGCCGGCACACGCATCAGCACGGCGACACCTGGCATCACCTATCTGTGAAGTAGAGGAGATACGCCTATGGCCACCTTTGAACCCGGTCACCTGCACGTCGAACGTCACGCGCTGAACAAGGACGACTACAGCTACAACCTGTGTATCGACTACGAAGTCAGCCAGGATCCAAAGGAAGGCAAGGGCATGCTGTTCAAGCTGCACGGCTCGGTGCAGGGCAAGGACCTCAAGGAAGAGTTCTTCTTGCCCAAGGACCAGGCATTCGACTTTGCCCGGCATGCGATGAACATCGCGCAGAAGTATGGGATGCCGAAGATTGCGGTGTTGAATGGCTCGATGCACAAACAGTACGACCTGATGTTCGAGGATGTGCGGCATCAACTGGATGTGAAATCCGGGGACCCGATCAAGCCTGAACACCTGGAATAACCCGACGCCCCCGACTCCAACCCTCATATGTGGGAGCAAGCCCGCTCCCACATTTTTGATCTCCATCACCTGTCAGGCATACTGGCCACCCTCAGTACGCCAGAACCAACATTCGCCCCATGCGTATCCACGTCAGCTTTATCGACCGCGTCGGTATCACCCAGGAAGTCCTGGCCTTGCTCGGTGGGCGCAATCTCAACCTGGATGCGGTGGAAATGGTGCCGCCCAACGTCTATATCGATGCGCCGACCCTCAGCGCCGACGTGCTCGAAGAGCTGCGTGACGCGCTGTTCAGCGTGCGCGGCGTACAAGCGGTGACGGTGGTGGACATTCTCCCCGGCCAACGCCGCCACCTGCAACTCGATGCCCTGCTGGCAGCCATGACCGACCCGGTGCTGGCCCTGGACAGTGCGGGCAAGATCCTGCTGGCCAACCCGGCGCTGATCGCGCTGTACGGTCGCGAACCGGCCGGGGAAAGTATCGCCGAGCTGTTCAATGATCCGGCCTTGCTGGACACCTTGCTGGAAAACGGCTTTCGCCTGCCCTTGCGTGAAATCAGCGTCAACGGCCAGACGTTTTTGCTCGACGCCACGCCGATCACCGATGCCGGCGCCCTGCTCACCCTGTACCAACCCAACCGCATCGGCGAACAACTGTCGGCGCTGCACCACGATCATGCCGAAGGCTTTGATGCGCTGCTGGGCGAATCCCCGGTGATCCGCACCCTCAAGGCACGCGCACAACGGGTTGCCGCACTCGATGCGCCGCTGTTGATCCAGGGCGAAACCGGCACCGGCAAGGAGTTGGTGGCGCGGGCCTGCCACGCCATCAGCGCACGTCACAGTGCGCCGTTTTTGGCGCTGAACTGCGCGGCGTTGCCGGAGAATCTCGCCGAGAGTGAATTGTTCGGTTACGCCCCCGGCGCCTTTACCGGTGCCCAACGCGGCGGCAAGCCGGGGCTGATGGAGCTGGCCAACCAGGGCACGGTGTTTCTCGATGAAATCGGCGAAATGTCGCCCTATTTGCAAGCCAAGCTGCTGCGTTTTCTCAACGACGGCAGCTTCCGCCGGGTCGGCGGCGACCGCGAGGTGAAGGTCAATGTGCGCATCCTCAGCGCCACCCACCGCGACCTGGAAAAAATGGTCAGCGAAGGCACCTTCCGCGAAGACCTGTTCTACCGCCTCAACGTGCTCAACGTCGAAGTGCCGCCCCTGCGCGAACGCGGCCAGGACATCCTGTTGCTGGCCCGCTACTTCATGCAGCAGGCCTGTGCGCAGATCCAGCGCCCGGTGTGCCGCCTGGCGCCCGGCACCTATCCGGCGCTGTTGGGCAACCGCTGGCCGGGCAATGTGCGCCAGTTGCAGAATGTGATCTTCCGCGCCGCCGCCATCTGCGAAAGCAGCCTGGTGGACATCGGTGACCTCGACATCGCCGGCACCTCCGTGGCCCGCCAGAACGACGGCGAAGTCGATAGCCTGGAACAGGCCGTCGAGGACTTCGAGCGCAGCCTGCTGGAGAAACTCTACGTCAGTTACCCCTCGACCCGGCAGTTGGCCAGCCGCCTGCAAACCTCACACACCGCCATCGCCCACCGCTTGCGCAAGTACGGCATTCCCGCAAAACCCTAGCGCCTGCCTCACCAGAACGCACGCCGGCCACGATGCTTGATAACGCCGGTGGCGCTGAAAAACAGTTGCGTGGCCATGGGCGGGCTGATGCGCGAATAGTAGATCGCGATGGCCTCGTTGTCGGTTTTGTCGAGCAGGCTGCGAAAACTCATGAAGCGCTGCTCCGGCCTTTTCAGATGGCCGGCGTTGTAGGGTAAATCGGGGTCCGTGGGCGACGAGTAATGAAAGTGCGCATAAGCCAGGACCTTGCCCTGCCTGTCCTTGACCACATACTCCTGCAGGAAATCATCCACCCGCTTGAGCGCAATACGCCCCTCGATGCGCAGTATCTGCACCTGGTCCTGGGCCTGGAGCCAGGCAATCCCATCCTCATCGGGCGGCAAGCGCTTGATCATCTCGATGCGCAACCCTCGCCCCTGCTCCAGAGAGTCGCTGGCGGCCTGTTCCAGTTCATCGAGCAGCGCCTGGGCCGCGGTATCCGGCGTTGACGGCAGCGCCTTGCGGATCTTTTCGGCAACCGCCTTGATGCCCTCGGACTGCCGCGTCAACCGGGCTTCGACGCTGGCCGGCAGCGTGGCACTGCGCGCTTCATCGCGGGCCTGCTGCAGCACCAGCGGTGCCCTGGCCAACAAGCGGCGCGCGTCGGCCTTGAGGTTTTCCAGGGAACGCGTCGGCCGCGGCATCACCGCGCCAGCCTCGGTGATCGCTTCGAACGTATCCGAACCCGGCTGCTGATGCAGGCTGACCACCACGGCCTGGTCAATCGGGTTGATGACATCAACGATGTCTTCGGTCGCTTCCGGCGTGCGGGCGCGAACCCGCCCCAATTGATAGCGCTTTTTCGAATCGCGGATCAGCCGTTGATCAGCTTCAAGGGGCCGTACCCGGCCAGGCTGAGGGTTGCGCTCGTGCTCGCGCAGCAGCTTTGCCAGGGCGATTCTCGACTCCTGTTCCAGGCTGAGGATCGTGGCTTGCACCGGCACCTCGGCATCCCCATGGATCAATTCCGGCGCGGCGGCACGGTATTCATCCAGGAGCGCCAGGGTTTTCGCGTATTCGTGCAGCACCGCCCGGGTACCGTCGATGCGCTGTTGCACACTCAGCACGCCTGGCTCATCGATGGTTTTCTGGGACTGGGCCGACTGGATCGCCTCATCCATGGCCGCGTCGATCCGACTGTAATCATCCTGTTCTTCAGGCAGGGGCAGCCGGCGCCACAGCTGCTCCTTGAGCACCTGCAACTGCACGGTCCGCCAGTCCAATGGCAGCCCGTATGAGGACGGTTGCAACTCACCGATGTAGGACTTGTAGGCAGGAATGCTGAGCAACCGCTCGTAATTGACCCGCTCCCAGAAGCTCAGGTTGACTATCTTGTCGTGAAACTCGCCGATCCTGCGGCTCTCTTCGGTCAAGGTCCCGATCACCGCCTGGGCCGCGGTCGCGTCCTCCCCCGCCACTCGCTCCGACAGTTGCGCGAGATGCGCTGCGGAGAACTGCTCCTCGCGGCGACTGAAGGTCAGCACGAACATCTGCCGGCGCATGTTCAGCACGATATCTTCCAACTGCAGGCACTGTTCCCGTTCAAAGCCGTCCAGGGGCTTGTTGGCGTTTCTGCGCATCAGCACATTGAGTTTTTTCTGTTGCGCATCGGCCTTTTTTTCCAACTCGCGCAGGTAACGCGCCCTGGCATCGCGCCGGTGCTGCTCGGTAAAGGCCGCCTCGGAGGTCAGGTGCGCCTTCTCACACAGGTCTTCGGCCGCGGTCACGACACGCTCCAGGCTCTGCAATTCGCGGCTTGCCGCGCTGTATTCGTGCTCAAGCTCAAGCTTTTGCCGCTCGATGTGGGCACGCCGCTGGGCCACCGTGCTCTTTGGCTGCCCGCCAACCAGGCGCAGGCCCAGGTCGACTTTCCACACCCCATGGGCATCCTTGTCCAGCCACGGGCCGAGACGCTGGGGTTGCCGCAGATCGACGACCCGCCAGCCATCCCTGACCGTCCTCACGCCATAGACTTTGCTGTCTATCAAGGTGTACTGCTCGTGACGGGCCGCGCTGCCGTCGCGCTGGACCAGCACCCGACCACGCACCGGGCTGGCCGCCGAGGCCAGTGTCGGCGAGTCGGGCCAGCGCTCGCCCTGCCTGGGTGACCATTGGAAAGTCTCGAGCTGGACACGCTGCCGGGTCGTAAGCCTGGACCTTGAGTTGGCCCAGGAAAAATCCATTGCCGTGACGTCGGCGAATGAACGCTGCCAGGCAAACGTCGACGCCGAGTGGCGCGTGTGGCTGGCCGGGATCAAGTCATGTGCCTGGGCAGCGCCCGAACTCAAGCGCAGTCGTTGATCCAGCGTGACCACCGGGCTCATCAGCAGGCCGGCCACGCTGCCGATCAGCTCGGCGAAGGCATTGGCGGAATCTTCGCGGCTCGTCTCGGCCGGCAGCGCCAGCACCGCCTGGAATGTCCTGAAGGTCTGGGACAACCAGCCCGCCACCGCCACCGGGCCCCTGACCATCGGCAAAAGCGCATTGAACACTTGCCACAGATCATTCTTGAACAGGGTCCAACGCAGCGCCTCGTTGGAAACCGACTGCTTGACAGCGCGCTGCCACAGGTCTCGGGCGTTTTCATCGAAGACGCTCTCAAGGAACTCGCCACGCACCGGTTCGTCACTCAGCAACGCCGGGCTCGATGCGGGCAGCACGTCGAACTCATCGCCCTGCAGCACACGCTGGACATGGGGACGCAGAAAACCGCCGTTGGCAAACAGGGTACGGCTATCCTGCGGTAAACGCTGCAGCACCACGGGTTGAAGATCGCTGCCCACCGTTGCGATCGCGTCGAGCAACGCCTGGCGACTGGGAAATTGTTGCAGCATCGCGTCGGTTTGATCCGGCCGATAGAGAATATGCGGCAACGTGCTGTTGTCGCGGGGACCGATGACAAACAGGTTGTGCGCTTGATGGGCCAGCCCGCCTGCATGGGCCAGGAATGCCAGGGGCCTGGCGACGATCACCTCACCGTCGACCACACGCTGGAGCGGATCTTCCCGCAGCAACGCGTGCACCACCCGAGCGCCGGAGCGGGTAAAGCCGTTGCGTTGGCGCAGGCTGTTTTCAAGGGCGCGCATCGGCAGTTGCAGCGCCATCTGATCGACAAACAAGCGACGCCGCCGTGCAGACTGCGTCGGGCCGGTGATCAGTGCGTGCTCCAGCAATGGCGGATAGTGCTTGCCCACGTCCACCCGTTCGATCAGCCCCTTGAGATAGGCCGGCGTGACCCAGCGCGGTACGTTACCTGGCGTGACCTGGTGGCTGATGTGCACACTGGCATAGGCGGTGGCGAAGGGGTTTTCCAGCGACCACTGGGTCAAGGTCCGGGTGGTCCGTTGCGTCCAGCCAACCGTGCCGCCCTGGGTGCGCTCGAAGGTCAGGAGGCAGTCGTCCGGGTTGATGGGAGCCTGCGCTGGATGATCCAGGCGCATTTGCCGTTGCAGCGCCTTGCGCGCATACACATCGATCGGCTCAAGGCCATCGAGGAACGTTGCACCGCCGGTACTGCGCTGCAGCTGCGCCAGGCGCTCCAGCCACTGCCCGTAAGCCAGGCGATCCGCGCTGCTGGCCCGCTGCAACCAGAGCGGCAGCTGTTCTTCATGGGGCTGTTCGAGAGCGTCCGGGTCGAACCAGGCCAGTGGCGAGGTGAGCGTGGTGAACAGCTGTTCATAGCTGCCGATGTCGGGCAATGCCGACCAGTCAACCCGCCGCACATCGCGAAGTTGGCGTTCGAGCAAGGCCTGGGCCAACGCATCGAACACATCGCCCTCGGGCTCGCGCAGTACCCATTGCAGCGGCGCCCCTGGCCGGTAACGGCCCATATAGCGCGGCAGCAGGTCACCCAAGGCGTCCAGGGACTCGAGCTGCACCAGGTTCATCGCCGGGATATAGACGAGGGTGACCTGTTGCCCCACGACCCGACGCTGCAAGACCAACAGCGGCAGCCATTCGCCCGTTGTCCCGGCCTGGGCCGCATAGACTTGATAGATATGCAGCGCATCGGCGCCACCCAAGGCCTCTCGATCCGCCCGATGCCCCCAAAGCTGCTGTGCCTGCTCATCGCCCAGCCCCAGAAGCAATCGCGCCTGCTCCGGCGTCAATGGCGGGTTCTGCCGCGCCGTGAGCAGGCATGCACGTAACTGGCTGCTGACCGCGTGCCAACGGCTGTCGGCCGAACCGTCCGACACGCGCGCGTTCCAGTATTGCACCAAGCGCTCGGCAAAACCCGCCAGCACATCGGGCGCCAGGGTGTTGAGCATCCACTCGATATCGTCCACGGTGATGGCGCCGCTCGCCGGTTCGAACACCTGCGGTGCAGACTGCACCAACAGCACATGATGGCCTGGCGTGTAGTTCAGCGCGTCACCCTTCATGCAGCGCTGGATCAGTGCGTCGCTCAAGGTCATAAGCGGCATGTGGCGGCGGCCGGTCGAGGTTGGCTGGATCACACCGATCCAGCTGTTACCGGCCTGCAGGCCGGAACCGGCAAACCACTGCCCGATCCATTCCTGGATCATTGCGCGGGCCACTTGGGTCAGGCCCAGGCGCCGGGCGAAGACCTTGGATAAATAGTCGCGAGACGTCCGCGCCTGGGAAATCTCTGGGGGAATAACCTTTGAAGCACTCATGGGGCGCATCCTGATGACGAAGTGCGCGAACGGTAAAACGCCGGCCGGCCTCCCGGACGGTAGATAAATCGCGAAAAACGACGTCCATGCGTACTGAAAGCGCTACAGTGGAACGATATCGCTACAACCTTGTTTTTTGCGCGCCATGCAAGGCTTTGATCCACATAGGCTTTTTTTCGACGGCCGGAGTGTAGCGAAATCGCTACACACAAAGGCGCTATCGTTATAACCGTTTTTATCAAGCCATTGATTAATAAAGGATTAATCACATTGGCCGCGATATTGCTAAGCAACTCCCCATTATTCCAATCCCGCCCACCAGACGATTCTGGCCCTGAGGAGTTTCCATGAGCGAGTTGCGTTTCACTGAAGATCACGAATGGCTGCGCGCCGAAGCTGACGGCAGCGTCACCGTGGGTATCACCGCTTTCGCGCAGAACGCGCTCGGTGATGTGGTGTTCGTGCAACTGCCGGAGTTGCAGGCCTATGACAAGGGCGCAGAAGCGTCCACGGTTGAATCGGTCAAGGCCGCCAGCGGCGTGTACATGCCGTTGGACGGTGAAGTGCTGGAAGTGAACGCCAAGCTCGATGGCAGCCCGGAACTGGTCAACGAAGACCCGCTGGGCGAAGGCTGGTTCTTCCGCTTTAAACCGGCCGATGCCGGGGCAGTCGCTAAACTGTTGGATCAGGACGCGTACGACCGTCTGATCAAAGCCAACGCCGAAGCCTGAGGAGCGCGCCATGACCATCAATCTCAGCACCGCCAATGAGTTCATCGCCCGCCACATCGGCCCGCGCCAGGAAGATGAGCAGCAGATGCTCGCCAGCCTGGGCTTCGATTCCCTGGAAGCCCTGAGCGCCAGCGTGATCCCGGAGAGCATCAAGGGCACCAGCGTGCTCGGCCTGGAAGACGGCCTGGGCGAAGCCGAGGCCCTGGCCAGGATCAAGGCCATCGCCAGCCAGAACCAACTGTTCAAGACCTACATCGGCCAGGGCTACTACAACTGCCATACGCCGTCGCCGATCCTGCGCAACCTTCTGGAAAACCCGGCCTGGTACACCGCCTACACACCTTATCAGCCAGAGATTTCCCAAGGCCGCCTGGAAGCGCTGCTGAACTTCCAGACCCTGATCAGCGACCTCACCGGCCTGCCGATCGCCAACGCCTCGCTGCTCGATGAAGCCACCGCCGCCGCCGAAGCCATGACCTTCTGCAAGCGCCTGAGCAAGAACAAGGGCAGCAACGCCTTCTTCGCCTCGGTCCACAGCCACCCGCAAACCCTCGACGTACTGCGCACCCGTGCCGAGCCGCTGGGCATCGACGTGGTGGTCGGCGATGAGCGCGAACTGACCGATGTCAGCCGGTTCTTCGGCGCCCTGCTGCAATACCCGGCCAGCAACGGTGACGTGTTCGACTACCGCGCGCTGACCGAGCGTTTCCATGCCGCCAACGCCCTGGTGGCCGTGGCTGCCGACCTGCTGGCCCTGACCCTGCTGGCCCCGCCGGGTGAGTTCGGCGCCGACGTGGCCATCGGCAGCGCGCAACGCTTCGGCGTGCCGCTGGGCTTCGGTGGCCCGCACGCGGCGTACTTCTCCACCAAGGATGCGTTCAAGCGCGACATGCCGGGGCGCCTGGTCGGCGTGTCGGTAGACCGCTTCGGCAAGCCGGCCCTGCGCCTGGCCATGCAGACCCGCGAGCAACATATCCGCCGCGAGAAAGCCACCAGCAACATCTGCACCGCGCAAGTGCTGCTCGCCAACATCGCCAGCATGTATGCCGTGTACCACGGGCCCCAGGGCCTGACCCAGATCGCCAAGCGCATTCACCAGCTGACCGCGATGCTCGCCAAGGGCCTGACCGCCCTGGGCCTCAAGGTCGAGCAGGCACACTTCTTCGACACCCTGACCCTGCACACCGGCGCCGACACCGCTGCGCTGCACGACAAGGCCCGCGCCCAGCGCATCAACCTGCGCGTGGTGGACGCCGAGCGGGTTGGGCTGTCGGTCGACGAAACCACCACCCAGGGCGATATCGAAACCCTGTGGGCGATCTTTGCCAATGGCAAAGCCCTGCCGGACGTCAACGCCACGGTGGACAGCCGCCTGCCCGACGCCTTGCTGCGCCAGTCACCGATCCTCAGCCATCCGGTGTTCAACCGTTATCACTCGGAAACCGAGCTGATGCGCTACCTGCGCAAGCTGGCGGACAAGGACCTGGCCCTGGACCGGACCATGATCCCGCTGGGCTCGTGCACCATGAAGCTCAACGCCGCCAGTGAAATGATCCCGGTGACCTGGGCCGAGTTCGGTGCCCTGCACCCGTTCGCCCCGGCCGAGCAAAGCGCCGGCTACCTGCAACTGACCTCCGACCTGGAAGCCATGCTCTGCGCGGCCACCGGGTATGACGCGATCTCCCTGCAGCCGAACGCCGGTTCCCAGGGCGAGTACGCCGGCCTGTTGGCCATCCGTGCCTATCACCAGAGCCGTGGCGAAGCACGTCGTGACATCTGCCTGATCCCATCGTCGGCCCACGGCACCAACCCGGCCACCGCCAACATGGCCGGCATGCGTGTGGTGGTTACCGCCTGCGACGCCCGTGGCAACGTCGACATCGAAGACCTGCGCGCCAAGGCCATCGAGCACCGTGAGCACCTCGCCGCGCTGATGATTACCTACCCGTCCACCCACGGCGTGTTCGAGGAAGGTATCCGCGAAATCTGCGGGATCATCCACGACAACGGCGGCCAGGTGTACATCGACGGCGCCAACATGAACGCGATGGTTGGCCTGTGCGCACCGGGCAAGTTCGGCGGCGATGTGTCCCACCTGAATTTGCACAAGACTTTCTGCATCCCCCATGGCGGTGGCGGCCCGGGCGTTGGCCCGATTGGCGTCAAGTCCCACCTCACGCCCTTCCTGCCCGGCCACGCGGCCATGGCGCGCAAGGAAGGCGCGGTGTGTGCGGCACCGTTCGGCAGTGCAAGCATCCTGCCGATCACCTGGATGTACATCAGCATGATGGGCGGCGCAGGCCTCAAGCGCGCGTCGCAGTTGGCGATACTGAATGCCAACTACATTTCCCGTCGCCTCGAAGAGCACTACCCCGTGCTGTACACCGGCAGCAATGGCCTGGTGGCGCACGAATGCATCCTCGACCTGCGCCCGCTGAAGGACAGCAGCGGCATCAGCGTGGATGACGTGGCCAAGCGCCTGATCGACTTTGGCTTCCACGCCCCGACCATGTCGTTCCCGGTGGCCGGCACGCTGATGATCGAGCCGACCGAAAGCGAGTCCAAGGAAGAACTGGACCGCTTCTGCGACGCGATGATCGCCATCCGCGAAGAAATCCGCGCGGTGGAAAACGGCACCCTGGACAAGGACGACAACCCGCTGAAAAACGCACCGCATACCGCGGCGGAACTGGTTGGCGAATGGAGCCACCCATACAGCCGTGAACAAGCGGTGTACCCGGTCGCTTCGTTGATCGAAGGCAAGTACTGGCCACCGGTTGGCCGGGTCGACAATGTGTTTGGTGATCGCAACCTGGTGTGTGCGTGCCCGTCGATCGAGAGCTACGCATAACCCGACTGGCTGAGCGCGGTCAAAAATGTGGGAGGGGGCTTGCCCCCGATAGCGGTGTGTCAGTCACCAGAACTTTCTACTGACCCACCGCTATCGGGGGCAAGTCGAATCGTCGCACCGCCCCTCCCACATTGACCGAGTACACCCAATACATAACAAGAAACCGGAGAACAACTCATGTCCTTAAGCGTGTTCGACCTGTTCAAGATTGGCATCGGCCCCTCCAGTTCCCACACCGTCGGCCCCATGCGCGCGGCCGCTCGATTCGTCGAAGGCCTCAAGCGTGACAATCTGCTGAGCGCCACCACCGGCATCAAGGTGGAACTCTATGGCTCCCTCGGCGCCACCGGCAAAGGCCACGGCAGCGACAAGGCCGTGCTGCTCGGCCTGGAAGGCGAACACCCGGACACCGTGAACACCGAAACCGTGGCCACGCGCCTGGCGCAGATGCGCGGCGATGGCCGCTTGAACCTGCTCGGCGAACACAGCATTGCGTTCAACGAGAAAGAACACCTGGCGATGATTCGCAAACCCCTGGCCTACCACCCCAACGGCATGATTTTTCGTGCCTTTGATGCGGCGGGCATCCAGATCCGCAGCCGCGAGTACTACTCGGTGGGCGGCGGTTTTGTGGTGGATGAAGACGCCGCCGGCGCCGACCGGATCGTCGAAGACGCCACCCCACTGACGTTCCCGTTCAAGCATGCCAAGGACTTGCTCGGCCATTGCACCACCTACGGTCTG
Source organism: Pseudomonas sp. LAMO17WK12:I1 (assembly GCF_900177315.1). Lineage (NCBI taxonomy): Bacteria > Pseudomonadati > Pseudomonadota > Gammaproteobacteria > Pseudomonadales > Pseudomonadaceae > Pseudomonas > Pseudomonas sp. LAMO17WK12:I1. Next base: position 207,247 of record NZ_FWZV01000009.1, on the reverse strand, counting down.
TCCATCAGCCAGGTGATGCTGACCAATGAAAGCGCCTGGCGCCCGGAAGCGGAAACCCGTGCCGGCCTGTTGAAGATCTGGCAGGTGATGCAGGACTGCGTGGCAGCCGGCTGTCGCAACGAAGGCATCTTGCCCGGCGGCCTGAAGGTCAAGCGTCGTGCCGCCGCCTTGCATCGCCAGTTGTGCAAGAACCCGGAGTCGGCCCTGCGCGACCCGCTGTCGGTGCTGGACTGGGTCAACCTGTACGCCCTGGCCGTCAACGAAGAAAACGCCAACGGCGGGCGCGTGGTCACGGCGCCCACCAACGGCGCGGCCGGGATTGTGCCGGCGGTGCTGCATTACTACATGCGCTTTATCCCTGGCGCGAATGAAGACGGCGTGGTGCGCTTCCTGCTCACCGCCGCCGCCATCGGCATTCTCTACAAGGAAAACGCCTCCATCTCCGGTGCCGAAGTCGGTTGCCAGGGTGAAGTCGGCGTGGCCTGTTCCATGGCCGCTGGCGCGTTGTGCGAAGTATTGGGCGGTACGGTTTCCCAGGTGGAAAACGCCGCCGAGATCGGCATGGAACACAACCTCGGCCTGACCTGCGACCCGATTGGCGGCCTGGTGCAGGTGCCCTGCATCGAGCGCAATGCGATGGGCTCGGTGAAGGCCATCAATGCGGTGCGCATGGCCTTGCGTGGCGACGGGCAACACTTCGTCTCGCTGGACAAGGTCATCCGCACCATGCGCCAGACCGGCGCCGACATGAAAAGCAAATACAAGGAAACCGCCCGTGGCGGTTTAGCGGTCAACATTATCGAGTGCTGACGCCTAAAGGCGCGCCGGCACGTTTTTCAGGAGCTGAACATGTCCACCGAAACCCTGTTGAAAACCCCATTGCACGCCCTGCACCTCGAGCTGGGTGCACGCATGGTGCCCTTCGCCGGCTACGACATGCCGGTGCAATACCCACTGGGCGTGATGAAGGAGCACCTGCACACCCGTGAACAGGCCGGGCTGTTCGACGTGTCCCACATGGGCCAGATCCGCCTGACCGGCGCCAATGCCGCAAAGGCCCTGGAAACCCTGGTACCGGTCGACATCATCGACCTGCCGGTCGGCATGCAGCGCTACGCCATGTTCACCAATGACCAGGGCGGCATCCTCGACGACCTGATGGTGGCGAACCTGGGTAACGACGAACTGTTCCTGGTAGTCAACGCGGCCTGCAAGGACCAGGACCTGGCGCACCTGCGCCAGCATATCGGCGAGCAGTGCAGCATCGAGCCGCTGTTCGAAGAACGCGCGCTGCTGGCCCTGCAAGGCCCGGCTGCGGTGAAGGTACTGGCGCGCCTGGCCCCGGAAGTCACCCGGATGACCTTCATGCAATTCGCCCCGGTGCGCCTGCTGGGCGTGGACTGCTACGTCAGCCGCTCGGGCTACACCGGTGAAGACGGTTTTGAAATCTCCGTGCCTGCCGCCAGCGCCGAAAGCCTGGCGCGCAGCCTGCTGGCCGAGGACGAAGTGCAGGCCATCGGCCTGGGCGCCCGTGACTCGCTGCGCCTGGAAGCCGGCCTGTGCCTGTACGGCCACGACATGAACACCGAGACCACCCCGATCGAAGCCAGCCTCCTGTGGGCAATCTCCAAGGCCCGGCGCACCGACGGTGCGCGTGCCGGTGGCTTCCCGGGTGCCGACCGCATCTTCACCCAGCAGCAAACCGGTGTAAGCCGCAAGCGAGTAGGCCTGCTGCCCCAGGAACGCACACCTGTACGTGAAGGCGCAGAGATCGTCGACGAACACGGCAGCGTGATCGGCAGCGTGTGCAGCGGTGGCTTTGGCCCGAGCCTGGGTGGCCCACTGGCCATGGGTTACCTGGACAGCGCATTCACCGCACTGGACACCGAAGTCTCTGCGTTGGTGCGTGGGAAAAAAGTGCCACTTCGTGTAAGCAAAATGCCATTTGTGCCGCAACGTTACTATCGTGGCTGATTGACTGTTCCTATAAGTAACGCGGTTGCGTTAACGTGCACTAATCTGTAACGCAACCGCCATAAAACAGTGCAGCAACGATAGGCATTATTATAGGAATTAACCTATAACAAGTGACCCATTCTATCGAATAAGTCGGTTTCACATTATTCAACGAAGTGTCATGCGGCCGAGCAAAACCTGGGCTTTTGCCAGGGCTTGTTTTTTCTCCATTAGTTGGCGTAGAGTTTGCCCACTGTGTTTGCATGGGTCGCTTGGAACCTGGACCTGGGCAGTAGCTGAAGTAGTTGTGCTACAACCCGTTCGACGTCTCTTACTTTCCTGCAACCCAGCCCAGTACTCTTTCATGTGAAAGGGGCTGTCATTAATTTTTAGCGTCAAGGAAATAAGAAAATGGCTGATCGTCAGAGCGGTACCGTCAAGTGGTTTAACGACGAGAAAGGGTTTGGTTTTATCACTCCAGAAAGCGGTCCGGATCTGTTCGTGCATTTCCGCGCTATTCAAGGCAACGGCTTCAAAAGCCTGAAGGAAGGCCAGAAGGTCACCTTCGTTGCAGTTCAAGGCCAGAAAGGCATGCAGGCTGACGAAGTACAAGCAGAAGGCTGATCCTTCCTGCGACAAAAAGCCCCTGACATGACATCAGGGGCTTTTTTATGGGCGCTATTCCGTAAAATGATTTTTTTCCTCTGAGAGCCCTGCCATGTCTAAACCCTTGCTGAGTCCCCAAGGCGAGTTCCCCGCCGTTGGCCTGGGCCGTCGCCTGGCAGCGATGTTCTATGACTTCCTGTTGTGCACCGCGCTGCTGATCGTCACCGCGTTTATCTACAAGCTGGTGTGGATCGCGTTCGTGGGCGAAGCCAGGATGCGCACCCTCACCGAATCCGGCGCACTGGACGGTGACCCGCTGCTGTCGACGATTCTGTTGTTTGTGCTGTTTGGTTTCTTTGCCAAGTTCTGGACCCATTCCGGGCAAACCCTGGGCATGCAGGTCTGGGGCGTGCGCGTGCAAAACGCCGACGGCTCGCGGATCAGCCTGTGGCAGGCGCTGTTGCGCTTTGTAGTGTCGATTGCGTCGTGGTTATGCGTGGGGCTGGGGTTTGTCTGGTCGTTGTTCGACAAGCACAAACGCAGCTGGCATGACATCTACTCGGATACGCAGTTGGTGCGCATCCCGAAGCAAAAGAAATAAACCGCTGCCTGAACGAAATCAAAATGTGGGAGGGAGCTTGCCCCCTCCCACATTTTCAACCGAGCTCGCCTCGATTCAGGCGTTACCCGCCAGCTTCAGGCGCGCCGCCTGGGTGAAATCCAGCATGCGCTTGAGCGGTCGCACGGCGTGCGGAATCACCGACGGCTCGACGAATATCTCATTACTGCCCTCACGCAGGCACTGCAGCGTACGCTCCAGCGTATTCATCGCCATCCACGGGCAGTGCGCGCAACTGCGGCACGCAGCGCCGTTACCGGCCGTGGGCGCCTCGACGAAGACCTTGTCCGGGCACAGCTGCTGCATCTTGTAGAAGATGCCGCGGTCGGTCGCCACGATGAAGGTCTTGTTCGGCAGCCGCTGTGCCGCCGCAATCAACTGGCTGGTGGAGCCCACCGCGTCGGCCAGTTCGATTACCGAGGTCGGCGATTCCGGGTGCACCAGGATCGCTGCGTCCGGGTACAGCGCCTTCATGTCTTCCAACTGCTTGGACTTGAACTCCTCGTGGACGATGCACGCACCGTCCCACAGCAGCATGTCGGCACCGGTCTGGCGCTGGATGTAGGTACCCAGGTGCTTGTCCGGGCCCCAGATGATGGTCTCGCCGTTGTCCATCAGGCTTTCGACGATTTCCAGCGCACAGCTGGAGGTCACCACCCAATCGGCCCGGGCCTTGACCGCCGCCGAAGTGTTGGCATACACCACCACGGTGCGCTCGGGATGCTGGTCGCAGAACGCCGAAAACTCATCCACCGGACACCCCAGGTCCAGGGAGCACGTGGCTTCCAGGGTCGGCATGAGGATGCGTTTTTCGGGGGTGAGGATTTTGGCGGTCTCGCCCATGAAACGTACACCGGCGACCAGTACGGTCTTGGCCGGGTGGGCTGCGCCGAAGCGGGCCATTTCCAGGGAGTCGGAGACACAGCCGCCGGTTTCTTCGGCCAGGGCCTGGATCACAGGATCGCAATAGAAGTGGGCAACCAGCACCGCGTCCTGAGCCTTGAGCTCGGCAGCAATGGCGGCACGCAGGCTCGCCTCTTCCTCGGCGCTGAGGGCCTTGGGCTGCTTGGCGTCGAGGTGGGCTTGAACCAGTAGGCGTTCGGAAATGTGCGTCATGTTCGCAAGACCTGCAGGCGCAGTAGCGCGAAAGTCGAGTGTACCACCGGCTCTGGAGCCCTTCGGGCGCCGCCGGACGAAGTGATTGTGTTCATCAAGCACGGGTAAAGGTGAAGCTGCGCAAGGCTACAGAATATCCAATGGTTTCAAAAGCCTAATCTGGCTTTGACGCGTGCGCCTGTCGATTAAAAAACCGCAATAGTACCTTGGGTCTCCCCCGCCTTCAGAAATCACCTCAAGCACATAGCCGTCAGCGGGCAGAGTTCATGCAGCAAGTTCGTTCAGACCGTTTTGGAAAGAGGCTCAAACTGGCATTGGTACCGGGCGTCCTTGAGGTTGCTTTCGAACTGTTCAAGACCGTCGTAGATGTTTTGCAGCCCTTCGATCTGGGCTTTCAGCTCGAGCTTTTTATCGGCAATGGCCTGGTTGCCCAAATCCCACGGCAGCTCCAGGCCCCGGTGGTCCTGAAGAATCGCCTGCATTTCCTTAAGCTTGAAACCCAGCTGCTGAGCACACTTGATGAACGTCAACAGCTCAACGCCTTGCTGGTTATAGACCCGATACTTACCTTCGCGTACAGGCGGCGGCAGCAAGCCAATGTCTTCATAGTGGCGGATCGTCTTGACGGTAGTGCCCGATAGCTGGGCGGCTTTGCCGATATACATGAAAAGTCCTTTTTTGGCACAAGAGTGGGGAGAGCACTTTGGCGCGCCGCATCTTCACACATGTCTACGGGGTCGGAAACCCGAAGGTGGCAAAAGGCAGTGTACTTGGCAGGGATAAAGCCGGCATCGCCTGCTGCAAGGCGATGCTGTGCAACGGCTATGTCAGCGGCAAGCGATAGCCTGGGCTTGCTTGAGCCAGGCTTCGCGCTGGGAGTCGCCGGAACCGAGGATCGGCCCGAACGTAAGGGTCTTCAATGGTTTGATGCCGCAGAACTCCAGGGTGGTCTTGCGCATCTGGTGCAGGCCCGGCATGCGGTAGACCCACTTGTAGTACCACGGCGGGGTATCCATCGTGACCAGCAGGTGAGCCGTGCGCCCCTTCAAAAGCTTGTCGGGAAAGGCTTTGCCTTCGCGGTACTTGAAGGCAAAGCCGGGAAGGAATATCCGATCGAAGAAGCCTTTCATCAGGGCCGGAATTCCGCCCCACCAGATGGGATAGACAAACGCCAGGTGCTCAGCCCAGGTGATATCGGCCTGGGCCTTGAGCAGATCGGGCTCCAGCAACTGAACCTGTTTGTAGCCATCGTGCAGCACTGGATCAAACCGCAGAGCATCCAGGCGTAACAGACGCACATCGTGCCCGGCCTCCGTGGCCGCCTTCACATAGGTGTCGGTCAATGCCCCACAGAAACTGTCGGTTGAGGGGTGCCCCAGAATCACCAGTACTCGCTTGCTCATCATCACTTCATCCTGAAAAGTCGAGCGGGCAGGATAGGGTGTGCCCGTAACAGGAGAGTCAACAGGGAGGTTTGCCAAATGCTGGTATAGCTTGGGTGCATTGCGCACCGGCAGGTAAGCACCAAATCGCGGGCAAAAAAAAACCCGGAAATCCTCACTTGCGTGGGCCTTCCGGATTTTCTAAACCGCCAAAAATGGTGGGTCGTGTGGGATTCGAACCTACGACCAATTGGTTAAAAGCCAACTGCTCTACCAACTGAGCTAACGACCCGCTGTGTGGTGGCGCGTATAATACTGATTTCTAAGGATTATTCAACACCTTATTTGAAATAAATCAGAAATAACGCGTCGGGTCCGTAATTCCGGCCATTTGGAAGCCCTCTGCACGCAGTCGGCAGCTGTCGCATTTCCCACAGGCACGGCCGTCATCGTCTGCCTGATAGCAGGAAACTGTCAGCGAGTAATTGACACCGAGTCCTACGCCAACCTTCACGATAGCGGCCTTGCTCAGGTTTTGCAGCGGTGCCTGGATCCGGAAACCCTGCCCTTCTACCCCGGCTTTTGTCGCCAAATTGGCCATGCGTTCGAACGACTCGACGTATTCCGGGCGGCAGTCCGGGTAGCCGTTGTAATCAAGGGCATTAACCCCGATGAAGATGTCCCGCGCATTCAGAACCTCCGCCCAGCCCAGGGCCAGGGACAGGAACACGGTGTTGCGTGCCGGTACGTAGGTGACCGGGATGCCTTGGGTGGGGGCCTCCGGGACGTCGATAGTGCTGTCGGTCAAGGCCGAGCCACCCATGCCGTCGAGGTTCAGGCCAATCACCTTGTGTTCGACCACGCCCAGGTCTTGGGCAACACGGGCGGCGGCCTCCAGCTCGGCGCGGTGACGCTGGCCGTAGTCGAAGCTCATGGTGTAACAGCTGTAACCTTCGGCGCGAACCATGGCCACTAACGTCGCGGAGTCGAGGCCACCGGACAGCAGGATGACCGCGCGCTTTTGATCAGTCATCTCAGCGCCCCGGTTCGTCGTTCCACAGATATTTATGCAGCTGCAATTGCAGGCGTACGGGCAGGTTATCGGCAACCACCCAGTCGGCCAGATCGCGCGCGTTCAGGTCGTGGTGGCTGGGAGAGAACAACACCTCACCGGCACGGCGGTCAAGGCCGTACTGGATCAGCTTGGAATTGGCCCAGTCGTAGTCTTCACGGGAACAAATCACGAACTTGACCTGATCGTTGGGCGTCAGCAGTTCGATGTTCTCGTAGCGGTTGCGATGCACTTCCTTGGAGCCCGGCGTCTTGAGGTCAACCACTCGGCTGACACGCGGGTCTACAGCGGAAATATCCAGGGCCCCGCTGGTTTCCAGGGAGACCTCGTAACCGGCATCACACAGCTGTTTGAGCAAGGGGATGGCGTTGGGCTGGGCCAGGGGCTCGCCACCCGTTACACAGACGTAGCGGGGCCGGTAGCCGGCAACCTGTTCCAGGATGTCTTCGAGGGTGCGCACGGTGCCGCCACTGAAGGCGTAGGCGCTGTCACAGTATTGGCAACGCAAGGGGCAACCGGTCAGGCGCACAAAAACCGTGGGCAGGCCAGCGGTTCGCGTTTCACCCTGTAACGAGTAAAAAACTTCGGTGATGCGTAATGTGTCTTGCATAGTCGCCACGGGCGTAACAGCTAAACAGGCTGTCCGCCTCCGTCAGGCACTTCAAGGAACCCCGCCAACGCGTAGGCCCCAGGAAGCGTGTGTCATAAAAGGGCGTGGATTCTAACGAAAAAACCCGCGCCAGGCGCGGGTTTCTTCTAAACGGCTGCATCGCTTACAAGCGTTGCAGATCCCGTTGGGCCAACTGTGCAGCGGAGGTACCCGGATACTGGGCTACGACCTGCTGCAGAATGCCTTTGACCTTGTCGGTATGACCCAGGCGGCGTTCTACGTCAGCGAGTTTATACAGCGAGTCGGGCACCTTGGCGTGCTTGGGGTACAGTTGACTGACCTTGGCAAATGCCTGGCCCGCCCCCTGCAGATCACCCTTTGCCAGATTCACCTCGCCCAACCAGTATTGGGCATTGCCCGCGTACTGGCTGTTTGGGTAGCGGCCCAGGAAGGCGGTAAAGGCTTTGCTGGCCTTATCGAAATCCTTGGCCTTGATCAGGTCGAAGGCTGCATCGTAATACAGCTTTTCCTTCGCCGGATCACCCGGTTCACTGCTGGCGGCAGGGGCTTGGCTCGCAGCGGCGGCCCCTGCTGCTGCACCACCGATAGCCGCGCTGGGCGCGCCACCGGCAGAAGAATTATCAGGAGTAGCGGCAGGTGTAACACCGGCTCCTATACGTCGATCAAGATCCTGGTAACGCTCCAGGCCTTCCTGCTTCAGCTGACGCACCTCATTTTGCAGAACTTCAATGGTGCCTTGTTGCTGCGCCAATTGATCCTGCATGCGTTGCAGCTGGTTGAACAGTTCGCCCTGTGCCGAGGGAGCGGACGTAGCCGCCCCCCCAGCATAGGCGCCGTTCGTGCCATAACCCGCTGGCGGATAGCTGCTCCCGCTATTGTTATAGCCAGAGTTGCTGTCTTCCACAGGAACCGCAGCCCACACCGCAAGCGGGGCGAGGCTGAGAGCCAATACAGTTAGAGCACGACGGCACGTTCGCATGACGAATTACTTACGCAGTTCGACGCGACGGTTTTGAGCCCAGGACTGCTCGTCGTGGCCAGTAGCAACTGGACGCTCTTTACCGTAGGAAACCAGTTCCAGTTGGCCTGGAGCAACACCTTGCAGTACCAGGTAGCGCTGAACGGCTTTCGCACGACGCTCGCCCAGTGCCATGTTGTACTCACGAGTACCACGTTCGTCAGTGTTACCTTCCAGAACAACGCGAGCGCCGTTAGCTTTCAGGTCCTTCGCGTGAACGTCCAGAGCGCGCATGGCTTCTGGCTTCAGGTCCGAACTGTCGTATTCGAAGTAGAAAGTGGTGATAGCGCGCAGAGCAGCTTCTTCGCTCAGGGAGCCGTCAACTGCACCAGTGTTAGCGCCGTAACCAGCGTTTGGATCAACAGCTGCGCCTTCACCGGCATTGTCGCCGCCTTTAGACGAGCAACCAACGGCTACGGACAGAGCCAGAGCCAGAGCAGCAAACTTACCAAACTTCAGCATTTCCATCGTGAAACTCCTAATGAACCCCAGTGTGTTAAGTACTTCTTTTTGTAGCGCCGCGTCAGTTCAGGTAAGGGGACCAGGACGGTTCTCTGACTTCGCCTTGTGCGGTAGGAAGCGGGAGCCTTACGCGTCCATTAATGGACACGAGCATCAAGACTCCCCGGCCCTGCTGGCGGGTGGCGTAGATTACCATGGTGCCGTTGGGCGCAACAGTAGCTGACTCATCAAGGTTGGTATCTGTGAGGATTTTTACCGTTCCACGCTGCAAATCCTGGGCCGCAACCCGGAAATTAGTGAAACCATCCTGACGGTGAATCATCACCAACGTCTTTTCATCAGCCGAAAGCTTAGGATTGGCGTTGTAGTTACCGATAAAGGTCACGCGTTCCGCGCCCCCACCGCCAACGCTGGTCTTGTAGATCTGTGGCTTGCCGCCGCGGTCCGAGGTGAAGTAGATGGTCGAACCATCCTTGCCCCAGAACGGTTCGGTGTTGATACCAGGACCGCTGGTCACACGGCTGATCTGACGCGAAGCCATGTTCATCACGTAGATGTCCGGGTTGCCGTCCTTGGACAGTACGAATGCCAGGCGCGAACCATCCGGCGACCAGGCCGGTGCACCGTTGAGGCCTTCGAAGTTGGTGATCTGCTCACGACGGCCAGTATCGATGTGCTGGACGAAGATACGCGGACGCTTCTGTTCGAAAGACACGTAGGCAATACGCTTGCCGTCCGGCGCGAACCGCGGCGACAGGATTGGCTCACGGGACTGCAGCAAGGTCACTGCCCGCGCACCATCGTAGTCCGAACGCTGCAGGGTGTAGCGAGTGTTGTCTACGGAGAAACGCTCGGCCGTTACATAAAGCAGGCGTGTCGAGAACGCGCCCTTGATACCGGTGAGCTTTTCAAACGACTGGTCCGAGATGTAGTGGGCCATGTCGCGCAGTTGTTCGGCGGTACCCGATACGCTGCCGGTCAGGACCTGCTGCTCGGTGGCCACGTTGAACAAGGTGTACTGGATCTGCAGGCGACCGCCGGCCGGCGTGATGCTGCCGACCATCAGGTACTGCGCGCCCACCGCTTTCCAATCACGGAAGATGACTTCGCTGGCCTGGGTCGGCTGGCTGATCATGTTGCCTTTCGGAATCGGTGCGTAGTAACCGGAGTTGCGCAGGTCGTCGCTGACGATCTGGGCCATGTCGTCCGGCAGCACGCTGCCGCCCTGCCAGCCAAACGGCACTACCGCGATCGGGGTAGCCCGATCGCTGCCGCTGGTGACCAGGATGTTCTTTTCATCCGCCGCCGCTATCCCTGCCATACAGCAAATAACGACAAGCATTCCTCGAAGAAGGTTTCTCACAAGGCTAGATCCTCAGGTGTGAATGTCATCTTGAATGAACGATAGGGAGCGAAGTCGCTTGGTTTCATTCCCTGCATCTCGGTCAACCGGCCAATATTCTTGACCGCGGCAACCGCCGAACTGTCGAACGAACCGTCACCACTGGACTTGGCCACGCTGACCGAAGTCACCGTACCGTCCGGCAACATGCCGATCTGCAGCACTACTGTCATGCCTTTGCGTGCCGAAGGTGGACGTGTCCAGCCTTCTGCTGCCCGCGCCCGAATCAGGTCGTCGAAACTGCCCGCGACTTCATCGCCACGTTCATCGGCCAAGGCTTGCTGACGCTGCGGCGTGTCGGAGAGCAAATCTGCCAAGGCCTGGGCCTTTTTCTCTTCGGCGGATTTACGCGCTGCTTCCTGGGCCTTTTTCTTGCTGGCATCGGCGGCAGCTTTCTTCTTCGCGTCGTCGGCGATTTTCTTCTTCGCCTCGTCTGCTTCAGCTTTTTTCTTGGCGTCTTCGGCGGCTTTCTTCTTCGCGTCTTCGACTATTTTCTTCTTGGCGTCTTCAGCGGCCTTTTTCTTGGCCTCTTCTTCGGCAGCCTTCTTGGCTTCTTCTTCAGATTTCTTCTTGGCTATATCAGCCAATTGTTTCTCTTCAGCTTTTTTAGCTTCGGCAGCTTTCTCGGCTTTCTTGGCTTCATCAGCCTTTTTCGCCTCGTCGGCCTTCTTGGCTTCGTCAGCCTTTTTCGATTCCTCGGCCTTTTGAGCCGCCTCTTCTTTCTTTTGTTCCGCAGCAGCCTTCACCGCTTCCTGCTCGACCTTCTTCTGTTCCATCTGTTCGACTTCAGTCTGGCGCGCAGCCGACTTCTGGGCCTCACCCGCAATCTTCTGATTGGTCTGGGTGGTGGCCTGGCTTTTCGATTTCAGCTGATACAGGGTCGCCTGCACGATCGGCTTGGCTGGCGGCAGGTCCGGGGTCATGGCAAAGCTGACGAACAGCATGCCAAAGACCAGGACGTGCAGGGCAATTGCCCAGACGCTAGGCCAGAAGAAGCTTTCCGAGGCGGACGGCTCTCGCTGTTGGTGCATCAGGGCGCCTCGGTAATCAAGCCAACGTTACCGACGCCGGCCTTCTGCAGCCCGCCCATGGCGCCCATGACGGAACCGTAGTCGACCGACTTGTCGCCGCGGATGAACACCTGGGTGTGCTTGCCGCCTTCGTTGCCGGAGCGAATGATCTTGGTCACCGCATCGGTCATCGCCGGCAGGGTCAAGGCCTTGTCCTGCTGTTTCTGCGTGTCGACTTCGCTGCCAAGGTTCCAGTAATAGGTCTTGTCAGCCTTGATCGAAATGGTCAGGACCTGAGTGTTGTTGTCCTGCGGCAAGGCTTCACTGGAAACCTTGGGCAGATCAACCTTCACGCCCTGGTTGAGCATCGGCGCGGTCACCATGAAGATCACCAGCAGCACCAGCATCACGTCGATGTAGGGCACTACGTTCATCTCGGCGACCGGCTTGCGCTTTTTGCGAGCTCGAGCGATTAAAGCCATTGGGAATTACCTGCTTATTCTTCGCTGGTGTGCACTTTACGGTGCAGGATCGCCTGGAACTCATCGGCGAAGGTGTAGTAACGGCCGATCAACGTTTCGCTGGTGGCAGCAAAGCGGTTGTAGGCAATTACTGCGGGGATAGCGGCGAACAGGCCGATCGCGGTGGCGATCAGGGCTTCGGCAATACCCGGGGCCACGGTGGCCAGGGTCGCTTGCTGGGCCTGGGCCAGGCCGCGGAACGAGTTCATGATCCCCCACACGGTACCGAACAGGCCGATGTACGGGCTGACGGAACCGACGGTAGCGAGGAACGGCAGGCTCTGCTCCAGCTTCTCTTCTTCACGGGAAATGGCGACGCGCATGGCACGGGCCACGCCTTCCATGACCGCTTCCGGATCAACACCCGGCTGCTGGCGCAGGCGCGAGAATTCCTTGAAGCCGGCGCGGAAGATCTGCTCGACGCCCGAGTCCGGGTCCGGGTTGCTGCCGGCCTGGCGGTACAGCTTGGACAGGTCGATACCCGACCAGAAGCGCTCTTCAAAGCTCTCCAGGGCACGTCGACCGGCACGCAGCAGGTTGCTGCGCTGAAAAATCATGACCCAAGAGGTAACCGATGCGGCTACCAGGGTCAGCATCACCAGTTGAACCACGACACTGGCATTGCTGACCAGGCTCCACATGGAGGAATGGTCGACGACGGTAGGTTCCACGCTAAATCTCCTGCTTTGATTGTTTACCCGCGCCGCTCACGGCGGCAAAGGCCGCACGTAGAGTTTCGGGAATGGCCCGAGGTTTCAAACTGTTGGTGCGCACACACGCCACCAGGAACTGCCCCTCACAGAGCAGCGTTGCATCCGTTGCCCGCCTGACCTGCTGCTTGAAACGCAGGCTGGCACGGTTCAATTCGATTACTTCAGCGCTGACCAGCAACTCGTCGTCCAGTCGCGCCGGTGCGTGGTAGCGCGCCTCGCTGGAATGCACGACGAATAACAGTTCCTCCCCTGCCAGCTGGGATTGGGCAAAGCCCAGCTCCCGTAGCCGCTCGGTACGAGCCCGCTCCATGAACTTGAGATAATTGACGTAATACACGATGCCGCCGGCATCGGTGTCCTCGTAATAAACGCGACAGCGATGTGCGAACGACTGATCCCCGTTTTGCGCGCGCATACTCTAGTGCTTACTCCTCAGGTTGCCAATCCGCTGGGGCAACTGTTTTTTCATTCTCGAAAAACATATCCAGTGACTGAATGACGACGCCAGCCACTAGGACAGCACAAACATCGAATAAATCGACTGGCGTGAAGCTTTTAATCGTCCACTGCATCAAGGAATTCGTCTACCACGGGCATCTCACCCAATCGTGACGGAATGTTTAACCCGAAGTGCAGATAGGCATGGCGCGTCACCACCCGCCCCCTTGGCGTGCGCATGATATAGCCCTGCTGGATCAGGTACGGCTCCAGCACATCCTCGATGGTATGGCGCTCTTCACTGATGGCCGCCGCCAGGCTGTCGACACCTACCGGACCGCCGTCGAACTTCTCGATCATGGTCAAGAGCAGGCGTCGATCCTGATGATCGAAGCCGTGCTCGTCCACATCCAGCAGGTTCAGGGCCAGGTCCGCCACGGCCTTGGTGATATGCCCCTTGGCCCGGACTTCGGCAAAGTCACGCACGCGACGCAGCAGGCGGTTGGCAATCCGTGGCGTGCCCCGGGCCCGACGGGCAATTTCGAACGCGCCTTCCGGGTCCAGGGGCAAGCCGAGAATACTGGCCGAACGGCTGACGATGGTCGCCAGATCGGCGGTGCTGTAGAACTCAAGACGTTGAACAATGCCGAAACGGTCTCGCAGCGGGTTGGTCAACATGCCCGCGCGCGTGGTCGCGCCCACCAGCGTAAACGGTGGCAGGTCGAGCTTGATCGAGCGCGCCGCCGGGCCTTCGCCGATCATGATGTCGAGCTGGAAATCTTCCATCGCCGGGTACAGGACTTCCTCGACGATTGGCGAGAGCCGGTGGATCTCGTCGATGAACAGCACATCATGGGGCTCGAGGTTGGTGAGCAACGCCGCCAAATCACCTGGCCGCTCCAGCACCGGGCCGGAGGTGGACTTGATCGACACACCCATTTCCTGGGCAATGATGTTGGCCAGGGTGGTTTTACCCAGCCCCGGCGGGCCGAAGATCAAGGTATGGTCCAAGGACTCACTGCGCCCGCGCGCGGCCTGAATAAACAACTCCATCTGCTCGCGCACGGTGGGCTGGCCGATGTAGTCGGCAAGGCTAAGGGGGCGGATGGCGCGGTCCTGGACTTCTTCACGATCACGAGGCCCGGTGGCCGCGATCAGACGATCAGCTTCAATCACTTAAATCATTCCCTTCAGGGCTCGGCGGATCATGTCTTCGCTGCTCAGGTTCTTGTCCTTGATGGCCGAGACGGCCTTGCTGGCCTCCTGGGGTTTGTAGCCCAGGGAGATCAGCGCACTGACGGCGTCGCTTTCAGCACTCGCGACCTGGCCCGCCGGCATGTCCGGCTGGTTCGGCACCAGGGCGAACATGCTCGGCACCACTTCCCAGGCCTTGAAGCGGTCCTTGAGTTCTACCAGCAGGCGCTCGGCGGTTTTCTTGCCCACGCCCGGTACCTTGGTCAGCGCCGAGGTGTCCTGGGCCGACACGGCACGTACCAGCTCATCCACTTCCAGGCTCGACATCAACGCCAGGGCCAATTTAGGCCCCACGCCATTGAGGCGAATCAACTCGCGGAAGAAGTCGCGGTCACGCTTGCCAATGAAACCATAGAGTAGTTGCGCATCTTCGCGCACCACCAGATGGGTATGCAGCGTTATGGGTTCACCGACCGACGGCAGGCGGTACAGGGTGGTCATGGGCACTTCCAGCTCATACCCCAGCCCGTTTACATCCAGAATCAGGTGCGGCGGCTGTTTCTCAGCCAGGGTGCCGCGCAAGCGTCCAATCACGGTTCAGATCCTTAAAGCTTGGGGTCAGAGCGAGGCCTGACCGGAAATAACGATTGCGCTGATGCTATCAGAGACGCAGGCGCCCGCCACGACTGCGTGCCGTGCCCAGGCCGTGAGGCAGCAGGCTGGAGCGCGTGTGTGCATGGCAAATGGCAATGGCCAGGGCGTCGGAGGCATCGATCTGCGGCTTTGAGGTGAGCTTGAGCATGTGCATGACCATCATCTGCACCTGCTCTTTATTGGCCGCGCCGGTGCCGACCACGGACTGCTTGACCTGGGTCGCGGTGTACTCGGCGATCTCCATGCCCTCCTCGGCGCCGGCGACGATGGCGGCGCCACGAGCCTGGCCGAGCTTCAACGCCGAATCTGCGTTTTTTGCCATGAACACCTTTTCGATGCCCATGGTCACCGGTCCGTAGGTCTGGATCACTTCACGCACGCCGCGATAGACGATCTGCAGGCGCTCAGCCAACTCGCCTGCGCCGGTACGGATACAGCCCGAAGCGACGTAGACGCAGCCGCGCGGGGTGTGTTGCACCACACCAAAACCGGTGATGCGCGAACCGGGGTCGATACCTAGGATTAAAGTCATAACGCCTGCAGGTCGGATAAACACATTTTTTGATACACCGTAGTTCTAATGTGGGAGGGGGCTTGCTCCCGATGGCGATCGTCCAGTTAGACATAGGCTGACTGATACACCGCCATCGGGAGCAAGCCCCCTCCCACATTTGGATCTACTTCATTCTTCAGCCTAGCTGTTCGGCCACGGATTCCGGGATGTCGGCGTTGGAATACACGTTTTGTACATCATCCAGGTCTTCGAGCATATCGAGCATCTTCAGCACTTTCTGCGCACCGTCCAGGTCCAGCTCGGCACTGGTGGTCGGCAGCATCACAATCTCGGCGTCGGAGCCTTTGAAACCGGCCGCTTCCAGGGCGTTACGCACGGCGTAGAAACCGGCGAACGAGGTAAACACGTCGATGGAGCCATCTTCATTGGTCACCACGTCGTCGGCATCCGCCTCCATCGCCGCTTCCATCAGTGCATCTTCATCCACACCCGGCGCGAAGGAGATCTGCCCCTTGCGTTCGAACAGGTAGGCCACCGAACCGTCAGTCCCCAGGTTGCCGCCACACTTGCTGAACGCATGACGCACGGCGGCGGCAGTACGGTTGCGGTTATCGGTCATGCATTCGACCATCACCGCCACGCCACCCGGGCCGTAGCCTTCGTAGGTCAACTCGACCATGTCGTCGGTGTCGGCAGCGCCGGCCCCACGGGCCACGGCACGGTCGATAATGTCACGACTCATGTTGGCGCCGAGGGCCTTGTCCAGGGCCAGGCGCAGACGCGGGTTGGAGCCCGGGTCACCACCACCCTGGCGGGCAGCGACCGTCAGCTCACGGATCCACTTGGTGAAGATCTTGCCTTTCTTGGCATCCTGACGCTCTTTGCGGTGCTTGATGTTCGCCCACTTGGAATGGCCAGCCATAACACAACTCCGAAATTCTCTAGAAACCTTATCAACCCCACCCGGGGTGGGATACAACCCTTGTAACGCAAAGGCGCATCCGAAGATGCGCCTTTTTAGACTGCGTAAACCTCAGTGCGCTTTCACGCAGCAGCCTTACTCAGCCTTCGGCGTCTCGCGCAGGCGAATATGCAGCTCGCGCAATGCCTTGGCATCCACCACACCCGGAGCCTGGGTCATGACGTCCGCAGCACTCTGGGTTTTCGGGAAGGCGATCACTTCACGGATCGACTGGGCGCCGGTCATCAGCATCACCAGGCGGTCGAGGCCGAAAGCCAGGCCACCGTGGGGTGGCGCGCCGTATTTCAGGGCGTCGAGCAGGAAACCGAACTTCTCTTCCTGTTCCGCTTCGTTGATGCCCAGCAGGCGGAAGACCGCTTGTTGCATCTCTTTGCGGTGGATACGGATCGAACCGCCACCCAGCTCAGTACCGTTCAACACCATGTCATACGCGCGGGACAGCGCGCCTGCCGGGTTGGCTTCCAGCTCTTCGGGCGAGCACTTCGGCGCGGTGAACGGGTGGTGCAAGGCGCTGAAGCTACCGTCATCATTCTCTTCGAACATCGGGAAGTCGACGACCCACATCGGTGCCCACTTGCAGGTCAGCAGGTCCAGGTCGTGGCCCAGCTTGATCCGCAGCGCGCCCAGGGCTTCGCTGACGATCTTGGCTTTGTCGGCGCCGAAGAACACGATGTCGCCGTCGACCGCGCCCACGCGATCCAGGATCACATTGAGGTTGGCTTCCGGGATGTTCTTCACGATTGGCGACTGCAGGCCTTCAACACCCTTGGCGCGCTCGTTGACCTTGATGTACGCCAGGCCCTTGGCACCGTAGATGCCGACGAACTTGGTGTAGTCGTCGATCTGCTTGCGCGGCATGCTCGCGCCGCCAGGCACGCGCAGGGCGGCGATGCGGCATTTCGGGTCGTTGGCCGGGCCGCTGAACACCTTGAAATCAACTTCGGTGAGCTGGTCGGCCACGTCCACCAGTTCCAGCGGGTTACGCAGGTCGGGCTTGTCCGAACCGTAGCGGCGCATGGCCTCTTCGAAGGTCATGTGCGGGAATTCGCCGAACTCCAGGTCCAGTACTTCCTTGAACAGGTTGCGGATCATCTGCTCGGTGATGCCCATGATCTCTTTCTCATCGAGGAAGCTGGTCTCGATGTCGATCTGGGTGAATTCCGGCTGGCGGTCGGCGCGCAGGTCTTCGTCGCGGAAGCACTTGGCGATCTGGTAGTAACGGTCGAAACCGGCCACCATCAGCAGCTGCTTGAACAGCTGCGGCGACTGCGGCAAGGCGAAGAAACTGCCGGCGTGGGTACGGCTAGGCACCAGGTAGTCACGCGCGCCTTCCGGGGTGGCCCGGGTCAGGATAGGCGTTTCGACGTCAAGGAAGCCGTTCTCGTCGAGGAAGCGGCGGATGCTGGTGGTCATGCGCGAACGCAGGCGCAGCTTCTCGGCCATTTCCGGACGACGCAGGTCCAGGAAACGGTAGCGCAGGCGGGTTTCTTCGCCGACGTCGGAGTATTCGTTCAGCGGGAACGGCGGGGTTTCCGATTCGTTGAGTACTTCCAGCTCGTAGCCCAGCACTTCGATCGCACCGGACGCCATGTTCGCGTTCACGGCACCGGCAGGACGCAGGCGAACCTTGCCGGTGATCTTCACGACGTACTCGCTGCGCACACGGTCAGCAGCGGCGAAGCTTTCGGCGCGGTCCGGATCGAACACCACCTGGGCCAGGCCATCACGATCACGGATATCGAGGAAGATCACCCCGCCGTGGTCGCGGCGACGGTGAACCCATCCGCAAAGGGTGATTTCCTGACCATCCAGGGTCTCGTTCAGTTGGCCGCAATAGTGGCTGCGCATCATGGTAGTGGTTTCACTTCTCGTAATTCGAAATTCGGTGGAGGCCTGCCTCGTCACCGTACATTAAAGCAGGGGACGGATAATGCAGGAGCCTGCGCATGGAGTTCAACTCAGTCTGCTTTGTCGCCGCCCGCAAGGTTCTTCTTCGAACCGGTCTTGAAATCGGTCTCGTACCAGCCGCTGCCGCTCAGGCGGAAGCCCGGCATGGACAACATCTTCTTGAGCTCGGGTGCCTGGCAGGCCGGGCAATCGACCAGCGGCGCTGCGCTGATCTTCTGGATGGCTTCCAACTGATGTCCACAGGAAGCACATTGATAGTCGTACATGGGCATGGCGATGTCTCGGCGGTCGATCGTTACTGTGCCGCGCCCGCTCTTGATAGAGAGCAGAGGGAGAAAGCCCCGGCAGCAGCAAAGCGCGGGATTATATCTGGTAAATCAAGGCAGCGCAGCCGGCTTTCTGCCCGGGGCAGGCCCACCTCGACAGCGGACCAGCCCCGAGGCCTGCCGATTACTCAGGGCTTGGCGAGACAGCACGGCCCTTTAACAGATGAACCACACACACTACCCTGACCAACCCACTGAAGTTCTTCACTCCTCCATACCGCAAGTGCACTTCCCGATCGACATAGGACAGCAATGCGCTGACAGAGCAGGCATTGATCCTGGCTATTTCCGTGAGGATATTCCAATAGATCTGCTCAAGCCGAAGACAAGTGGAAAACCCATTGAGCCTTACCGATCGGGACAATGGCTTGGCCAGCCCCATATCGAACCCCTTGGCGAAGGGGTCGACGCTTATCTTGTGGAAACCACCGGTTTCCATCACTCCCACATCCACTCCACGTGACATACACCTGACACTCCATTGCCAAACAACAGCCCATGGGTTCTCCCATTGGACAGTGGCCCTATAAGACAGCAGGACGAAGCAGGCAGCCAGAAGACGGGGCGTTGATAGGCGTAGGACAACGCCAGGAAATGCGTGGAAACAAGCAAGTGGCGCCACAACGGCGCCACTGTGGGTGACGGTTACTGGTTTTCGAGCAGGGAGCGCAGCATCCACGCGGTTTTCTCGTGAACCTGCATGCGCTGGGTCAGCAGGTCCGCGGTCGGCTCATCGCTGACCTTGTCGAGCAACGGGAAAATACCGCGTGCGGTACGCGTGACCGCCTCCTGGCCCGCCACCAGTTGCTTGATCATCTCTTCTGCGCTGGGAACTCCCTCTTCTTCCTTGATGGAGGAAAGACGGGCGTAGATCGAATAGGCGCCCGGTGCCGGGAAACCCAGGGCACGGATACGCTCGGCTATGGCGTCCACCGCCAGCGCCAGCTCGTTGTACTGCTCTTCGAACATCAGGTGCAGCGTACGGAACATGGGGCCCGTGACGTTCCAATGGAAGTTGTGGGTCTTCAGGTACAGTACATAGGTATCGGAGAGCAGTCGTGAAAGCCCATCGACGATGGATTTACGATCTTCTTCACTGATACCGATATCGATTGCCATGTTTATCCCCTTCAATTGACAAGCATTCATTGATCAGGTGCACGACCACTCTAGCAAGAGCGCCGCGTAGACGCAGCCCGACACCCTCGGGCGACATGCGACAAATCGCCCCTGCACGACCTTTCAGCCCGTGCAGTACAAGCCTTTGGACACGTCGGAAATTTCCTTTAAGGCCGCCAGAAACACCTGCACATGTCTAGGACAAGCGTTTCACGCAGAAATGCCACGCCCCTTTCAACCGCGGAAAATGCTCGATTTGAGTAGGCACGGCCTTTGCTGTTAAATAGGCAGCGTGTCGCCGTCGTTAATTTCCACGGCAAGCGGCATAGGCTGATACCCGCGCACGTGCCCAACGCCTCCCATTGTTCAGAAGCGAACCGTGCCAGTCAGCTCTTCCTTGTGATCCGTCTTAACGTGAGTTAATCAAAATGTTGAAAATCGTCCACCTGCTAACGGGCGTTGCAGCGTTGCTGCTGTCCTTTATCCCGAGCCTGCAGCCTGAAAGCCTGCCCTACCTGCAACAACACGACGCTCTGTACCTGGCCTTGTTCGGCCTTCTTAACCTGACGCTCGCTCCCGTAATCCCTTACTGGAACAAAGGCACACGTCATCAACTGCAAAACCTGGTCAGCGCACTGCTGGTACTGACCGTTGTCGTACAAACCCTCACCCTCCTGGCACCTATGCCTGAAGTGGGCGGCCATCCGGCCATCCTGCTCAGCCTGGTGATTGCTGTGGTCGCTATCGTTCTTCACCTGGCCATCAGCTTCTACCGTTCGTCCCCGGCGGCCGCGTCGCAAAACTACGACATGACCAATCGGGATACCGGTACCGTCAAGTGGTTCAACACCTCCAAAGGCTTCGGCTTTATTTCCCGCGATTCGGGCGACGACATCTTCGTCCACTTCCGGGCTATCCGTGGCGAAGGCCATCGCGTCCTGGTGGAAGGCCAGCGCGTGGAGTTCTCCGTGATGAATCGCGACAAAGGCCTGCAAGCCGAAGACGTGATCGCTGCCCTGCCGCGTCGCTGATTCCAGCCGTCGCAGCAAAAAAAACCGCGATCCAGCCTTGGCTGGGTCGCGGTTTTTTATTGCACTCGGATTAATAGTGCGGTGGCGGCGCCTCTTCTTCGGACGTCTCGAACTGGCCGCCCATTTCTTCCTGACGCTTGAGCAGCGCGGTCATCTGCA
The DNA here is from genome assembly GCF_900177315.1 of Pseudomonas sp. LAMO17WK12:I1. NCBI lineage: Bacteria > Pseudomonadati > Pseudomonadota > Gammaproteobacteria > Pseudomonadales > Pseudomonadaceae > Pseudomonas > Pseudomonas sp. LAMO17WK12:I1. Next base: position 186,414 of record NZ_FWZV01000009.1, on the reverse strand, counting down.
GCTGCAGGCGTTCAACCGCGCGCTGCTGGGCGACCAGGATGTCATTGAGGGTCTCGATGGTGTCGTCCTGAAAAGCCAGGCGGCTTTCCAGATCGGTAACGCGGTCTTGCAAGTCCATGGTTCAACCCTGGGTAAAGATAAAGTCGGCAGGCAGCAACGCGCGCAGGCGCACACGAATGGCCGCCACTTGTTCGTCAGTGTACGGCCGGGCCGGATGCTTGCCCCACACCGGCGCAGGCCACGCAGCATCATCACGCTTGCGTACGATCACATGCACGTGCAATTGGCTGACGACATTGCCCAGCGCACCGATATTCATCTTGTCGGCGCCCAGGCCTTCGTTGAGTAACTGCGCCAGCAACGTAGTTTCCTTCCAGAGGATCTGTTGATCTGCGACATCCAGCTGAAACACTTCGCTGATACCGTTGATGCGCGGCACCAGGATGAACCACGGGTAATTCGAGTCATCGGACAGCAGCAGGCGGCACAACGGGAAGTCCCCGATCACCAGTGTGTCTTGTTGCAGGCGTTGGTCTAAGGCGAACACCACGGGCACTCCGTTTGGCAGGTCAGGTTCTGGCGCCCAGCATACCTTTGAATGCGGGCGGCTTCACGGCGAATGCGGGAGAGCCCCGGCGCATCCGGAGAAAAAAACCGCACCCTTTCGATGCAGGCGAATAATTGAGCTACGCTAACTCGGGCCTCACCGGGATGCACCAAAATGACCCACTTGTGCCTCAAAGAGATCCGCCAACTACCCACCCATGGGGGTGGACCGGTAACGTTTTTCTCGGGCAAGGTTTTTTTGCACCCCCGAACAGCGGTAACACACGGGCGTCAAGCCCAAACCAAACGGCGTAAAAAGCCCGTGCTTATGCGGTTTTTACCACGTCGTAACGTTTTTCACGAAAAAATGACATTCAGTTACCGATTTGGGCGCGCTTGTTGCATTCACCCCCCTATCGTCGACAACGGCACCTGCAGGGAAGTGAGTGTTTCGCGATAAATAACAGTGGCGTTTCAATGTATACCAAGGAAGACGACAAACGCTGAAAGGCGTTTGAAAACAGCATTGAAGTTGTCAGTCCCGTTACATTCGGACTGTGAATTTGCGACATGGAACTAGCAATTTACGACAGCCTCGTAAAGAAGCTGAAAGGAAAGATGGGTAAGTATCGTCAATAGAGTCTGCGTGATATAACTTTGCGCCGACACAAAAAAGAAAGAGCCGCCCAGATAAAAATACAGGTGGGACGGCAGTACTCTTCCTAAAACCAAAGGAGCAAATCACGATGCGCGTGATGAAGTGGAGCATGATCGCCCTGGCTGTTTCAGCAGGCACCTCGCAGTTCGCAATGGCGTCCGCCCAGGACGATTCCAAGGGCTTTATCGAGGACAGTACAGCCAGCATTCTGACACGGGCCCTGTATTTCAGCCGTGACCGCCGTAACCACGGTGCAGAACAAAGCCGTATCGAAGAAACCGGCCTCGGCTTCCACGGCCTCTTCAGCTCGGGTTACACCCAAGGCACCATCGGTGTCGGTGTCGACGTGATCGGTCTGCTGGGCGTCAAGCTGGACAGCGGCAAAGGCCGTGCCGGCACCGGTCTGTTCCCAGAGGGTTCCGACGGCCGTTCGCAGGATGACTACTCCAAAGGCGGCGCAGCCATCAAGTTCCGTATGTCCAATACGGTCCTGAAGATCGGTGATCAGTACACCACCGCTCCAGTGTTCGCTTCCGATGACAGCCGTTTGCTGCCGGAACTGCCGCAAGGCATCTCCATCACCAGCAACGAAATCAAAGATCTGAAACTGGAAGCCGGTCACTTCACCTCGATCGTTGCTCAGGATCAAACCTACCGCGACAGTATCGCCAGCTCCGAACCAGGCTCGAGCCGTGGCCTGCGAGACGCCAACTTCGTCGGCGGTGTGTACTCCTGGACCCCAGAGTTCACCACCAGCCTCTACTACTCGAAAGTGGAAGACTACTGGAAGAAGATCTACGCCAACGTCAACTGGACCCACGCGCTCAGCGATGACCAGTCCGTGGCTGTCGACTTCAACATCTACGACACCAAGAGCGACGGCGCCGGCCTGGTACGTGCTGACAAAGACAGCACCACCAAGCTCGACAACCGTGCGTTCAGCCTGCAAGGCGCGTACACCATTGGCGCTCACACCTTCACCCTGGCAGCACAGAAGGTCAGCGGCGACGGCCAGTACGGCTACGGCGTAGACGGTGGCGGCACGATTTTCCTGGCCAACTCCATCGCCCGTTCCGACTTCAACGCTGAAGACGAGAAGTCCTACCAGGCTCGCTATGACCTGAACATGGCGACCTTTGGTATCCCAGGCCTGAGCTTCATGACTCGTTATGTGAAAGGTACTGGCGCCAACACCTCGACCACTAACAATGGTAAAGAGTGGGAACGCGATATCGAAGCCAAATACGTGATCCAGAGCGGTCCAGCCAAAGACCTGAGCCTGCGCGTACGTCAAGCGACCTATCGCTCGTCTGATCAGGTTTACTCGGGTTCCCTCGACGAACTGCGTCTGATCGCGCAATACCCGCTGAACATCTTGTAATTGCCGGTTCAATTACAACGATGACTTAAGGCCCCGGCCTTAAACAAAAAAGCCGCTCCCCTGTTTACAAGGGAGCGGCTTTTTTATTGCAGTTTTATTTCAGCGAATAAATAACTAGCAAGCTAACTAACGAGATTCAGATGACACGTTTAACCTGACCTTTCGGCCAAGTTAAACGCGCTTCTTTCACTTACTTCGGAGCTGCTTCCTGCATCACTCGAATAACGCGCTGCGGAAATGGAATATCAATCCCCGCTGCCTTTAAACGATCACGCGCCAGTTCATTCAGCATGAACACTACATCCCAATAATCCGGGGTATTGGTCCAGCAGCGCAGGGAAACCGTGATCGAGCTATCGCCCAAGGTCGACACCACGGCCACCGCAGCAGGATCCGTCAGTACGCGCGGATCTTTTGCCAGGTCCAGCAGTACTTCACGGGCCTTTTGCAGATCCGCCTCGTAGTCCACACCCACGTCAAACACCACCTTGCGGGTCGGCTGACGGTTGGTGTTGGTGATGATGCCGTTGGACAGGATGCCGTTGGGTACGATGACAGTCTTGTTGTCGCCGGTGCGCAGCACGGTGTGGAAGATCTGGATACTGTCGACGGTCCCGGAAGTGCCCTGGGCTTCGATCCAGTCACCAATGCGGAACGGGCGGAACAACAGGATCAGCACCCCACCGGCAAAGTTGGCCAGGCTGCCTTGCAACGCCAGGCCGATGGCCAGGGTAGCGGCACCGATGGCGGCGACGAACGAGGTGGTCGCCACGCCGATCATCGAGGCCACGCTGACAATCAGCATGACTTTCAGCGCAATGTTCGCCAGGCTGGTGATGAAGTGCTGCAGCGCCAGGTCCGCGTTACGCATGGCCAGCAGACGGCCCACACGATGGGTCAATACGTTGATCAGCCACCAGCCAATGGCCAGGGTGATTACCGCCAGCAACACCCGGCTGCCGTATTCCATGATCATCGGGATCCATGACTGCGAGGTCTTGATCAAGTGATCCATTTCAGCGTTTAAATCCATGTAGCTTCTCCTGTGTGGCAGATGTGCGGCTTACTGACTGCCTGAAAACGCAAATGAGCCCCGTAGGGCTCAAGTGCAGGCGCTGGCTCTGGGGCGTGGGACGCCGAAAACGTCCACAGGTTCCCCACTGTGCCATCAGTCGCGGAAGTTATTGAACTGCAGCGGCATGTCGAAGGTCTTGGCGCGCAGGGCGGCAATGGCCTCCTGCAGGTCATCACGCTTCTTGCCGGTGACACGAACCTGCTCACCCTGGATGGCAGCCTGGACTTTCAGCTTGGCATCCTTGATATGGGCGACGATCTTCTTCGCCAGCTCCTTGTCGATACCTTCCTTGAGTACGGCTTCCTGCTTCATCAGCTTGCCGGAGGCGTAGGCGTCCTTGATTTCAAGGCACTGCGCGTCGATCTTGCGCTTGACCAGCGACAACTTGAGTATCTCGATCATCGCTTCCAGCTGGAAATCGGCTTCAGCGGTCAGGTTGACGGTCAGTTCCTTTTCCTTGAATTCGAAGCTGCCCTTGCCTTTCAAGTCATAGCGGCGGTCCAGCTCCTTGACGGCGTTCTCGACGGCGTTGGTGACTTCGTGTTTGTCCAGTTCAGATACCACGTCGAACGAAGGCATGTGATTTCTCCAATATAAGGGGCGGGTTCAGTAGAGATGGAGCGCGCCCGAGCTAAAATGCCGGGGCATTATAGCGGTTCTTTCGTCCCGTTCACTGTGAGCGACCCTACGGAGCAAAAACTGATGTCGACCACCTGGCATATTCTCGGCGCGGGCAGCCTGGGCACACTGTGGGCCACCCGCCTGGCTCGTGCCGGCTTGCCCGTCAGGTTGATCCTGCGCGATGCCAGGCGCCTGGCCAGCTACCGGGCTTCACCCGGCTTGACCCTGGTGGAACACGGCGTCGCCCATACCTACCCGGTGTTGGCTGAAACGCCCGACAGCCCCGAGCCGATTCATCGCCTGCTGGTAGCGTGCAAGGCCTACGACGCCCAGGGCGCTGTCGCACAACTGCAACACCGTCTGGCACCGGACGCCGAGCTGATCCTGCTGCAGAACGGCCTCGGCAGCCAGGACGCGGTGGCCGCGCAACTGCCCCAGGCGCGCTGCATTTTTGCCTCCAGCACCGAAGGCGCGTTTCGCGACGGTGACTGGCGCGTGGTGTTCGCCGGCCATGGCTACACCTGGCTGGGAGACGCGAGCCACCCTACTCCGCCGCTGTGGCTGGATGACCTGCACGCTGCGAGCATCCCCCACGAATGGAGTACCGACATCCTGACGCGCCTGTGGCGCAAACTGGCGCTCAATTGCGCGATCAACCCGCTGACGGTGCTTTACCAGTGCCGCAACGGCGAACTGCAGAGCCATCAATGTGAAGTCGCGACCCTGTGTGCCGAACTTGGCGAACTGCTGGAATGCTGCGGCCAACCCGCCGCCGCGCGGGATCTGCACCAGGAAGTGGAACGGGTCATCCAGGCCACGGCCGCCAATTATTCCTCCATGTACCAGGACGTGGCCAACGCCCGCCGCACCGAGATCAGCTACTTGTTGGGCTATGCTTGCCAGGCGGCCGCCCGTCACCAATTGAGCCTGCCCCATGTGCAACAGCTGCAAGTGCGCCTGGTCGAGCAGTTACTTGCACGCGGATTGCCCCGCGACTGAACCACGCGCTACCCTGCCCGCCTGTCTATCACCTGGGAAAACCCTGATGCCGCTGCGCCAGCGTCTAGAAAACCTACCGGTCGGGCAGAAACTGCTGGCCGCCCTGCTGGTGCTGCTGACCACCGTCCTGCTGGTGGCTAACCTGACCTTTATCAGCGCCGCCTACTGGATCTCCCAGGAAAGCATGGCGCCCCAGGCCTTGCAGGCCATCGGCCGGCTGGTGTCCAACCCGGCCCTGGCCGCCGAAGCCCTTGAATCCCCAGCCAAGGCCGATGCGCTGCTCAATGAACTGACCAGCTATTCTCCCCTGCGCGCCGCCGCCCTGTACGACGGCGAAGGCAATCGCCTGGCGCAGATGCAACACGGCGATCGCCTGCACCTCCCGGACAACTACCGGCATATCGAAGCCTGGCGAGTGACCGAATTTCGCAGTAACCAGGTCATCACCCTGCCCCGCCCCGGCCAACCGTCCGGCCACCTGCTGCTGGTGGCCAGCAGTGAGCTGCCGGTGGCCTTCTATACCGGCACATTGACGGCGAGCCTGGGCATCCTGATTTTCAGTGTGCTGCTGTGGTTGATCATCGCCCGGCAAATCAAACGCCTGATCACCCGGCCGATCCATGAACTCGAAGAGCTGTCACGCCAGGTCACCCGCGAAGAGAACTACGCCCTGCGCGCCGGCCCAGGCAACCACGACGAAATCGGCAGCCTGGCCGAAGCCTTCAACACCATGCTGTCGCGCATCGAAGCCCGGGAGCAGCAGCTCAAGCGCGCGCGGGACGACTCCCAGGCGGCCTACGACCAGGCACAAGGCCTGGCCGAAGAGACGCGCCACACCAACCGCAAGCTGGAGCTGGAAGTCCAGGTACGCAGCAAGATCGAGAAAAAGCTCACCGGTTTCCAGAACTACCTGAACAGCATCATCGACTCGATGCCTTCGGCACTGATCGCCCTGGACGAACAGCTCTACGTCACCCAATGGAATCAGGAAGCCACGGCTCTGTCCGGCACGCGCCTGGATGAAGCGCTGAATCAACCGATCTACCTCGCCTTCCAGCCGCTCAAGCCGTACCTGCCGCAGATCAAGGCCACGGTGGAGCAACACACGGTGGAACGCATCGAGCGCGTCACCTGGGTCAAGGACGACGAACCCAAGCATTACGCCCTGACCTTCTACCCGCTGATGGGCGGTGCCGGGCGCGGCGTAGTGATCCGTATCGACGACATCACCCAGCGCCTGTCACTGGAAGAGATGATGGTGCAGTCGGAAAAAATGCTTTCCGTCGGCGGACTTGCCGCCGGCATGGCCCACGAGATCAACAACCCGCTGGGGGCGATCCTGCATAACGTGCAGAACATTCGTCGGCGCCTGTCCCCTGACCTGCCCAAGAACCTGGAACACGCCGAGCAGGTGGGGGTTGAGCTGGACACCGTCAACCGCTACCTGCAAAGCCGCGAAGTGCCGCAACTGCTCGACGGTATCCAGCAGGCGGGGGCACGGGCGGCGAAAATCGTCACCCACATGCTCAGCTTCAGCCGCCGCAGCAACCGGCAGATGGCGCCTTGCGACTTGCCGGCGCTGATCGACCAGGCGGTAGAAATCGCCGGTAACGACTTTGACCTGGCCATTGGCTTCGATTTCAAGGGCCAGGCGATCATCCGCCAGTTCGACCCGCAACTGGGCCCCGTGCCCGGCACGGCCAACGAACTGGAACAGGTGCTGCTCAACCTGCTGAAAAACGCCGCCCAGGCCATTCATCTGCGCGAAGACGACAGCGAACCGGGGCGCATCATCCTGCGCACGCGCCTTAACCCACCGTGGGCGGAAATCCAGGTGGAAGACAATGGCATCGGCATGAGCGAAAACGTGCGCAAACGCACCTTCGAGCCGTTCTTTACCACCAAGGAAATCGGCCAGGGCACCGGGCTTGGGCTGTCGGTGTCGTACTTCATCATCACCAACAACCACAAGGGCCAGATGGAGGTGCATTCCACCCTCGGCCAAGGCACCTGCTTCACCTTGCGCCTGCCCCTGGCGGGCCAACTGCCACCTTACGAACTCACCCAACTGGAGCACTGACCATGGGCTTTCGCCTGTCGAAGATTTACACCCGCACCGGCGATAAAGGCGAAACAGGCCTCGGCGACGGCCGCCGCGTGCCCAAGGACCATCCCCGGGTGGAGGCCATCGGCGAGGTCGATACGCTCAATAGCCAGTTGGGGTTACTGCTGGCGTATCTCGAAGCCCTCGGCGGACAGCATCCAGGCTTACAGGACGTGATCGAGGTGCTTACGCCTTGCCAGCATCGATTGTTCGATCTGGGTGGGGAGTTGGCAATGCCGGAGTACAAGGCATTGAACGCGGCGGAAGTGGATCGGCTGGAAGCGGCGATCGATCGCTGGAACGAAGAGCTCGGGCCCCTGGAGAATTTCATCTTGCCCGGTGGTTCAGCGCTGATTGCCCAGGCCCATGTGTGCCGCAGCCTGGCGCGCAGTGCCGAACGGCGCTGTCAGCATTTGAATGCTGTCGAGCCGTTGGAAGGGGTGGGGTTGGCGTATATCAATCGGCTGTCGGATTTGCTGTTTGTGGCGGCAAGGGTGATTGCCAGGCGCCAGGGTGTTGCAGAAGTGTTGTGGCAGGCGGCGGCGAAGCCGCACTGATGATGATTCGGTGACTGATAGGGCCTCATCGGGGGCAAGCCCCCTCCCACACTTTGATCACATTCCAAAGTTGGAACCCGGTCGAATGTGGGAGGGGGCTTGCTCCCGATAGGGCCCTTCAGAACAGCATCAAACCTCAGGCCAGAACGCCCGAATCCCTGCGATACCTTGAGCGCCGGCTTCCCAAGCCTGTTCCCGCTCAGCAGGCCCTACCCCACCCAATAGAAACACCGGTTTGCTGAACCCACGGATCAACTCTGCCGCCTGCTCCCAGCCCAACGGCTGCGCATCGGGATGGGTCTGGGTCGGCTGCACCGGCGACAGCGTGACAAAATCCACGTCCATCAACTCCGCCAACGCCAGTTCTTCCGCGTTATGGCATGACGCCGCCAACCAGCGGTCCTTCGGCAACGGCCGGCCCTTGCTCGCATACTTGCGCAGTTGGGCCGAAGTCATATGCCAGCCGGCCGCCGGGAAGTCCCCGAGCCATTCAAACGGACCCTTGAGCATCAACTGCGCCTTACCGGCGCACAGGCCCACCGCATCTACCGCAAGATCGCGGTATTTGGGGTCGTAACCGTTGGGCGCCCGCAACTGAATCAGCTTGATGCCACCGGCGATAGCCTTCTGGATCCCGCGCAGGAGCGTGGGCGTTTCCAGCTCGCCCGGCGTGATCAAGTAGTCGGCCGGCAAGCGCGCAGCCGCCACGATTGGCGCATTGGCGGCCGGGAACTCATAGTGGGGCAGATCGCGCGGGGTCACCCATTCCAGCGGTTGTCCCTCGGCGCCGTGGGGCTCGCCGGTAAAGGCCGAGACTTCCCAGACATCCAGCAACACCTGCTTGTCCGGGTAGTCATGTTGCACCTTGATCAGCGGTCGCGCCGTGGAGACCTGAATACCCAGCTCTTCCTGCAACTCACGGGACAGGGCCGTGGCGACCGACTCATCGGCCTCCACCTTGCCACCGGGAAACTCCCACAGGCCGCCCTGATGCTGGGTATCGGCACGGCGCGCCAGCAGGATCCTGCCGTCGACACCGCGGATCACCGCTGCTGCTACATGCACTCGTTTCACCGCGCTTATCCTCTTCTATCAGGTGCGGTATTCCGCATTGATCTTCACGTACTCGTGGGACAGGTCGGTGGTCCAGATGGTTTCGCTGCACTCACCGCGACCGAGCTCGATGCGGATAGTGATTTCTTCCTGCTGCATCACCGCCGAACCCTGGGCTTCGGTGTAGGTCTCGGCACGGGCGCCACGGCTGGCGATGCATACGTCACCCAGGAACACGTCGATCTTGCTCACGTCCAGGTCCGGCACGCCGGCACGGCCGACGGCAGCCAGAATGCGGCCCCAGTTCGGGTCGGAGGCGAACAGCGCGGTCTTGATCAGCGGCGAGTGGGCCACGGTGTAGCCGACATCCAGGCATTCCTGGTGGTTGCCGCCGCCGTTGACTTCAACGGTCACGAACTTGGTCGCGCCTTCACCGTCACGCACGATGGCCTGGGCCACGTCCATGCACACCTCGAACACCGCCTGCTTCAACGCCGCGAACAGCGGGCCGCTGGCTTCGGTGATTTCCGGCAGGTTGGCCTGGCCGGTGGCGATCAGCATGCAGCAGTCATTGGTGGACGTATCGCCATCAATGGTGATGCGGTTGAACGACTTGTTGGCGCCGTCCAGGATCAGGCTGTGCAACACATCGCGGGAAACCTTGGCGTCGGTGGCGATATAGCCAAGCATGGTGGCCATGTTCGGGCGAATCATGCCCGCGCCCTTGCTGATGCCAGTCACGGTAACCGTCACACCGTCGTGCACGAACTGGCGGCTCGCGCCTTTTGGCAGGGTGTCGGTGGTCATGATGCCGGTGGCGGCTGCCGCCCAGTTATCCACAGACAGGTCGTCCAGCGCGGCTTGCAGGGCGCCTTCGATTTTTTCGACCGGCAGCGGCTCACCGATGACGCCGGTGGAGTATGGCAGCACTTGGCTGGCGTCCACGCCGGCCAGTTGGGCCAGCTTGGCACAGGTACGTGCGGCGGCGACCAGCCCAGGCTCACCGGTACCGGCGTTGGCATTGCCGGTGTTGGTCAGCAGGTAACGAATCGAGCCGGCAACACGCTGCTTGGCCAGGATCACCGGCGCGGCGCAGAAGGCGTTGAGGGTGAACACGCCCGCAACGGTCGAGCCTTCGGCACAGCGCATCACCACCACATCCTTGCGCCCTGGACGCTTGATGCCGGCCGAAGCGATACCGAGCTCAAAACCGGCAACCGGGTGCAATGTGGGCAAAGGACCAAGACCAACAGCCATGAATGCGCTCCTTAAAAATAGGTGATGTCTGTGCCGTCGTGATCGACGGTGAAGTTAATGGCAAAACGCCGCGACGGCAGGGGCCGGTCGCGGCGCGGGGTGTAGCAGCGTCAGGCAAAAATCTTAGTTGATTTCGCCGTGGCAGTGTTTGTACTTCTTGCCCGAACCGCACCAGCACAGTTCGTTGCGGCCCAGCTTCTGCTCGTTGCGAACCGGGGTCTGGGCCAGGGCCACATCGACCTCTTCACCCAATACTTCAGGCGCTTCCAGACCGGGTGCCTCGTCGTGCTGGAACTGCATGCGCGCAGCCAGTGCCTCGGCCTCCTGGCGCAGGCGCGCTTCTTCCTCGATCGGGTCTTCGCGACGCACCTGAACGTGGGACAGCACGCGAATCGAATCGCGCTTGATCGAATCCAGCAACTCGGAGAACAGCGTGAACGACTCGCGCTTGTACTCCTGCTTCGGGTTCTTCTGGGCATAGCCACGCAGGTGGATGCCGTGACGCAGGTGGTCCATGGTCGACAGGTGGTCTTTCCACAGGTCGTCCAGCACACGCAGTACGATTTGCTTCTCGAAGGTGCGCAGTGCTTCGGCACTCGCCTGCTCTTCTTTCTCGTTGTACGCGGCCAGCAGCTCGGTCATGAGCTTCTCGCGCAGGGTTTCTTCGTACAGGTGGTCGTCTTCGTCGAGCCATTGCTGGACCGGCAAGTCGACACCGAAGTCGCTCTTCAACGCCGCTTCCAGGCCAGCGACATCCCACTGCTCAGGCAGCGATTGTGGCGGGATATGTGCGCTGACAGTGGCGTTGAGCACGTCCTGACGGAAATCGGCGATGGTTTCGCCAATGTTGTCGGCGGCCAGCAACGTGTTACGCATGTGATAAATCACTTTACGCTGTTCGTTGTTGACGTCATCGAACTCGAGCAGTTGCTTACGAATGTCGAAGTTACGGCCTTCTACCTTGCGCTGGGCCTTCTCGATGGCGTTGGTCACCATGCGGTGCTCGATCGCTTCACCGGACTGCATGCCCAGGGCCTTCATGAAGTTCTTCACCCGATCCGAGGCGAAGATACGCATCAGGCTGTCTTCCAGGGACAGGTAGAAACGGCTGGAACCGGCGTCACCCTGGCGGCCGGCACGACCGCGCAGCTGGTTGTCGATACGACGGGATTCGTGGCGCTCGGATGCGATCACCTGCAAGCCACCGGATTCCAGCACGGCCTGGTGGCGTTTCTGCCAGTCTGCCTTGATCTGGGCGATCTGCTCAGGGGTCGGATCGTCCAGCGAAGCCACTTCCACTTCCCAGTTGCCGCCCAGCAGGATGTCGGTACCACGACCGGCCATGTTGGTGGCGATGGTCAGCGCACCCGGGCGACCGGCCTGGGCGATGATCTCGGCTTCTTTTTCGTGGAACTTGGCGTTGAGGACCTTGTGCTCGATGCCTTCCTTGTTGAGCAGGTTGGACACGTGCTCGGAAGTCTCGATGGTGGCGGTACCTACCAGGATCGGACGGCCCTGGGCCATGCCGTCCTTGATGTCGTTGATGATCGCCGCGTATTTCTCTTCGGCGGTCAGGAACACCAGGTCGTTGAAGTCTTTACGGGCCAGCGGCTTGTTCGGCGGGATGACCACCACCGACAGGCCATAGATCTGGTGGAATTCGAACGCTTCGGTGTCGGCGGTACCGGTCATGCCGGACAGCTTGTTGTACAGGCGGAAGTAGTTCTGGAAGGTGGTGGACGCCAACGTCTGGCTTTCGGCCTGGATGTTGAGCATTTCCTTGGCTTCGATGGCCTGGTGCAGGCCTTCGGACAGACGACGGCCCGGCATGGTACGCCCGGTGTGTTCGTCGACCAGTACGACCTGGCCATCCTGCACAATGTATTCGACATTGCGATGGAACAGCTTGTGGGCACGCAGGCCGGCATACACGTGGGTCAGCAGGCCCAGGTTGTGGGCCGAGTACAGGCTCTCGCCTTCGGCCAGCAGGCCGATCTGGGTCAGCATGTCTTCGACGAACTGGTGACCGGCTTCGTTGAGTTCGACCTGGCGGGTCTTCTCGTCGATGGTGAAGTGACCTTCTTTGGTCACCACGCCTTCCACTTCCTCGATGTGCTGCTCAAGGCGCGGGATCAACTTGTTGATCTCGGTGTACAGGCGCGAGCTGTCTTCGGCCTGGCCGGAGATGATCAGCGGGGTACGGGCTTCGTCGATGAGGATGGAGTCGACTTCGTCGATCACGGCAAAGTTGAGTTCGCGCTGGAATTTTTCTTCCATGCTGAACGCCATGTTGTCGCGCAGGTAGTCGAAACCGAATTCGTTGTTGGTACCGTAGGTGATGTCGGCGGCGTAGGCGGCGCGCTTCTCTTCCGGCGGCTGGAACGGCGTTACCACGCCGACGGTCAGGCCGAGGAATTCATACAGCGGGCGCATCCAGTTGGCGTCCCGACGAGCCAGGTAGTCGTTCACCGTCACAACGTGCACGCCCTTGCCGGACAGTGCGTTGAGGTAAACACCCAGGGTTGCTACCAGGGTCTTGCCTTCACCGGTACGCATTTCGGCAATCATGCCTTCATGCAAGGTCATGCCGCCGATCAACTGCACGTCGAAGTGGCGCATGCCCATGACACGCTTACCGGCTTCACGGGCAACCGCAAAGGCTTCGGGAAGCAGCTTGTCGAGGGTTTCACCTTTGGCTATGCGGGCCTTGAACTCTTCGGTCTTGGCGCGCAATTGCTCGTCCGAAAGGGCAACCATCTGCTCTTCGAAGGCATTGACCAGCTGCACCGTCTTGAGCATGCGTTTGACTTCGCGCTCATTCTTGCTTCCAAAAAGTTTCTTTAACAAAGGCGCAAACATATCGGCAGGTTCTTCCACACATAGGGATGGAGGGCGCACCGTGAGTGGCCCGAGCAGCCCTCACGGCCGCATGCGAACGCGCATTCTACCCGGAATCGTGGGTGAGGAAAGTGGCGTTGTTCCCCGAGGCGGGCAAGGGGCTGTGAGAGGGCTTGTTTAAAATAAGGGCTTTTGCGCGAACTTCAACCCGTGGAGCTCATTGATTTTGTGGATAAAGCCCCGGCAATGCATTGCCCGGGGCCGCGTAGACGCTTTCTGCTAAGATGGCCGCTCTGTTACTTAAGGTGTCCAATCATGGCATTTCGCCCTCTTACAGCCCGCGCGCCCAGCGTGTTGCTTCGCGAAGCCAAGCCGTTGAAAGCCATCTTTGGCCATGCGCAACGCTTGGGCCATTTGCAACGCCTGCTCGAAAGCCAACTGCAACCGGCGGCCCGTGAGCACTGCCACGTGGCGTCCTGGCGTGAAGGCAACCTGCTGCTGATTGTCACAGATGGCCACTGGGCGACCCGCCTGCGCTATCAGCAAAAACGCCTGCAGCGTCAATTGATGGCGTTCGATGAGTTCGCCAGCTTGACGCGCATCCAGTTCAAGGTGCAGCCGCCGACCGTGCAGCAAGGCGCGGCGGGCCACACGATGGACTTGTCGGAGACGGCGGCCGAGACGATTCAGGCCACGGCCGACGGGATCAGCGATCCGGGCCTGCGCGCGGCACTTGAGCGGCTGGCCGCCCATGGCAAGCCCAAGCCCTGAACCGTTACTTGCGCTTACTGCCGCCCAGCAAAGACCCCAGCAAACCACGCACCAGTTGGCGCCCCATCTGATTGGCGGCCTGCTGCATCGCGGACTTCAGCGCCTTGCCTGCGGTGGTTCCCAGAAACGCCCCGGCCTTGTCGGTGAAGCTGGGCTCCTCGTCGGCCTGCCTGGCCTCTTCGGTCGGTCCAAGCGCCTTGCGCGCCATCAATACTTCATAGGCCGACTCGCGATCAATCGGCTTGTCATAGCGCCCCTGCAAGGGCGAACCGGCCACCAATGCAGCGCGTTCAGCGACGCTGAGCGGCCCGATTCGCGATTGCGGCGGCGCGACCAGCACGCGCTGGACCACTTCCGGCGTACCTTTTTCCTGCAAGGTGCCCACCAATGCCTCACCCGTGCCCAACTCGGTCAACACCGATAACGCATCAAACGCCGGGTTCGGCCGGAACCCGTCTGCGACCGCCCGCAAGGATTTCTGTTCTTTCGTGGTGAACGCCCGCAGGCCATGCTGGATGCGCAAACCCAGTTGCGCCAGCACGGAGTCCGGCAGGTCGCCCGGCGATTGGGTGACGAAATACACCCCCACCCCCTTGGAACGGATCAGCCGCACCACTTGTTCCAAGCGCTCTTGCAAGGCCTTGGGCGTGTCGGCAAACAACAAATGCGCCTCGTCGAAAAACAGCGCGAGCAACGGTTTGTCGGCGTCGCCGCGCTCGGGCAGTTGCTCGAACAATTCCGCCAACAGCCACAACAGGAAGGTCGCGTACACTTTCGGGGCTTCATGCACCAGGCGGCTGGCATCCAGCAGATGGATACGCCCGCGCCCCTCGCGGGTGGGCTGCAAGATGTCTTCAAGCTGCAGGGCCGGCTCGCCAAACAACGCCTCGGCGCCCTGCTGCTCCAATACTGCCAGACGCCGCAACAGCGCCTGGCTGGAGCCGGTGGTCATCAGCGCCGCATCTTCGCCGAGCAACTCCGGGTGATAACGCAGGTGGTTGAGCAGGGCCTTGAGGTCCTTGAGATCCAGCAGCAACAGGCCTTCGCGATCCGCCACCTTGAACGCCGCGTAAAGGGCCGACTGCTGGCTGTCCGTGAGTTCCAGCAAACTGCCGAGCAACAAAGGCCCCATTTCGCTGATGGTGGTGCGCAATGGATGACCGGACTGCCCGTGGATGTCCCATAGCGTGACCGGATACGCCTTGGCCGTGTAATTAAGGAACGGCATGCCGGCGATGCGCTCTGCGACTTTGCCCTGAGGGTTGGCGGCGGCACCCAGGCCACAGAGGTCACCTTTGATATCCGCGGCAAATACCGCGACGCCCGCATCACTGAACGCTTCTGCCAGACGTTGCAACGTGACCGTCTTGCCTGTGCCCGTGGCGCCGGCGATCAAGCCGTGACGGTTGGCCAGGCGCATGGCCTGGGCAATGGGCTGGCCGTCAAGACCGGCACCGATAAGGAGTTGCGTGGAGTCAGGCATTTCGTCACCCATGGTTAATCTTTAATGTCGCCAGGTCGATAAGACAGATGTGAGACCCACAAAGTCTAAAAAACGCTCAGATAGTTCCTACAGGGACCAACGGAAATATCAAACTTTTTTTGACGCTACCCTCCCGCGTGTTCCACAAGGACGCGCTTCGGATATTAAGACCTTAGCGGACCCTTCAAGCTATGAATAAAAATCTGCGTTTCAGCCATAAAATCCTGCTTGCAGCCTCCCTTATCGTCATCGCGGCATTTACGCTGTTCACCCTTTATAACGACTATTTGCAACGTAACGCGATACGCGAAGACCTCAATAGCTACCTGCACGAGATGGGCGACGTCACCGCCAACAGTATCCAGACCTGGCTGACCGGACGTATCGCATTGGTGGAAAACGCCGCACAGAACATCGCCATCAACCCTGAACCCGCTGCGGTTGCAAGCCTGCTGGAGCAGAAAACCCTGACGTCATCGTTCATGGCCACCTACGTGGGTGACAGTCAGGGCGCCTTCACCATCCGTCCCGACACCAAGATGCCGGACGGCTTCGATCCACGCGTTCGCCCCTGGTACAAAGGTGCCCAGAGCAGCAACGGTTCGACCCTGACCGAGCCCTACATCGACGCAGCCACCGGGCAATTGATCATCTCCATCGCCACCCCCAGCGCCAAGGGCAGCCAGAGCATCGGCGTGGTCGGCGGCGACCTGAGCCTGCAGACCCTGGTGGACAACATCGGTGCACTGAACTTCGGTGGCATGGGCTATGCGTTCCTGGTCAGTGCCGACGGCAAGGTGCTGGTACACCCGGACAAAAGCCTGGTGATGAAGTCCCTCTCCGATGTCTACCCAAAACACACGCCCACCATCAGCGGCGACTTCAGCGAAGTCGAAGCCAACGGCAAGGACAACATCGTTACTTTCACACGGATCAAGGGGCTGCCCTCGGTGAACTGGTACCTCGGGGTATCGGTGGACAAGGACGAAGCCTACGCAATGCTCAGCAAATTCCGCACCTCCGCCGTAATCGCCACCGTGATTGCCGTGGTGATCATCATCGCTCTGCTCGGCATGCTGATACGCGTGCTGCTGCAGCCGCTGCACGTGATGACTCGCGCGATGCAGGACATCGCCGACGGCGAAGGTGACCTGACTCGCCGCCTGGCCATCCAGAATCACGATGAGTTCGGCACCCTGGGTAACGCATTCAACAGCTTCGTAGAGCGCATTCATACATCGATCCGCGAAGTGTCCTCAGCCACCCAACAGGTGAACGAAGTCGCACTGCGGGTTGTCAGTGCGTCCAACTCGTCGATGGTCAACTCCGACGAACAGGCCAACCGCACCAACAGCGTTGCCGCCGCGATCAACGAACTGGGCGCCGCCGCACAGGAAATCGCGCGTAACGCCGCACAAGCCTCCAACCAGGCCAGTGACGCACGGCAATTGGCCGAAGACGGTCAACAGGTAGTTGAACGCAATATCAAGGCGATGACTCAGCTGTCTGCAATGATCAGTGCCTCAAGCAGCAATATCGAAGCACTTAACAGCAAGACGGTGAATATCGGCCAGATTCTTGAGGTAATCACCAGTATTTCCCAGCAAACCAACCTGCTGGCACTGAATGCCGCCATCGAAGCCGCACGCGCTGGGGAAGCCGGGCGCGGGTTTGCGGTGGTCGCCGATGAAGTGCGCAACCTGGCCCATCGCACCCAGGAATCGGCACAGCAAGTACAAAAGATGATCGAGGAGCTGCAAATCGGTGCCCGTGACTCGGTCAGCACCATGAGCGACAGCCAGCGCCACAGTCATGACAGCGTGGAAATCGCCAACCTGGCCGGCGAACGCTTGAACAGCGTGACCCAGCGCATTGGCGAGATCGACGGCATGAACCAGTCGGTGGCCACCGCGACCGAAGAGCAGACCTCGGTCGTGGAGTCGATCAACATGGACATCACCGAGATCAACACCCTCAATCAGGAAGGCGTGGAAAACCTGCAATCGACGCTGCGCGCCTGCGCCGACCTGGAACAGCAGGCGGCACGGTTGAAACAGCTGGTGGGCAGCTTCCGGATCTGAACTACCGCAGGAGCCGGTCAGGCTCCCGCACTGTTTTCACGATGAACGCCAACCGAACATCTATCCTTAGCTCAGGTCCACGTTAGGAGAGCAATGGATCGGAGGGATGTTCATCGTGCATATCGCTGACATAACCATGTTCTACGCCCCGACAAGCGGCGGCGTGCGCACTTACCTGGACGCCAAGCACCGACGCCTGAGGCTTAAGCCCGGCATTCGCCATAGCCTGTTGATTCCTGGCGCGCAATGGAGCAACCAGGATGGCATCTTCAAGGTACCGGCTCCCGCGCTGCCCTTCGGCAAAGGCTACCGCTTCCCCCTTCGCCTCGCCCCTTGGCGAAATGTCCTGCACGATTTACAGCCCGATCTGATCGAGGTAGGTGATCCCTATCTCACCGCCTGGGCCGCGCTGGATGCCCGGCGCCAGCTGGATGTGCCGGTGATCGGCTTTTACCACTCCGACTTACCGCTACTGGTGAGCAACCGCATGGGGTCTTGGTTTGCCCCGAACGTTGAAGCCTATGTCAGCAAACTCTATGGAAGTTTCGACCGAGTACTGGCGCCCAGCCAGGTAATGGCCGACAAGCTCATGGGGCTCGGCGTGAAGAATGTGTTCGTCCAACCACTGGGCGTGGACCTGCAAACCTTTACCCCTGACGCCCGCGACCCAGGCCTGCGCGCCGAGCTGGGGATCGGCGAAGACACCCGCCTGCTGATCTTTGCCGGGCGCGGCTCCAAGGAAAAAAACCTGCCGATCCTGCTTCGCTGCATGAAACGCCTGGGGGACGGCTATCACTTGGTGCTGGTGGGCTCCGGCATGCCGACCAGCGTGCCGGCCAATGTCACCGTCATCGAGGGGTTTCGCCCGGCACAGCATGTCGCCCGGCTGATGGCCAGTGCCGATGCCTTGCTGCATGGCGGCGACCAGGAAACCTTTGGCCTGGTCATCCTCGAAGCCATGGCTTGCGGCATACCGGTAATCGCGGTGGCGGCTGGCGCGTTCACGGAGATAGTCGACGAACGCTGCGGCCTGCTGTGCGCACCGAACAACCCAAGGGCGATGGCCGATACGGTGCGCGAGCTGTTCAACCTCGGCAGCAGGCGCCTGGGCGCGCAGGCTCGGCGTCATGTAGAACAACATTACGCCTGGTATACGGTGGTCGACAGCCTGCTCGGCCACTACCACGCGGTACTGGGCAGTCACAAGCCGATGCCTTCCCATGCATGAGCGCTCGGTATTACTGGTGCTGCACGATGTGGCGCCGCACAACTGGGCCGATTATCGGCCCTTTGTCGAAGCCGTCGATGCCCTGGGCGCCGTGCCAATCACATGGTTGGTGGTGCCGGACTTCCATCATCGCGACGCCTTGACTGCCCACGGCGATTTTCAACGCCTGCTGGATCGCCGCGTGACCAAGGGCGATGAACTTGCCTTGCACGGTTACTACCATTGCGATGACCAACCGGCACCGCGCACACCCAAAGACTGGTTCATGCGCCGCCTCTACACCCATGAGGCTGAGTTCTATCAACTGTCTCAAGCCCAGGCCATTGATCGTCTTCAGGATGGCATTGAAGTATTCCGGCGTCATGACTGGCCGTTGCACGGCTTCGTCGCACCCGCCTGGTTAATGAGCCAAGGCACTCGCGAGGCCCTGCGCCAACTACCGCTGAGCTACACCAGCAGCCCGCAGCATCTGTATCGACTGCCCGATTTCACGCCGATCGAAGCCCCGGGCCTGACCTGGAGTGCGCGCAGTGCATGGCGCCGAGGGGTGTCCAGAGTCATCAGCGATCGTCGCGAACAGCGCTGGCACGCCGCCCCGGTGATTCGCCTGGGCGTGCACCCGGTAGACATGCGCCACGCATTCTCTCGCGGCTATTGGCTTGAAACCGTACAACGCCTACTCGACGCAGGGCGAACACCGCAGACCAAGGCTGCCTGGCTGGCTGAACAGGTGGTCGCTCAAGCACCTCGGCCAGGGGCTCCGGGCAATTCATCGGCCTCCTGCAATTGCTCCCACAGCTCGGCGGCTCCCGGAAAGTCCGTACCGTCTTCCGGCTCCAGCGCATCCGGGTCGTAACGACTCAGGCAGCCCTCACCCAACGTCGCAGGCGCCTTGGACGTGGCTTTATCAAGTGGGTCGGTCATGGCCTGGTCCTGAAAAGTGCGGGGAATGAAAAAGGGCCTGCAGCGATTTAACGCCCAGGCCCTTCTTTGTTCAACCAAGACGCTTGAATCAGAATACGACCGTCTTGTTGCCGTGCACCAGCACGCGGTCTTCCAGGTGATAGCGCAGGCCACGGGCCAGCACCATCTTCTCGACATCACGGCCAAACCGCACCATGTCCTCAATGCTGTCACTGTGGCTGACACGCACCACGTCCTGCTCGATGATCGGACCGGCATCCAGCTCTTCGGTGACGTAATGGCAGGTTGCGCCAATCAACTTCACGCCACGCAGGGAAGCCTGGTGGTAAGGCTTGGCCCCCACGAACGACGGCAGGAAGCTGTGGTGAATGTTGATCACCTTGCCTGCGTATTCGCGGCACAGCTCAGGCGGCAGGATTTGCATGTAGCGCGCCAGCACGACCACATCGGCCTCATGCTGCTTGACCAGGCGAGAGACCTCGGCGAACGCCGGCTCCTTGTCCTGCGGGTTGACCGGCACGTGGTAGTAAGGGATGCCATGCCACTCGACCATGCTGCGCAGGTCGTCATGGTTGGAGATCACGCACGCGATCTCGCAGTCCAGCTCGTCGCTGTGCCAGCGGTGCAGCAAGTCGGCCAGGCAGTGGGATTCGCGGCTGGCCATCAACACCACGCGCTTTTTCTGCTCGGTGTCGGTGATGTGCCAGGTCATCGAAAACTCTTCCGCGATGGGCGAAAATGCCTCGCGGAACGCTTCAAGACCAAAGGGCAGCGTGTCGGCACGGATTTCGTGACGCATGAAGAACCAACCGCTGAGGTTGTCCGAGTGATGGCTCGCCTCGGTGATCCAGCCGTTGTGGGAGGCCAGAAAGTTACTGACTTTGGCAACGATGCCGACCCGGTCCGGGCAAGCAATCACCAGCCGAAAAGTGCGCATTAGGGGGGAACTCCAGAACTTCACAAAGGCCGCCATTCTAGCGATTGTGCAGAAAAACTGCAGTATTCGATGAGCCTTATTCTGATCCGTTGCCCTGGCCACATCCCTTAATAGCGCATGGTTTTACCATTGCTATATGAATGAACAACGCACGCTGCAGCAATTATGCGAATTTCAAGGAGATTATTTTCGGGGTAGCCCCTACTAATTAACTCGATTGCATAGCGTCTTCACAAACATTCAAAGTAATTCACCTGAATACGCGCTTAAATGTTTACTTGGGGAAACCGCCTGACTATTATTGGGCCACTATCCCTGTCAATCAGCGTTCTACATAAGGTAGTCCACATGTCTCTGATCAACGAATACCGTGCCACCGAAGAAGCTATCAAAGAGCTGCAAGCTCGTTTGAAGAACCTGTCCCAAGATGACAAACTGAAAACCGAGCTGGAATTCGAAGGCAAACTGCGCACCCTCATGGGTGAATACTCCAAATCCCTGCGTGACATCATCGCGCTGCTGGATCCAGAGTCGAAAGTTAAAGCACCCCGTGGCGCCGTGAAAACTACCGGTACCAAGCGTGCGCGCAAGGTCAAGCAATACAAAAACCCGCACAACGGTGAAGTGATTGAAACCAAAGGCGGCAACCACAAAACCCTGAAAGAGTGGAAAGCCAAGTGGGGCGGTGACGTGGTTGAAGGCTGGGCTACCCTGCTGGGCTAAGCCTCACCCGGTCTGCGCTTGATACGCAACCCATTAAAAACGCCAGCTTGCTGGCGTTTTTTATTGACCGTCTTTTCTACAAACCGCTATTACCGATTCACACGAGCGGCTAAAGAGTCGGCATATCTCTGCCATTGCTCCAGCACCTGCTGCTGAAACGGCGTCGCACTAACGGCCAACTCCTGCCGAGCGTGATTAAATGCCTCCAGGGTATTCGGCGCGCCGAATTCAGGATTTGCCAAACGTTGCTGACAGAAAAGTTTCCAACGTTGTAGCTCCTCGCCGTTCAGCGTATCGGGGAAGTTACGCGCCCGGTAACGAAACAATAATTCAGGCAAACGGTGATCATCAAAAGGCCACTGCTGGCTGGCTAACTGCGCAGGTTCCGCCGCCCGGACTTGCTCACATAACCGTCGATCACGATCCCCGATAAAACCTTCGTAAAGCTGCTGTTCCGGGTCTGCGCTCGGGGCAAAATCTTCCTCGGCGTAAATAACCGCCAACTTATCGCGCCAAAGTGCCTGTGCGTCAGTTAGCCGCAGGGCTCGCGCCTGGCAAATATCCATATCCAATTGCAGGCGTTCACGATCCTCGGTCCGCAGTACGTTCAAGGGCGCGACCACGGGGCAACGGTTGATATGCACCAACTTGAGCGGCACCGGCAGTTCACCTTCGGCAAGGTCCTCGCGACGGGTATACAGGCGTTGGCGCAAGGCAGCGGCATCCAGGTCCAGCAGCCCCTGGGGATCGAGCCCAAGGTCGCAGACAATCAGTGCATTGCGGTTGCGCGGGTGCCAGGCCAGGGGCAGCACGACCCCCAGGTAATGACGCTCGGCGGAAAAACGTCCGGAGATATGCACCATGGGTTGCAGCAGGCGCACCTGGTCCATCACCCGTTGCTTGCTGCGCAGTTGAAACAGCCAGTCGTACAGCTTGGGCTGCTTCTCGCGCACCAGGCGCGCCAGGGCGATGGTGGCACGCACGTCGGATAACGCATCGTGGGCCTGGCCATGGTCAATCCCGTTGGCGGCGGTCAGGCGCTCGAGCTTGAGGGTCACGCGCCCATCCTGCTGCGGCCACTCGATGCCTTCCGGGCGCAGGGCGTAGGCAGTGCGAACCACATCGATCAGGTCCCAGCGGCTGTTACCGCCCTGCCACTCCCGCGCGTAGGGGTCGAAAAAGTTGCGATACAGGCTGTAGCGCGTCATTTCGTCGTCAAACCGCAAGGTGTTGTAACCTGCGCCGCACGTCCCCGGGGCCGCCAGTTCGGCATGTACACGGGTCATGAAATCGGCCTCGGCCAGGCCTTTTTCCGCCAGTATTCCAGGGGTTATACCGGTAATGGCACAGGCGGCGGGATGGGGCAGGATGTCGTCGCTGGGCAGGCAGTAAAGATTGACCGGCGGGCCGACCTCGTTGAGATCGAGGTCCGTACGAATGCCGGCAACCTGAAGTGGGCGATCGCTGCGCGGGTTGATGCCGGTGGTTTCATAGTCGTACCAGAAAATGGTGGTCACGGGCTATTCCTGTGCTGAAGATCGACAAAGTCTAGGCGTTCAGCCGTGTTCGGGGCCAGCACCAATTCCACTGTACAAACATCCAGCAAAACCTTGAGTAGTTGCTTCCATCACGGACACTGTTAGCATCCGTGTCTCCAGCCGCTCTGCACTGCCAAGGATCGCGATGCCATCAGCCCCATTGGACACCCTCTACCAGATCGAGACCCCGGAGGGCATCGACCTGCCACTGCGCCCAGCCGGCCTGGTGCCACGGGCGCTGGCATTTGCCTTCGACCTCGGCGCACGCGCAGTGATCATGGGCGTGCTGCTGGTGCCATTGGCGTTGCTCGGCAATATCGGTATCGGCCTGGGATCGCTTCTGCTGTTCCTGGTCAGTTGGTGGTACATGGTGCTGTTCGAGGTGCTCAACCAGGGCTGCTCACCGGGCAAACAGGTCATGGGCTTGCGGGTCGTGCAGGACGACGGCACCCCCATAGGCTGGTCGGCGTCGCTGATCCGCAACCTCCTGCGGTTTGTCGACATGCTGCCTTTCGGCTACTTTCTCGGCGCCATCAGTTGCCTGCAGCATCCTCACTTCAAACGCCTTGGCGACCTGGCCGCTGGCGCCCTGGTGGTTTACCGCGAACAGCCGCTGGCACGTCCCCAGGTGCCCCACGCTGCAGCCCTGCGCTTGCCGTTTGCCCTGGACCTGAGTGAACAGCGAGCGATTCTTGGCTTCGCCGAACGCCAGGGCGAACTGTCCCCTGAACGGGTACACGAACTCGCCTCGATCCTTGCGACGCCGCTGCAGGTGTCCCCGGCCCGCGCCGTGGAGCAACTCAACGGTGTGGCCCGCGGCCTGCTGGGGCCGACATGAAGCAGAGTCTTTTCGAAAGCCGTTACCAACACCAATGGCAAGCGTTTGCCGAACAACTGAAGCAGTTGGAACACGGCAAGGCCAAGGCCAGTGATATGGCCGATTTCCCTCATCAATACCGGCGTCTATGCCAGCTCCTGGCCCTCGCCCAGGAGCGCGGCTACAGCAGTTACCTGGTGGATCCCCTGCAACAACTGGCATTGCGCGGCCATCAACAACTGTATCGCCACCGCAGCCAATTGGCCGCGAACGTGCTGAGTTTCGTCCTGGCCGATTTTCCGCGTCTGGTGCGAGAACAGTGGCGTTTCGTGTTGATTGCCAGCCTGCTGTTCTTTGGCAGCCTGCTGGGCATTGCCCTGCTGGTCTACCTGTTTCCCGACCTGATCTACAGCATTGTCAGCCCCCAGCAGGTGGCAGAGATGCAGGGCATGTATGACCCCGAGGCCAGCCGGCTGGGGCGCGCTGCCGAACGTGCTTCGAGCGAAGACTGGATGATGTTTGGCTACTACGTGATGCACAACATCGGTATCGCCTTTCAGACATTTGCCGCCGGCTTGCTGTTCGGCCTGGGCAGTGTGTTTTTCCTGATATTCAATGGGCTGATCATCGGCGCGATTTCCGGGCACCTGACCGAAATCGGCTATGGGCAGACCTTCTGGTCATTTGTCATCGGCCATGGGGCCTTTGAGTTGACGGCCATTGCACTCGCCGGTGCCGCGGGCCTGCAACTGGGCTGGGCGTTGATCGCCCCGGGGCAACTGACCCGTGGCGAATCCCTGCGGCTCGCCGCTCGCAAGAGTGTGCAACTGCTGTGCGGTGTCATGGTGTTCCTGCTGATCGCAGCATTTATCGAGGCCTACTGGTCTTCCACCACCCAGATCGCCCCTTGGATCAAATACCTGGTGGGTGCTGCACTTTGGCTACTGGTGGCGGCTTACCTGACCCTTGCCGGACGGACTCGCCATGCGCCTGAGTAATGCCAGCGTGGCGATTCGCCCGCGTACCGCATGGGAGGCCATGGACCTTGGGGTATTAATGGCCCGGGAGCATCGCCTGCTGTTGATGAGCAGTTGGGCGCTGGTGACCCTGCCGGTTTTTGCCCTGCTTACCGCGTTGCTATGGAAATACCCGTCCACAGCCATGTTCCTGTTCTGGTGGCTCAAACCGGCGTTCGACCGCTTGCCTTTATATATCCTCTCCAAAGCCCTGTTCGGCGAAACACCCAGCCTTAAGCAGGCCGTGCGCCAATGGCCAAGACTGCTTAACCACCAACTGCTGGCCAGCCTGACCTGGCGCCGACTTAGCCTCAGCCGCAGTTTTATAATGCCGGTCAGCCAGCTCGAAGGCCTGGACGGCCAGGCGCGCCAGAAACGCCTGGGCGTGCTGCAGCAGCGCAATGCCGGTGCAGCGCGCTGGTTGACCACCGTTGGGGTGCACCTGGAAATCGGCTTGTGGTTCGGCTGCATGGCGCTGTTCTATCTATTCATTCCGCAACAGCTTGAACTGGATTGGGATTGGCAACGGTTGGCGCTGGCGACGGGCTCCGAGGGTGTCTGGCTGGAACACTTGAGCAATGCCTTCTACGCCTTGATCCTGGTGTTTTGGGAGCCCATCTATGTCGCCTGTGGTTTCAGCCTTTATCTCAATCGCCGCACCCTGCTGGAGGCGTGGGACCTGGAGCTGGTATTCCGCCGCCTGCGCCAGCGTCTGAGCAGTGTGGCGCCACTGTTAGTGCTGGTGATCGGGCTGACCTTGCTGCCATTCAACCCGCCCGCCATGGCGGATGACGCCAAGCCACTGCCCCCCCAGAGCGCAAGCCAGTCCATCAAGTCGTTGCTGGACAAGCCGCCCTTCAAAAATCCGGAAACCGTCACCCGCTATCGCTTTGGCGAAGAAAAGTCCGTCGTTAAAAACAAGGCACACAGTGACGGCAAACTTCCGGCGTGGCTGCAGGCACTGCTGGACAACCTCAACAGCAACACGTTCAAGCCTGTCGCCCAAGGCCTGGAAGTGCTGTTATGGAGCCTGCTGATCGGTGGCGTGGCCCTGGTGGCCTGGCGTTATCGGGACTGGTTGCGCACCTTTGTCAGCCTGCGCGGGGCACGCACACCCAAAGCAGCGAAACCACCACCCGCGCAATTGTTCGGCCTGGAACTGGGCGCCGAGACCCTGCCCGAGGATATCGCCAGCGCCGCCGAGCAACTCTGGTCTACCCAGCCACGGGAGGCCCTCGGCCTTTTGTATCGTGGCCTGCTGAGCAGGTTGCTGCATGACTTCAACCTGCCCCTTAGAAGCGCTGACACCGAAGGCGAGGTCCTGCAACGGGTTCACCAGTTGCAGCAGCCGCAGTTGCTGGCCTTCAGTGATGAATTGACGCGGCACTGGCAAAACCTCGCCTATGGCCATCACCTGCCCCCGGTCTCAGTCCAGCAGACATTGTGCAACGATTGGCGTGCCCTGTTCAGTGCGGGAGGCGCCCGATGAACCGGCCATTACTGTGGGTGGGGCTGCTGTTGGCGTGCCTGCTTGGAGCGGGCGGTTTTTACGCATGGAGCAAAGCGATCCCCTATGAAGAAGTGGTGGACCGCGGCCCCTCCCCGGAAGCCCTGGCCAATCCTTACCTGGCAGCCGAACACTTTCTGCGCCTGCAAGGCCTGGCCGTTGAGCGCGCCAATGGCCTGGAACGCCTGGCGAGCCTGCCCGCCAAGGGCAACAGCCTGCTGTTGCTGGGCGAACGCGGCAACATGTCGCCACGCCAGGCAGGGCAACTCCTGGACTGGGCCAGGTCCGGCGGCCATCTACTGGTGGTCGCCGAGGCCCTGTGGGACGAAGAAACCGGCAAGAGCGGCGACCTGCTGCTCGATCGCCTGCCTATCCACCAAGTCCTCAGCGATGAACCCGATGCCCCGGCCCCAGCCCGCAAAAATAAAGCACCGGACCTGACCAAACTGTATGTCGACAACGACACAGCCCCGGTCTATTTCAGTTTCGACACCGACTTCAACCTTATCGACCCCAAGCACCTGGCACAATTTTCAGCCAATAGCGCCCGGTCGAGCCACTTGATGCAACTCGACCTCGGGCAAGGCCGCGTAACGGTGATCACCGACAGCGAGCTGTGGAAAACGCCGGACATTGGCAAACACGACAATGCCTGGCTGCTGTGGCATCTGACCCAGGGCACTGCCGTAACCTTGTTGTTCAACGGCGATGTAGATGACCTGTTCACCCTGCTGCTGCGTTATTTCCCCCAGGCGTTGGTGGCGCTTATTGCCCTGATTGCCCTGGCACTCTGGCAGGCAGGTATGCGCCAGGGCCCAATCCAGGCGCCCGCCCCCAAGGCACGCCGGCAATTGCAGGAGCACCTGAAAGCCAGCGCCGACTTCCTGCTGCGTCGCAGCGGCCAAGGCACCCTGTTGCAGGCCTTGCAGCGCGACATCCTGCGCGCCGCACGGCGGCGTCACCCCGGCTTTGAACATCTCGACAACACGGAACAGGGGCGAGTACTTGCCCACCTGACGCGCCAACCCTCCCACGTCATCAGCCAGGCCCTCGGCCCACTCCCGACGAAACGGCTTTCCAGTGCCGATTTCAGCCGGCAGGTGGCGTGCCTGCAAACTCTCAGGAATGCCCTATGAGCGAATTTCCCAGCGCTACCACCCTGCCCGGCGACTCTCTGCAACGCGCCAGCCAGCAGGCCCAGGCCCTGCGCATTGAACTGCGCAAGGCAGTGATCGGGCAGGATCAGGTAATCGATGATGTACTCACCGCGCTGATCGCCGGCGGCCACGTATTGCTCGAGGGTGTCCCCGGGCTGGGCAAGACCTTGCTGGTACGTGCCCTGGCCCGTTGCTTTGACGGCGAATTCGCGCGGATCCAGTTCACCCCGGACCTGATGCCCAGCGATGTCACCGGCCACGCGGTGTACGACCTGCACACCGAACAGTTCAAGCTGCGCAAGGGGCCAGTATTCACCCACTTGTTGCTGGCCGACGAAATCAACCGCGCTCCGGCCAAGACCCAGGCAGCCCTGCTCGAAGCCATGCAGGAACGGCAAGTCACCCTCGAAGGCGAGGCGCTGCCCATTGGCCAGCCGTTCATGGTACTTGCCACGCAAAATCCCATCGAACAGGAAGGCACCTACCCCCTGCCGGAAGCCGAACTGGACCGTTTCATGCTCAAGGTACGCATGGACTACCCCGATGCGCAGCAGGAACTGGATATGGTGCGCGAAGTGACACGCTCATCACGGGCCGACATGCTGGACGTGCACCCGTTGCGCACCGTGCTGAAGGCCGAGGACGTGCTGCAACTGCAGCTGGTCGCCAGTGAACTGGCCCTGGATGAACACGTGCTCGACTATGCCGTGCGCCTGGCGCGAGCAACCCGCAGCTGGCCGGGACTGGCCATAGGCGCCGGCCCGCGAGCCTCCATCGCCCTGGTACGCGGCGCCCGCGCACGGGCCTTGTTACGTGCAGGCGAGTTCGTCACACCGGATGACATCAAGGACTGTGCCCTGGCGGTACTGCGTCATCGGGTACGTCTTGCGCCAGAACTGGATATAGACGGGCTGGAGGTCGACCAGGTGCTCAAGCAGCTGCTGGACCAGATTCCGGCCCCCCGGCAATGACCCGTCCATGAAACCGACCCGTCTGTTATTAGCCTGGCTCAGCGTACTGCTGGGCTTGAGCATCCTGCTGGGCGCTGCGGCCGCCTTGCAGCTCAAGGTACCCGAGACCTTGCACTCAATAACATGGGGCTTGCTCCTGGCGCTGTTGCTGCTGGCCATGCTCGACGCGCTGCGACTGCGCCGCCGACCCTCACCACGCGTGCACCGGCAGATGCCCGGCAGCCTGGCGCTGGGGCGCTGGGGCGAAGTCCGCCTGTCCCTGGAACATGACTACCCACAGGCGCTGACAGTGCAGGTGTTCGATCACGTCCCCGACGGGCTGAGCGTGGAAAACCTGCCCCAGTCCATCGAACTGCACCCTGGTGAACGCAGTGAGCTGGGTTATCGCCTGCGCCCCTTGCGGCGTGGGCATTTCGCGTTCAGTCGCTGCGAAGTCCACCTGCCCAGTCCCTTGGGGCTCTGGTCTGCACGGCGTTTTATCGAAGCCGAGGATGCCACCCGCGTCTACCCGGACTTCGCCCGCCTGTACGGGGCACAACTGCTGGGTGTGGATAACTGGTTGAGCCAACTGGGGGTCCGTCAACGGCAACGACGAGGATTGGGACTGGAGTTTCATCAGCTGCGCGAGTTTCGTGAGGGCGACAGCCTGCGGCAAATCGATTGGAAAGCGACCGCGCGGCAACGTACCCCCATCGCCCGGGAGTATCAGGACGAGCGCGACCAGCAGATCGTGTTCATGCTCGATTGCGGCCGACGCATGCGCAG
Source organism: Pseudomonas sp. LAMO17WK12:I1 (assembly GCF_900177315.1). NCBI lineage: Bacteria > Pseudomonadati > Pseudomonadota > Gammaproteobacteria > Pseudomonadales > Pseudomonadaceae > Pseudomonas > Pseudomonas sp. LAMO17WK12:I1. The sequence continues at coordinate 157,407 of NZ_FWZV01000009.1, read as the reverse complement.
CCAGGATGACGAGCTGTCCCATTTCGACCACGCCCTCAATGCCTGCCTGCTGCTTAGCTACGTGGCCCTGCGCCAGGGCGATGCGGTGGGGTTGTGCACCTTTGCCACTGACCAGCCACGCTACCTGGCACCGGTCAAGGGCAGCAGCCAATTGAACCTGTTGCTCAATACGGTCTATGACCTGGACACCAGCCGCCGAACCGCCGACTACCAGGCAGCGGCCAGCCAACTGCTGGCCCGGCAAAAACGGCGGGCATTGGTCATTATTGTCAGCAACCTGCGGGATGAGGATGATGAAGCCCTGCTCTCCGCCGTCAAGCGCATCAGTCGTCAACATCGGGTGCTGGTGGCAAGTATGCGTGAGGAAGTACTCGATCGACTGCGCCAATCCCCCGTACAAACCTTGCCCGAAGCCCTGGCCTACAGCGGTACTGTCGACTACCTCAATACTCGGGATGAATTGCATGACCGCATGAACGCCCACGGTCTGTCGGCGTTGGATACGTTGCCATCAGAAATGGGGGCGGCCCTGGTGACACGCTACCTGGGTTGGAAGAAAGCCGGAGTATTCTAAAAAAGCGCACGACTGCGGCAGGGATGGCAGCACCCCGGCCGCGTCGACAGCGCGCCGCTTCTAGGCCGAAGCCTGCAAGGAATCAAAACTGAAGTACTGCAACAGCACGTTGATCAGTTGCCCATATTCCTCGGGGGCTTCAAGCACGCTGAACCCGGAATCATAGTGCTGCGGGTTGATATCTTCATGGCTCCACAGGCAGGTCGCCGTGATGTCAATGGCATGGAACGTGTCGTCAGCCCCGGGTATCTTCAAACGCAACTCGAAGTCCACATCGACCATCATGGGTAACTGGCTGACCAACATCAGCCCGTCGTCAGAGACGTTACCCAGAAAACCTATGGGTTTGTCGGTGACACGGTTAAACACTTGCAGGAAATACGGTAGTTGATGCCGCTCGATCCGTCGGTCGGTAAACATGGTGAGATCGCCATCCAGTGGCCATGACTCTGGCCGTGCCAGTGATTCGGAACGAGCGCAATTGCTCGCTCTCCCTGGATCTCGGTGTGACAACGGACAACATTTTGTCACTCGACAGCTGCCGAATCCGGGCCCTGCATCCGTTCGAATAGAAACTTGTACAAACGAACGTTGAAAGAATAGCCCAAGACTGGCAACGGGCCAGTTATTAAATGACGAATGCCATTACAAAGAGGCGGGCCGCGGCTGTGCCACGCTCGCACCGGGGTAATGGCCCAGTTGCTGCAAGGTATCCAGCCTCGCGCGGGCACGGTAGGCGTACTCGCTCGACGGGTACTGGTTAATGATGAATTGATAGGTTTGCACGGCGTCGACGAACAGTTTCTGGCGTTCCAGGCATTGCCCGCGCAACATCGAAACTTCCGGCTGAACATAACGCCGGGTACGGCTCTCGCGGTCGACCTGGGATAGTTCCAAAGTGACACGCTCGCAATCACCGACCTTGTACGCACGGTAGGCATTGTTCAAATGGTGGTCCATCGACCAACGGGTGCAGCCGACAACACTGACGGCCAGGGCAGCAATGAGCAAAATTCGCATGAAGGTTCTCCTGTCTTGTGCAGTGTATCGACCCCTCGTCAAAAATCTTCAAGGATGTTCATCTATTCAACCGGCGCGAAAACAAGCGAATCGTCGATAAGTAGTGCAAACGAACAATGACTACAACCAAAGAGCATAGTAGCCTTCCTCAGCGCTTGAACTCAGGAGTCTGTGCATGTCCGTCCGTCGTACCAAAATCGTCGCCACCCTTGGCCCGGCCAGCAACTCGCCGGAAGTCCTCGAACAGCTGATTCTGGCTGGTTTGGACGTTGCCCGTCTGAACTTCTCCCACGGCACCCCGGACGAGCACAAGGCTCGCGCCAAGCTGGTGCGTGACCTGGCCGCCAAGCATGGCCGCTTCGTCGCACTGCTGGGTGACCTGCAAGGCCCGAAAATCCGTATCGCCAAATTCGCCAACAAGCGTATCGAGCTGAAGATCGGTGACAAATTCACCTTCTCCACCAGCCACCCGCTGACCGAAGGCACCCAGGACGTCGTGGGTATCGACTACCCGGACCTGGTCAAGGATTGCGGCGTCGGTGACGAGCTGCTGCTGGACGACGGTCGCGTGGTGATGCGCGTCGACACCGCGACCCCGACTGAATTGAATTGCACTGTGATCATCGGCGGCCCGCTGTCCGATCACAAAGGCATCAACCGTCGCGGCGGTGGCTTGACCGCCCCAGCCCTGACTGAAAAAGACAAGGCCGACATCAAGCTCGCCGCTGAAATGGAAGTGGACTACCTCGCCGTGTCCTTCCCGCGCGACGCTGCCGACATGGAATACGCCCGTAAACTGCGCGACGAAGCCGGCGGTACCGCCTGGCTGGTGGCGAAGATCGAACGCGCCGAAGCCGTGGCCGATGACGAAACCCTCGACGGCCTGATCAAGGCGTCCGACGCGGTGATGGTTGCCCGTGGCGACCTGGGTGTGGAAATCGGCGACGCCGAGCTGATCGGCATCCAGAAAAAGATCATCCTGCACGCGCGCCGCCACAACAAAGCGGTGATCGTCGCGACCCAGATGATGGAGTCGATGATCCAGAACCCGATGCCGACCCGCGCCGAAGTGTCCGACGTGGCCAACGCCGTGCTCGACTACACCGACGCCGTGATGCTCTCGGCCGAAAGTGCCGCCGGCCCGTACCCACTGGAAGCCGTGCAGGCCATGGCGCGTATCTGCGTCGGTGCCGAAAAGCACCCGACCAGCAAGACCTCCAGCCACCGCATCGGCAAAGTGTTCGAAAGCTGCGACCAGAGCATCGCCCTGGCCGCCATGTACACCGCCAACCACTTCCCGGGCGTGAAAGCGATCATTGCCCTGACCGAAAGTGGCTATACGCCGTTGATCATGTCGCGTATCCGTTCTTCGGTACCGATCTACGCGTTCTCCCCGCACCGCGAAACCCAGGCCCGTGCGGCCATGTTCCGTGGCGTATACACCGTGCCGTTCGACCCGGCGTCGTTGCCGCCCCATGAAGTCAGCCAGGCGGCCATCGACGAGCTGATCAAGCGCGGCGTAGTGGAGAAAGGCGACTGGGTCATCCTGACCAAAGGCGACAGCTACCACACCATCGGCGGCACCAACGGCATGAAGATCCTGCACGTTGGCGACCCAATGGTCTGAGTGACAGGCTGAAAACCAAAAGCCCCGCCATGTGAATGGCGGGGCTTTTTGCTTTCCGTGTGGCAGGGAGCATGTCGAATCGTCGCACCCACATCGGGTTAACGCTTGTCCATAAACCCCGACAGCGCCGCAATCGCTTCCGGCGACTTCAAGCGCTGCACAAACAACGCCCCCTCTTCCTCGATCACTTGCCGCAACTGCTCACGGTCCACGCTCTTCATCAACTGCTTGCAGACCTGCACCGCTCCCGGCGCCAGGGTTTCAAAGCGCTCGGCCATCTCCCGCGCCTTGGCCAACGCCGCCTCGCCACTGCCCAACGCTTCGGTAGCAATCCCCCACGCGGCCGCTTGTTCGCCGCTGAAGCCCTCACCCAGCAACAGCAGTTCAGCCGCCTTCGCGTGCCCCAATAAACGCGGGAGGATCAGGCTCGACCCAAACTCCGGGCACAGCCCCAAATTGACGAACGGCATGCGTAACCGTGCATCGCGGCTGATGTACACCAGGTCGCAATGCAGCAGCAGGGTCGTGCCGATCCCCACCGCCGCACCCGCTACGGCTGCGATCACCGGCTTGCGGCAGTTGAGCAGGCTTTTCATAAAGTGAAACGGCGGGCTGTCGAGGTCGCCGGGCGGCTGTTCAAGAAAATCGCCGATATCGTTGCCAGCGGTAAAACACTCGCTGCTGCCCTGGATCAGCACGGCATTGATCTGCGGGTCCGCATCGGCCTGCTCCAACGCCTCGGCCAATTGGCTGTACATGGCTCGGGTCAGGGCGTTTTTCTTATCCGGGCGATTGAGCTGCAGGGTCAGCAGCCCGCGCTCGCGTTGCAGCAGGATGGCGTCGGTCATGGCGAATCTCACGGCAGTGGAATTCAGCACTCAACCACGGGGCAGGAACACATCGGCCAGCAGTTGATTGCGCGGCAGCCCCGCCAGGAACAGGCGCTTGGAGAAGGCCTCGACGCTGACAGGATGCCCGCAGAGTAAGGCCAGGGTTTGCCGGGAAACAAGCCGCAGTTGCGCCAATGCCTGGGCCGACTGCGCCGCAGTCCACAGCTCCACCGTCAGGTTCGGATGACGCGCAGCCAGTTCGGCCAGGGGCTCGGCCAGGTAATGACCGTCGGCATCATGGGCCAGGTGAATCATACGGATGGCGCCCTGGTGATCCTGGCGCAACGCCTCGCGCAGCACACCCCACAGCGGCCCCAGGCCGGTACCGGAAGCCAGCAGCCACAGCGGCCGGGATTGCCAGTCGGGATCGTATTGCAGTGCTCCGCCACGCAGTTCTCCCAGGCGCAGGCGATCACCCACCGACAACGCGCGCGCGGCATCGCTGAATGCGCCGGGCTGGCGGCAATCGATATGAAACTCCAGGAAGGCATCCTCCTGAGGCAGGCTGGCCAGGGAATAAGGCCGTGCCACCTGCCCGGCCCACAACACCATGTGCTGCCCGGCGCGATACCGCAGTCCACGCTCCGGTTGCAGCCGCAGGCGCAGCACCGAGGTATTCAACCAATCGGCCCCCACCACCTGGGCCGGCAGGCCGTCCCGCAGCGGGTCGAACGCCTCGACCTGCAGATCGCCGATCACCTGGCACTGGCACGCCAGGCGCCAGCCCTCCTGGCGTTGTGCCGGGCTCAAAGCAGCGGGCTGCCGGTCCTCGACCTCGCCCTGGCACCGCACCAGGCAAGCATGGCAGCTGCCGGCACGGCAACTGTAAGGCACGGCCACACCCGCCTGGTTCAAGGCATCCAGCAGGTTGCTGCCGGTGGCTACCGACCAATGGTGTTCGCCGACGTACAGTTCAGGCATAGCAGGACTCGATCACAAGGGGCGCGCACAGGGAATCATGCCTGCGACAGTTTGACCATAGTCGGGTGTATCGGCCACCGTGCCGGGTTATACTGCCGCGCCTTTTTAGCGTCGCGCCTGCACCACTTGGCGTGCCTTGGAAAGGTGGACTCAGCCGACCGATGCACCCCACTGAGCCCACCTTTATTGAATGTTCCCTTATAGAGGAGCGCGACTCATGACCGTGATCAAGCAAGACGACCTGATTCAGAGCGTTGCCGACGCCCTGCAATTCATTTCCTACTACCACCCCGTTGATTTCATCCAGGCGATGCACGAGGCCTACCTGCGCGAAGAATCGCCGGCAGCCCGTGACTCCATCGCGCAGATCCTGATCAACTCGCGCATGTGCGCCACCGGCCATCGCCCGATCTGCCAGGACACCGGTATCGTCACCGTGTTCGTGCGCGTGGGCATGGACGTACGTTGGGATGGCGCCACCATGGGCCTGGACGACATGATCAACGAAGGCGTGCGTCGCGCCTACAACCTGCCGGAAAACGTCCTGCGCGCCTCCATCCTGGCCGACCCGGCCGGTGCGCGTAAAAACACCAAGGACAACACCCCGGCCGTGATCCACTACTCCATCGTCCCGGGTAACACCGTGGAAGTGGATGTGGCGGCCAAGGGCGGCGGTTCCGAGAACAAGTCGAAGATGGCCATGCTCAACCCGTCCGACTCGATCGTCGACTGGGTGCTCAAGACCGTTCCGACCATGGGCGCCGGCTGGTGCCCACCGGGCATGCTCGGCATCGGCATCGGCGGCACCGCCGAGAAAGCCGCGGTGATGGCCAAGGAAGTGTTGATGGAATCCATCGACATCCACGAGCTGAAAAAGCGCGGCCCGCAGAACCGTATCGAAGAGATGCGCCTGGAGTTGTTCGAGAAGGTCAACCAACTGGGCATCGGCGCCCAGGGCCTGGGTGGCCTGACCACCGTGCTCGACGTGAAGATCATGGACTACCCGACCCACGCCGCTTCGCTGCCGGTGTGCATGATCCCCAACTGCGCCGCCACCCGTCACGCGCACTTCGTGCTCGACGGTTCGGGCCCGGCGTCGCTGGAAGCGCCACCGCTGGACGCCTACCCGGAAATCGTCTGGGAAGCCGGCCCATCGGCCCGCCGTGTCAACCTCGACACCCTGACCCCGGAAGAAGTACAGAGCTGGAAGCCGGGCGAAACCGTGCTGCTCAACGGCAAGATGCTCACCGGTCGCGACGCCGCGCACAAGCGCATGGTCGAGATGCTGAACAAGGGCGAAAGCCTGCCGGTGGACCTCAAGGGTCGCTTTATCTACTACGTCGGCCCGGTTGATCCGGTGCGCGAAGAAGTGGTTGGCCCTGCCGGTCCGACCACCGCGACGCGGATGGACAAGTTCACCCGCCAGATCCTCGAGCAAACCGGCCTGCTGGGCATGATCGGTAAATCCGAGCGCGGCCCTACCGCGATCGAAGCGATCAAGGACCACAAGGCCGTGTACCTGATGGCGGTGGGCGGCGCCGCTTACCTGGTGGCCCAAGCCATCAAGAAGTCGCGTGTAGTGGCCTTCGCCGAACTGGGCATGGAAGCGATCTACGAGTTCGACGTGAAAGACATGCCGGTCACCGTTGCGGTGGACAGCAAGGGCGAATCCGTCCACATCACCGGTCCTGCCATCTGGCAGAAAAAGATCAGTGAAAGCCTGGCGGTAGAAGTGCAGTAAGCACCCTCCCCCAAGACTGAGGCGACCGCGGCCCATGGCCCGGTCGCTTTTTTATTGCCTGCTGATTCACCTATGGCAAGCGGGTTTATTGTGGTGAGCGGGCTTGCCCCGCTCACCACAAGAAGCCCACTCTCCCTTCAGCCACGACAGCCCCTCACCACAAGACCCAAGCCGCTCATGCTATGGTGCACTCCCCTTACCGTGCCTGCCCATCACCGTATGATCGTGATCCCTCGCCCGCTGCGCCTGACCTTCTACTCCCTGCTGATCATCGCCGGTGCGCTGCTGGCCGCGGCCTTGGCCACGCGCCATGCCGAACGCCAGGCTTTGGTGGACGATGCGGCCCGCGCCAACCAGCAGCTGGCGCTGTACGCCAATTCCCTGCACACCCTGATCGAACGCTACCGCGCCCTGCCCGCCGTGCTGGCGCTGGACTCGGAGATGATCAACGCGCTCAAAGGCCCGTTGGACGCCGGCACCCAGGACCTGCTCAACCGCAAGCTCGAACGCATCAATGGAGCGGCGCAGTCCTCCACCCTGGAGTTGATGGACCGCACCGGCCTGGCCGTGGCCGCCAGCAACTGGAACTTGCCGAGCAGTTATGTCGGGCACAACTACGCGTTTCGGCCGTATTTCAGCCAGACCAAGAGCCAGGGCACCGGGCGCTTTTACGCGGTCGGCGTAACCACCGGGATCCCGGGGTATTTCCTCTCCAGCGCCGTGCTGGATGAACACGAGCAGTTCCTTGGCGCCATGGTGGTGAAACTGGAATTCCCTGAGCTGGAGCGCGAATGGGCCCAGGGCGATGACCTGTTGCTGGTCAGCGACGCACGCGGCATCGTGTTTATCGCCAACCAACCGGGCTGGCGTTATCGCAACCTGCACCCGTTGTCGGCCAGCGATCTGGTCGAACTCAAGGCCACCCGCCAATACGACAAGAAACAACTGCAGCCGCTGGACACCCAGACGTTGCAACGCTTCGACGAAAACAGCCACCTGATGCGCGTCAACGGCCCCGATGGCAACGCCAATTACATCTGGGAGTCCCTGCCGCTGAAGGCCGAGGGCTGGACCCTGCACCTGTTGCGCAAACCCCAGTTCGCTTTTGAAGACCAGCGCAACGCCGGCCTTGCCGCCGCCGGCTCCTGGCTGGCGCTGGTGTTCCTGGTGCTGTTCCTCAGCCAACGCTGGCGCCTGGCCCGTTTGCGCCAGCGCAGCCGCGAAGAACTCGAACAGCTTGTTGAAGAGCGCACCCAGGCCCTGCGCACGGCCCAGGATGGCCTGGTGCAATCGGCGAAATTAGCGGCGCTGGGGCAGATGTCCGCCGCCCTCGCCCATGAGATCAACCAGCCCCTGACCGCCCAGCGCATGCAGTTGGCGACCCTGCGGTTGCTGTTGGACCACGGTCGGGTGGACGACGCCTACAAGGCGCTGACCCCACTGGACGATATGCTCACACGCATGGCCGCGCTGACCGGCCACCTCAAGACCTTTGCGCGCAAAAGCCCCAGCGGCCTGCGCGAACGCCTTGACCTGGCCACCGTGGTCGACCAGTCCCTGCACCTGCTCGACGCGCGCCTGCGTGATGAAGCCATCGGCACCGTGCTGGACCTGACCCGCCCCGCCTGGGTACGCGGCGACGCGATCCGCCTCGAACAGGTGCTGATCAACCTGCTGCGCAACGCCCTCGACGCCATGGCCGACAAACCCCGCAAGCGCCTGGAAATCCGCCTGCATGCCGACCAGCAACTGTGGCAACTCACGGTCAGCGACAGCGGCGGCGGGATTGCCGAAGAGCACCTCAACAGCGTGTTCGACCCGTTCTTTACCACCAAGCCGGTGGGCGACGGGCTCGGCTTGGGCCTGGCGGTTTCCTACGCTATCGTGCACGAATTGGGCGGGCGCCTGAGCGCCAGTAACCGTGGCGACGGCGCGGTATTCACCCTGACCTTGCCTATCGCGCTGGAGACACCCGACTTATGTTGAACGCGGTGATTGTGGTCGATGACGAAGCCAGCATTCGTACGGCCGTCGAGCAATGGCTGAGCTTGTCGGGGTTCGAGGTGCAGTTGTTCAGCCGCGCCGAAGCCTGCCTGGCGCAACTGCCCAAGGACTTTCCCGGGGTGATCCTGAGCGACGTGCGCATGCCCGGGCTCAGCGGCCTGGAGCTGCTGGCCGAAGTGCAGCGCCGTGACGCCGACCTGCCCGTCATCCTGCTGACCGGGCATGGCGATGTACCGATGGCCGTCGAAGCCATGCGCGACGGCGCCTACGACTTCCTGGAAAAACCCTTCAGCCCCGATGCCTTGCTCAACAGCCTGCGCCGCGCATTGGACAAGCGCGGGCTGATCCTCGAAAACCGCCGCCTGCACCAACAGGCCGATCATCGGGCGCAGTTGGAGTCGAGCCTGCTCGGCGTGTCCCGTGGCTTGCAGAACCTGCGCCGACAGGTACTCGACCTGGCGACCTTGCCGGTCAACGTGCTGATCCGTGGCGAGACCGGCAGCGGCAAGGAGCTGGTCGCCCGCTGCCTGCATGACTTCGGCCCCCGTGCGAAAAAACCGTTTGTGGCGCTCAATTGCGCGGCGATTCCCGAGCAACTGTTCGAGGCCGAACTGTTCGGCCACGAAAGCGGCGCCTTCACCGGTGCCCAGGGCAAGCGCATCGGCAAACTGGAGTACGCCCATGGCGGTACCCTGTTCCTCGATGAAATCGAAAGCATGCCCCTGGCCCAGCAAGTGAAGCTGTTGCGGGTGTTGCAGGATCAGAAGCTGGAACGCCTGGGCTCCAATCAAAGCATTCATGTGGATTTACGCATCATTGCCGCGACCAAGCCGGACCTGCTGGAAGAAGCCCGCGCCGGGCGCTTTCGCGAAGACCTGGCCTATCGGCTGAACGTTGCACAACTGCGCCTGCCGCCCCTGCGCGAGCGCCGCGAAGACATCCCGCTGCTGTTCGATCACTTTGCCCAAAGCGCCGCCGAGCGCCTGGGCCGCAGCGCGGAACCGCTGAGCGGCGCGCAGTTGGGCCGCCTGCTCAGCCATGACTGGCCGGGCAACGTGCGTGAGCTGGCCAACGTCGCCGAACGCCAGGTGCTGGGCCTTGGCGAGCCGGAGCCGGAAGGGATCGAAGCCGGGCAATCGCTGGCCGCGCAGCAGGAGGCGTTCGAGGCCCATTGCCTGAAGGCTGCATTGACCCGGTATAAAGGCGATATCAAGGCGGTGCTGGCGGAGTTGCAGTTGCCACGGCGCACCTTCAACGAAAAGATGCAGCGCCATGGGTTGGCCAGGGACATGTTCCTGAAAGACGAATGAGCGGATTTCCGCTCATCACCCTCAAAAACATCAGCGACTTTCCGCCCAAAATAAAACCCAGCCCCTTCTAGACCGGGCCTTCATCTACCTGGCACAGCTCCTGCTATAGCCCCAGCCAGGCTGCGCTCGCGCCGCTCCATAAAAACAACTAGATGAAGGATCCTTCAATGGATAACTCCAACACCTTGCCCCTGGGGTCGGCGGCCGCGCCGGCTAAAGAACGCACCACCACCAGCCGCATCAAATCGATCTTCAGCGGATCGGTCGGCAACATGGTCGAGTGGTACGACTGGTATGTCTACGCCGCTTTCTCGCTGTACTTCGCCAAAGCCTTTTTCCCGAAAGGCGACACCACCGCCCAACTGCTCAACACCGCCGCGATCTTCGCCGTGGGCTTCCTGATGCGCCCCATCGGTGGCTGGCTGATGGGCCTGTACGCCGACCGTGCGGGTCGCAAAGCAGCACTGATGGCGTCGGTCCTGCTGATGTGCTTTGGCTCGTTGATCATCGCCCTGAGCCCCGGTTACGAAACCATCGGCGTCGGCGCACCGATCCTGCTGGTGTTCGCCCGCCTGCTGCAAGGCTTGTCGGTCGGTGGCGAATACGGCACCTCGGCCACCTACCTGAGTGAAATGGCCACCAAGGAACGTCGCGGTTTCTTCTCCAGCTTCCAGTACGTGACCCTGATCTCCGGCCAGCTTATCGCCCTGGCAGTACTGATCGTGCTGCAACAAGTGCTCACCACCGAGCAACTGTACGACTGGGGCTGGCGTATCCCGTTCGCCATCGGCGCCCTGTGCGCAGTGGTCGCGCTGTACCTGCGTCGCGGCATGGAAGAAACCGAGTCGTTCACCAAGAAGGAAAAAGCCAAGGAAAGCGCCATGCGCACCTTGATGCGCCACCCCAAGGAACTGATGACCGTGGTCGGCCTGACCATGGGCGGCACCCTGGCCTTCTACACCTACACCACCTACATGCAGAAGTACCTGGTGAACACCGTCGGCATGAGCATTTCCGACTCCACCACGATCTCGGCGGCAACGCTGTTCCTGTTCATGTGCCTGCAACCGATCGTCGGTGGGCTGTCGGATAAAGTCGGGCGTCGGCCGATCCTGATCGCCTTCGGCATCCTCGGCACGCTGTTCACCGTACCGATCCTCACCACCCTGCACACTATCCAGACCTGGTGGGGCGCGTTCTTCCTGATCATGGCCGCGCTGATCATCGTCAGCGGCTACACCTCGATCAACGCCGTGGTCAAGGCTGAACTGTTCCCAACCGAAATCCGCGCCCTGGGCGTGGGCCTGCCCTATGCACTGACCGTGTCGATCTTCGGCGGTACCGCTGAATACATCGCGCTGTGGTTCAAGAGCATCGGCATGGAAACCGGTTACTACTGGTATGTGACTGCGTGTATTGCAGTGTCGCTGGCGGTCTATGTGACCATGAAGGACACACGCAAGCATTCGCGCATCACCACGGACTAACGGTTGGATGCAGTAACAAATGTGGGAGCGGGCAAGCCCCAATGCCAGTCAGTTAAGAGATAGAACGGGCACACAGTAACCTGTGGCGAGCGGGCTTGTCGAATCGTCGCACCGCCCGCGTTGGGCTGCGCAGCAGCCCCAATAAGCGCGCCGCAGTGTGCCAGACAGGTCCGGGGCTGTGTTTTGGGGCTGCTTCGCAGCCCAACGCGGGGCAAGCCCGCTCACCACAGTTACAGTGTTCCTCCTTAACTGACTGGCATTGGGGCTTGCCCGCTCCCACCTGTTGAATCAGGACACCTCTGCTACCGGGCTCCGGCCATACCGTCGCTGTGCATACGACGCCCCTGCAATCATCACCACCAGCACCGCCGCCAATACCGCCGACGATCCAATGGTGCCGAAATCCAACCCGCCCTTTTCATGGGGCTTGGTCAGGAAGTCGCCCAGGGTTGCACCAAACGGCCGGGTCAGTACAAACGCCACCCAGAACAACAGCACCGACGAGATTTGGGTGAAGTACTTGAGCGCCACCACCGCGGCAATGGTCGAGCCAATCAACAAGGCGCCACCGGCAAAGCCGAGCCCCGAATCGTCCGCCAGGAAGTCGCCCAACGCAGTGCCCAGGGTGTTGGAGAACAGGATCGCCATCCAGTAGAACAGCTCGCCTCGGAAAGTCTGCACCTTGTTCACGTTCAGCGAGTCACCACTGAGGTGCCACAAGGCAAAGATGATCATCAGGATCACGATCAGGATCATCGACCCGGTGGCGTAGCCCAGGCCCAGGGTGCGGTCCATGAAGTCCGACATGGTGGTGCCGGCGGTGCTGGTGGAAAGGATCACGATCCAGTACAGCACCGGGTTGTAGGTTTTCGACCAGAGTTGTGTCACCAGAGTGACCAGGAACACGCTGATAAGGATCATCGAGCTGATGGCGTAACCGACGTTCAGGGTCATCGACAACAAGTCCCCGGCGGTTTCGCCCAGGGTGGTTGCGCAGATTTTCATGACCCAGAACGCCAGGGTGATCTGAGGAAGTTTATTCATGCGGTAGAAGGCTCCGAGGCTCAGTCTTATAGGGGGTATCGACCTTGGGCGCAGACTGAACGGGCCGCTGTGAAAAATAGGTGGCCGCTGAATGAAAATTCCATAGGGCCGATGGAAATTCGTCGCCGTGGATTGCACTATGACGGCCTCCCAGAACCCCGCAGCAGGAACCCGGCCATGCCTGACGATATCCACTTCTACGAACCGGCCAACGGCCACGGCCTGCCACACGACCCGTTCAATGCCATTGTCGGGCCACGGCCGATTGGCTGGATTTCATCCCACGACAGTAACGGGCGCCTGAACCTGGCGCCCTACAGTTTTTTCAATGCGTTCAACTACATTCCACCGATCATTGGGTTTTCCAGCGTCGGGCGCAAAGACAGCCTGAACAACATCGAACAGACCGGCGAGTTTGTGTGGAACCTGGCCACCCGCCCGCTGGCCGAGCAGATGAACCAGAGCTGCGCGGCCGTCTCGCCGGAGGTGAATGAGTTCGAGTTGTCCGGCCTGACACCGGTGGCGTCGAAAATCGTCGGCGTGCCGCGAGTGGGCGAGAGCCCGGTGTCGTTCGAGTGCAAGGTGACGCAGATCATCCAGCTGCAGCGCGCCGACCAGCAGTTGGTGCCCAGCTGGCTGGTGCTGGGCGAGGTGGTCGCGGTGCACATTGCCAAGTGGCTGCTCAAGGATGGGGTGTACGACACCGCAGCCGCGGAGCCGATTTTGCGTGGCGGTGGCCCGGCAGACTACTTCCAGCTGGGGCCGGAGGCGTTGTTCAAGATGTATCGCCCAGGCGCCAGCAAACCCTGACTGAAATACACCAAAAAAGTGGGAGGGGGCTTGCCCCCGATGGCAATGGCACATCCAACATCGTTGTTGACTGACACACTGCTATCGGGAGCAAGCCCCCTCCCACATTAGAGGGTCGGCGTTGTTCAGCTGGCGGCGCTCGCCCAGGTCAGTTGACCCTCTTCATCCACACCGATCAACCGTTCAAGCTGCACGGTGGCTGCATCATCGGCATCGGAGGCGGTCTTGAACGTCTGTCCATCCAGGATCTTGTGAAACTGCGGGGCGCCCATGCCATCAAGTGCCTTGACGGCGACGGCGGCGCTGTAGCCCCCTTCACCCGGTACTACGGCGGAAACGGCTTCGTGGTGGGCAAATTGTTTACGTGCCATGTTGCAGGTCCTGGCCAATGGAAAAGTGGGCCATTCTAACCATTAACCGGCCAGTTGCAGGTACTCGCCGTAGGCATTGGCGGCAGAGGCATCGGTGAAGGTCTGGAAGTCCATGCTGCGCACGACCATGTCGTTCAACAGCTCGGTGAAGATCATCAGGGCCGGCGAGTTGAAGTAGGCGCTCATCGCCTGCTCGCTGCTCCAGAAACCCCAGATCAACCAGACATCGGGATCGACCTGGGAATGCTGCAACGAAAATTGCAGGCAACCCTGAGCCTGGCGGCCCGGTTCGATCAAACTGCTCAAGCGTGCACCCAGTTCGGTGCTGCACCCGGTGCGGGCGCGGATAAAGGCCATATGGCTCGCGGGAATGGGGGTGGACATGTTCGACTCTCCCGTTGAGAAGTGATGCTCGGCAAGCACTGTGGGGGCGTGTTGCCACAGGATCAAAGATAACGGCGCGGGTGCGGGCGCGGTTAGTCAATTCCTGCAGGCTTATTGCACAATCCTGCGAGAAGCGTAGGAAGGACGGAGGGACCGCCGACTCGATTCCACAGGCAAACGCCTTGTTTCAGGGACATGACAGCCCGAGAACTTGCCTGATTCGCGACGCTTCGCAGGATCAGGCAAGGATTGTGCAGAATCGACCTAACACTGCTTGAAAAGCCGCCGCTAAGCTGAGCCCATCAAAAAAGCATGCAGAGGACGCCTTATGCCGTCGCCCGAACATCAGTCCATGCCCCTCGACGCCGAGACGGAAAAACAGCGCGCCGAGCTGGCGAGCATCGTGCATCGTCATACCTGGGAAGACGGCTCCTATGGCACGGCGATTACGTCACTGTTCCTGAACCGCCACAATACACCGCGTGACTTCATGCCGGTGCTGGTGGAGCCGGCGTTGTGCATCCTTGCCAACGGCAGCAAGGAAGTGCGCCTGGCCGACGAAATCTTTGCCTACGACCCGCTCAATTACCTGGTGTTCTCGGTGGCGATGCCCGTGGCCGGGCGGATCATCGATGCCACGCCGGAAGATCCAAACCTGTCAGTACGCATCAATATCGACCCGGCGCAGCTCACTGCCTTGATCGCCGAGGCCGGCCCCATGGGCGTGCCCACGCGCCCGACATCGCGCGGGATGTATGTGGACCGCATCGATCCCCAGTTGCTCGACGCCGTGCTGCGCCTGGCGCGCCTGCTGGATACGCCCAAAGACATTGCCATGCTGGCGCCGCTGATCAACCGTGAAATCCTCTACCGCCTGCTGCGCGGTCCCCAGGGTTATCGCCTGTATGAAATTGCCGTGGCCAACAGCCAGAGCCATCGCGTCAGCCAGGCGATCAAGTGGCTCAATGGCAACTACGAACAACCGCTGCGCATCGATGACCTGGCCAAGGAAGTGAACCTCAGCGTCTCGACCCTGCATCACCGTTTCAAGGCAATTACCGCCATGAGTCCGTTGCAGTACCAAAAGCAGCTGCGCTTGCAGGAGGCACGTCGGCTGATGATTGCCGAAGGGCTGGAAGCGTCGGCGGCGGGGTATCGGGTGGGGTATGAAAGCCCGTCGCAGTTCAGCCGGGAGTACAGCCGGTTGTTTGGGGCACCGCCGCTGAGGGATTTGGCACGACTGCGCCAAAGCGTCTGACACACAGACGATCAAAATGTGGGAAGAGGCTTGCCCCCTCCCCTATTTGTCCAATGGTGTTTTTCAGTCCAGGGTCCGGGGCAGTTGCAGGGTGACCCGCAAGCCGCCCTCACGCAAATTCTGCAAACTCACTTCACCGCCATGGCTATGGGCAATATTGCGCGCAATCCCCAAGCCCAAACCGTAGCCCTGCTGCTGGCCGGCCAGGCGAAAATGCGGTTCGAAGACCTGTTCCAAACGCTGTTCCGGCACGCCAGGGCCTTCGTCGTCGACGTGCAGGATGAACTCCGCGCCATCGTCCTCAATACGCAAATGGGCGTTCTGCCCGTACTTCAAGGCATTGTCGATCAGGTTGCCGATGCAGCGCTTGAGCGCCAGCGGCTTGCCCGGGTACGCCGCCACCGCTGCGCCGTCCAGGGTGACCCGGCCGTTGCCGTTGGGGGCCACATAAGGCTCCACCAGGCATTCGAGCACATGGTTGAGGTCGACCGGCTGGATGTTCTCGTGGATATCGGTGTCTTTCACACATTGCAGCGCGCCTTTGACCAGCAACTCCAACTCATCCAGGTCACGGCCGAACTTGGTTTGCAGGTTCTCGTCTTCGAGCAATTCCACGCGCAGGCGCAGGCGGGTAATCGGTGTGCGCAGGTCGTGGGAAATCGCGCTGAACAACTGGCTGCGCTCCGTGAGGTAACGGCTGATGCGTTCGCGCATGGCATTGAACGCGCGGCCCACTTCCACCACTTCACTGCCGCCGCCTTCGGCCACCGGCTCCACATCGGCCCCCAGGGACATGTCTCGCGCCGCCCGCGCCAGGCGCTTGAGCGGCCGGCTTTGCCAGTGCACCAGCAGGCCGATGAACAGCAGCAAGAAGCCGCTGGTCAGCACGATAAACCACACCTGCTGGGACGGCAGGCCCTGTTCTTCCAGGCTGGTGTATGGCTCGGGCAACAGCGAAGCGATGTACAGCCATTCGCCGGGGGCGAGTTCGATCTGGGTCACCAATACCGGCGGGTTGACCGGTTCCAGGGTCAGCGCGTAATGGGCCCAGGAGCGCGGCAACTCATCCAGTTTCAAGCCGGCGTTGAAGATGCGCAGGTCTTCGGCGCTGACGAACTCCACCGAGATAGGCACGTCGGCGCCCAGGGTCTGGCGCAGGACTTCATCCACGGCCACCAGCACCGCCTGTTTACGCGGGGTTTGCGGCAACACTTGCATGTCGAGGGGCCGATCATTGAGGGTCACGACAAAACGGGTGCCGCCCATACTGCGCAGCTGGTCAAGGACCAACGGCCGATAGGCCACCGGCAACGAACGGAAATAACTCACGCTGGCGGTCATCGAGTGCGCCAGGCTACGGGCGCTGGTGACCAGGCCTTCTAGCTGGGTGGCGCGCAACTGCGAGACCCAGATCACGCTGGACAGCGCCTGGGCGAACAGCACTGCAAGCAAGGTCAGCAACAACATGCGCCCCAGCAGCGAGCGCGGTACCGGGAAGCGCCGGCGGCGTTCGCTCAGCGGCTCAGTGGGCATTGCCGGCAACCACGCTGGCTGCCAGTTGATAGCCGCTGCCGCGCACGGTGCGGATCAGCCTCGGGGGTTTTTCGGTGTCGCGCAGGCGTTGACGCAGGCGGCTGACAGCCATGTCGACGATCCGGTCCAGCGGCATCAGGTCGCGGCCACGGGTGGCATTGCCGATGGTGTCGCGGTCGAGAATCTGCTGCGGGTGATCGAGAAACAGCTTGAGCAGGGCAAAGTCGGCACCGGAGAGGATCACCTCTTCGCCATCCACGTGGAACAGCCGATGACTGATCATATCCAGGCGCCACTCATCGAACACCAGCACATCGCCATTGCCGCTGCGCTCCTGGCCGAACTGGCAGCGGCGCAACAAGGCCTTGATCCGCGCCTGCAACTCACGGGGGCTGAAGGGCTTGCCGATATAGTCGTCGGCCCCCAGTTCCAGGCCGATCACACGGTCGGCTTCGTCGGAACTGGCGGTGAGCATGATGATCGGCACCTGCGCCTGGCGCGGGTGCTGGCGAATCCAGCGGCAAAGGCTGAAACCGTCTTCGTCCGGCAGCATCACATCGAGGATGACCAGATCGCACGGCGCCTCGTTCATCGCCTGGCGGAACCCCGCGCCATCCGGCACGCCACGCACCTGGAAACCGGCGCGACTGAGGTAGGTCTGCAGCAATTCGCGGATTTCCTGGTCGTCGTCGACGAGGAGAATCGATTTACTGATTACGCTCACGGGGTCCTCCTTGTTGTTATTAGGTGGTGCGGGTCAGGCAAACGCCTGCTCCAATGCGACGCCCGCCCCGGTCAACCCGGAATACGGCGCGGTCACCAGCCACACCGGGATGCCCTTGAAGTAGTCGCTCATGCAGCCTTTGTCACTGAAGCTCCTGGCAAAACCGCTGTGGATGAAGAAGTCGGCAAACCGCGGAATCACCCCACCCACGATATACACACCACCGCGTCCACCGGTGGTCAGCACATTGTTGCCGGCCACCCGGCCCAGCCAGATGCTGAATTGATCCAACACTTCCATGGCCACCGGGTCGCCCGCCAGGCCCGCCGCCGTGATGGCTTCGGGGGTGTCGAGCACGGGTGTGTGGCCATCGACCGCGCAAATCGCCCGGTACAGACGCGGCAGACCGCCACCGCTCAAGGCGGTTTCGGCGCTGACGTGGCCGATCTCGGTGTAGATATGCTGCCACAGCTGGGTTTCCCGTGGGCTGCTCAGGGGCAGGTCGACGTGGCCGCCCTCCCCCGGCAACGCCGCGTAACGGCCTGCGCCGAGGTCCAGCAGGGTACCGACGCCCAGGCCGGTACCCGGACCGATCACCACCGCCGGGCGCAACGGTTCCGGCGTGCCAGGGCAGACCACGCGGAATTCGTCGGGTTTAAGACGCGTCATGCCCAGGGCCATGGCCGAGAAGTCATTGACCAGCAGCAGTTCATCCACCTGTAAGGCCTGGCAAAACGCAGTCTTGCTCAAGCGCCAGTGATTGTTGGTGAATTTGAATTCATCCCCGCTCACCGGCCCGGCGACCGACAGGCACACCGCACCGATGTCGCCGATTTGCAGGCCTTCTTCCTTGAGGTAGACCTTGATCGCGTCCTCAGGGCTTTGGTGATCAGCCGTGGCATGCACCCGGATCGAATGCAGTGCCTGATCTCGCCACAACGCAAAACGGGCGTTGGTACCCCCGATGTCACCGACCAGCGCTAGCTTCACTTAAGCGTCTCCAAGGCACAGGTAAAGGCGCTGGCGCCCTGCTCTGCGGAGCTTGCGGCCAAGCGCATAAATGCAAACAGCTCGCGACCGGCCCCCACGTTATTGCCCAACAGGCCCGTGGCAGGCGTGCGCGCTGCAAATTCTTCGGCGTCCACCTTAAGCTCCAAGGTGCCCTTCACGCCATCCACGCGAATGATATCGCCATCTTTGACCCGTGCCAGTGGCCCGCCGCTCTGGGCTTCGGGGTTGACGTGAATCGCGGCGGGGATCTTACCCGACGCGCCGGACATACGCCCGTCTGTCACCAGTGCGACTTTGAAGCCACGGTCCTGCAGCACGCCGAGGAACGGCGTCATCTTGTGCAGTTCCGGCATGCCGTTGGAGCGCGGGCCCTGGAAGCGCATCACGGCGACAAAATCCTTTTCCAGCTGGCCGGCCTTGAACGCATCGGCCAGGTCCTGCTGGTCCTGGAACACCACCGCCGGCGCTTCGACGATCTGATGCTCAGGCGCTACGGCAGAGACTTTCATGACACCGCGGCCGAGGTTGCCTTCCATCACACGCAGGCCGCCTTCCGGCGAGAACGCACGCGCCACAGGGCGCAGGATGGTTTCGTCGAGGCTTTCGATCGGGCCGTCGCGCCACACCAGCTCGCCGTCGACCAGGAATGGTTCCTGGACATAACGGCTCAGGCCCTTGCCCGCCACGGTGTTGACGTCGTCGTGAAGCAGGCCGGCTTCAAGCAGCTCGCGGATCAGGAACGACATGCCGCCCGCTGCCTGGAAGTGGTTGATGTCGGCCTTGCCGTTTGGATACACGTGGGACAAGGTCGGCACCACCTCGGAGAGGTCGGCCATGTCGTCCCAGGTGAGGATGATGCCCGCCGACATGGCGATGGCCGGCATGTGCAGGGTGTGGTTGGTGGAGCCGCCCGTCGCGTTGAGCGCAACGATGGCGTTGACGATGGATTTCTCATCGACGATCTCGCCGATCGGCGTGAAGTTGCCGTTGGCCTTGGTCAAGCGCGTGACCTGGTGCGCGGCTTCGCGGGTCAGGGCGTCACGCAGCGGCGTGTACGGGTTGACGAACGAGGCACCCGGCAAATGCAGGCCCATCACTTCCATCAGCAGTTGATTGGTGTTGGCGGTGCCGTAGAAGGTGCAGGTGCCGGGGCTGTGGTAGGACTTCATCTCCGATTCCAGCAGCTCTTCGCGAGTGGCCTTGCCTTCGGCGTAGCGCTGGCGCACATCGGCCTTCTGCTTGTTGGAGATGCCCGAAGGCATCGGCCCGCCCGGTACGAAGATCATCGGCAGGTGGCCGTAGCGCAGCGCGCCCATCATCAGGCCGGGCACGATCTTGTCGCAGATGCCCAGCATCAGCGCGGCGTCGAACATGTTGTGGGACAGCGCTACCGCCGTGGACATGGCGATGACTTCACGGCTGAGCAGGCTCAGCTCCATGCCGGGCTCGCCCTGGGTCACGCCGTCGCACATGGCCGGGGTGCCGCCAGCGAACTGGCCGACCGAGCCGACTTCGCGCAGGGCTTTCTTGATTTGTTCCGGGAAATGTTCGTACGGCTGGTGCGCCGAGAGCATGTCGTTATATGACGAAACAATTGCCACGTTGGCGGCGTTCATCATGCGCAGGCTATTTTTATCTTCGGTGCCGCAACCGGCCACGCCATGGGCGAAGTTGGCGCATTGCAGCTTGCCGCGCATCGGACCGTCGCTGGCTGCGCCGCGAATGAGCGCAAGGTAAGCCTCACGAGTGGCGCGGCTGCGGGCGATAAGCCGTTCGGTGACCTCAAGGACGCGGGGATGCATGTGTAGAACTCCAGGCTAACGGATGTGGCGACCTGAGTGTCTATGCTGATCAAACGCCCGCAGCTCATGGGATGGCAGAGAGTCGTTTGGATCATCGGACCAGTTGATTCAGGTCACTCGTTGTAGATTGAACAAAATATTGCCACTAAAAAGGCTTGTTTTCTATTTTTATGCGAATAATCTTGTAATTCTTACAACAAATCGACGACAGGCACTTTCCAATGACTCTTCGTATCGCAATCAATGGTTTTGGCCGTATCGGCCGTAATGTCCTGCGCGCACTGTATACCCAAGGCTATCGCCAGGATTTGCAGATCGTCGCCATCAATGATTTGGGCGACAGCTCGATCAACGCCCACCTGCTCAAATACGACACCGTGCACGGCACTTTCGATGCAGAGGTCGCCCACGATCAGGAAAGCCTGACCGTCAATGGTGACCGGATTGCCGTCAGTGCCATTCGCAACCCGGCCGACCTGCCGTGGGCGGCGCACAAGGTCGACGTGGTGTTCGAATGCACCGGTCTGTTCACCGACCGTGACAAGGCTGCCGCCCATATTACCGCCGGCGCACGCAAGGTGATCATCTCCGCCCCGGCCAAAGGCGCGGACGCGACCGTGGTCTACGGCGTGAACCACGACATCCTGCGTCAATCCCACCAGATCATCTCCAACGCCTCGTGCACCACCAACTGCCTGGCGCCGGTCGCCCAGGTGCTGCATCGCGAATTGGGTATCGAAAGCGGCTTGATGACCACGATTCATGCCTATACCAACGACCAGAACCTGACGGACGTCTACCACACCGACCCGTACCGCGCGCGTTCGGCCACCCAGAACATGATCCCAAGCAAGACCGGCGCCGCCGAAGCGGTGGGCCTGGTGCTGCCGGAGCTGGCAGGCAAGCTGACCGGCATGGCCGTGCGTGTACCGGTGATCAACGTGTCGCTGGTGGACCTCACCGTGCAGTTGAAGAAAGACGCCACTGCCGACGAAGTCAACGCACTGATCAAGGAAGCCAGCCAACACTCGAAGATCCTCGGCTATAACACCCTGCCGCTGGTCTCCAGTGACTTCAACCATAACCCGCTGTCGTCGATCTTCGATGCCAACCACACCAAGGTCAGCGGCAAGCTGCTGAAAGTGCTGGCCTGGTATGACAACGAGTGGGGCTTCTCGAACCGCATGCTGGATAACTGCCTGGCGTTGTGCAACGCCGAGTAATGCGGTCCTGCGGGAGGGGCATTCGAATCGTCGCACCGCCCTTCCCACATTGTTCTATGTAGACACAGAGGAATAGCCACTTGCCATTTGAGTTGATGATAAGCATTATCATTAACTCAAATCGGTCTGGTATCACTGTGAGCCAATCTCGCTTCAACCAAGTCTTTCTCACCCAACGGGTGATTCTGCTACGCACCTTGCAGCGGATGGTGAATAACCACAGCACCGCCGAGGACCTGTTGCAGGAAACCTACCTGCGCGTCACCCGGGCCCTCAGCGAGCGGCCGATCGATCACCTCGAACCCTTCGTCTACCAGACCGCACGTAACCTGGCGCTGGATCACTTGCGTTCACGCAGGATTCAAGCGCGCACCCTGCAGGAAGATGTGCCACTGGAGATCCTGCAAAGCGTCGCCGCCCCCATCAGCACCCCCGAAGACGCAACCCAGGCCGAGCAATTGCTTGAACACCTGAGCATCAGCCTCGGCCAGTTGAGCGCGCGCCAGCAGCAGATTTTCATCCTCAGCCGCCTGCACGGTTGCAGCTACCAGGAGATCGCCGATCAGTTGGACGTGTCCTTGAGCACCGTGCAAAAGGAACTGAAATTGATCATGGCCATTTGTGTAGGTGTGGCCGAAAGACTGGATCGGCCTTAAGCTTCAACCGACAGAATTGTCGACCCAAGCTGTAGGAAAGATGAATAAAACGTGGCGAAGACCCGAGGAACACCGTGACGGACCCGAATAAACTGCGCCCCCATGAGCTGGCTCATGAGGTGTTGCAAGATACAGCTATGGACCAGGCCCTCGATTGGCTGATCGCCTTGCAGTGCCCAGCGCCCGGGCAGCAGGCCGAGTTTGAAGCCTGGCTGGCCCAAGACCCCGCCCACGTCCACGCCTTCGGCAAGGCCCAGGCCGCCTGGGGTGGCGCGCCGGTGCACAGCGCCGCCGTCGCCCTGGCCGCGCCGCGCAAGCCCAGGGGCTGGCGCCGGATCAAGCCGCACTGGAAACCGCTGGCCACCGCCGCCGTGCTGTTGATCGGCCTGTTCAGCTTCAGCAACCTGCCGGTACGCCTGCAAGCCGACCATCTCACGGTGGTGGGCGAACGCCAGCGCCTGCAATTGGACGATGGCTCGAAAGTGTTGCTGAACACCAATTCGGCGTTTTCCAGCAGCATCAAGGACCACCAGCGGATCGTTCGCCTGTACCAGGGCGAAGCCTTTTTCGAAATCATGCCCGGCCATGGCCTGCCCCTGGAAATCGACGCCGGCCCCGTGCGCGCCAGCGTGCGTGATACCGCCTTCGCCGTGCGCTACCTCAACGGCGAAGCCCAGGTGCAGGTGCAGCGTGGCGATGTCGACCTGAGCAACACCTTCGACGATGCCCGCGTGCGCCTGAGTGCCGGCGAAAGCATCCGCATCGGGCCCAAGGGCTTTGGCCAACCGGCCAGGCTGGATGCCAACAAGGACCTGGCCTGGGTGCAAGGCCGGCTGATTTTCGAAAACTGCCCGATGAGCGAAGTGCTCGCCGAACTGCGTCGTTACTACCCCGGCTGGATCGTCAACACCAACGACAAGCTCGCCAGCGTCGCCGTCACCGGCAACTACCGCCTCGACCAACCCCTGGATGTGGTGCGCTCCCTGGCACACATCACCTCAGCGAAGTTGTCGGAATACCCCGCGCTGGTGATTTTGAACTAAATGAGAATTATTTTTACTCGATAGCCTTCGGCGGTACGTCTCGTCTTAGCCAATGCAACTGATTCCTATTTGGTTCGGTTCGCAACTATAAGATTCGTACCTTCCGGAGCGCTCTCGATGTCCTCTCGTTTCAACCGCCGGTCCTCCTCCCCCGTGCTGTCCTTGCTGACCGCCGCCATCCTGCTGGCCGGTTCGCCAGTGATGGCCGCCACTGCCGCCGAACCTGCCGCCCGCAGCCACGGCAACTACAGCTTCAGCATCGAGCAACAGCCACTGGTTTCGGCGCTGAACGCCTTTACCAGCGTGACCGGCTGGCAAGTCGGCCTGCCCGCCGAGCTGGGCCAGGGTGTGTCGTCCCCTGGGGTGCGCGGCGCCCTGTCGCCGGAGAAAGCCCTGGACCGGCTGTTGGTGGGGACCAACCTGAGCTACCGCAAGCTGGGCAATAACAACATCGTCCTGGAAAAGCGCACGGCGGGCAGCACCCTCAACCTGCAACAGGTGACCATCAGCGCTACCCGTAACGCGCAGGATGTGAACAGCGTACCGAGCACCGTCAGCGTGCATGATCGCGAAGAACTGGACCGCCAGAACGTCAACACCATCCGTGAGCTGGTGCGCTACGAGCCCGGCGTCTCGGTAGGCGGCGCAGGCACCCGCGCCGGCAATGCCGGGTTCAACATCCGCGGGATCGACGGCGACCGCATCCTTACCCAGGTGGACGGTGTGGAAGTGCCCGACAACTTCTTCAACGGCCCCTACGCCAAGACCCGCCGCAACTACGTCGACCCGGAAGTCGTCAAGCGCGTCGAGATCCTGCGCGGCCCGGCCTCGGCCCTCTACGGCAGCAGCGCCATCGGCGGCGCCGTGAGTTACTTCACCCTCGACCCGGACGACATCATCAAGCCCGGCCAGGACGTCGGCGCACGCTTGAAGACCGGCTACAGTTCCGCCGACGAAAGCTGGCTGACCTCCGGCACCGTCGCCGGCCGCGTGCAGGACTTCGATGGCTTGCTGCACCTGAGCCAGCGCAATGGCCATGAGACCGAATCCTACGACGGCAACAACGCCACCGGCCTGGCCCGTACCGGCGCCAACCCCGAGGACGCGCGCACCACCAACATCCTGGCCAAGCTCGGCTGGAACTATGGCGATGACAACCGCCTGGGCCTGACCTATGAGAAGTACAAGGATGATCGCGACGTCAACCTGAAGAACGCGGTGGGCGGCCCGTTCATCGGCGGCCGAGGCTTCAACCTCTACCGTGATCGCCGTGGTAACGACACCATTACCCGCGAACGTTTCGGCCTGGAAAACAGCTTCGCCCTTGAGTCGCCGATTGCCGACCGGATCAAGACCAGCCTCAACTACCAGATCGCCAAGACCGACCAGACCACTGCCGAGATCTATCAGTCAGGTCGTCGTGTCCTGCGCACCCGCGACACGCTGTACCAGGAAAAACAGTGGATTTTCGATGCGCAGTTGGACAAAGCGTTCAGCCTCGGTGAAACCGATCACCAAGTGACCTACGGCACTACCCTCAAGCAGCAGAAAGTCACCGGCTCGCGCGAGGGCGGCGCGACCTGTGTGGCCGTCGGCAGTGGCTGCACCGCCATCGGCGCCCCCAGCCCGATGGCCTCCGACAGTGTGAAAAAGTCCAGCGACTTCCCCGACCCGACCATCAACACCTACTCGCTGTTCGCACAGGACCAGATCAGTTGGGACAAATGGACCTTCCTGCCCGCCGTGCGCTACGACTACACCCAGCTCAAACCCAAGCTGACCCAGGAGTTCCTCAACACCGTCAACCCGACTGGCGCGGACCCGGTGAGCGATAAGGAAAAAACCTGGCACCGTGTGACGCCCAAGTTCGGCCTGACTTACGCCCTGACGGATCAATACACCTGGTTCGGCCAATATGCCGAAGGTTTCCGTACGCCATCCGCCAAGGCGTTGTACGGCCGCTTTGAAAACCTCAACCTGGGCTACACCGTCGAGCCGAACCCCGACCTCAAGCCAGAAACCAGCAAGGGCATCGAAACCGGGATTCGCGGCAAATTTGACGAGGGATCCTTTGAAATCGCCGTGTTTTACAACAAGTACCGCGACTTTATCGATGAGGACAACGCCGTCGTCGGCGGCACGGTCGAACAGTTCCAGGCCATCAATATCAAGCGCGCCACCATCAAGGGGGCCGAAGCCAAAGGGCGCCTGAACCTGGATGCATTCGGCGCCCCGCAGGGCCTCTACACCCAGGGTTCGGTGTCCTATGCCTACGGTCGTAACGACGATAACGGCGAGCCGCTGAACAGCGTCAACCCGCTCAAGGGCGTATTTGGCCTGGGCTACGATCAGGACAACTACGGTGGTCTGTTGAGCTGGACCCTGGTGAAAAAACAGGATCGCGTCGACAGCAGTACCTTCCACGCGCCGGACGGCGACACCAGCGGCCCCTTCAAGACCCCGGGCTTCGGGGTTGTCGACCTGACCGCCTTCTACAAAGTCACCCAGGACGTGACCATCAACGGCGGCCTCTACAACCTCACCGACAAGAAATACTGGAACTGGGATGACGTACGCAGCTACGACAGTGTCGGCGAAGCCGCGGTGACCGGACCGGCCAACCTCGACCGCCTGACCCAGCCGGGCCGCAACGTTGCGATCAACCTGATCTGGGACATCTGACGACACCCGACTCACCTCGTCGAAATTTCAGCGGCGAGGTGAGGATTTTTTACTGTGCCGCGTCTTCTTGTTCGTCTAGTTGATAACAGCTCTCTTTAAGGGCCATAAGGCGCTCCCCCTTCTCAAGGACTTTTTCATGACCGCTTCTTCTACCGCAGAACGCCCAAGCCTGCGCTCCCAGCGCCTGAACCAGATTACCCACGAGCCACACACCAGGCTGGACGCGTTGGTGAAGGCCCACGCGCCGTTTGAAACCCAGGCCAACTTCGCGCGTTTCGTAGTGGCGCAGTACCTGTTCCAGTCGGAACTGGTGGCCCTGTACAACGATGCCGAACTGATCAAGATCGTGCCTGACCTGGCCGAACGCTGCCGCGCCGAAGCCGCCAGGCTGGACCTGGCTGACCTGGATACCGAAGTGCCAGCACCGCTCCCCGGCGCGCTGAAAAACCCGAGCAAGGCCGAAGCCCTGGGCTGGTTGTTCGTGTCCGAAGGTTCCAAGCTGGGCGCGGCGTTCCTGATCAAGCGCGCCGTAGGTCTGGGCCTGAGCGAAACCTTCGGTGCCCGCCACCTGGGTGAGCCGGCCGGTGGTCGCGCCGAAGGCTGGAAAAGCTTCACTCGCACCCTGGATGCGTTGCAATTGAGCGCCGAGGAAGAAGCCGCAGCGGAAAAAGGCGCGGTGGATGCATTTGTGCGCTTCACCGTGCTGCTGGAACAGGCGTACGCTAGCGCCCCTGAACTGGCCTGATCGCCCACATTGAAATGCGGTTTAAATGTGGGAGGGGGCTTGCTCCCGATAGCGGTGCATCAGTCAACAAATAGGTACCTGACCCTCCGCCATCGGGGGCAAGCCCCCTCCCACAGTTGATTGCATTTCAATGCCGACTCTTTTGTTATCCCCTACTTTGCACACACCATGACCCGCAAACCCCAATCCACCTCGAAAATCGCACAGATCCTCTTCGGCCTGCTGGCCTACGTCAGCCTGGGCATCGGGCTGGTGGCGATTGTGGTGCCGGGTTTGCCCACCACCGAGTTCATCCTCCTGGCCGCCTGGGCCGCGACCAAAAGCTCACCGCGCCTCAGTGCCTGGCTGGAAAACCACCGCCTGTTCGGACCGATCCTGTTCAACTGGCGCAACGGCAGGATCATCGCGCGCCGGGCCAAAGTCAGTGCCACCGTGAGCATGCTGCTGTGCGCCATCCTGATGCTGGTGATGCTCGACCACGGCTGGCCGATCTACCTGGCGATTGCCGGGATGAGCCTGGGCAACCTATGGATCTGGTCACGCCCGGAACGGCTCGCACAGCCCGTGTGACGCCGGCTGTAGCCGTTCTCCTACCGCTCATCGCCTGCCTCTCATGAATTAATTTGTTACGCCGATGTTTCAGACATAGCGCTGAATGGACTTGGCCTGCACTGCGAGCCCTCCAACATGCCCATTCGTGAGTGAACCTATGTTCGACACCCTCTCTATCCGCTTGAAAATCGTGCTGCTGTCCGGGCTCTGCCTGTTGGGGGTGATTGCGCTGGTGGTCGGCATCAACATCTACAACACCAACCAGAACGATCAGTTGGTCAGCGACTCAAGCTCGCGCATGCTTACCGACGGCGTGGAACAACTGCTGCAAGCCAGGGCGGCCGAACAGGCAGTGCAACTGCAGAAAACCTTCGGCGACAGCCTGCTGGCGCTGACCGCACTGGCCGACCAGGTCAAGGACCTGCGCACCATGGCCAGCAAGCGTGGCCTGGACGCCGGCGCGCTGCGCGAAGAAATCAACCAGAGCCTGAAAACCACGTTCGATCGCAACAGCAAAGTGCTGGGTTTCTGGCTGTCGTTCGAACCCAACAGCCTGGATGGCAAGGACAGCGAATTCGTCGATGACAAAGCGCGCGCCTCCAACGAAAAAGGGCGCTTCTCCAGTTATTGGAGCCGTGCCGGCGGCGAAGGCTTGAACACCGTCATGGTCGAAGAGGACCTGAACAAGACCACCCTCACCCTCAACGGTACGCCCTACAACATCTGGTACACCTGCCCACGGGACACCCGCACTACCTGCCTGCTGGACCCGTATGAAGACACAGTGGGGGGCAAAAAGGTGCTGATGACCACCATCGCTTCGCCGCTGATCGTCGACGGCAAACTCATCGGCGTCATCGGTGTGGACATTGCCCTCACCGCCCTGCAAGCCACCACCGACGCCGCACAGAAAGACCTGTTCAACGGCGCGGCGCACCTGGAGATTCTTTCCAGTACCGGCCTGATTGCCGCCTACAGCGGCGAACCGGACAAGGTCGGCAAGAACCTGATCGACACCCTTGGCGCCGAAGGCAAGGAAATCGTGCAATTGCTGGCCAGTGACAACCGCATGATCCGTGAACAGGGCGACACCATTCGCGCCGTGTACCCGGTCAAGCCACTCGCCGATGCCAAGCCATGGGGCGTGGTGATCAAACTGCCCAAAAGCGTGATGCTGGCCGATAACGTCAAGCTGCAGGCGGTACTCGACGACGCCCAGGCCAGCGGCACGCTCAAGGCCTTGCTGGTCGGCGCCGCCGCCGGCCTGCTCGGCTTGCTGCTGATCTGGCTCACCGCCACCGGCGTGACCCGCCCGATCAACAGCGTGGCCGCCATGCTCAAGGACATCGCCAGCGGCGACGGCGATCTCACCCAGCGCCTGGCCTATGCCAAGAAAGATGAACTGGGCGAGTTGGTGAACTGGTTCAACCGCTTCCTCGACAAACTGCAACCAACCATCGCGCAGATCAAGCAAAGCATCACCGAAGCCCGTGGCACGGCTGACCAGTCCTCGGCCATCGCACGCCAGACCAGCGAAGGCATGCAGGTGCAGTTCCGCGAAATCGACCAGGTGGCCACGGCGTCCAACGAAATGAGCGCCACCGCCCATGACGTCGCCAACAGCGCCTCCAATGCCGCCAGCGCGGCACGCGGCGCCGACCACTCGGCCCGTGAAGGCATGTCGATCATCGAGCAGAGCACCCGCGACATCACCACCCTCGCCGAAGAAGTCAGCAAGGCGGTGGGCGAAGTCGAAGCCCTGGCGGTCAACAGCGAACAGATCGGTTCAGTCCTGGAAGTGATCCGCAGCATTGCCGAGCAAACCAACCTGCTGGCGCTCAACGCGGCGATCGAAGCCGCACGCGCCGGGGAAAGCGGCCGGGGGTTTGCGGTGGTGGCCGACGAAGTGCGCAACCTGGCCAAGCGCACCCAGGATTCGGTGGAGGAAATCCGCCAGGTGATCGAACGTATCCAGAGCGGCACCCGTGGCGTGGTGGCAACCATGCACTCGAGCCAGAGCCAGGCCCAGAGTAACGCAGGGCAGATCCATCAAGCCGCGCAGGCCCTGGGCAAGATCAGTGATGCCGTGACGGTGATCAGCGACATGAACCTGCAAATCGCCAGCGCCGCCGAGCAGCAAAGCGCCGTGGCCGAAGAGGTCAACCGCAACGTCTCGGCGATCCGCACCGTGACCGAAACCCTCACTGGCCAGGCCACCGAGTCGGCGGCCATCAGCAGCCAGCTCAATGCGTTGGCCAGCCAGCAGATGAAACTCATGGATCAGTTCAAGGTGTAAGACACACCAACGGTCAAATGTGGGAGGAGGCTTGCCCCCTCCCACATTTTGACCGCCTACTGCTTAGAGACCCGTCCAGGCCTGCACAAACGCCGCCACATCTTCCTTCGGCGCCGTACGCGGCGGGTTCTGCGGTGTACCCAAATAAAGGAAGCCAATCACCTCCTCATCCGCCGTCAGCCCCAGGCCTTTGGCGACATGAGCCGAGTAGGACAGTTCACCCGTGCGCCACACCGCACCAATCCCCTGGGCATAGGCCGCCAGCAGAATACCGTGGGCCGCGCAGGCGGCTGCCAACAGTTGTTCAGACTTGGGCACCTTGAAGTGTTCCTGCAGGCGGGCAATCACCACCACCACCAGCGGCGCCCGCAGCGGGCCGTTCTGGGCCTTGTCGATGACAGCCTGGGGAGCATCGGCGTCCTGCAGGCGAGCGGCTTCGGCCAACAGCGTGCCCATCTGCTCACGGGCGGCACCTTCCACGGTGAGGAAACGCCAAGGGCGCAGTTGGCCGTGGTCGGGCGCACGCATGGCTGCGGCGAACAGCACATCGCGCTGCTCCTGGGTCGGTGCCGGTTCCAGCAAACGCGGCACGGAAACACGGTTGAGCAAAGCGTCGAGAGCCTGCATTGGCCACCTCCAGAAAAAAATGTGCGGTCATTCTAGCGGGAATGAATCGGGATGCCACCAAACGATAATTGCTCTTATTCAATCCGCCCCGCCCTGTTAGACTTTGCGACCTTATTTTCAGCCTTGGTCCGGGAAACTCGATGTTTCGTTCGCTTTTTCGCCTGTGCGCAGCGTTGATGGCCTTGAGCCTGGCCGCCTGCGACGACGCCCCACGCTTCACCAAGGCCGAGCCGGGTGAAGCGCGAGCGGGCGGCGCGACGACGGTGAACAAGCGCGACCAGAATGCGTTTTCCCTGCCCTCGGCCAACCTGTCGCCCACGCGCCGCCTGGATTTCAGCGTGGGCAACAGCTTCTTCCGCAGCCCCTGGGTGATCGCGCCGTCCACCACCACCGCCCGCGATGGCCTGGGCCCGCTGTTCAATACCAACGCCTGCCAGAACTGCCATATCAAGGACGGCCGTGGCCACCCGCCGCTGCCCGACGCGGCCAATGCGGTGTCGATGCTGGTGCGCCTGTCGATTCCCCTGTCTACCCAGGACCAGCCGCCCTACGCCAAGCTCATCGAGCAAGCCGGGGTGGTACCCGAGCCCGTCTACGGCGGGCAACTGCAGGACATGGCGGTGCCCGGCGTGCCGCCGGAAGGCAAGGTGCGCGTCGACTACACGCCGGTCAACGTCACCTTCAAGGACGGCACCGTCGTCGAGTTGCGCAAGCCCGACCTGCAAATCACCCAGCTCGGCTATGGCCCGATGCACCCGGACACGCGCTTCTCCGCACGCATCGCCCCACCGATGATCGGCCTGGGCCTGCTCGAAGCCATCAGCGACGCGGACATCCTGCGAAATACCGACCCGAAGACCGCCGACGAGGAAGCCCTCGTCGGCCGCGCGAATCGGGTCTGGGATGACGCCGAGCAAAAAACCGTACTCGGGCGTTTTGGCTGGAAAGCCGGGCAACCCAATCTCAATCAACAAAATGTTCACGCGTTCTCTGGTGATATGGGCCTTACCACCTCCCTGAGACCCTTCGATGACTGCACCGACGCCCAAGTCGCCTGCAAACAGGCACCCAACGGCAATGGCCCCGATGGCGAGCCGGAAGTCAGCGACAACATCCTGCGCCTGGTGCTGTTCTATACGCGCAACCTGGCAGTGCCCGTGCGCCGCGACGTCGACACGCCGCAGGTGCTGGCCGGGAAAAACCTGTTCTACCAGGCCGGTTGCCAGGGTTGCCATAAACCGACGTTCACCACCGCTGCGAATGCCGCCGAACCCGAGTTGGCCAACCAGGTGATTCGCCCCTACAGCGACCTGCTGTTGCACGACATGGGGCCAGGCCTGGCCGACAACCGCACGGAATTCAAGGCCGGTGGCCGCGACTGGCGCACGCCGCCGTTGTGGGGCATCGGCCTGACGCAGACCGTCAGTGGCCATACCCAGTTCCTGCATGACGGCCGCGCCCGCAACCTGCTCGAAGCCGTGCTGTGGCACGGCGGCGAAGCACAAGCGGCGCAGCAGCATGTGTTGTCCTTCAATGCCGAGCAGCGCGCTGCGTTGCTGGCGTTCCTGAATTCTTTATAAGCTTCGCCCCAATTACAGAAGGGAGCTCGACATGTTCCGTCCCAAGTTGTTGTTCACCAGCCTGGCCGCCCTCGCCCTGGGCGCCTGCTCGCCACAAGACCCGCAAGCCGTGACCTCGGCGGCGATCGCCAAGCAGGTGATCCTGCCGACCTACAGCCGCTGGGTCGAAGCCGACCGTCAGTTGGCCGTCAGCGCCCTCGCCTACTGCCAGGGCAAGGAAAGCCTGGACACTGCCCGCGCCGACTTCCTCCACGCGCAAAAAGCCTGGGCCGAGTTGCAACCGCTGCTGATCGGCCCGCTGGCCGAGGGCAACCGCTCGTGGCAGGTGCAGTTCTGGCCGGACAAGAAGAACCTGGTGGGCCGCCAGGTCGAGCAACTGGTCGCCGCCCAGCCGCAGATCGACGGTGCCGCACTGGCCAAGTCCAGCGTGGTGGTGCAGGGCCTGTCGGCCTACGAATACATCCTCTACGACGCCAGGACCGACATCGCCGACGAGGCGCAGAAAGCCCGTTACTGCCCGCTGCTGGTGGCCATCGGTGAGCGCCAGAAAGCCCTGGCCGAAGAGATCCTGGCCAGTTGGAACAGCACCGACGGCATGCTCGCGCAGATGAGCAAGTTCCCGAACCAGCGCTACGCTGATTCCCACGAAGCCATCGCCGATCTGCTGCGCGTACAAGTGACCGCACTGGACACCCTGAAGAAAAAACTCGGCACGCCCATGGGCCGCCAGACCAAGGGCATCCCGCAGCCGTTCCAGGCCGATGCATGGCGTAGCCAGTCGTCCCTGCAAAGCCTGGAAGCCAGCCTCGCCGCCGCCCAGACCGTGTGGGTGGGCGTGGACAACAAGGGCCTGCGTGGTTTGCTGCCGGCGGATCAGAAGCCGTTGGCCGACAAGATCGACGCAGCCTATGCGGCCGCGCTGAAACTGTTCGCCAGCAACCAGCGTACCCTCAACGAACTGTTGAACGATGACGCCGGGCGCCAGCAGCTCAACGACATCTACGACAGCCTCAACGTCGTCCACCGCCTGCACGAAGGCGAGCTGGCCAAGGCGCTGGGGATTCAACTGGGCTTCAATGCCAACGACGGTGACTGATGATGCTCAGGCGACAGGCTTTGGCGATCGGCAGCGTGCTGCTCAGCGCACTCACGTTGGGTGGCTGGACGCTGTTCAAAGGGAAAGGCAAGCGCCCGCTGCTGCTGTCGGCCCGCGATGATGCAGACGGCAAGCACTATGCCGTGGGCTTTCAGCTGGACGGCAAGCAGGTGTTCGCCACCCAGGTCGGCCAGCGCTGCCACGACATCATCAACCACCCGACGCTGCCGATTGCGCTGTTTGTTGCCCGCCGCCCGGGCACCGAGAGTTACCTGATCGACCTGCGCGATGGCGCGCTGTTGCAAACCCTCACCTCGAACGCCAACCGCCACTTCTATGGCCATGCGGTCATCCACAAGAGCGGCGATTGGCTGTACGCCACCGAGAACGACACGTCCGATCCCGGCCGTGGCCTGCTCGGTGTGTACAAGTTCGAAGGCGAGCGCCTGGTGCACAGCGGCGAGATCTCCACCCATGGCATCGGCCCGCACCAGGTGTCGTGGATGCCCGACGGCGAAACCCTGGCGGTGGCCAACGGCGGCATTCGCACCGAAGCCGAAAGCCGCGTGGAGATGAACCTCAACGCGATGGAACCGAGCCTGGTGCTGATGCACCGTGACGGCACGCTGATCAGCAAGGAAACCCTCGGCCAGCAGATGAACAGCGTGCGCCATATGGGCATCGCCAGCGATGGCACCCTTCTCACCGGCCAGCAGTTCATGGGACCGTCCCAGGAGCGCTCCGAGTTGCTGGCGATCAAGCGCCCGGGCGAGCCGTTCATGGCGTTCCCGGTGGCCGATGAGCAGTTGCAGGCCATGGGGCATTACACCGCCAGCGTCGCCGTGCACAGCGAATTGCGCCTGGTGGCGTTGACCGCACCCCGTGGCAACCGCTTCTTTATCTGGGACATGGACA
The DNA here is from genome assembly GCF_900177315.1 of Pseudomonas sp. LAMO17WK12:I1. Classification (NCBI taxonomy): domain Bacteria; kingdom Pseudomonadati; phylum Pseudomonadota; class Gammaproteobacteria; order Pseudomonadales; family Pseudomonadaceae; genus Pseudomonas; species Pseudomonas sp. LAMO17WK12:I1. The sequence goes on along the minus strand of NZ_FWZV01000009.1, from coordinate 123,481 downwards.
CTGCCGAGCTGCGCCTGGATGGACCGCTGCCCGACTGCGCAGGCGTCGGTGCAGTGGCAGACGGGTTTGTCGTCACCTCGGGCCAAGGGCGTTGCCGCTACTACGATTGCCGCCAGAAACAGTTGGTCGCCAAACCGTTGGAATTGCCGGCAGGGCTCTGGGATAACCACCTGCATCTGATCTGAGCTGCGTAGATACCGCCTAGCCAACGCCGCGCCCCCGTAGCAGCCGCGTTGCGGATAAGGTTTGAAAGGCAAAAAAAAGGGCCTCGCATCGCAAGGCCCTTCTTCGGGGGTTTGAATCGTTTCAACTCTGCGGCCTCATCCCTTGGGACATCCCAAACATGAACAACAGCAACTCATGATCAGGCTTGACCGCCGCACTCGCCTTGGCGACCCGGGGCAGCAGGCATTGCCCGCCGCCTTGCACCGCACTGAGTACCTGTGTGCGAGGTTGCTCCCATGCGGCCAGGGCCAGGGCGGCAATGCCCATCGCCCCGACCAGGAACAGACCTCGTGCTATTTCTAGCTTCATCTGGTTAAACCCTTGATAGCGCTGCCAAACGCCGCTTCATAAAAGTAGCTGAGTTTTTCCCAGTCGGTGCTGTTCCACGACGAATGGCGACGCAGCTGCAACATGTCATGGGAGGCTGCCCGATAAGCGGTCAAGCGCTGGCGGCATTTCTCGAAGTCCAGCAGCGCCACTTCCACCTGGGCCGAGTCGCCCTCGCCCGTCACCCGCACGAAAATATGCTTGATGTACAGGCAACCGTGCTGCCAGCGTCCCTTGTGCATGCGGGCCAGGGTAGCGGCCAACGCCTTGAGCAAGCGCTCGTGCACCTGCTCGCCATACTGTTCGCGACCACCGGCGGCGTACCAGTTTTCAATTTCGTCGAAGCCGTCGAGGGCGGCGGTCACCAGCAGCGCCTTCCAGCGGTGCTCGGGGTCACGACGCGCCTCACAAAAGACCATTTCGGGCACGCGAACATCCAGCAGTCGCAGGCCCCTGAGGGCATCCCGCTCGCGCAGCACCGTGGGGCGTCCGAACGGGTGCAGCCAACTGCGGTAGATATGGCCCGTCTGGCGCTTGCTGTAGAGCAAACGGCCATTAGCGGTCATGACCCGCTGTACACCACTTTCACCGCCACGCCGGCGATTGGGCTCTTCGACCCATTCGCCTTGCTGACGCCAGAAATAATCGAAGCGTTCTTCGGGAGCTACGTGACTGCCTGCTACGCACTCAACTGCCATCCTGTTACCTCTTGCGCAATACATACACCCGCCACATGGCGTAGAGCGGTATGAAGTCCAGGGATTCCTGAACACGGAATCCGGCTTGCTCGAACTCTGATTCAACAGTAGCAGCCGGTAACACAAATCTGTTCTGGTAACCTTCCTGCTCACCTGTCTTGCGACGCTTTCCTTCCAGACGCTTGCGTTTCCAGGCTTTGAAATTGCCATCGACCCACAGCGAAATGATCACGCTGTCACGGGTAACCCGCTGAAACTCCCGCAGAATTGCCTGACGGTGCGCCGGATCACCGATGTGGTGGAGCAGGCGCATACAGAAAATGCTGTCGACCGAGTTATCCGGCAAATCGATATCGAAGGCAGATGTCTGCAAGGGCCGTACCCGTTTCACCACTTCTGCGGGCTGGGCGGCCATCGCGACCTTCAACATGGAGGCCGAATTGTCGGCGCCGATGATCACACGGTTGGGTTTTTCCGCCAGCAGCGGCCAGAAGCGCCCGGCGCCACACGGCAGGTCCAGCACCAGGCCTGGCTCGCCGGCCATCGCCAACGCGCCACGGGCCAGTTGCTCGTCGCGTTTGTGGGACAACCGGCGCGCCAGATTGTCCTGATGCTTGAGCAAATATTCGTGGGCGTGCTGGTCGTCGTACTTTTCGGAAAATTCGAGCTTGATCGGGGTAGGCATCAACGGATCTCCTGTTGCTGATGCCTACAACCTTAAGCAGCGTCCTGTGATCAACAGGTCAACCCCTTGTGAAAAACTTGTCCTGTCCAATCCCATACATTTCAAGACTTTACAGACACAAGCAATATCATGGGGCCATCTTCGCCGATTTACGGGGATCTCTGGCAGGATAACGGCAGGGGGAACGCTCAGGCGTTGACCTGACTCAACTGGACGTGAAAGCGACAGCCATTGGGCTCCATGGTGCTGAGGGTAACGCTCCAGCCCTGGTTCTCGCAGATGCGCTGGACCAGTGACAACCCCAACCCCAGGCCCTCACCGCGCTTCTCACTGCCGCGGACGAACGGCTCGAACATCGCTTCGCGCTTGTCTTCGGGAATGCCGACGCCGCTGTCTTCCACCACAAACCCGGTCGGCTCCAGGGTCAGCCGGATGAAGCCGCTTTCGGTGTAATGCAGGGCATTGCGCAACAGGTTGCCCATCACGGCATGCAGGAAGGTCGCGTTGTAGCGCGTATCCAGCGGGTCGCCCGGCTGGTAGATCAACTCCAGGCCCTTGTGCTCGATGGGCTCGCGCCAGATGCCGAGCAGATCATCAGCGACCTGGGACAGATTGGCCTTGGGTGACATGCTGCCGTCATCATGTTGAGCCCGGGCCAGCATCAGGAAGGTTTGTACCAGTTCGCGCATTTCTTCGCAGGCCCGGGCGATTCGCTCGACCTGGTTACGCCCACGCTGATCGATAGCCGGGTTTTCCAGCAACAATTCGCAGGAGCTGGCCAGGACCATCAAAGGCGTGCGCAGTTCGTGGCTGACATCGCTGGTGAACAACTGCTCACGGGACAATGCCTGGCGCAGGCGCCCCAGCGTGGCGTCGAAGGCCACCGCCAGCTCACCCACTTCGTCGGCTGCGTAGTCCGGGGCCAGGGGCGGCGCCAGGCCCAGCAACTGGTCGCGGTGCCGCACCTGGCGGGCCAGGCGCACCACCGGCGCCATCACTTTACGGGCCAGTACCCAGCCGAGGAATACCGCCAGCGCCAGGCTGAGCACGAAGCCCACCAGCACCACGGCAAACAGCACGCGCTCGCGCTCTTCGAAATCGCTTTGATCCTGCAGCAGCACATAGCGCCGACCGTCGACCACTTCGACCATGGCGTGGTACGACAGCGCCTCGCGAAACACCTCATGAAACCCTGGTTCCAGATGCCGCAGGTCCTTGGGCAATTCAAAATCCCCCGGGCCACCGCTGAAGTAAAACAGCTGGTCGGGCTCGGGCCGGTGCCGCCAGTCCTCGACGGTGTCCATCAGCAGCAGGCGCTGCAGGTCACCGCCCAAGCCTGCCGAGATCAGCTTCTCTTCCACCAGGTGCACGGTGGCGACGATGCCCATGGCGAAGGCCCCCGCCACCAACGCACTCATCAAGGCAAAGGCGATGATGATCCGCTGGGCAAGGCTTTGCTTAAACTCCATCACGGCCCTCGGCCAGGCGGTAACCCACACCATGCACGGTTTGCAGCAACGGCTTGGCGAACGGCTTATCGATCACCTGGCGCAATTGGTGCACGTGGCTGCGCAGGCTGTCGCTGTCCGGGCAGTCATCGCCCCACAGGGCCTCTTCCAGCACTTCCCGACGCAGTACGTGGGGACTTTTCTGCATCAAGACCGCGAGCAGCTTGAGGCCGACCGGGTTGAGCTTGAGCAGGCGCCCTTCGCGGGTCACTTCCAGGGTATCGAGGTCGTAATTCAGATCGGCCACTTGCAGGGCGCGGCGACCGCCGCCTTGGGCACGGCGCAGCACCGCTTCGATGCGCGCGGCCAGTTCCGACAGGGCAAACGGTTTGAGCAAGTAATCGTCGGCACCGGACTTGAAGCCCTGCAGCCGGTCATCCAACTGGTCGCGGGCGGTGAGCATGATCACTGGCGTGTCGCGGCGGGCGTCTTCACGCAGGCGCTTGCACAAGGTGTAGCCATCGATGCCAGGCAGCATGATGTCGAGCACGATCAAGTCGTAATGCTCGGTGGCGGCCAGGTGCAGGCCCGACAAACCGTCCTGCGCACAGTCCACGGTGTAGCCTTTTAGCCCCAGGTAGTCGGCCAGGTTGGCCAGAATATCGCGGTTGTCTTCAACCAATAGAATTCGCATGGGCAGTGTCTCCGTACGCGGTAACGGCCGTGTTGGCTCGCGCAGCTTAAGGCCAAGTGTGGCTCAGGGATAGAGCGGAAAGGCGTGCCAATAAAGGTTTTCAACCGATTCAGCCTACCAACGAGTTTTTCACTATAGCTTCACAAACTGACTACAGTGTCAGGCAGAAGATCGCCACCCATTGATATAAGGAACATGGACATGGGGTTTCTCAAGACGGCGCCAATGCGCTATCTGCTGTTGGTAACCGGTGCCTGGCTGGTTATTTTCCTGCTCACTCGCAGCGTGCTGCTCATCACCCATTTGGATGAAGTCGGCGGCAACCTGCTGCCAGTGTTTGGCGTGGGCCTGCTGTACGACCTGGGTTTCCTGGCCTATGCGGCACTGCCGCTGGGCCTGTATTTGCTGCTGTGCCCGCCCGCGCTGTGGCGCCGTCGCGGTCACCGCTGGTTCCTGCAGGCCGTGCTCACCGTCAGCCTGTTCGCCATGCTGTTTACCTCGGTGGCCGAGTGGCTGTTCTGGGATGAGTTCGGCGTGCGCTTCAACTTCATTGCCGTCGATTACCTGGTGTACTCCGACGAGGTGTTGAACAACCTGCTCGAGTCCTACCCGATCGGCAAACTGCTGAGCCTGCTCGCCATGCTGGCGATTGTCTTGAGCCTGGCCTTGCGCAAACCGTTCAATGCAGCGATGAGCGCCCCACTGCCGCCGATGCGTGGCCGGCTAGTGAATGCCTTGGCCCTGTTGGTCGTTGCCGGCCTCAGCCTGCAACTGATCAGCCAGGACAGCCCGCGTGCTCAGGGCGGCAATGCCTACAAGAACGAACTGGCCAGCAATGGTCCGTATCAGTTTTTCGCCGCATTCCGTAACAACGAACTGGATTACCCACAGTTCTACAAAACCCTGCCGACTGAGGTTATCGCCACGCAACTGCGTGCAGAGCTGAGCGAACCCAACGCCCGCTTTATCGGCCAGGACCCGCTGGATATCCGCCGCGCCATCACCAATCCGGGCACGCCGCGCAAACCCAATGTCGTGCTGGTGACCATCGAAAGTTTCAGCGCCAAGTACATGGGCAGCAACGGCGACGAGCGCAACCTCACGCCTAACCTGGATGCGCTGCGTAAACAGAGCCTGTATTTCAATAATTTCTATGCCACCGGCACCCGCACCGACCGTGGCCTGGAGGCGATCACCCTGGCGATTCCACCCACGCCCGGGCGCTCGATCGTCAAGCGCATCGGTCGTGAAAGCGGCTTCGCCAGCCTGGGGCAACAGCTCACGGCCGTCGGTTACGACAGCGTGTTTGTGTACGGCGGGCGCGGGTACTTCGATAACATGAACGCGTTTTTCAGCGGCAATGGTTATCGCGTCGTGGACCAGAGCAGCGTGCCCGAGTCAGAAATCTCGTTCAAGAACGCCTGGGGCATGGCCGACGAGGACCTGTACAACCAAACCCTGAAACTGGCCGACACCGACTACGCCAAGCAGCAGCCCTTTTTGCTGCAACTGATGACCACCTCCAACCACCGCCCCTACACCTACCCGGATGGGCGTATCGACATCAAATCCGGGAATGGCCGCGACGGCGCGGTGAAATACACCGACCACGCCATCGGCCAATTCCTGGAAGCCGCCCGCCAAAAACCCTGGTTCGATAACACGATCTTCATCTTCGTCGCCGACCACACCGCCGGCAGCGCAGGCAAGGAAGACCTGCCCATCACCAACTACCAGATTCCGCTGTTCATCTATGCGCCCAAGCTGATCGACGCACGGGAAAGCGCACAACTGGCCAGCCAGATCGACCTGGCGCCCACGCTGCTGGGCCTGCTCAACCTGAGCTACGAATCCACCTTCTTTGGTCGCAACCTGTTGCAGGACAACCCACTGCCACCTCGGGTGGTGGTCGGCAACTACCAGCACCTGGGCCTGTTCGACGGCAAGGACCTGGCCATTCTCAGCCCACGCCTGGGCCTGCGCCGCCACGACCAGGCCCTGGGTGAGAGCCAGGAGTTGCGGGTCGGCAGCGATGACCCGTTGATCCAGCGGGCGATCACCTACTACCAGGCCGCCAGCTATGGCTTCAAACAACAGTTGCTGAGCTGGAGAGCGCCCAAGGAAGAGGCCCCGGCACTGAGCACGCGCTAACCAAAACGTCCCGTACAGGTCAGTACGGGACGTTTTTCACCAGGGTCCACCATGGGCACAACCCCCGCCGTCCCCGTCTCCAAACCTCTCAACCTATGGCTCTGCCTGGGCATCCCCGGCGGCGCTGCGCTCCTATTGCTGCTGCTGGAGCTGACCTCACTGGACATGGACCTCGCCAAGCTGTTCTACAACGGTGCGGAGGGCGGTTTCATCGGGCGTTACAGTTTCTTCCTCGAAGACATCCTGCATGATCGTGCCAAACAGTTGGTCATCCTGTTCTCGGTCCTGGCGATCCTGGGATTTGCCGGCACGTTTATTCTCCGACGGCTCAAACCCTATCGTCGTGAACTGGGCTGCCTGGTGCTGTCACTCGGGCTGGCGACCGCGTTTGTCGCTCCGCTGAAAACCATCACCGGCGTCCAGTGCCCGTGGAGCGTCCAGGAATTCGGCGGTCAGGAAACCTACAGCAAATTGCTGAGCCCTCGCCCGCCCACCGATAAACCCGGGCGCTGCTGGCCAGGCGGTCATGCCGCCACCGGGTTCGCCTTGTTTGCCCTGTTTTTTGCACTGCGTGACCGGCAGCCACGGATGGCGCGCAGCGCATTCATCTTCGCCGTCGGCTTGGGCAGCGTGTTTTCCGTCAGCCGCATGATGCAAGGCGCACACTTCTTTTCCCATAACGTGTGGACGGCAATTTTCTGCTGGCTGATCTGCCTGGGGCTGTATTGCCTGTTGCTGTACCGGCCCTCCACGCGCGCAACGCCCATCTGAAGCCAAAGACAGCGCCCACAAAAAAGCCCCGCCTGCATCACTGCAGGCGGGGCTTTTTCAGTACAGGGGTAAGGCTGGCTTACATCATGCCGCCCATGCCACCCATGCCGCCCATGTCTGGCATACCGCCGCCAGCCGAGCCTTCAGCCTTCGGCTTGTCAGCGATTGCAGCTTCGGTGGTCAGGATCAGACCACCGATGGAGGCTGCGGCCTGCAGCGCGGAACGAGTCACCTTGGTAGGGTCCAGGATGCCCATTTCGATCATGTCGCCGTAGACGCCAGTCGCAGCGTTGTAACCGTAGTTACCTTTGCCGTTCTTGACTTCGTTGACCACAACGCTTGGCTCGTCGCCGGAGTTGGCAGCGATCTGGCGCAGCGGTGCTTCAACCGCACGACGCAGCACAGCGATACCGACGTTCTGGTCAGCGTTGTCGCCGGTCAGGTTGGTCAGGGCTTCCAGGGCACGGATCAGCGCAACGCCACCGCCAGGTACCACGCCTTCTTCGACGGCTGCGCGGGTTGCGTGCAGGGCGTCTTCAACGCGGGCTTTCTTCTCTTTCATTTCAACTTCGGAACCCGCGCCAACCTTGATCACTGCAACGCCGCCGGACAGCTTGGCCAGGCGCTCTTGCAGTTTTTCACGGTCGTAGTCCGAGGACGTCTCGGCAACCTGGGCACGGATCTGAGTGATGCGCGATTGGATGTCGCCGTCAACGCCAGCACCGTCAACGATGATGGTGTTTTCCTTGGAGATGGTCACGCGCTTGGCGCTACCCAGGTTTTCCAGGGTGGCGCTTTCCAGGCTCAGGCCGATCTCTTCGGAGATAACGGTACCGCCGGTCAGGACGGCGATGTCCTGCAGCATGGCCTTGCGACGGTCGCCGAAGCCTGGAGCCTTGACGGCTGCGACTTTAACGATGCCACGCATGTTGTTCACAACCAGGGTCGCCAGGGCTTCGCCTTCAACGTCTTCGGAAACGATCAGCAGTGGGCGGCCGGCTTTGGCAACGGCTTCCAGCACTGGCAGCATTTCGCGGATGTTGGAGATCTTCTTGTCGACCAGCAGGATCAGCGGGCTGTCCAGCTCGGCAACCATGGTTTCCGGCTTGTTGACGAAGTACGGGGACAGGTAGCCACGGTCGAACTGCATGCCTTCGACAACCGACAGTTCGTTTTCCAGGCCAGTGCCTTCTTCAACGGTGATCACGCCTTCTTTACCGACTTTTTCCATGGCTTCGGCAATGATGTCGCCGATGGAGCTGTCGGAGTTGGCGGAGATGGTGCCTACCTGGGCAATAGCCTTGGTGTCGGCGCAAGGCTTGGACAGGTTTTTCAGCTCAGCGACGATGGCGATGGTGGCCTTGTCGATGCCGCGCTTGAGGTCCATCGGGTTCATGCCGGCAGCAACGGCCTTGTAGCCTTCGTTGACGATCGCCTGAGCCAGAACGGTGGCGGTGGTGGTGCCGTCGCCTGCGTCATCGTTGGCACGGGAGGCAACGTCTTTGACCAGCTGCGCGCCCATGTTTTCGAAACGGTCTTCCAGTTCGATTTCTTTGGCGACGGAAACGCCGTCCTTGGTGATGGTCGGAGCGCCGAAGCTCTTCTCGATGATCACGTTACGGCCTTTCGGGCCCAGGGTCGCTTTTACTGCGTCAGCCAGGATGTTGACACCGGTGAGCATTTTCTTACGGGCGGAATCGCCGAATTTAACTTCTTTAGCAGCCATGATCGATATTCCTTAAATACTTTGTAGTAACGGGAAAATGAGCGGGGAAATCAGTCTTCCAGAACGGCGAGAATCTCGTTCTCAGCCATAACCAGCAGGTCTTCGCCGTCGACTTTCACAGTGTTGCTGCCGGAGTAAGGGCCAAATACAACCTTGTCACCGACTTTAACGGCCAGCGCACGTACGTCACCGTTTTCCAGAGTCTTGCCTGGGCCTGCAGCGACGATCACACCGTGGTTGGCTTTTTCAGCAGCCGAACCTGGCAGAACGATACCGCCAGCGGTTTTCTTTTCTTCTTCGCTGCGACGGATTACGACGCGGTCGTGCAGAGGACGAAGCTTGCTCATTGTCGATCTCTCCTAATTGTGTTTTTCATCGGCCGGTATCGATACCGGCGGGTTGTATTCCGGCAGTGCCGGTCGCGGTTCGCTGGGCGAAACACGGAAGTCTGTCCGGTGTCGCCACCAGAAACCTTGCGGTGACCGTTACATAAGGGCGCATAAGCTTATTACAAGGGGCCGGCGATGATTTTTTTTGCGTCTGCCAGCCTATAAAAGCAACACGGCACCCGAAGGTGCCGTGCCAGTGAAGCGGTTATTTGCTGTCGCGGTGTTCGAACTCGCCTTCGATCACGTCGCCTTCTCGCCCCAACGGTTGGCGCGGAGCCGGGCCGCCACGGGGTTGCAGGTCGTCGGCGAACGCACGTTGGCGAAGAGCGGCCTCTTCGGCGCGCTGGCGCATCTTGCCCGCCAGCAATTTGCGGGTGAACGGCAGCAGCATCACCAGGCCCACTACGTCGCTGATAAAGCCGGGCAGGATCAACAGGCCGCCCGCCAACGCCATCATCAGGCCTTCGAGCATGGTCTGGGCCGGCAGTTCGCCGCGGTTCAGGCTCTCACGGGCGCGCAGCGCCGTGGCCAGGCCGGCGACACGCAGCACCAGGACGCCGAGCATCGAGCCGAGAATGATCAGCAACAGGGCCGGGAAAAACCCGATCGCACCGCTGACTTGAACGAATACGAACAGCTCCAACACCGGGAACAGCAGAAAGAGCAATAAAAAAGGGCGCATCAAAAGGTTCCTCAACGCAAGAATGCCTTGCCAGTCCACCCTAGATGACGTCGCCGTTTCGTGAATTCAAGCTTCAGCGGCGGCTTTTTTCGGCCAGACCTCGGCGTGGGCCAATGAAACCAGGGCTTCGCGTACTTGTGTCGGCGTGTTGCAAGATGCCGCAAACGGCAGCCAGTGCAAAGCCTGGCCGATGCGCAGGTGCAGGCCTTCGCTGTCGATGCCGGCCAATTGCGCAGGTTCGAAAGCAGGCAAGCCGGCCAACTCGACGTAGTGGGCAATGGCCTTGGTGTGGTCGCTGTTCATGTGCTCGATCATGCTGCGCTCGGCCTTGCCCGCGAAGGGGTTGGCCAGGGTCAATTGGTCGATCCAGTGAATCGCGCCAAACCCGCCGATATAACGGTGGCGCACCGGCTTGAGCACCCAGAAATCGAAATCGTGGGCCTGGTGGTAGTTGGCCGAATCGGGGAAGTAGCGGTAATAGCGCTCGGCCGCTGCTTCGATGGCGGCCGGGTCCTCGAGTTTCTCGGCTTCGGCCAGGTAGGTCAGGCGCCCCACGGCCTGCACGTCATCCGCTTCGCGCTCGCCGACCAGCAGCGAGCACTTGGGATCTTTTTGCAGGTTATGGGTGTGCTGGGCAATACGGCTGATCAGGATCAGCGGGCGGCCCTGCTCGTCGAGGCAATACGGCACGACCGAGCCGAACGGAAAGCCGGGCATGGCCTTGGAGAGTGTGGAGAGAGCCCCACGGTATTCCTTGAGCAACAGCTCTCGGGCGTTCTTGGCAACCTGCGCGCTCAACGTATGACTCCTCGGGTATTCAGCCGCCCATAGCGTATGGGAATGGATCTCAACACAAGGTAATCAATCTACGCGCCGGTTGCCAGGGCTCGATTACCAGGCGACGCCGAAGCCTGCGGTATAGCGGGTTTTGCTCAGGCTGCTTTCCGAATCGCCGCTGATCACGTCGCGCTCGGCCTTGAGGTTGAGCGATGCCCACTCTGTGACTTTATAGCGCAGGCCCATTTCCGCATCCAGGGAGTACTCGGCCGGGCCGTCGATAGGCTTGCCCACCTCGCCATTGGTGAAGAACTCAACGGTCTTGCCCACCAGGTAGCGGTTGTAGTTCCACTTCATGGCCAGGGAATAGAAGTTGTCCTTGCCGCCATCGGCGTACTCGTAATCGGTGCGGTTGACCAGCGAGCCGAGGGAGAATGCCCCCAGCTCGTCGTCCCAGAACTGGTAGCCCGGGCCGGTACCGACGGTACGTTGGCGCGCCAGGTCTTCAACCTTGTCGCGCTTGTAGGTCAGGCGCCCCTGCCAGAACCAGTGCTCGGTGATGAAGCGGTCCAGGTCATACTCCAGCGCCCAGTTGTCGGTGGTGGTGACGTCGTCCTGGAACTCGCGGTTGTATTCGCCCTGCCCGGTATGGCGCCATTGGCCATGGCGCGCGGTGGTCTTGAAGTCGATGTCGTAGTCGTTGGTGTCTTTTTCGGCGCGCTTGTAGTCCAGCGCCATGTCGACATTGCCCTTCCACACCAGGTCTTCGATCACCGGCTTGGGCTTGATGATCTGCTGGATACTTGCCAGCTCGACAGTCTTGGGCGCCTCGCCATTGGCCAGCACCACCTTGCCATCGTCCGCCGCCTGCAGGGACTTGGCCTTCTCGCCGGTGTAGGCGTCCTGCTTGACCAGCAGCTCCTGGTCGCTCTCCAGGGTTTTCACCTGCTTCCAGTCCACCGGAATGGCGCCGGCGTAGTCGGTCTGGATCAGCAGCTTGCCACCGTCGAAGACCTTGATCTTGCCGGTCAGGCGGTCACCGTTTTTTAACCAGACGGTATCGGCCAGCAGGGGCGTGGAGGCACTGAAGACAGCGAGGCACAGCAGGGTTCTGGACAACATAAGCGGATGGGGAGCTCAAGGTTGGCGAAAAGGGGCGATTATCGTGTTAGATAGCTAGGACTGACTCAAGGATTTGTGTTGAGTTCAATTCTCAACAGCATACTTACAGACGTTTCTTACAAAAGACCGACGATCCCAACGGATATGCCCACAGTGAATCAGCCTGCCGATGCCCCACAAACCCCCGCCGAGATGCGCCGCACCGCGCTGTACCTGACCCTGGCGCAAGTCCCCGCCGGTTGCGTGGTGAGTTATGGCGAGCTGGCGCAACTGGCCGGGCTGGGGCGCGCCGCGCGCTGGGTGGGTCGTACCTTGAGCCAACTTCCCGAGGGCACCACATTGCCCTGGCATCGTGTGCTGGGTGCCGGTGGTCGGATAAGTCTGCCGGTGGGCAGCGCCTCGGGCGACGAGCAACGGGCACGCTTGCGCGATGAGGGCGTCACGGTGCGCAACAATCGCGTGGATATTCAGCGCCATGGCTGGCGCCCGGTAGAGCACAGCGGTTAGAGTGCGCGCTTTGTTTCCGTGAATCTGAGGCAGACTCCAGCCCATGCCCCGTAAAACCTGGCGCGCCGCGCTCGCCGCCTATGCCAGCCCCTCGACGTTAGTGCTGTTGTTGCTCGGCTTTGCCGCCGGCTTGCCTTACATGTTGGTGTTCTCGACGCTTTCGGTGTGGCTGCGTGAGGCCGGTGTGGCCCGCGAGACCATCGGCTATGCGAGCCTGATCGGTTTGGCGTATGCCTTCAAATGGGTCTGGTCGCCGCTGCTCGACCAATGGCGCCTGCCACTGCTCGGTAAACTCGGACGTCGTCGCTCCTGGCTGGTGCTTGCACAGTCGCTGGTGATCCTCGGATTGATCGGCATGGGGTTCTGCGACCCGCAGAAACACCTGTCCTGGCTGATCGCCATTGCCGTCGTGGTGGCCTTTGCTTCCGCCACCCAGGACATCGCGGTCGACGCCTATCGCCTGGAAATCGCCGACGACAGCCGCCAGGCCGCCCTGGCCGCCAGCTATATGTCCGGCTACCGCATCGCCGCCCTGCTGGCCACGGCCGGTGCGCTGTTCTTTGCCGAAGGCTTCGGCTCCACCGGCTTCAACTATAAGCACTCGGCCTGGACCGGTACCTATGTGCTGTTCGGCGTGCTGATGATCCCGGCGCTGCTGACCACGCTGTTCATGCGCGAACCGAATGTACCGCTGCGCACCCAGTTGCAGGCCGGGCGCTATAGCTTCGTGCATCAACTGGTGTCGGTGTTTGTGCTGATCGTGTTGCTGGTATCCGTACCGGCGATGTTCACCCAGTTGTTCAACACCGACTTCGCCAGCGTGCTGTTTCACGGCGTCAGCCTGTGGGACTTGCTGATGGACGACCGCGCGTTCCTGCGCGCCATTCTCTATATCATTCTCACCACGCTGTGCCTGTCGGCAATGGGCCGGCGGGGCCTGGCGCCGGTGCTCACGCCGGTCAACGACTTTATCCTGCGCTACCGCTGGCAGGCATTGCTGCTGCTGGGGCTGATCGCCACCTATCGTATGTCCGACACGGTGATGGGCGTGATGGCCAACGTGTTCTACATCGACCAGGGTTTTACCAAGGACCAGATCGCCGGGGTCAGCAAGATCTTCGGCCTGATCATGACCCTGCTCGGCGCCGGCATGGGCGGCCTGCTGATCGTGCGCTTCGGCATCCTGCCGATCCTGTTTATAGGCGGCGTGGCGTCGGCGGGGACCAACCTGCTGTTCGTGATGCTCGCCGACATGGGCCCCGACCTGCAGATGCTGATCTTTACCATCTCCCTGGATAACTTCAGCTCGGGCCTGGCCACGTCGGCATTCGTGGCCTACCTGTCGAGCCTGACCAACCTCAAGTTTTCCGCCACCCAATATGCGCTGCTCAGTTCGATCATGCTGTTGCTGCCGCGCCTGATCGGCGGGTACTCGGGGGTGATGGTGGAGAAGTTCGGGTACCACAACTTCTTCCTGATCACCTGCATGCTGGGCGTACCGACACTGCTGCTGATTGCGTTGCACTGGTATCAGGAAAATCGGCGGATGCGGTTGAATCCGCCGGTAGAGGACTGATTCTGGGGGCCCTTTAAAAGCCAGACCGCGGCGCCCCCATCGCGAGCAAGCTCTGCGCCTACAGACAGCCCTGCATTCTGATGCCTGTACGGCGGCAGTTTGCGCCCGTACAATCCCAAGTCATTTCAAGTTCAAGCAACCGACAACGGCCTACCATGCGTACCAGTCAATATTTGCTCGCCACACAGAAAGAAACGCCTTCCGATGCGGTCGTGATCAGCCACCAGCTGATGCTGCGCGCCGGCATGATTCGCAAACTGGCCTCGGGCCTGTACACCTGGCTGCCCATGGGCTTGAAGGTGATGCGCAAGGTCGAAGCCATCGTTCGCGAAGAAATGAACGCCGCCGGCTCTCTCGAAGTGTTGATGCCGAGCACCCAACCGGCCGAGCTGTGGCAGGAATCCGGGCGCTGGGAAGAGTACGGCCCTGAGTTGCTGCGCTTCAAGGACCGTCATGGCCGCGACTTCTGCGCCGGCCCGACCCATGAAGAAGTGATCACCGACCTGATGCGCAACGAGTTGAGCAGCTATAAACAGTTGCCTCTGAACCTGTATCAGATCCAGACCAAATTCCGCGATGAAATCCGCCCACGCTTCGGTTTGATGCGCGGCCGCGAATTCATCATGAAGGACGCCTATTCGTTCCACGCCGACCAGGCATCGCTGCAGGTCACCTATGACCGCATGCACCAGGCCTACTGCAATGTGTTCACGCGCCTGGGCCTGAAGTTCCGGGCGGTTGAAGCGGACAATGGCTCCATCGGCGGTGCCGGCTCCCACGAATTCCACGTACTGGCCGAGTCCGGCGAAGACGATATCGCGTTCAGCAACGGTTCCGACTACGCGGCGAACATCGAGAAAGCCGAAGCCGTGCCACGGGAAACCTCCCGTCCAGCCCCGGCTGAAGAACTGCGCCTGGTGGATACGCCAGAGACCAAGACCATCGCGGCCCTGGTGGAGAAATTCAATCTGCCGATTGAAAAGACCATCAAGACCCTGATCGTGCATGCCGAAGAAGAAGGCAAGCTGATCGCCCTGGTGATCCGTGGCGACCACGAACTCAACGAAATCAAGGCCGCCCAGCAACCTGGCGTGGCCAGCCCGCTGGTCATGGCCAGCGATGCCGAACTGCGCGACGCCATCGGCGCCGGTGCCGGTTCCCTCGGCCCGCTGAACCTGCCGTTGCCGATCATCATCGACCGCTCGGTCGAGCTGATGAGCGACTTCGGTATCGGCGCGAACATCGACGACAAGCACTACTTCGGCGTGAACTGGGAGCGTGACCTGCCGGTGCCGACCGTTGCCGACCTGCGCAACGTGGTGGCCGGTGACCCAAGCCCGGACGGCAAGGGCACCCTGGAAATCAAGCGCGGCATCGAAGTCGGGCACATCTTCCAGCTGGGCAACAAGTACAGCAAGGCGATGAAGTGCGAAGTGCTGGGCGAGAACGGCAAGCCGATCACCCTCGACATGGGCTGCTACGGCATTGGCGTTTCCCGCGTGGTTGCCGCTGCCATCGAGCAGAACAACGACGAGAAAGGCATTATCTGGAGTGACGCCCTCGCGCCTTTCCAGGTGGCCCTGGTACCGCTGCGTTACGAAACCGAGCAAGTACGCGAAGCCACCGACAAACTGTATGCCGAACTCACGGCAGCTGGTTTTGAAGTGCTGCTGGATGACCGGGACAAGAAAACCAGCCCGGGCATCAAGTTCGCCGACATGGAGCTGATTGGCATCCCGCACCGGATCGTGGTCAGTGACCGCGGCCTGGCCGATGGCAATCTGGAATACAAGAGCCGGACCGAAGCCGAAGCCCAACCCTTGCCGGTGGCTGACGTGCTGTCTTTCCTCCAGGCGCGTATTCGTCGCTGAAAACCAGATCAAGAGAAGTCATGTTCAAGCGAAACACCAGAGCCCTGGGGGGCGCCGCCTTGTGCGGCGCCCTGCTGGTCAGCGGCTGCGCCAATCAGATGTCGCAACGCAGTGAGCACGAGGAGCGGGTCGAACGTAAGTTGCTCGACCACAGCCTGCAGATCGATGTAGGCGAACCCAAAGTGCTGGAACTGCCGCAACGCCGGGTTCGCATTCACGAGCAAAAGACCTTTGAGATCACCGAATTCGAAGTTACCCGTCGTTACGATCGCTACACGCCTTACCAGCCCTGGCGCAAACTCTATGAGATGCCCCTGGGTGCAGTGGCTTTGGTCGCGGGTGCGGGCGCCAACGTGGCGAACATCTTCGCCCTCGGCAACCTGCCGACCAGCATGACCCACGACTGGCTGACCTACGGCGTGGACGGTCTCAACCCGTTCATGAACGTGCAATCCCATGGGCGCGCGCAACAGAACCTGGCGGGTATCGATGAAGTCCAGCGCGACAAACGCGTGGAGTATTCGAGCCTGCCCTGGAGCGAGCGCCCGGTCCAGGTCACCGCCGGCAAACAGACCCATGATCTGACCACCGACCGCAACGGCGTGCTGCGCCTGAACCTGTTGGACAGCCCGTTTGCCGAGCAGGACCTGAACCGCGTCACGACCTTGAAGATCAGCGTGGAAGATGGCCAGGACGACGTGCACTCGGACTCGACCCTGGCGATCAGCAGCACCCTGCGCGGCAAGTTGCTGGAAGCCCACGGCCTGATCTACGACGACCTGGAAGACGATGAAGTCAGCCAGTGGGTGCACCGGGTCAAGCGCCTGTCGGAGCTGGGCCTGGAGGAAGAAGCCAGCGAACTGGAACAAAGCCTGATCGAACTGACCCGCAATGATCCCGAGCTGCAGCAGGAATTCCTGCAGGCGTTGACCAAGGATGCAGGGCGGTTGGTGGCGGATCCCGGAGCACGCTGAGGCTTCGAAAACGCTGCAGATCCAAATGTGGGAGGGGGCTTGCTTCCTCCCACATTTTTTCCCGGCTTCTACCAGGAGAACTCTAACTGTTCGTTCCCGCCACTCAGGTCCAGCAGCCGCACCCCAATCCCCAACAACCGCACCGGTTTCCCACCGCGATTGAACGCCTGGGTCATCAACTGTTGATAACTCTCCAGATCCCGCGCCGCGCCCGCCTGCTCCAGCGTCGTCTGGGTAAAGTCATGGAACTTCACCTTAACGAACGGCTTGCCCGCCTTGTAGCTGCTGTCGATACGCGCCATGCGCCCTGCCAGGGTCTCCATCAACTCTGGAAGTTTCGCCAGGCAGCTTGAGAGATCCGGCAAATCCACATCGTAGGTATTTTCCACACTGATGGACTGCCGCCGGCTGTCGTTCTGCACCACACGTTCATCTATCCCACGGGCCAGGCTCCACAAGCGCTCGCCAAAGCTGCCGAACTCACGCACCAGCGCCAACTTGTTCCATTCGCGCAATTGCAGGCAGTCTTCGATGCCCAGGCGCGCCAGCTTGTCTGCCGTCACCTTGCCCACGCCGTGCAACTTGCTTACCCGCAGTTGGGAGACAAAGTCCTCGACCTGATCCGGGGTGATGACAAACAGGCCGTTGGGCTTTTTCCAATCACTGGCGATCTTGGCCAAAAACTTATTCGGCGCCACGCCGGCGGACACAGTGATGTGCAATTGGTTGGAGACCCGGCGCCGAATGTCCTGGGCGATGCGTGTGGCGCTGCCGCCAAAGTGCGGGCTGTCGGAGACATCCAGGTAGGCCTCGTCCAGCGACAGGGGCTCGATCAGGTCGGTGTAGTCGCGAAAGATCGTCTGGATTTCCTTCGACGCCTCCTTATAGGCATCCATGCGCGGCTTGACGATGGTCAGGTCCGGGCAGAGCTTCAGGGCATGCCGCGACGACATGGCGGAACGCACCCCATACGCCCGCGCTTCGTAGTTGCATGTAGCGATCACGCCCCTTCGATCTGCCGACCCACCTACCGCCAGGGGCTTTTGCGCCAGGCTCGGGTCATCGCGCATCTCAATGGCGGCGTAGAAGCAATCACAGTCAACGTGGATGATTTTGCGCTGCGTCATAAGTAGAAAGGCGGGTGTAATCCAACGGATGGCCAGTATCGCATTCACCCCTGTATATAGCACCAGTAGTTTGAATCTTCCGCCTGAGTGGTAGGAAATTTCCCAGATGAATTTATTTTCTCAATCGAAATCAGCCTTCCAATAGAGCTGAAACCCTTGGCCCCACTGGCCCGAACCCCTCAAACGGCTCTACATGGAGAGCTAACCGATTGAACCACAAGCGCTTTTCTTCGATTCACCGGTTGACACACTCGCGATCCTCTGTAGAATGCCGACACACAGACGCGGGATGGAGCAGTCTGGTAGCTCGTCGGGCTCATAACCCGAAGGTCGTCGGTTCAAATCCGGCTCCCGCAACCAAACATCAAAAAAGGCTACTCGAAAGAGTGGCCTTTTTTGTTTTAGCGAGCGGGCTTGCCCCGCGCTGGACTGGCAAGCAGCCCCACACAAGATAGTGTGCACTTCACCACGGACTGCTCCGCAGCCCGGCGCGGGGCAAGCCCGCTCACTACAAAAAGCGTTTTCAATCGCGAACTTAGGTTACATGTCAGCTATTTCACACTTATTTGACCCATCGGCTCATTAACGGTTGACACCTCGCCATCTGGCTGTAGAATGCCGCCCACAGACGCGGGATGGAGCAGTCTGGTAGCTCGTCGGGCTCATAACCCGAAGGTCGTCGGTTCAAATCCGGCTCCCGCAACCAAACATCAAAAAAGGCTACTCGAAAGAGTGGCCTTTTTTGTATCCGATGAAAAAGTTCTTCTGAAACAATGGTATGGCATCTTTCATGAAACCGTACGCGGTTTGTTGAGTCCATCTCATTGCACGCTATGCTTACGCCTCTACGACCAATGGCCGCAGTCGCCGCACCCGGTGATCCGCGTTAATATTTGTAATTATTTTGTCCATAGGGATTGGTAACTTGGCTGGATACCTCCATCCTGTCGCGCACAATCCACGAGGTGATTGATGCGCGCCAACTCGTCTGAACCACAAGACACCGTCACAGCAGAACAACCTATCGCCCCCACCCGCTTGCGCTGGCTGGATCTGTTGAGCAAATACCGGCAACCCATCGGGCTGGCCGTGACCTTGTTGCTGTTCGCAATCGCCCTGATCGCCTGTCGGCACCTGCTATTGGAGCTGGATCTCTACGCCCTCCACGACTCGATCCTGGAAGTGCCCAAACCCGCGTTGCTCGGTGCGTTCGCCGCCGCCGTCGCCGGGTTCGTCATTCTGCTGGGCTATGAGTTTTCCGGCGCACGTTATGCCGGGGTGAACCTGCCTGCCAAGACCTTGGCCCTTGGCGGCTTTACTGCCTTTGCGATCGGCAATGCCATTGGCCTGTCGATGCTCTCGGGCGGCTCGGTACGCTACCGTTTATATGCACGCCATGGCATCGGGGCTTCGGAAGTCGCCCACATGACCGTGTTCGCCAGCCTGGCACTGGGCTGCGCCCTGCCCCCGCTGGCTGCACTGGCCACGCTGAGCAACTTGCCGGCAGCGTCGACCTACCTGCATTTGCCACAAACGGTGCTCGGCGGCGTTGCCGGCGCAGTGCTGTTGCTGTCGGCCATGTTGTGCATCGGCATCTACCGCCGCCGCCTGCCGGAACAGCCCTACCCGGACAACCTGCTGGTAAAGGCCGGGCGTCGGACCCTGCGTCTGCCCGGTCGCCGCCTGACATTCCTGCAACTGATCATCACCGCACTGGACGTTGCCGCCGCCGCTACTGTCCTTTATATGCTGCTGCCGGAAGCACCGCCTTTCGGCCCGTTCCTGCTGGTGTATCTGCTGGCGTTGGCCGCCGGTGTACTCAGCCATGTGCCAGGGGGCGTGGGCGTATTCGAAGCCATCCTGCTCGCCGCATTCGCCGACAAGCTCGGCGCCGCGCCCTTGGCCGCCGCCCTGCTGCTGTACCGAATGATCTACGTGGTCCTGCCGCTGCTGATCGCCTGTGTGTTCCTGCTGGTCAACGAGGCCCAGCGCCTGTTCCAGACTCAGCAAAGCCTGCGGGTAGCCTCGGGTTTGGCGGCGCCGGTGCTGGCCGTACTGGTTTTTTTGTCCGGCGTGGTCCTGCTGTTTTCCGGCGCCACGCCAGAAATCGACTCACGCCTGGAAAACATCGGCTTCCTGATTCCCCACCGCCTGATTGACGCCTCGCACTTCGGTGCCAGCCTGATCGGCGTGCTGTGCCTGTTGCTGGCCCAGGGCCTGCGTCGACGCCTGTCGGCTGCGTGGATGCTGACCATGGTGCTGCTGCTGGTGGGCGCCCTGCTCTCGCTGCTCAAGGGCTTCGATTGGGAAGAAGCCAGCCTGATGACCATGACGGCGATACTGCTGGCGATCTTCCGCCGCTCGTTCTATCGCGCCAGCCGCCTGACCGAGCTGCCTTTCTCACCGCTGTACCTGGTAGCCAGCGTCTGTGTGCTGGGGGCTTCTATCTGGCTGCTGCTGTTCGCGTATCAAGATGTACCGTACAGCCATCAACTGTGGTGGCAGTTCACTCTCGACGCCAACGCCCCGCGCGGCCTGCGCTCGTTGCTGGGCGCCGCCGTGCTGCTGGTCATCGTCTCGCTGACCTGGCTGCTGCGCACCGCACGCCCGGTGATCCACCTGCCGACTCCCGAGGAGCTGGAACGCGCCAGCAAGATCCTGATGGCATCGTCGCAACCCGACGGCGGCCTGGCGCTGACCGGCGACAAGGCGCTGCTGTTCCATCCGAATGACGAAGCGTTCCTGATGTATGCCCGTCGCGGCCGCAGCCTGGTGGCCTTGTATGACCCGATCGGTCCGACCCAGCCCCGTGCCGAAATGATCTGGCAGTTCCGCGATCTGTGCGACATCCATCATGCACGCCCGGTGTTCTATCAGGTACGCGCCGAGAACCTGCCCTATTACATGGACATCGGCCTCACCGCGATCAAGCTGGGCGAAGAGGCGCGCGTCGACCTGAAACGCTTTGACCTGGAAGCCAAGGGCAAAGAGATGAAGGACCTGCGCTACACCTGGAACCGTGGCACCCGGGACGGCCTGTCCCTGGAGATCTTTGAACCCGGCACGGCACCGATGGATGAATTAAAAGTCATCTCGGACGCCTGGCTTACCGGTAAGAATGTGCGGGAAAAAGGCTTTTCCCTCGGACGCTTCAGCGACGACTACCTCAAGCACTTTCGTATCGCGATCATTCGCTTCGAAGGCCGCCCGGTGGCCTTCGCCAACCTGCTCGAGACCTACAACCACGACCTGGCCAGCCTCGACCTGATGCGCGCCCACCCGGATGCGCCCAAGTTGACCATGGAATTCATGATGGTCGGCCTGATTCAACACTATAAGAATCACGGCTACGCCCGCTTCAGCCTCGGCATGGTGCCGTTGTCGGGCCTGCAACCGCGACGCGGCGCGCCACTGACCCAGCGCCTGGGCTCGATGGTGTTCCGTCGCGGCGAGCAACTGTATAACTTCCAAGGCTTGCGCCGCTTCAAAGACAAGTTCCAGCCTGACTGGGAACCCCGTTACATGGCCGTGCCCGCAGGACTTGACCCGCTGGTGGCACTGGCCGATACCGCCGCCCTGATCGCGGGCGGCTTGACTGGATTGGTGAAACGCTGATGATTCGACGCTCCTGGCGGTATGTATTGGCCTTTGTAGTGCTGCTCGCCCTGGTCCTGGGTGGCGGCTTTTGGTTCTGGAACCGCCCTGCCCCGCAGCCGACCCTGGAGCAACTGCCCCAGGCCGACGGCTCGGTGATGACCCGCGTGACCCCGGCCGGCACCCCGAAAGCCCGCGTCGCGGTGGCGGTGATGGCTGACGAAACACTGACCGATAGCCAGTTGATTACCCTGAGCCAGGGCGGCAAGGCGCAGATCGTCCAGGTGATCCTGCCAAAGGATGACTGCAAGCTGCAGGAACAAGCGCTGCAAAGCGCCCTGGGCCAGCTCAAGGGCCCCGCGACCCTGGTCAGCGGCATCGGCCCTGGCGCCGCCCTCGCCTGGCGCTGGCTGGCCACTCAGAGCGACGACAAGGCCAACGCCATCTCCGTCGGCTTCGCGTTGGTGCAGGAAGGGTGCAAGGACCCACTGCCGAAAACCGCCGCACACGGTAATTGGTTGGTGGCCTGGAACGACAACCCTGACGATGAAAGCGCCAGTTTCGTACGTGACACCCCGCGCGCCACCACCAGTATCAGCGACTACGACATTCACTATCCGCAAGTGCTGAACAACGAACTGCGCAAGCAACTGGTGGGTTCGGACAACGGCGGCCTGGCGATTCCCGTGGTGGAAGTGCCGGCTGGCCAGGCCAAGGACACCGTGACGCTGTTCCTTTCCGGGGATGGCGGCTGGCGTGACCTCGACCGCGACGTGGCCGGCGAAATGGCCAAGATCGGCTACCCGGTGGTCGGCATCGACACCCTGCGCTACTACTGGCAGCACAAGACCCCGGAACAAAGCGCCAAGGACCTCACCGAGCTGATGCAGCACTACCGGCAGAAATGGGGCACCAAGCGCTTCGTGCTGACCGGTTACTCCTTCGGCGCGGACGTCCTGCCGGCGATCTACAACCGCCTGCCGGAAAACGAACAACAGCGTGTGGACGTCATCATCCTGCTGGCCTTCGCCCGCACCGGCAGCTTTGAAATCGAAGTGGAAGGCTGGCTGGGCAACGCCGGCAAAGAAGCCGCGACCGGCCCGGAAATGGCCAAGCTGCCGGCTGACAAGGTGGTGTGCATCTACGGTGCCGAAGAAGTCGACGAGAGTGGCTGCACCGACAAGACCGCCGTGGGCGAGGCGGTGAAACTGCCGGGCGGGCATCACTTCGATGAGAACTACCCGGCACTGGCCAAGCGTCTGGTAGACATCATCGTGAAGCATCAGGCCAAGTCCGAGTAATTCCGGGCGGTACGCCAAACAAACTGTGGGAGGGGCTTGCCCCCGATAGCGGTAGGTCAGTCACAGCATTGTTGACTGACACTCAGCTATCGGGGCAACCCCCTCCCACAGTTTTTTGCGGCGTCGGTAAGATCTAGCGCGGCTCGATGTGGGCAATCATCAGTTGCACGGTTTCATTGCCACGAAACTCGTTCACATCCAGTTTGTAGGCCAACTCCACCCAACGTACGGTCGGGTTCGGCCAGACTTCCCGGTCGACGCCGAAGGCAATGCCATCGAGCTTCACCGACCCGCATTCGCTCTTGAGCACCACTTTCAGGTGCCGTTCCCCTACTACCCGCTGCTCGACCAGCTGGAACACGCCATGGAACAACGGTTCGGGAAAGTGCTGCCCCCACGGTCCGGCGTGGCGCAGTGCGCGCGCCAGCTCCAGGTGAAACTCTTCCACCGCCAGGGTACCGTCGGACAGCAGGCGCCCGGTGAGGTCTTCTTCGCGCAGCTGCCGACGCACTTCGGCGTCAAAGGCCTCGGCAAACAGTGGGAAATTTTCCTCGGGCAAGGTCAACCCCGCCGCCATGGCGTGGCCGCCGTATTTGGCGATCAGGTTGGGGTGCTGGCTCGCAACCACCGCCAGGGCATCGCGGATGTGGAAGCCTTGCACAGAGCGCCCTGAGCCCTTGAGCAGCCCATCGCCTGCATCGGCGAAGGCAATGGTGGGGCGGAAATAGCGCTCCTTCATGCGCGACGCAAGAATGCCGATCACACCTTGGTGCCAGTCCGGATCAAACAGGCACAAGCCGTAGGGCATTGAGTCCACCGGCAAGTCCTTGAGCTGAGCCAGGGCTTCGCGCTGCATGCCCTGCTCGATGGATTTGCGGTCCTGGTTCATGCCGTCCAGTTGTGCGGCCATTTCCCGTGCCGCGGCGAAATCCGTGGTGAGCAGGCATTCGATGCCCAGGCTCATATCGTCCAGGCGCCCGGCGGCGTTCAAGCGTGGCCCGAGGATAAAGCCGAGGTCGGTGGAGGTGATGCGCGCCGCATCCCGCTTGGCCACTTCGAGGATCGCCTTGATCCCCGGCCGTGCGCGACCGGCACGAATACGCTCCAGGCCCTGATGCACGAGGATGCGGTTATTGGCGTCCAGGGGCACCACGTCGGCGACGCTGCCCAGGGCGACCAGGTCGAGCAGCTCGCCAATGTTGGGTTGAGGCTTGTTTTCATACCAGCCCAAACTGCGCAAACGCGCGCGCAGGGCCATCAGTACGTAGAAGATCACGCCCACGCCGGCCAGGGCCTTGCTCGGGAACTCACAGCCCGGCTGGTTCGGGTTGACGATGGCATCCGCCGCCGGCAGCTCATCCCCGGGCAAGTGGTGGTCGGTCACCAGCACCTTCAGCCCCGCCGCTTTTGCCGCCGCCACGCCTTCGACACTGGAGATGCCATTGTCCACGGTGATCAGCAACTGCGGCTCGCGCTGCAGGGCCACCGCGACGATTTCCGGGGTCAGGCCATAGCCGTATTCGAAGCGGTTGGGCACCAGGTAATCGACATGGGCCGCACCGAGCAAACGCAGGCCCAGGGTGCCTACGGTGCTGGCGGTGGCACCATCGGCGTCGAAGTCACCGACGATGAGGATGCGCTGGCGCTGCTCCAATGCCGTCACCAGCAAGTCCACCGCCGCGTCGATACCCTTGAGCTGCTGATAGGGAATCAACCGCGCCAGGCTCTTGTCCAGCTCGGCCTCGGACCGCACGCCACGTGCGGCGTAGAGACGGGTCAACAGCGGTGGCAATTCCCCCAGGAAGGGCAGGACGGCGGGCAACGGGCGGGGATCGATACGCATGGGTGACGGGAGCTTCTCTTTAATACAACGGTTAAACGACAACTCTGAAGGGAACACAGATCAAATGTGGGAGGGGGCAAGCCCCCTCCCACATTTTCAACCGCGTTCGCCGACCAGCCATTGCAGTTGCACTTCGTGCTGGCCACGGTCGTCGGTGACGAAGATCGTGCCTTCACTGATCATCACGTCCCACTTGATCACGCGGGGCATGTCCTTGGCCAGGACCTCCAGAATCTCCTGGGGCACTGCTGCGATGTGGACATTCTTCAGGGTGTTCGCCACCGGCACCACTTTGCCTTCCCAAACGCGCAAGCTGCCGTATGCCAGCAGGCTGGTACGCTCAGTGCGACGCGAGCACCAGGTCAGGCGGTCGGCATCCGGCTGGCCGACTTCAATCCAGTGCAAAACCCGATCATCCAGGCTTTTTTCCCACAGGGCTGGCTCGTCTACATCTGACAGGCCACGGCCGAACGCCAACTGTTCGTTGTAAAAAAGGGCGTAGGCCAGCAGACGCACGGTCATGCGTTCTTCAGTTTCCGAGGGGTGGCGAGCGATGGTCTGCTTGACGCTCTCGTACACCGAACGGTCGAGGTCGGTGAGGTTGAGTTCGAATTTGTAGGTCGTGGACGGCTGGGCCATGAACGGGCTTCTAGAGACAGGGAAAGGCGGCCAGTCTAACCGATGGCGAGGTCATTCAACGAATCCTGCGCTGCATCATCCTTATCCCTGGGCTGCTCGCCTATGTTAAAAGGCTTCACACCACCGTTCCGCGCAGACAAGGATCCCCATGTCGTTTAATGCCAAACCGCTTGCCGGCCTGAAAGTCATCGAACTCGGCACCCTGATCGCCGGCCCCTTCGCCTCACGCATTTGTGCTGAATTCGGTGCCGAGGTGGTCAAGGTCGAGTCCCCGGACGGCGGCGATCCGTTGCGCAAATGGCGCAAGCTGTACGAAGGCACCTCGTTGTGGTGGTTTGTGCAGGCGCGCAACAAAAAGTCCCTGACGTTGAACCTCAAGCACCCGGACGGGCTGGCGATTCTCAAGCAACTGCTGGCAGACGCCGACATCCTGATCGAAAACTTCCGCCCCGGCGTACTGGAGAAGCTTGGCCTGAGCTGGGAAACCCTGCATGGGCTGAACCCGAAACTGGTGATGGTGCGCCTCTCGGGTTTTGGCCAGACCGGACCGATGAAAGACCAGCCCGGGTTTGGTGCAGTGGGTGAGTCCATGGGTGGGCTGCGCTATATCACCGGTTTCGAAGATCGCCCGCCGGTGCGCACCGGAATCTCCATTGGCGACTCCATCGCCGCGCTGTGGGCGGTCATCGGCGCCTTGATGGCGCTGCGTCATCGCGAGGTTAACGGCGGTGTGGGCCAGGTGGTCGATGTGGCGCTGTATGAAGCCATCTTCGCCATGATGGAAAGCATGATCCCCGAGTTCGACGTATTCGGGTTTATTCGCGAACGTACCGGCAACATCATGCCCGGCATTACGCCGTCGTCGATCCACACCAGCGCGGACGGCAAGCACGTACAGATCGGTGCCAACGGTGATGCCATCTTCAAACGTTTCATGAGCGCCATCGGCCGGGAAGACCTGGCGAACGATCCACAATTGGCCAGCAATGACGGGCGCGACAGCCGTCGCGATGAACTCTATGGCGTGATTGATCGCTGGGTGAACTCGCTGCCGCTGGAGCAGGTGGTGGAGCAACTCAACAAGGCTGAAGTGCCCGCCAGCCGTATCTACAGTGCCGAGGACATGCTGGGCGACCCGCAATTCCTCGCGCGCGAGATGTTCCTCAA
Source organism: Pseudomonas sp. LAMO17WK12:I1 (assembly GCF_900177315.1). Classification (NCBI taxonomy): domain Bacteria; kingdom Pseudomonadati; phylum Pseudomonadota; class Gammaproteobacteria; order Pseudomonadales; family Pseudomonadaceae; genus Pseudomonas; species Pseudomonas sp. LAMO17WK12:I1. The sequence goes on along the minus strand of NZ_FWZV01000009.1, from coordinate 97,187 downwards.
GGCCCGGCTTCCCGGCGGCAAGGACTTCAAGATGCCGGGCATCGTGCCCAAGCTGTCGGACACACCGGGCAGTTGCGAATGGGTGGGGCCGCAACTGGGTGAACACAACGGCGTGGTGCTGGGCGAGCTGGGATACGACGCCGCCGCCATTGTCCGCCTGCGTGAGCAAGGTGCAATCTGATGCCCCACGGCTGCAAACACTGGCTCATTGCGCTGTACCTGGCCGCCATGCTGGCCAGCGGCTGGTCCGTACCGGCGAGTGCAGAGGGCACGTTGATCTGGTTATTGCGCGACTTGCCGCCGCTGACCATCTTCGAAGGGCCAGGCAAAGGCCAGGGTGCCCTGGACCAGTTGCTGCCGATACTGATCGGACACTTGCCGGAGTATCGCCATCAGGTAATGCACGTCAATCGCGCGCGCGGCATGCAGATGCTGCGCGAGCCCACGCTCACCTGCGATCCATCCTTGCTGTGGACGGCCGAGCGGGCCAGGTACATCGTATTTTCCAGGCAGGCGTTTGTGGTCGCCAGTAATGGCATCACGATCCGGCGCAGCCAACAGGGCGCCCTGGCGGCGTTTATCGTAGACGGCCAGTTCGACCTGCAGGCCTTCTTCGACGCCCATGAGGCAAGGGTCGGCGCGATCGCGGAACGCAGCTACGGCGCCGTTATCGATGAGCGACTGAAACAGGCCGACACACACAAACTCGCACTGCACTACGGCAACGATGCCCTTGGCAGCTTGCTGCAGATGCAGCGCCTGGGCCGGCTGGAGGCGGTGCTGGGCTATTGGCCGGAAATCCGCTACCACGCGATGCAACAGGGGATCGCAGCCGACGACCTCAGCTTCTACCCCATCAAGGGCACAGCGCCTTACCAGCGCACGCATATCGGCTGCTCGGATACACCTGAGGGGCGCGAGGCCATGGAACGGATCAACCAGGTCCTGCTCAGCCTCCCGCTGGAACACGTACAGCAGTCCTACGCTGCCTGGCTGGACCCTGCCATGCGTGAACACTACCTGCGAGACAACCCGAGCTTTTTCCAGGACTCGCCAGCGCCGTGACAAATCCCAGGCAAAAAGAAACCCCGAAGAGTGGGGAGACACTTCGGGGTTAAACGTGGCCTACAAAGACCAGTACAACAAGGCACAAACACCGGAGCACAATGTTTGCTCTTGCTGTTACGAAATCTGACCGGCCATGACGTGGGAAGTTTCCATCTATAAACAATTCTTCATGCAACGGCAGCGCTGCGGGTCTGGGCGGCATTGCGCAAGGCCGCGATGACCGAGGGTTCCAGGCGTCCTTCAGCGATCTTGAGGTCACGCAGCAGGCAATCCACCACATCCACCAATAGGCGCTTATCGAGCAATTGCGCCCGGTCGACTTCACGCTCGACCATGATCGCACCGGCGGGGTTCTTTACGGTTACCAGGCACTCGTCCTGCACACCTGCGGTGGTCAATGTCACCTGATAAGGGCTCAGTGCTTCTTCGAGCAATAGGCTGATACTTTCCATCTCGATCACCACTCAATAGTTCGCAAACATTCTTGTAAACGGGAGCTGCATCTATCCTAAGTGACTGGTTGTGACGTAGGAAAGTTCGCTTTTTCGTTTATGCGGGGTTGTCGGGGGATGACGTTTCCAGCATGCGCTTGCAACATGACAGGCAAAAAACGGCGGCACATAAATGCTTACGCAATGGGCTGCTGTTTTGGGCTCCCCCTGCCGCGCAGGCCATGGGTGAATCCTATACTCGATGAGCGCTGATCACGGTGCCACGTGGGTAAAGCGTATGCCAAAGGCCCTTATTGCGAAGGAGGAATGCGATGGTGGAAAACGATGAGCGACTGGCGACGATGGAGAAAATGCATGCCGATGTAAGGCGCATCTACGCAGAAATATCACGCATGCAGGCTGAGCAAGACAAGCTCAGATCGGAATCCCTGAAAATAAACTGTGAAACTTTCTGGTACCCCATGGGCGTAGCAATGGCCGTGGTCGCAACGATTGCTTCGATTACTGGAGTAGCGATTAAGTTGCTCTTGTAACCGGCACGCCGTCGGGCCTGCCAGAAACAAAAAACGCCGCTGACCCAAGGAAGGGAAAGCGGCGTTTTTGTCTGGGTGACCTGCCTTACAAAGGCTTGCCACGATTGCCATGCTGGCTGACAAACGCCTGCATCGCCTTCAAGTCATTCGGCAGCACCGTGCAGCGCTCTTCACGCTCGAACAGGTCGGTCAGATGCACCGGCAGTTCCAGCGCCTTGCCGACACCCGCCTTCTCCACCGCTTCCGGGAATTTCACTGGATGGGCGGTGCCGAGGATCACCATCGGGATATCCAGGCTGCGACGGCATTCGCGGGCGGCCTTGACCCCAATGGCGGTGTGCGGGTCGAGCAACTCGCCGGTCTGGGCGTAGACCTCGGCGATGGTTTCACAGGTCTGCGCGTCATCCACGGCCAGGGAGTCGAACAGCTTGCGGGTTTCGGTCCAGCGCTCTTCATCAACGCTGAAACCGCCGCCGCTCTTGAAGGTGTCCATCAAACCGGCGATGGCTGCGCCGTTGCGACCGTGCATGTCGAACAGCAGGCGTTCGAAGTTCGACGACACCATGATGTCCATGGACGGCGACAGGGTGGCGTGCAGGGTTTCCTTGACGTACTGGTTGCCGCTCATGAAGCGGTGCAGGATGTCGTTGCGGTTGGTGGCGACGATCAACTGGTTGATCGGCAGCCCCATGTTACGGGCCAGGTAGCCGGCGAAGATGTCGCCGAAATTGCCGGTCGGCACCGAGAACGATACCGAGCGCGCCGGGCCGCCCAACTGCAGCGAGGCGTGGAAGTAGTAGACGATCTGGGCCATGATCCGCGCCCAGTTGATCGAGTTCACCGCCACCAGGCGTGTGCCTTTGAGGAAGCCCTGGTCGGCGAAGCTGTTCTTGACCATTTCCTGGCAGTCATCGAAGTTGCCTTCGATGGCGATGTTATGGATGTTCTCACCGAAGATGGTGGTCATCTGGCGGCGCTGTACTTCCGACACACGCTTGTGCGGGTGCAGGATGAAGATGTCGACGTTTTCGCAGTGCTTGCAGCCTTCGATGGCGGCCGAACCGGTATCACCGGAGGTGGCGCCGATGATCACCACGCGCTCGCCGCGCTTCTCCAGCACGTAGTCCAGCAGACGACCCAGCAGTTGCAGGGCGAAGTCCTTGAACGCCAGGGTCGGGCCATGGAACAGCTCGAGCACCCATTCGTTGCCGTTGAGCTGGCGCAGAGGCGCGATGGCGCTGTGGGAAAACACGCCGTAGGTCTCTTCCAGAATCTTTTTGAAATCAGCATCGGGGATGCTGCCGGTGACGAATGGGCGCATCACCCGGAACGCCAGCTCGTGGTACGGCAGGCCGGCCCACGAAGCGATTTCTTCCTGGGTAAAGCGTGGCAGGTTTTCCGGCACGTACAGGCCGCCGTCGGTGGCAAGGCCTGCCAGCAAGACATCTTCGAAATTCAGGGCCGGTGCCTGGCCGCGGGTGCTGATGTAACGCATGACTGGCTCCTCTAAAACATTCTCGAACAGAGGCCGCCGCACACACGGGGCCTCTGGAACAAATCGGTTAGTTCAGGTGTTCGACGCGAATCCGCACCACCGGGCCCACGACGCCTTGCAAGGCTTCCAGCGCGGTGATGGCATCGTTGATGTGCTGCTCGAGCACCCGGTGGGTCAGCAGGATCATCGGCACCTGGCCGTTCTGCTCCTCGACTTCCTTCTGCATGATCGACTCGATGTTGATACCGCGCTCCGACAGGATACTGGCCACCTGGGCCAACACGCCCGGGTGATCCTTGGCCTGGATGCGCAGGTAGTAGGCGCTTTCGCAGGCCTCGATCGGCAGGATCGGGTGGGCCGACAGCGAATCCGGCTGGAAGGCCAGGTGCGGCACGCGGTTTTCCGGGTCGCTGGTCATGGCGCGAACCACGTCCACCAGGTCGGCGATCACCGACGAAGCGGTCGGCTCCATGCCGGCACCGGCGCCGTAGAACAGGGTGGACCCGGCAGCGTCACCGTTGACCATCACGGCGTTCATCACGCCATTGACGTTGGCGATCAGGCGGTCGGCCGGGATCAGCGTCGGGTGCACACGCAACTCGATACCCGCCGGGGTGCTGCGTGCGACACCGAGGTGCTTGATGCGGTAGCCCAGGGCTTCGGCGTAGTTCACGTCGGCAGTGGTCAGCTTGGTGATGCCTTCGGTGTAGGCCTTGTCGAACTGCAGCGGGATACCAAAGGCGATGGACGCCAGGATGGTCAGCTTGTGCGCCGCGTCGATGCCTTCCACGTCGAATGTCGGGTCGGCTTCGGCGTACCCCAGGGCCTGGGCTTCGGCCAGTACGTCTTCGAAGGTACGGCCCTTCTCGCGCATTTCGGTGAGGATGAAGTTACCGGTGCCGTTGATGATGCCAGCCACCCAGTTGATGCGGTTGGCGGACAGGCCTTCACGGATCGCCTTGATCACCGGGATACCGCCGGCAACCGCGGCCTCGAACGCCACGATCACGCCCTTCTCGCGGGCCTTGGCGAAGATCTCGTTGCCGTGTACAGCGATCAGCGCCTTGTTGGCGGTGACCACGTGCTTGCCGTTTTCGATCGCCTTGAGCACCAGCTCACGAGCCACGGTGTAACCGCCCACCAGCTCGATGACGATATCGATTTCAGGGTTGGTGGCCACGGCGAAGACATCGTTGGTAATCGCAATACCGGTCGTTTGGAACTGAGGCTTTGGCGAACGCGTGGCAATTTGCGCCACTTCAATCCCGCGCCCTGCACGGCGGGAAATTTCTTCAGCATTACGCTGAAGTACGTTGAAGGTGCCGCCACCGACGGTCCCTAACCCACAGATGCCTACTTTGACCGGTTTCACTGAAGAACTCCCCATGAAACGGCCGACGCTAGGTCGGCCGTGGAAAACAGCCGCACAACTGCGGCTTTCAATTAATGGCCCGTCGACTTATCCACAGGCCATGATCGTCAAAGGTTCGACGATGCTGGTTTATTTGGCACCCAGCGCCAGTTTGGCAACTTGTGGTGCCGGCTGGTAGCCCGGAATCACCTGGCCGTCAGCCAAAACGATGGCCGGTGTACCGTTGACGCCGATGGACTGGCCCAGGGCAAATTGCTTCGACACCGGGTTGGCGCACTTGGCGGCCTTGATTTCCTTGCCATCGACCATCTTGTCCATGGCCGCTTTCTTGTCGGCCGAGCACCATACGGCCTGCAACTGCTCGTCGCCCGGCGAACCCAGGCCCTGGCGCGGGAACGCTACGTAGCGGACTTCCACACCCAGCTTGTTCAGCGCAGGCACTTCGGCATGCAACTTATGGCAGTACGGGCACGTGGTGTCGGTAAACACGGTGATATGGGTCTTGGTCTCGCCGATGGCCGGGTAAACCACGGTTTCAGCCACCGGGATGCCGTTGATCAGCTTGGACACGCCCAGGCGCTCGGCTTTCTCGGTCAGGTTGACCGGCTTGCCGTCCTTGAGCTGGAACAGGTAGCCCTGGACGATGTACTGACCGTCTGCACTGGCGTACAGCACGCGGCTGCCCTTGAGCTTGACTTCATACAGGCCGGCCATCGGGCTGGCACTGATGCTTTCGATTGGGGTATCGAGCTGCAGGTTGGCCAGGCTCTTGCGGATGGTCTGCTCGGCAGCGTCATCGGCGACGGCAAAGGTGGAAACCAACGCAATGGCTGCGGCGGCAATAATCTGGGTCAAGCGCATGGAAACTCCTGAAGGCAGATGCAGGGACGGGTGCAGGCGCGCCAATACGGAAACACGAGTGCGGGCGGTCCCCTTTGCTAACCGGCAAAGCCTACCACAGTTGGGCCGCAGGGCAGCCCGTGGCGGCATAAATTGGCGCTTTTCAGCCTCGCGGGTGGTGCTTGGCATGCATATCCTGCAAGCGCGCACGCGCCACATGGGTGTAGATCTGGGTGGTGGATAAGTCGCTGTGCCCGAGCAGCATTTGCACCACGCGCAAATCCGCACCGTGGTTGAGCAAATGGGTGGCGAATGCATGGCGCAAGGTGTGGGGCGACAGGCTCTTGCCGATCCCCGCGACCCTGGCCTGGTGTTTGATGCGATGCCAGAACGTCTGGCGGGTCATCTGTTCGCCACGCTGGCTGGGAAACAGCACATCGCTGGGCCGCCCGCCCAGCAGCTCGCTGCGAGCATCGCGCATATAGCGCTCGACCCACACAATCGCCTCCTCCCCCATCGGCACCAGCCGTTCCTTGCTGCCCTTGCCCATTACCCGCAGCACCCCCTGGCGCAGATTGACTTGCTCCAGGGTCAGGCTGATCAGCTCCGTGACCCGCAGGCCACAGGCATACAACACTTCCAGCATGGCGCGGTCACGCTGGCCGATGGCTTCGCTGAGGTCGGGCGCAGCGAGCAAGGCATCGACGTCGGCTTCCGACAGGGATTTGGGCAAGGGCCTGCCCAGTTGCGGCATATCGATTTGCAGGGTCGGATCGAGGGCGATCAGTTTTTCCCTCAGCAAATAACGATAAAACCCACGCACACCGGAGAGAAATCGTGCAGTGGAACGGGGCTTGTAATTCTGTTCCAGGCGCCAGGCCAGATGATCGAGGATCAGCTCGCGACCGGCATTGATCAGTTCCAGGTTTTTTTCCTGCAGCCAGCCGTTGAACAGCGCCAGGTCGCTGCGGTAGGCCTGGCGGGTGTTATCTGACAGGCCTTTCTCCAGCCATAGGGCATCGAGGAAACGGTCGATCAGGGGGTGGTCGATGGCAGGCATAGGGACTCGAACAGAAAAGTGGCGGAACCAGGTAGATCCTATCCCGGACCTCAAATCGCGGGCACAAAAAAGCAGCCCGTAGGCTGCTTTTTTCTGCATCGGGAAGCTGGACTTAAGCCAGTTTTTCCTTGATGCGAGCTGCTTTACCGGACAGGTCACGCAGGTAGTACAGCTTGGCTTTACGTACGTCACCGCGACGCTTGACGGCCATGCTGTCGATTTGCGGGCTGTAGGTCTGGAAAGTACGCTCTACGCCAACACCGTTGGAGATTTTACGAACAGTGAAAGCACTGTTCACACCACGGTTACGCTTGGCGATTACCACGCCTTCGAACGCTTGCAGACGCGAACGGTCGCCTTCCTTCACTTTCACCTGAACGACAATGGTGTCGCCCGGGGCAAAGGTAGGGATCTCTTTGGTCATCTGCTCTGCTTCGAGTGCAAGGATGATTTTGTTAGTCATGCTGTGCTCCTAAGGTAAGTCAATGGACCTACCATCGATACGTTGTTAACTATCGTCCCGCGCGAGGATATATTCCTCGAGCAGCTTCTTCTCTTCTCCAGAAAGCGAGCGGCTTTCCAGAAGATCGGCGCGTCGTTCATAGGTCCGACCAAGGGACTGCTGTAAACGCCAACGCCGGATGTGTGCGTGATTGCCACTTAGCAATACGTCGGGAACACGCTGATCCGCATACACCTCCGGTCGGGTGTAGTGCGGGCAATCCAGCAAACCGTCCGTGAAGGAATCTTCCTCCGCGGAGTCCGCATGCCCTAAAGCTCCAGGCAGCAGTCGTGTAACCGCATCTATCAGGACCATCGCCGGCAGCTCGCCGCCAGACAGGACATAGTCCCCAATCGACCACTCTTCATCGACATGAGCATCAATAAAACGCTCGTCAATGCCTTCATAGCGACCGGCAATCAGGATCAGTGCTTCCTCATTCGCCAGTTCGCGGACCCCAGCCTGCTTCAGCTGACGGCCTTGAGGGGACAGGTAAATTACCTTCGCCTTCTCCCCGGCGGCTGCCTTGGCCTGAACCAACGCATCTTCCAGGGGCTTGATCTTCATCACCATGCCCGGGCCACCGCCAAATGGGCGATCGTCCACAGTGTGATGTCGATCCGTCGTGTAGTCTCGCGGGTTCCAACAGGTGAGCTGCAACAGCCCCTGCTTCACCGCCCGACTGGTGATGCCGTACTCGCTGATGGCGGAGAACATCTCGGGAAACAAACTGATCACTTCAATGCGCAAATTAGCCACGCTTAGAAGTCCGCGTCCCATTCCACCTTCATCTCGCCCGCCGCCAGGTCAACAGCCAACACGCATTGCTCGGTATAGGGCAACAGGCGTTCGCGATCATCCAGGCTGCCAGCGCAAGGCTTGACCACCATTACATCATTGGCGCCGGTTTCCAGAAGATGATCGATTTTCCCGAACAATTGCCCGAGTTGATCAATAACCTTCAGACCTTCCAGCTGGTACCAGTAGTACTCGCCGTCGGTCAATTCAGGGAACAGGTTGCGCGGCACGCAGATCTCATAACCGGCCAGAAGACGAGCTTCTTCACGATCATCAAGACCCTTGAGCTTCGCGACCAGGAACTTATCGCTCCCGCGTCCACTGACCAGCTCGACCTGTTTCACACTACCTTCGCGCTTGAGCGTCCAGGTCTTGTACTGCAACAGGTTTTCAGTCGGATCAGTAAAGGAATACACCTTCACTTCGCCGCGAACGCCATGAACAGAATAAATCTTGCCGATAACGATCAAATCATCAGCAACAGTTGGCGTCGCGTTCATATTGCTCAGGCTGCGGCCTTAGCCGAGTCCTTCAACAACTTGGCAACACGCTCAGACGGTTGTGCACCAACGCTCAGCCAGTAGGCTACGCGCTCTTGGTTCACGGACAGGCGGACTTCTTGACCACGAGCGATCGGGTTGAAGAAACCTACTTGTTCCTTGTGAGAGCCGTCACGTGGGTTGCGGCTGTCAGTTACGGTCAAGTGGTAAAACGGGCGCTTTTTGGAGCCGCCAAGGGCAAGACGGATTGTTAGCATGTGAACATCGTTCCTGTAGTCGGTGCTGCAAATCTAAATGCACAGCGGGCATAGGTGCCCGAAAGGCCGCATATTCTAAGGAATATCCGGACTTTTGCAAATGTCTTTTTCTGGCGCCTATCAGCGTGCCATTCAGATCTGCTAGAGAGCCGTCGGTTAAAACGGCAGGTCAGCCCCCGCCAACGGCGGGTTTGCTGGAGATCCCACATCCCTGTGGGTCGGAGCAGGAGTGAACTCCCGCTCGAATACTTTACATTTTCGGCATGCCGCCGCCGGGCAACATACCGCCCATGCCGCGCATCATCTTGGCCATTCCGCCCTTGGCGGAGAATTTCTTCATCATCTTCTGCATCTGCTTGTGCTGCTTGATCAAGCGCCCGATGTCCTGCACCTGGGTGCCGGAACCCATGGCGATCCGACGCTTGCGCGAACCGCTGATCAGCTCAGGGTCGCGGCGCTCGGCCGGGGTCATGGAGTTGATGATGGCTTCCATCTGCTTGAACTGCTTCTCTGCCGCGCCCTGGGCATTGCCCATTTGCGCCAGGTTCACGCCGCCGATGTTCGGCAGCTTGTCCATCAGGCCGCCGAGGCCGCCCATGTTCTTCATTTGTTGCAGCTGGTCGCGGAAGTCTTCGAGGTCGAAGCCTTTGCCCTTCTTCAACTTTTTCGCAAGCTTATCGGCTTTGTCCTTGTCGAGCGTCGCTTCGGCCTGCTCGATCAGGCTGAGCACGTCACCCATGCCGAGGATACGCGAGGCGATACGCTCAGGGTGGAACGGCTCGAGCGCTTCGCTCTTCTCGCCCATACCGATGAACTTGATCGGCTTGCCGGTGATGGCACGCACCGACAGCGCGGCACCGCCACGGGCGTCGCCGTCGACCTTGGTGAGGATCACGCCGGTCAGCGGCAGCGCGTCGCCGAAGGCCTTGGCGGTGTTGGCCGCATCCTGGCCGGTCATGGCATCGACCACGAACAGCGTCTCGACCGGGTTGATCGCGGCATGCAGCGCCTTGATCTCGCCCATCATCTCTTCATCGATGTGCAGGCGACCGGCGGTATCGACGATGACCACGTCGATGAACTTGAGCCTTGCTTCTTTAATAGCAGCGTTGGCGATGTCGACCGGCTTCTGGCTCAGGTCGGACGGGAAGAAGGTCACGCCCACTTCGCCCGCGAGCATTTCCAGCTGCTTGATGGCCGCCGGACGGTACACGTCGGCCGACACCACCATCACGGACTTCTTCTTGCGCTCTTTAAGGAAGCGCGCCAGCTTGCCGGCGGTGGTGGTCTTGCCCGCACCTTGCAGACCGGCCATCAGCACGACGGCCGGTGGCACGGCACTGAGGTTCAAATCTTCGTTGGCCGCGCCCATCAGGCTTTCGAGCTCGGCCTGGACGATCTTCACAAAGGCCTGGCCCGGGGTCAGGCTGCGGGACACTTCAGTGCCGACCGCGCGCTCCTTGACCGAGTTGACGAAGTCCTTGACCACAGGCAAGGCGACGTCGGCTTCCAGCAACGCCATGCGCACTTCGCGCAGGGTGTCTTTAATATTGTCCTCGGTCAGCTTGGCCTTGCCGGTTACATGGCGCAGCGTCTGCGAGAGACGGTCAGTCAGGTTTTCAAACATGCGCGATCCTTTCAGGCCCTATTCATCGAAATGCATTGGTAGACCGAGGTAATGGCGGCCCAGGCTGTGGTAAATCGCTATTAAACACAGCGTTCGGCGAGCCTGCGGCGTGGGCTGGTCGCGGATTATAGCGAAGACTGCGCCCATGCACACCCGCTGTCTGGCCCTGGAGTCTTTCGTGGAGCGCAGGTGTGTGCCAAACTCAGCGCCTTTCGGGCTTGTCTATCAGGATTTATGCTCCCCTTGTCACCCAGTTTGCTACCCAGCCTCGCCGCCGCCATCGTGTATGCCGCTGCGACCCTCTATCAGGGCTCTCGTCTGGCCCAAGGCGCCAAGGCGGACAAACGCCTGCTGGTCGGCCTTGGCGTCCTCGCCCTGCTGGCCCATGCCGCGAGCCTGTTCACCCACCTGATGACGCCGGTTGGCCTGGGCCTGGACTTCTTCAGCGCCGCCAGCCTGATCGCCGCGGCGGTGATTGCGCTGACGCTGATGGCCTGCTATCGGATTCCTGTCGAGAACCTGCTGGTCCTGCTCTTCCCATTGGGCGTGCTGACGGTGCTGCTCGCGCAGTTCGCCCCCACCGGTACGGTGCAGGTGATCGATGAGGAGCCAGGCATCCTCGCCCATATCCTGCTGTCGATCCTGGCCTACGGCATGTTCACCATCGCGGTGTTCCAGGCCTTGCTCCTGTTGTTGCAGGACCACCAGCTCAAGCACAAGCACCCTTCCGGGCTGATCAAGAACTTCCCGCCGCTGCAAACCATGGAAAGCCTGCTGTTCGGTTTCCTGTGGGCCGGCTGGACGCTGCTGTCGCTGTCGCTGATTTCCGGTTGGCTGTTCGTCGAAAACCTGTTTGCCCAACACCTGGTGCACAAGACCCTGCTGGCGTGCCTGGCCTGGGTGGTGTTCAGCGTATTGCTGTGGGGCCGCAACCGCCTTGGCTGGCGCGGGCACAAGGCGATTCGCTGGACCCTGGCCGGTTTCTGCCTGCTGATGCTGGCCTATTTCGGCAGCAAGCTGGTTCGCGAATACATCCTGCATATCTGACGGGCAGCCAAAATGGACAACTTGCCCCTGGGGCCGATGCTCGCGGTAATCGCCTTGCTGGTGTTATGGGCGGCGCTGTTTACCGCCATCGAAGCCGCACAACAACACCTGCTGGCCTTGCGCCCCGGTACGCGCCAGGGCGACAAGGCTGCCGCCCGCCTGAGTTTCCCGCGCCACAGCCTGATCCTGTGCAACAGCCTGTGCCGTGCGGCCGTGGTCATCCTCTGCACCCTGCTGGCGATTTATGCCTGGGCACAGAACGGCCCGTGGCTCGGCTGGCTGATCTCCTGCGCCGTCCTGCTGATCCTGGCCGACTACCTGCCCCGCGCCCTGGCAACCCGGCATCCGCAAGCGGTGCTGGGCTTCGGCAACACGCTGCTGGGCGTGCCATTGAAAATCCTCTATCCCGCCGCCTGGCTGCTCAATGGCATCAGCCTGTTGCTGCTGCGCCCGTTTGCCCGCAAGCCCGGCGTGGTGAAAAACAGCGACGAGCCACAGCCCGACCACGACGATGAACCGCAACCCGAGGCCGACGACAGTCGTACCCCTGGCATGCCGGGCATCCACGCCCTGGACAACATCACCGTCAATGACATCCTGGTGCCCCGCAGCGAAGTGGACGGTATCAACCTGGATGACTCGATCGAAGAAATCATCGAGCAACTGCGCACCTCCCCGCGCACTCGCCTGCCGGTGTTCCACAGTGACATCAACCAGGTCGAGGCCGTACTGAACACCCGGCTGATCCAGCATCTGCTGCCGGACGCCAGCCTGACCAAGGAAGCCTTGCTCGAGGCCTCCTACGAACCCTACTTCGTCCCGGAAAGCACGCCCCTGCAACTGCAATTGCTGAACTTCCACAAGCAGCAGCGGCGCCTGGGCATGGTGGTGGATGAATACGGCGAAGTCCTGGGTATCGTCACCCTGGAAGATATTCTCGAAGAAATCGTCGGCGAATTCGAAAACGAGCAAAGTGCGGACAACCCGCATATCGAAGCGCAGCCCGATGGCCGCTATATCATCGACGGCGCCGCGTCGATCCGCGAATTGAACAAGAGCCTGGGCTGGCACCTGCCCAGCGACGGCCCCAAGACCCTCAACGGCCTGGTCACCGAGGCCCTGGAAACCATTCCGGATTGCGCGGTGTGCCTGAAGATCGGCCGCTACCGCCTGGAAATCCTCGAGACCGAGGATAACCGCGTCAGCAAGGTGCTGATCTGGCATACCAGCCACATGCCTGTGGCCGCATGACTTCCTGATAAACCGCAATCCAGTCACTTGTTGTAATTCCAAACCCCTTCCTATAATCCCTGCGGCTTACCCAAGCCCCGCCCGACCGCGTGCTACCCGCACTCAGCGTGTCCAGGCACCGCTTTACCATGTCCGACCGGTGTTCGCTCCCATCCCGAGCCGCCCCGCGCACAACCCTGATCCAAGGGTGTTCGACCCAATAATAATCCGCGTCCAAACGCGCAATGACCGTCAGGGATACCGCCATGAGCACCACCTATAAAGAGGCCGCGACCGCCGCCCCGACCAACTCGACCGCACGTGTCGCCACCGCGAGCATCGTCGGCACCGCCATCGAGTTCTACGACTTCTATATCTATGCCACGGCTGCCGCGCTGGTGATCGGGCCGGTGTTCTTTCCGCAGACTTCCGGTACCGCGCAGATGCTGGCGTCGTTCCTGACCTTCGGTATCGCCTTTATCGCCCGCCCTCTGGGCTCGGCGCTGTTCGGCCACTTCGGCGACCGCATCGGCCGCAAGTCGACCCTGGTGGCCTCGCTGCTGCTGATGGGCGTGTGCACCACGCTGATCGGCCTGCTGCCCGGTTATGACAGCATCGGTGCCTGGGCACCTATCCTGTTGTGTGTGCTGCGCTTCGGCCAAGGCCTGGGGCTAGGCGGGGAATGGGGCGGTGCAGCGTTGCTGGCCACCGAGAACGCACCGAAAGGCAAGCGCGCCTGGTTCGGCATGTTCCCGCAACTGGGCCCATCGATCGGGTTCCTGGCGGCCAACGGCTTGTTCCTGATCCTGGCGATGAGCCTGAATGACGAGCAGTTCCGCAGTTGGGGCTGGCGCATCCCGTTCATCCTCAGCGCAGCCTTGGTGATGGTCGGCCTGTATGCGCGCCTGAAGCTGCATGAAACCCCGGTGTTCGCCAATGCCGTGGCGAAGGAAGCCCCGGTGAAAGTGCCGCTGGTGGAGCTGTTCAGCCAGCATTGGTTGCCGGTCCTGCTGGGCGCCGCGTCGATGGTGGTGTGCTACGCGCTGTTCTACATCACCACGGCCTTTTCCCTGAGCTACGGCGTTTCGACCCTGGGCTACAGCCGCGAGACGTTCCTGGGGTTGCTGTGCTTTGCAGTGCTGTTCATGGGCCTGGCCACACCGTTGGCGGCCTTGGCCAGTGATCGCTACGGGCGCAAACCGGTGCTGATCGTCGGCGCGGTCCTGGCGATTCTGTCGGGCTTCACCATGGAGCCATTGCTGACCCACGGTTCGACCTGGGCCGTAGCGCTGTTTTTGGCCCTGGAGCTGTTCCTGATGGGGGTGACCTTCGCGCCGATGGGTGCGCTGTTGCCGGAATTGTTCCCGACTCGCGTGCGTTATACCGGGGCTTCGGCGGCGTATAACCTGGGTGGGATCGTGGGTGCTTCGGCCGCACCGTTCTTCGCAACCAAGCTGGTGGCGATGGGTGGGCTGAGTTATGTCGGTGGGTATGTGTCGGCGGCGGCGTTGCTCAGCTTGATTGCGGTGCTGTGCCTGAAAGAGACGCGGGATAATGATTTGAACAGGGTTGCCGGATAAACAGCTATCGGGGCAGGCCCCCTCCCACATTCGAGTGTGGGAGGGGGCTTGCTCCCGATGCTTTTAGAGCTCTACCACAACCGCTTGGGAAGCACGGGTCGCCTTGGCACGAGCCGCTTCAATCGACTCATCCCGCGCCAACGCCACGCCCATGCGGCGCTGGCCATTCACTTCTGGCTTGCCAAACAGACGCAACGCCGTGTCCGGCTCACTCAAGGCCGCGCCGAGGTTGGCGAATGCGGTCTGGGTCGACTGCCCTTCCACCAGAATCACCGCCGAAGCCGAAGGCCCGAACTGACGGATCAACGGGATCGGCAGGCCGAGGATGGCGCGCGCATGCAGGGCAAACTGTGACAGGTCCTGGGAAATCAGGGTCACCAGGCCGGTGTCATGGGGGCGCGGCGACACTTCGCTGAACCACACCTGATCGCCTTTGATGAACAGCTCCACGCCAAACAGGCCACGACCGCCCAACGCCTCGGTCACTGCCTTGGCCACGCGCTCGGACTCGGCCAGGGCAACCGGGCTCATGGCTTGCGGCTGCCAGGATTCCTGGTAGTCGCCCTTCTCCTGACGGTGGCCGACCGGCGCGCAGAAGGTGGTGCCGCCGATGTGACGCACGGTCAGCAGGGTGATTTCGTAGTCGAAGTCGATAAAGCCTTCGATGATCACCCGGCCTTTACCGGCACGCCCGCCTTCCTGGGCGTAGTCCCAGGCTTTCTGCACGTCGTCGACGCTGCGCAGCAGGCTCTGGCCCTTGCCCGACGAGCTCATCACCGGCTTGACCACGCAGGGGAAGCCCAGGTCCTGGACGGCCTTGCTGTAGTCTTCGAAGGTGTCGGCGAAGTGGTACGGCGAGGTCGGCAGGTCCAGCTCTTCGGCGGCCAGGCGACGGATGCCCTCACGGTTCATGGTCAGCGACGTGGCGCGGGCGGTCGGGATCACCGTGAAGCCTTCGGCCTCCAGCTCCACCAGGGTGGCGGTGGCGATGGCTTCGATTTCCGGCACGATGAAGTGCGGTTTTTCCGCTTCGATCACCGCACGCAGGGCGGCACCGTCGAGCATGTTGATCACATGGCTGCGATGGGCAACCTGCATGGCCGGCGCGCTGGCGTAGCGATCCACGGCAATCACTTCAACGCCCAGGCGTTGCAGTTCAATCACCACTTCCTTGCCCAGCTCACCGCAGCCACACAGCAAAACGCGGGTCGCGGTTGGCGACAATGGAGTTCCGATTCGGGTCATCTCAGGTCCTCAGGGGAGCGGATCATGGGGAGAAAGGCCGGCATTTTACATGAACTGTAAAAATTGGCCTCAGTTGGCGACGGCCCGCTTGCGGATGCGCCAGGCCATGATCAGCCACACCACCGTGACCCCGGCGAACTTCGACGCCAAGGCAGTGCCCACCACGGCAGGGGTGAGCGCACCGATCAGGCCGAAGAAGATAAAGGTATCAAGGGGAATGCTCAGCGCCGAACTTATCCACAGGCGGTCGTGGAGCGGGCGCTTGGTGATGCTGAACACCAGCCAGTCGATGCACTCGGACACCGCGAATGCCGTGGCGCTGGCCAGGGCGATGGAGGGATCGGAGGTGATATACGACAATGCCAGCGCCGCCAGCATGGCGATGATCGCCCCATGGCCGAAGCGGGTCTGCACCATGTCGCGCAGGATAAACACCAGGCCGCCCCAAGCCGACCAGATGACGTCCAGGTGCGGGGCGGTGGAGAAGGCGAAGTTGATCAGCACGACGCTGCTGATGTAGGCGATCAGGAAGAGCATGGGGCGAGGGACCTGTGAACAAGGGGCACAGGGTACTTCACATTTGGAAATATGTCGTCTGGGCGGACCTCATCGGGGGCAAGCCCCCTCCCACACTTAACCGCGTTTAATCTGTAGGAATGCGGTCAAAATGTGGGAGGGGGCTTGCCCCCGATGGCGATCCATCAGGCTCCGGATTTACCAGAAGCCATAAACACCAACCCACCCGCCACCGCCCGCTCATGACACAAACCCAACACCACCCGGCGCTCGGCGTTGTCCATGCGGCTCCAACGCGTAATCTCATCCACGGTGCGCTGGCAGCCGGTGCAGATATCGTCATCATCCAGCGCACAAATACTCACGCAGGGCGAGGCAACAGGTCGTTCAACTGCACTCATTCTTCCTGCTCTGCCAGATCCCGCGCGTAACGCTGGGCGTTATGCACATAGTGCGCAGCGCTGGCTTCCAGCATCCGCTTCTGTGCGTCGGTCAATTCACGCACCACTTTGCCCGGCGAGCCCATCACCAGGGAACCATCGGGGATTTCCTTGCCTTCACCGATCAACGAGTTGGCGCCGATGATGCAGTGCTTGCCGATCTTGGCGCCGTTGAGGATCACCGCATTGATACCGATCAGGCTGTAATCGTCGACCGTGCAGCCATGCAGCATGGCGTTATGGCCGATGGTCACGCCGGTGCCCAGGGTCAGCGGGTAGCCCATGTCGGTGTGCATCACGCTGCCGTCCTGCACGTTGCTGTTCTTGCCGATCAGGATCAGCTCGTTGTCGCCACGCAGCACCGCGTTGAACCAGACATTGGCGCCCTCCTCCAGCTTGACCTTGCCCACCAGCGTGGCATTCGGCGCCACCCAGCTGTGCGGATGGGTCTCGACGCGGGCATCGCCCAGACGGTATTTCATGCTGTTCCCTCACGGCTGGCCGTTCAAACGACGGCTTAGGTATTGATGAAGCTCTTGGGCGGCTGGTGCAGGCTGATCTGGGCGTCGTCATAAAGCAGGTTGATCAACTCGACGATCATGATTGCCGTCAGGCCCCAGATCTTGTATTCGCCGAAGCGATAACTGGGCACGTACCAACTGCGGCCCTGGTAATCGATGCGGTGGGTATGTTCGCGCGGGTCCTGTCGGAAAAAATCCAAAGGCACGCTGAAGACGGCGGCAATCTCGGCATCGTTGGCCAGGTATTCGACATAGTCGGGGATCACCCCCACATAGGGCGTGACCCGGATGCCGTGCAGGGAGATCAACGGACTCAGCGGGCCGATGACCTCCACCAGGCCGGGGGGCAGGCCGATTTCTTCTTCGGCTTCACGCAGGGCGGTGAAGATCAGGTCCGGGTCTTCGGGGTCGCGGCGCCCGCCGGGAAAGGCCACTTCGCCACCATGGGTCGACAGGCCGCTGGCGCGCAGGGTCAGGATCAGCTCAGGTTCGTCACTGCGGGTAATCGGCACCAGCACCGCGGCCTCGGGGAAACGCCCGTCGGTTTCCAGCGTGTGGGGGGTGTGATTGCTTACCCGGCGAAGTAGCTCGTCCAGCATGAGTCATCTCGGTCTGTTGGCTACCTTGCATCATGCACCAAAGCCGCCGGGCGCCCAACCCCAAAACCCGGAGCATGTCGCTAAACGACAACTTGCAGGGCCCTGCCAGCCAAGCCAAGATAGACGCACTTTCCAGGAACCCCAGCATGAATTTCTGCAGCCAGTGCGGTAAACCGGTTACCCAGCGCATTCCCGAAGGCGACGCCCGCCTGCGTTTTGTGTGTGATCACTGCTCGACCATTCACTATCAGAACCCCAATATCGTCGCCGGCACCCTGCCGGTATGGGGCGATAAAGTGCTGCTGTGCCGCCGCGCCATCGAGCCGCGCCTGGGTTACTGGACCCTGCCCGCAGGCTTCATGGAGAACGGCGAGACCGTGGAACAGGCCGCCATGCGCGAAACCCTGGAAGAGGCCTGCGCCCGGGTGCGCAACCTGAGCCTCTATACCCTGATCGATGTGCCGCACATCAGCCAGGTGCATATCTTCTACCGCGCCGAACTGGTCGACCTGGACTTCGCCGCAGGCCCCGAAAGCCTCGAAGTGCAGCTGTTCGACGAGGCGGACATCCCTTGGTCCGAGCTGGCTTTCCGCACGGTCGGGCGTACCCTAGAATACTTTTTCGCTGACCGCCGCCAGCAGTCGTTCCCGGTGCGCAGCGAAGCCGTGCCACCTCTTTCCAAGCCCGCCCAATAACCATTCGGCAGCTCGTCGCCACAGGGATACCGTTTTAATGCGTTGGTTGCTTGCTCTGATCTGCCTGTCGTTCGCCACGCTTTCGCCGGCCTCTACCGTGGAAACCCTGGGCGGCAAGACGGTCGAAAAAGTCCTGGTGCTCAAGTCCGCCCACCAATTGCAGTTGATCAACGACGGCAAGCCCCTCAAGACCTATCGGATTTCCCTGGGCAAGAACCCCAAGGGCCACAAGCTGATCGAGGGCGACCGCCGCACGCCGGAAGGCCTGTACTGGATCGACTGGCGCAAGACCAGCGACCGCTACTACCTGTCCATGCACATCTCCTACCCGAATATCAGCGATGCCGCCCGCGCCCGCCGCGAAGGGGTGAAGCCCGGCAGCATGATCATGATCCACGGCACGCCCGACACCGAAGAGTACCCGGAGCAGTGGTTCCACACCCTGGACTGGACCGACGGCTGCATCGGCATGCGCAACGTCGACATGCGCGAAGTCTGGAACCTGGTCAAGGACGGCACGCTGATCGAGATCCGCCCGTAAATCTTCGACCGTTCGTAATTTAATTAAAAATATTTCCCTCCCCCTCCCACGCCTGCCGGTGAATACCAGTTCACCGCGCAGGCTGCGCATTTCTGCGCGCGATAAAGACCTCTCTAATACCACTTGATACCAGGCACCATTAAGGCGCCCTGAAACCGGTACTTGCACCGTTTTAGCGGCATTGACATGGTATTTAAGTGGTATTAGCTTCCGGCCAATACCGGGCGACAACACTCCAATAACCGCATCGGAAACTTCATAGATGAACCCCATCCTGACGCTGCGTCCCGACGACAAGCAATCCACGCCGCTGTACCTGCAATTGGCCCGCAACCTCGAAGCGGCGATCCATGCCGGCCAGTGGAAATCCGAACAGGCCCTGCCCTCGGAGCGCGCCCTCAGCGAACAGCTGAGCATTTCGCGGGTCACCGCCCGTAAAGCGTTGGAAGTGTTATTCGCCCAAGGCCTGATCCGCCGCAGCCAGGGCTCCGGCACCTTTATCACGCCACGCCTGGAACAGCCGCTGTCGCGCTTGTCGGGGTTCAGCGAGATGTTGCGCCTCAAGGGCTTTGTGCCCAGCTCCCAATGGCTCGAGCGCGAGATCACCCCGCCGACCCACGAAGAACTGATCCGCCTGTGCCTGTCGCCGACCGACAAGGTGGCGCGTCTCAAACGCCTGCGTAAGGCCGATGACACCGTGATGGCCATCGAGATGACCGCCATGCCCGCCTCGGTACTGCCGCAGCCGCAAGCCATCGGCCATTCGCTGTACGAATACCTGGAAGGCATCGGCAAACCCATCGTTCGCGCCCTGCAACACATCCAGGCGATCAACGCCTCGGACGAATTCGCCAGGCTGGTGGGCATCGCCCCCGGCACCGCCATGCTGCTGATGACCCGGGTCGGCTACACCGCCGACAACACGCCGATCGAAATCACCGACACCTACTGCCGCAACGACTACTACGACTTTGTCGCAGAGCTTCGCCGTTATGACTTTGCCGCCGAGTTGCGGCCTTAGAGAACTGCCCATGTCCGAAGACAATATCCTCACGCCCCACGGCTGGATGCGCGGCCGCCTGGTGCACCAGCACGGCAAGGTCATCGCCATCGAGGGCGAACCTTGCGACCCGGCTGAAAACGACCTGCCCTACCTGCTGCCGGGTTTTATCGACCTGCACGTCCACGGCGGCGGCGGTAAAGACATCATGGAAGGCGCCGACGCTTTCGAGACCATCACCCGCACCCATGTGCGTTTTGGTACGACGTCGCTGTTGGCCACCACCATGACCGCGCCGGTGGATGAAATCTCCAGCGTGCTCGGCCAACTCGGGCGCTTCTGCGAGCAGCGTCCTACGGGCAGCGCCCGGGTACTCGGCGTGCACCTGGAAGGCCCCTACATCAACCCGGGAAAACTCGGCGCGCAACCCAACTTCGCCCACACCGCCTTGATGGCCGAAGTCGAAGCCTACCTGCGCCTGGCGCCGATCCGGGTGATCACCATCGCCCCGGAAATCGCCGGCCACGACGCCCTGATCCGCGCCCTCAGCGAACGCGGCGTGCGCATGCAGATCGGCCACACCCTGGGCAGCTATGAAGAAGGCGTCGCCGCCCTCGCCGCCGGCGCCACCAGCTTCACCCATTTGTACAACGCCATGAGTCCGTTGCATCACCGCGAACCCGGCATCGTCGGCGCGGCACTGGCCCACGCCAAGTACGCCGAGCTGATCCCGGATCTGCTCCACGTGCACCCCGGCGCCATGCGCGTGGCCCTGCGCGCGATCCCGTGCCTGTACTGCGTCACCGATTCCACCGCCGCCGCCGGCATGCCCGACGGCGAGTACAAGCTGGGCAGCCACACCGTGACCAAATGCCTGGGCGGCGTGCGCCTGGCCGACGGCACCCTGGCCGGCAGCACCCTGACCATGGATCAGGCGCTGCGCAACCTGGTGAAGATCGGCCTGCCCATCAGCGAAGCCTCACAACGCCTGTCGCAATTTCCGGCGGACTACCTGGGCCTGGAACAACGCGGTCGCCTGCAACCCGGCAGCTTTGCCGACTGCGTGCGCCTGGACCGCTCCCTGCACCTCACCGACGTCATGGTCGAAGGAGAAACCATTGTCTTCAAAAATGCTTGAAGAGGCCTTGGCCTCCGGTGACGCCGTCGCGGCGCAACTGCAACGCCTGGGCCCACGGCTGGAAGAAGTCGCCGGCCGCCTGCGCCGCCAGCCGCCGCAAGTGGCGATGACCATTGCGCGGGGCAGCTCGGACCACGCCGCCAGCTACTTCGCCTACCTGGCCATGCAGCATGTCGGCATCCCGGTGGCGTCGTTGCCGATGTCGGTGGTGACCTTGTTGCAAGCACCCATGAAAGTCAGCGGCCAGGTAGCGTTCGGTTTCTCCCAGTCGGGGCAGAGCCCGGACCTGGTCAACAGCCTGCGCCTGTTGCGCAAGCGTGGCGCCTTGAGCATCTCGCTGGTCAACGCCGAAGACTCGCCGCTGGAAGCCGCCTGCGAATTCCATGTGCCCCTGTGCGCCGGGCCGGAACTCAGCGTGGCCGCGACCAAGAGCTTTATCGCCACCCTCAGCGCCAGCGCGCTGTTGATCGGCCACTGGAACCAGGAGCCCGACTTGCTGCAAGCCTGCCAGGCCCTGCCCGAAGGCCTGCGTGAAGCCGCCAGGCAGGACTGGACCCACGCAATCGAGGCGCTGCGCGGCTGCCAGCAACTCATGGTGATCGGCCGGGGCGCCGGTTTTGCCATCGCCCAGGAAGCGGCGCTCAAGCTCAAGGAAACCTCGGCGATCCAGGCCGAAGCCTTCAGCAGCGCCGAGGTGCGCCACGGGCCGATGGCCTTGATCGGCGCGGACTACCCGCTGCTGGTCTTCGCACCACGGGGTGCCGAGCAAGCCGGCCTGTTGAGCCTGGCCGCCGATATGCGCCAACGCGGTGCCCGCGTGCTGCTCGCAGCACCGGACGATATCGCCGAACGCGACTTGACCCTGAGCCGCGCCGAACACCCGAGCCTGGACCCGATCCTGGCGATCCAGAGTTTCTATGTCATGGCGGCCGGCCTGTCCGTCGCCCGAGGCCTGGACCCGGACCAGCCGCGCCACCTGAGCAAAGTTACCCGCACTCACTGAGTCGCGCTTTCCTGATGAGTACCGTGCCCATGCCCAACAACAATAATGAACTGACCCTCAACGCCCCCCTCAGCGGGCCGTTACTGGCCCTGGGCAACGTGCCTGACGACGTGTTCGCCAGCGGCGCCCTGGGCGACGGCATGGCTATCGACCCGCTCAACGATTGCCTGCATGCGCCGTGCGATGGTGTGGTCATCCATGTCGCCCGCACCGGCCACGCCTTGACGATACGCGCCGACAACGGCGCCGAAGTGTTGCTGCACATCGGCATCGACACGGTCGAATTGAACGGCGAAGGGTTTGCCCTGCTGGTCAAGGACGGCGCCCGGGTCAGCAATGGGCAGGCGCTGGTGCGCTTTGACCTGGACCGTATCGCCCGCCAGTGCAAAAGCCTGGTCAGCCTGATCATCCTCACCAATGGCGAACACTTTGAACTGCGCCCGCTGGCCGCGAAAACCGTCAGGCTGGGCGACCCCCTGGTGCAGGTTGTGCCGCGTGCGAACGCAGCGCAGCAAGCGGCGGTGGATAACGCCGTCGCCGAAGCCAGCGCCAGCGTGCGCGTGACTCACCGTGGCGGCCTGCACGCGCGGCCGGCGGCGTTGATCCGCAAGACCGCCCAGGGTTTCAGCAGCCAGGCGCAGGTGCACTTCGGCGCCAGGTCGGCCGCCTGCGACAGCCTGATCGGCCTGATGGGGCTGGGCATTGGCGAAGGCGACGAGGTGCGCGTGAGCTGTCGCGGCAAGGACGCCGAGGCCGCGCTGCAGGCGCTGGTCGCGGCCTTGTCCGCCGCCGTCAAGGCAGAACACCACGCACCGGTCGTCGCCATGCCGCGCCGGGCAACGACGGAAGTTGATGTGTTGCAGGGCGTGTGCGCGGCACCGGGCCTGGTCTGCGGGCCGTTGTTTCGGCTGGCCGGTATCGAGTTGCCGTCGGACCCCGGCCATCACGTCACTGACGAACAACTGCAACGCCTGGACGCAGCCCTGGAGCAGGTGCGCGGTGAAATCCGCAGCACCCTGGACCAGGCGCGCCAACGCAAGGCCGTCGAAGAAGAAGAGATCTTCGCCGCCCACCTGGCCCTGCTCGAAGACCCCGCCCTGCTGGAAGCCGCCGCCGACGCCATCGAACACGGCAGCGCCGCGACCCACGCCTGGCGCGATGCGATCCAGGCGCAGTGCGCGGTATTGCTGGCCCTGGGCAAGCCGCTGTTCGCCGAACGCGCCAACGACCTGCGCGACCTGCAGCAACGGGTCCTGCGCGCACTGTTGGGTGAAGCCTGGCATTTCGAATTGCCTGCGGGAGCGATTGTCAGCGCCCATGAACTGACTCCTTCGGATTTGCTGCACCTGAGTGCGCAACAGGCTGCCGGGATCTGCATGGCCGAAGGCGGCGCCACGTCCCATGTCGCCATCCTGGCGCGGGGCAAAGGCTTGCCATGTGTCGTCGCGTTGGGCGCTGAGGTACTCGATGTGCCGCACGGCCAGCGCGTGGTGCTCGACGCCGGCAACGGCCGCCTGGAACTGGCCCCCAGCGAGGCGCGTCATGCCGAAGTCCACCGGATCCGCGACGCGCAGACACTGCGTCGTCGGCAGCAACAGGCCCAGGCCCAACAACCGGCGCAAACCCGCGATGGCGTGAACATCGAAGTGGCCGCCAATGTCGCCTCCAGCGCCGAGGCCCAGGTGGCCTTTGAAAACGGCGCCGACGGCGTCGGCCTGCTGCGCACCGAGTTCCTCTTCGTCGACCGCCGCACCGCGCCGGATGAACAGGAACAATGCCACGCTTATCAAGCCGTGCTGGACGCCATGGGCGACAAGTCGGTGATCATCCGCACCATCGATGTCGGTGGCGACAAGCAGCTCGACTACCTGCCGCTGCCCGCCGAAGCCAACCCGGTGTTGGGCCTGCGCGGCATCCGCATGGCCCAGGTACGTCCAGAACTGCTCGACCAGCAACTGCGGGCGCTGCTGCAAGTCTCCCCGTTGGCGCGCTGCCGCATCCTGCTGCCGATGGTCAGCGAAGTCGACGAACTGCTGCAGATCCGCCAGCGCCTGGATGAGTTGAGTGCAGAGCTGGAACTGAGCCAACGCCCCGAGCTGGGGGTGATGATCGAAGTGCCCGCTGCGGCGCTGATGGCCGAACAATTGGCCGAGCACGCAGACTTCCTGTCCATCGGCACCAATGACCTGTCCCAGTACACCCTGGCCATGGACCGCGACCATGCGGGCCTCGCCGCGCGTGTCGATGCCCTGCACCCGGCGCTGTTGCGGCTGATCGCCCAGACCTGCGCCGGCGCGGCGAAAAACGGACGTTGGGTCGGCGTGTGCGGCGCCCTGGCGTCCGACCCGTTGGCCACGCCGGTGTTGATCGGCCTGGGAGTCAGCGAACTGTCGGTGAGCCCGCCGCAGATCGCAGAAATCAAGGACCGCGTCCGTCACCTGGACGCGGCGCAATGCCGGCAACTGAGCCTTGGCCTGCTTGACCTGAGCAGCGCCAGGGCGGTTCGCCAAGCCTGTCAACACCACTGGCCGCTGAGCTGACAACAACAAGAAAAAGGAGACCCGCCATGCACCAATTATTCATCGAAGGCCTGCAACGCCTGGGCCGCGCGCTGATGCTGCCCATCGCCATCCTGCCGATTGCCGGCCTGCTGCTGCGATTGGGTGACACCGACCTGTTGAACATCGCGGTGATGCACGACGCCGGGCAGGCGATTTTCGCCAACCTGGCACTGATCTTCGCCATCGGCATCGCCGTGGGCTTTGCCCGTGACAATAACGGCACGGCGGGACTTGCCGGTGCGATTGGCTACCTGGTGATGATCTCCACCCTCAAGGTGATGGACAGCAGCATCAACATGGGCATGCTCGCCGGTATCGCCAGCGGCCTGATGGCCGGTGCGCTGTATAACCGCTTCAAGGACATCAAGCTGCCGGAGTACCTGGCGTTCTTCGGCGGGCGGCGGTTTGTGCCGATTGTCACCGGGTTCTCGGCGGTGGCGCTGGGGGTGATCTTCGGCCTGATCTGGCCGCCGATCCAGCACGGTATCAACAGCTTCGGCGTATTGCTGATGGAGAGCGGCAGCTTCGGCGCGTTCGTATTTGGCGTGTTCAACCGCCTGCTGATCGTCACCGGTTTGCACCATATCCTCAACAATATGGCGTGGTTTGTGTTCGGTACCTTCACCGACCCCGTCACCGGTGCCGTCGTCACCGGCGACCTGACCCGCTATTTTGCCGGCGACCCCAAAGGCGGCCAGTTCATGACCGGCATGTTCCCGGTGATGCTGTTCGGCCTGCCCGCCGCCTGCCTGGCGATGTACCGCAACGCCCTGCCGGAGCGGCGCAAAGTGATGGGCGGGATTTTCCTGTCGATGGCCCTGACGTCGTTCCTCACCGGGGTGACCGAGCCGATCGAATTCGCCTTCATGTTCCTCGCGCCGTTCCTGTACCTGATCCATGCACTGCTCACCGGCCTGTCGATGGCGGTGACCAATCTGCTGAATATCCACCTGGGCTTTACCTTCTCCGGTGGGTTTATCGACATGGTGCTGGGCTGGGGCAAATCCACCAATGGCTGGCTGGTAGTCCCGGTGGGCCTGGCATACGCGGCGATCTACTACAGCGTGTTCAGCTACTGCATCCGCCGCTTCAACCTGAAGACCCCGGGCCGTGAGGATATCCAGGTGGCACAGGCTGAAGCGATGACTGATAACCAGCGCGCCACGGCTTATATCCGGGCCTTGGGCGGTGCGGCCAATTTGCTCAGTGTGGGCGCCTGCACCACGCGCCTGCGGTTGGACATGGTCGACCGCAACAAAGCCGTGGATGCCGAGTTGAAAGCCCTGGGCGCCATGGCCGTGGTGCGGCCTGGCAATGGGGGAAGTTTGCAGGTGGTGGTCGGGCCGCTGGCGGACAGCATTGCCGATGAGATTCGGTTGGCGATACCAGGGTTTGTGGCCTCTGCACCCGTAACGGCTGCGCCTGTGGATAAGCCGGCTGCGGTGAATGTGCAGGAGGCCGAACAGTGGCTGGCCGCACTGGGCGGTCGAGGCAATGTGCGCCAGCTGGAAGCGGTGGCGATGACGCGGCTGCGGGTGGAGTTGGGTGATGATTCGGTGGTGTCCGAAGCGCAACTGACGGCGTTGGGTTGCCAGGGTGTGCGCCAGTTGGATAGCGGGGTCTGGCACCTGTTGATGGGTGACCAGGCGTCGGGGTTGGGAGAAGCATTGGAGCGCTTGGTTGGTGGTCGTGAGGTAGGCGCCGGGGTATAGAACTGCGGTGACAGTACTGGCCAATCGCGAGCAAGCCCGTTCCCACATTTTGATCGTATTGCCAAGTCGGGCACCGATCAAAATGTGGGAGCGGGCTTGCTCGCGAATGGGCCTCATCGGCGCCGAATTACTGCTGCGCAGGCACCTCGGATAAATCCAGCACTCGATCCACCATCAACTGGATCCCCTCCACCATCCGGTGAATCCCCAGCACCGCATCACGCTGCGAGCCGTCGATGCCAAACGCCAGATGGGCCGCAAGCGCCTGCACGGACGCCAGGTCCTGGGATGCATTGGCAAGCAAGGTTTCGCTGTTCAGATGGGGAAGTACGGTGAAGAGTTGGTCGGTGGGTTGAGAGGCGGATGGGGGATTTTGACTGTCTTTGATCATGGTAAACCTCTGGTGTGAAGTAAGCGCTACCAGCATCACTTGCAGTTGATGGGTGGCAGCTGTGTGCAGGCCTGCAAGACCGAGAATCACCAGTAAATCTCGGTAGACCCGAAGGTCTCCCGCACACAGCCACCATAGGATGACCATGAAAAAGCGCCGCAATTATAAAGGCGCTTGTGACTAACTGGTGAGGTTTCGGCGGGCTTGCAGTCCCGGTCGCTGAATAAGCAGCGACTGGCGAAGGTTAGTGAGGTGAGTTCCTAGGGACAACCTGAAAGGGTTGTAGGAAACATGCAGGTCGCAGTCGGGTAGATTCATTCCCACCAATCAAAAAACTACTTATCTACCTCCCTGCCAATGGCCCGCCTGCGCATGCTCAAGGTTCTTACCCCCGCATGGAGAGCGTACCTGTGAGCACAACATCCCAGACCTTTGAAGGTATCAAAGGCCACCTCAATCAGATCGGGCACCACCTGCTCCAGATCGAAAAGCCGCTGGTGCCCGAACACACACCGTCTACCGAACTGGCCTACCTGGAAAAAACCAACGGCATCCTGAAGCGTTA
This sequence comes from Pseudomonas sp. LAMO17WK12:I1, assembly GCF_900177315.1. NCBI lineage: Bacteria > Pseudomonadati > Pseudomonadota > Gammaproteobacteria > Pseudomonadales > Pseudomonadaceae > Pseudomonas > Pseudomonas sp. LAMO17WK12:I1. The sequence continues at coordinate 69,899 of NZ_FWZV01000009.1, read as the reverse complement.
CCGCCAGCAGTTCCTGGCCAAGAGCCGCGCGCTCTATCAGGACATCACCCAGGGCGATCTGCTCACTCGAGTCGAAGCACTCAAGTCCAGCTTGAATACCTATCTGCTGGCACTCGATCGCAACGAGCAAATCGACGGCAAGCCGCGCAAATCCTTCATGACCTTTGAAGCCGGCTACACCGCCCTGGCCAATGAAACGGCGGTCAGTACCCAGGACCGCCTGCTGCATCCGCAGCAACAGGCCATGCTTGCGCGTGTACCGCTGGGCGCCACGTTGCGCCCAGGCCTGTATGCGCTGAGCTTTCGTTACCAGGAGCGGACGGTGGAGCTGGCCGGCGCCTTTGTGCTGACTGAAACGTCCCGCCCCGTGGTCACCGACCTGAGCGCTGTGCCGGTAGGGGAAGTGATGCTGTTCACGCCTTCGCGCGGGATCGAGGCATTCGGCTCGCTGACACAACTCAATACGCACGTGCTCCAGGGCCTGGAGGATGCCGGGCAGCGACGCGACTTCATGGCACTGTTGCCCGTGCGTTATCGCGATGTGACGCCCGGTGCCATCTGGCCGCTGCAACTGACGCCGATCACCGACAAACCGCTGTTCGAACACACCTACAACGCCCTGCTCGACAAGCGCACCGAGGACATCGAGCGCGCCTTGAGCCTGGTAGACAATCCGGCCCACGAGGCCGCTGTGCTGATCGACGCCCTGGACCAGGCCATCGCGGCGGCCTTGCCGGACTTAGAAGCACGTCTGCAATGGCGCAGCCGACGCCTGCTGGAGCGTCACCTGCGCCACAGCGCACCGGACTGGTATCGCAGCGCCAGCGAACCGCGGCGGGCCGCGCTCGCCGCTCACTTGGCGAGCTATAACGTGGCGCGTCAGGATCTGCTCGACGTGCTGGGCCCGGTCGCTACCCCTGAGGCCCTGGCCCGCTATCGACTGCTTGAACGCTTGAGCGATGAGCTGGACATCCACGACCTGGCGCCGGAACACCTGCTGGTCAACACCCGGCGCTACGTCGACCCCATCGGTGAATACGAACACGACCGCAATCTGGTTGACCTGGCCCTGCGCGGGCTGCAGGCCGGTGATGCCGAGCCGGGTTCGGACTTCCTGAACAAAACCACGCTGACCTACCACGAGGCACCGCTGCCGCCGGCCTATCAGGACCTGACCCCCGCCTGGCTGGCACAGGTATTGACCACCCTGCAGCCGCGTATCGAGTTCGGTGAGTTGCAACAGCAGATGCATGCCAAGCCTGCGCTCAGCCGCGCGATCGAACAGATGCTCGACCAGCGGATCAACGCGCTGGCCTATACCGCCATGCTCCAGGGTCATCTCAGTGAAGAGGACTTTCAGTTGGTGCAGAATCTGCGCCAGGGCACCGACGCGCGCCTGAGCGCCGCCACCCTGTCACTGCATGCGGCCCAGTTGCAGGACATATGGGTATTGCGCCAAACCGACGCCAGCGGCACGGTCACCCGCCTGCTGCTGTGCACGCCCGAGGCACCACGGGAGCAGCAATTCCAGGCCTTCGACACTGAGCTTGCGTGCCAGCAGCACATCCTCGGCTGGAGCCTGGACAACGGTGAAAAACATCCGCCTGGCACCCTGACCGACTACCTGATCAAGCGGGTCGCCCTGCGTTTTCGCGCAGCGATGAAGCGGGTGTTGAGCGGCTTGAGCTTCAAGGTTCAAGACCGCGAGTACCAAGAGATCAGCTTTGGCAACGTCGGCAGCCATGCCGACTGCCTCAAGGCCATGTCCGCCCATGTGCTGGCGAGCCGCGTCGACGATTACGAGTTCAGCACCCCGAACTGGTACCGCTCCACCCACGCCGACAACCGCCGCAAGCTGTTGAAACTGGCCGAGGACAGCGAAGGCGCGTTGCTCACCTACCAGGACTTTCCGCTGTCTGACGCGCAGTTTCCCAGCTTCGCCGACTACCTGCATGAACAGGCAAAAAAACGCCTGAACCTGCTGCTGGGACGGCCTCAGAACGATGTCGACCCCGACACCGTCTGGGCATTTTCACCGCCGGCGCTGCTCGGCTCATTGACCCCGCCGCCCCTGACCTATACCCAGCTGTACCGCGACGGTTATGCCGACGGTGTGGGGTTCCTCGACGAGAAGTTCTCCCGCGCCGCCCAATTCAAAGGCCCCAAGGGGATTGACCTGAGCGCGTTGACCGCGGAAAAAGTCGCCCGCTCGGTCACCGGCACCTGGGTCGGCGCGCGCTACATCAGCGAGGTGCGGACCCGATTGCTGAATGTCGGCAGCGCGGACTATGACCTGCGGCGCAATGCAACGCTGAGCATCACCCAGCGCCAGATGCAGAACGCCGCCCTGGAGTGCCGGCTCGAGGGCCACATCGCCGGGGTCGATTGGACCTGGCTGGAACGCAGTATCGCCAGCATGGATGAAACGGCCACCGACACACGCGGCACCTACGCCATTCATCGCCTGCTGATCAATGGCGAATGGGTGATGGGCACTTTCCTCTTCAGCCATGCTGATTTTCCGACGCTGCTCTACACCCCCAACGCACCGGATGGCATCAGCTTTCGCGAGGCCAGGCAGTTCAACTACCTGTTGAAAAAGGTGCCCGGCATGGTCGCCTATTTCACCCTGCGGGTCGGCGCCCAATCCCAGGCCAACGTGCGCACCTTTCTGGAGACCGCCAAGGCGCAGTTGCCCGAGGACCTGAACAAAACCGACACCAGCCCGGCACGCTATGACGCAACCCGCGCCCAGCCGCCCCTGCTGGATCTGCGTCGGGCGCTGTACGACATGAAGCTGCAGCGCAGGATCGACGACGTTGAAGGCACCACGGCCAATCGCACCCAGATGATCACGGGCATCCTCTGGACCTGCGTGGAATGGGTCACCGCCATTGCTACCGCACCGTTTCCCATCGTCAGCCTGAGCCTGGGCATGCTGCTGGCGTTCAAGGACGGCATGCTGGCCCTGAACGCCTATCAACAAGGCGACACGAGCGCCGCCGTGGCACACCTGATCGGTTATGTACTGAACAGCGCCGGCGCGGCATTCACCGACCTGCGTCCGGCATTGGTTTCCCTTAAACAGCTGGCAACACCGGCCCTGCGCGAGGCCGCCCAGAGCGCCACCGCGGCCAGCGAGGCCCTGAAACTGGTGCATCCCCTGCAACCCCCGGCACTGGCGCCGGCAGACATGCAGGCGGTGTTGTTCGATGGCGAGTTGCTTTGGGCGAAGAACACCCCGGACCCGATCGGACGTTATTTGTTGTACCGACTCGATCCGCCTACCGGCAAACTGATCTCCACGACTCGCGTGGCCGCGCCCGATGCACAAGGCGTCTGGCGCCGCACCGGCGTCACCGGTGGCGCGCCCAAGTATGAAAAATTGCCCGACACACCGGAGCCGCTCAAGCCTTATGAGATGCCGGCAAAGTACGCCAACAAACTGGAACTGGTGCTCGACCCGGATGTGCGCACCGGGATACTGCTGCGGTCGGAGTGGGATTTCGGCTCGCAAGACGTGATCCTGGGAAGCGCCGCCATTGAACTCAAATCCCTTCGCACCGCTTACCTGCAACAGGCCGAACGCCTGGCCACCGACGCCCAGGACTTTTTCAAGACCCTTGACCCGTTGCCGGCCCGCGCCGAGCTTCCGGCCCTGGACGCCAGCACGTCGTTTGCACAACTGATCGCCAGCGATGCCTTCAGCGGTAACAAGAACCTGGTCATTGGCGCGGTGCCCGGCTCCATTGCCAGTAAACAGCTGCTGGTCACACACATGGACGCGTTGATCAGCAAGGGTTTCAAACACCTTTATATCGAGTACCTGCCCGGTGATGTGTTTCGTCCAAAACTGGAGAAGCTCAACAGCGGAAAATCCTGGCAGCACATCGAGCGGCACCTGAAGACCGTCGACAAAGCCTTTGGCTTGGCCGACAACGCCGAGTACTCCTACGTCGCCCTGGTACGCAAGGCTCAGGAAAAGGGCGTGAAGATCAAGGCCCTGGATGCCTCAACCTCGTACTTGCTGGACGACGCCCTGCAAATGGGCGACACCCCACCGACGACGCCACGCGGCAACAGCATCAGAAACTATTACTCCCACAAAGCCATTCAGGCCGATGCCCTCGACGAGCAGGATGAACGCTGGGTGGCCCTGGTGGATCATTCCCGGCTGCGTACTTTCGAGCAAACGCCTGGCCTGGCGGACCTGCAGGACGCGGTCGCACTGCGCGTGGTGGATGTGGGTACGGACCAACCCGTGGGCGTGTGGATCGACACCCCCTTGGCGGGTGAAGCGCTGGCCAGAGGCGATTACCAATTGGCCATGCGCACCCCGTACAAAGCCCCCGAACCGGCAGCATCGCCCAGTACTGCGCCTGCGGCCGCCGCGCATTACAGCGAGTACGACATTGCCGTCCCGCTCCGGGATAGCATCGTCCGACAGACCAGCACACGGCATGGCCTGGACACGCGCTACTTCCCGCAGAATCCGGAGCATCAGGAAGCCTTCAGGGCGTTTGTGGATACCCGCGCGCGCCTGAGTGCGGATGCCGACACGTACCTGGCCAGCCACGTGCCGCCAGCCCGGCCCGAGCCATCCGTCCTGGGCCTGCCGAACACCCCCGAGGCATTGCTGGAGAAAATCCGTCACAGCGAGTTTTCGGGGCTGGTGATCGGTGAAGGGCATAACGCGCAATCGAGCAAACGCTTGCTGCGCGATTACATGGGAAAGCTCAAGGACCTGGAGTTCAAGACGCTGTACGTGGAGCACCTGCTGACCGATTTGCACCAGCACGAGCTGGATATTTTTCTGCAGACCCAACGGCTGCCGGACAACCTCAAGCGCTACCTCACCCAGCTGGATCGGGGCCATATGCCGGGCTACAAAGGCAGCGATACCTATACCGAAGTGATCCAGATCGCGGCAAGGCACGGCATGCGCATTCGCGCCCTGGACTGCACCGCCAGTTACCACATCAAGGGGTTGGGGGACGCGGATGTCTCACGCAACCAGCTGTTCAGTTACTTCGCCTCCAAGGTCATCGACGCCGACCAGGCCGCACACGGGCCCCACAAGTGGGTGGCCTTCGTGGGCAGCGCGCACACCAACACCCACCTGAGCGTGCCTGGCCTCGCGGAACTCCAGGGCGCGGTCAGCCTGCATGTGCGGGACACCGCCCCGGCCCTGGCCCGGAACATTCGAGCGGGGGCCTGGGAGACCGTTTCCGAAGGCATCAGCCCTTACACCAGGGCCTTGCGCAGCGACTTGATCCTCGACGCCGGGGTTGCCGGCACCAAAGCCCCGGCGCCCTTCGTAGCGGTGGACAGGACACGCCTGAGCCGGCCCGGCCTGTTCCTGATCGAACGCCCGTCGCCCTCGCAGAACATCCTGCTGCATCGTTCGCGCACCGGGGAAATCGTGTCGACGCCGATCAAGGTCGACCACAATGGCCTGTTTTATGTCGACCGCTGGGAGCCGATGCAGGGCAAGCGGTTCAGCTACGAAAACATGTTGATCAGTGCATTGAAGGCAGAAGTCGGGTTGACCCCCGCGCCCTGAGCCATTGAGGCTTTGACACCGGATTCATGAGCACCCACAAAAAAACCCGCTGGCCAAACTGGCCCAGCGGGTTTCTTGTTTCTACAGCGGGCGGATCAGAAATCCGCCAACGACCACACTTCATAAGCCGGTGTCTCATAGGGGTGGCTGAGCTTCAACGCGGCGACCACTGCGTTGATCAACTCATCGGTCACCACCAGCTCGACCTTCCATTCTTCAACCACCTCAACCTGGCCAACCTGCCCGATAAACGGCTGGCTGCCGTCCAACGCGCGAAACTGGCCCTGGCCCAGCACTTGCCAGGCGCAGCTGTCGTAGTCGCCGATGCGCCCGCCACCAGCGGCGAAGACGGCGGCTTTCACCGTCTCCACATGGCTGTCGGGCACAAAGAAGGCAAGCTTGTACACCGCCTTAGTTCACCCACACGCGGGCGTTGCGGAACATGCGCATCCACGCGCCGTCTTCGTTCCACTCTTCCGGGCGCCACGAGTTCTGCACGGCGCGGAACACGCGCTCCGGGTGCGGCATCATGATGGTCACGCGACCGTCGCGGCTGGTGAGGCCGGTGATCCCGCGCGGCGAGCCGTTCGGGTTGGCCGGGTAGCTTTCGGTGACCTTGCCGTGGTTGTCGACGAAACGCATGGCCACGCAGCCGGACAAGTCGGCTTCGAGCAAGGCTTCTTCGCTTTCGAACTCGGCATGGCCTTCACCGTGGGCGATGGCGATTGGCATGCGCGAACCGGCCATGCCCTGCAGGAAGATCGAGTTGGATTCCTGCACCTGCACCATGGCGACGCGGGCTTCGAACTGCTCCGAGCGGTTACGCACGAAGTGCGGCCAGAACTCGCTCCCCGGGATCAGCTCGTGGAGGTTGGACATCATCTGGCAACCGTTGCACACACCCAGGGTGAAGCTGTCGTTGCGCTCGAAGAAGCCCTGGAACGCGTCGCGGGCACGGCTGTTGAACAGGGCCGACTTGGCCCAGCCTTCGCCTGCACCCAATACGTCGCCGTAGGAGAAACCACCGCAGGCCACCAGGCCCTTGAACTCATTGAGGTCAACGCGACCGGCGAGGATGTCGCTCATGTGCACGTCGATCGCATTGAAGCCGGCGCGGTCGAACGCGGCCGCCATTTCCACCTGGCCGTTGACGCCCTGCTCACGCAGCACGGCAACCTGTGGGCGGATGCCTTTCTTGATGTACGGCGCGGCGATGTCCTGGTTGACGTCGAAGCTGAGCTTGGTGCTCAGGCCCGGGTTGTCTTCTTCCAGGATCACGTCGAATTCCTGCTCGGCGCAGTCGGCGTTGTCACGCAGGCGTTGGATCTGGTAGCTCGTCTCGGCCCACTGGCGTTGCAGCAAGCGGCGCTGGCCGGCAAACACGGTGTCGCCGTTGAACGAGATGTTGATCTCGCCGTTGTTGATCGGCTGGCCGATCACCGCCACGCAGTCGTCCAGGCCAGCGGCGCTGAACTGTGCGAGTACGTCCGGGGTTGCGTCCTGGCGAACCTGGATCACTGCACCCAACTCTTCGTTGAAGAGGATGCCGTTGATTTCAGAGGCGTCCTCGGCAACGCTGTCGAGCACGATGTTCAGGCCGCAGTGACCGGCGAAGGCCATCTCGACCACGCTGGTCAGCAGGCCACCATCGGAACGGTCGTGGTAAGCCAGCAGGTGGCCGTCGGCGTTGAGGCCCTGGATCACGGCGAAGAAGGCTTTCAGGTCTTCGGCGTCATCCACGTCCGGCGCCTGTTTGCCAAGCTTGCCGTGGGTTTGCGCGAGGATCGAGGCGCCCATGCGGTTCTGGCCACGGCCGAGGTCGATCAGGATCAGGTCGGTGGTGCCCTTGTCCATGCGCAGTTGCGGGGTCAGGGTCTGGCGGATGTCGGTGACCGGCGCAAAGCCGGTGACGATCAGCGACAGCGGCGAGGTGACGCTCTTGTCCACGCCTTCATCGTTCCAACGGGTGGCCATGGACATGGAGTCCTTGCCCACCGGAATGGTGATGCCCAGTTCCGGGCACAGCTCCATGCCGACCGCTTTTACGGTGTCGTACAGACGCGCATCTTCACCGGGGTGACCGGCAGCGGACATCCAGTTGGCCGACAATTTGATGTCGGACAGCTTGCCGATGCGCGACGCGGCGATGTTGGTGAGGGTTTCACCAATGGCCATGCGGCCCGACGCCGGGGCGTCCAGCAGGGCCAGCGGCGTACGCTCGCCCATGGCCATGGCTTCACCGGTGTAGACGTCGAAGCTGGTGGCGGTGACGGCAACGTCGGCCACCGGCACCTGCCATGGGCCGACCATCTGGTCACGGGCCACCAGGCCGGTGATGGTGCGGTCGCCGATGGTGATCAGGAAGCTTTTGCTCGCCACGGCCGGGTGGTGCAGCACACGTTCGATGCTGTCGGCCAGGTCCAGGGCGCTTGGGTCGAAATCATCGCCCAGCTCGGTTTCACGTACCGCCGAACGGTGCATGCGCGGGGCCTTGCCCAGCAGCACTTCGAGGGGCATGTCCACCGGGCTGTTGCCGAAGTGGCTGTCGGTGACCGTCAGTTGCGGCTCGGCAGTGGCTTCGCCGACCACGGCAAACGGGCAACGCTCGCGTTCGCAGATGGCCTGGAAGCGCGCGAAGTCTTCAGGGCCGACCGCCAGTACGTAACGTTCCTGGGATTCGTTGCTCCAGATTTCGTGCGGGGCCATGCCCGGCTCGTCGTTTGGAATGTTGCGCAGTTCGAAGCGGCCACCGCGGTCGCCATCGTTGACCAGCTCCGGGAAGGCGTTGGACAAACCGCCGGCGCCGACGTCGTGGATAAAGCTGATGGGGTTCTTGTCACCCAACTGCCAGCAACGGTCGATGACTTCCTGGCAGCGGCGTTCCATCTCAGGGTTTTCGCGCTGTACGGAAGCGAAGTCGAGGTCTGCCGAGCTGGTGCCGGTGGCCATGGAGGAAGCCGCGCCGCCGCCCAGGCCGATCAGCATTGCCGGGCCGCCGAGCACGATCAGCTTGGAGCCGACCAGGATCTCGCCTTTCTTGACGTGTTCTTCACGGATGTTGCCCATGCCGCCAGCCAGCATGATTGGCTTGTGGTAGCCGCGCACTTCATCGCCACGGGGGGTGGTGATGGACTGTTCGAAAGTACGGAAATAACCGGTCAGCGCCGGACGCCCGAATTCGTTGTTGAACGCGGCGCCGCCCAGCGGGCCTTCGATCATGATGTCGAGCGCCGTCACGATGCGCTCAGGCTTGCCGTACGGCACTTCCCATGGCTGTTCGAAGCCCGGGATCTGCAGGTTGGACACGGTGAAACCGGTCAGGCCGGCCTTTGGCTTGGCGCCACGGCCGGTGGCACCTTCGTCGCGGATCTCGCCGCCGGAACCGGTGGCTGCGCCCGGGAACGGGGCAATCGCGGTCGGGTGGTTGTGGGTCTCGACCTTCATCAGGATGTGCACCGGCTCCTGCACCGCGCCGTACTGGCGGGTTTCAGGGTCCGGGAAGAAACGGCCGGCAACCGAGCCGACGATCACCGAGGCGTTGTCCTTATACGCCGACAGAACGCCTTCGCTGTGCATCACGTAGGTGTTCTTGATCATGCCGAACAGGCTTTTTTCCTGGCTCTCGCCGTCGATGTCCCAACTGGCGTTGAAGATCTTGTGACGGCAATGCTCGGAGTTGGCCTGGGCGAACATCATCAGTTCGATGTCGTGGGGGTTGCGCTTCAAGCCGGTGAAGGCGTTGACCAGGTAGTCGATCTCGTCTTCGGCCAGGGCCAGGCCCAGCTCGGTGTTGGCCTTCTCCAGCGCAGCGCGGCCACCGCCCAGCACGTCAATCGCGGTCAGCGGCTTGGGTTCGGCGTGGCTGAACAGGCCGGCAGCCTGTTCCAGTTGGCTGACGATGATCTGGGTCATGCGGTCGTGCAGGCTGCTGGCGATCAGCTCGGCCTCGGCGTCGCTGACCCCACCTTCGACGTAGAACGCGATACCACGCTCCAGGCGCTGGATCTTCTCCAGGCCGCAGTTGCGGGCGATATCGCTGGCCTTGCTCGACCAGGGCGAGATGGTGCCGAACCGTGGCAGAACCAGGAACAAGCGGCCGGTCGGCTCTTGAACGGGAACGCTTGGGCCGTACTTCAGAAGGCGTGCGAGCACTTGCTGTTCGTCGGCGGTCAAGACGCCGGTAACGTCGGCGAAGTGAGCAAATTCAGCATACAGGCCTGTAACCGCTGGAACCTTCTGGCTCAGTTGTTCAAGGAGTTTGCTGTGGCGAAAGGCAGAAAGGGCAGGAGCGCCGCGCAGGATCAACATCTTCGGGACAGCCTCGGGAAGGGGTGTGCTTTGAGGCCGTGCATTCTAGCGTAAACCATCGCCAACGGCACCCGAAACGGCACCGCTGGCGGCTGCCGAACGTCAGTTAACACGGTTTGCACGCTATCGGGGCGTTATCCAAGGCATTCCGCGCAGTTATTTTAACCGTCACAATCGGGCGCCAAGCCACGTTTCTGCGGGCTGCAGCACAGTTTTGGCGGCGCTAGCAGACAAGTCCGCCGCTGTCGAGATATGGCGCCGTGGGCCGTTTGCGTATACTGCGCAGATGTTCTCCCCAACTGCTTTGCGCCCGCGATGCGCCAGATGGCTCATCGTCACCGGACTCTTCCTGATGCTCAGCGCCTGTGTTGATAAACCCAGCACGCTCGAGCGAATCAAGGAGGATGGCGTATTGCGGGTGATTACCCGAAACAGCCCGGCGACTTACTTCCAGGACCGCAACGGTGAAACCGGTTTCGAATACGAACTGGTCAAGCGTTTTGCCGATGACCTGGGCGTGAAGCTGGAAATCGAGACCGCCGACAACCTCGACGACCTGTTCGGCCAGTTGGGCAAACCCAACGGCCCGGTGCTCGCCGCGGCCGGCCTGGTCAGCAGTGAGCAACGCCAGCAACAGGTGCGGTTCTCCCACCCTTACCTGGAAGTCACCCCGCAGATCATCTACCGCAACGGCCAGTCACGCCCGACGAACGCGGCGGACCTGGTGGGCAAGAAGATCATGGTGCTCAAGGGCAGCACCCACGCCGAACAACTGGCCGCGCTTAAGAAGCAGAACCCGGCCATCGAATACGAAGAATCCGATGCCGTCGAGGTGGTCGACCTGCTGCGCATGGTGGACGAGGGGCAAATCGACCTGACCCTGGTGGACTCCAACGAAGTGGCGATGAACCAGGTGTACTTCCCCAACGTACGGGTGGCGTTCGACCTCGGCAATGCCAGCAACCAGAGCTGGGCCGTGGCCGCCGGCGACGACAACAGCCTGCTCAACGAGATCAACAGCTACCTGGACAAGGTGGAAAAGAACGGCACCCTGCAACGCCTTAAAGACCGCTATTACGGGCACGTCGATGTGCTCGGCTATGTCGGCGCCTACACCTTCGCCCAGCATTTGCAGCAGCGGCTGCCCAAATACGAGAAGCACTTTCGCGCCTACGCCAAGGAAGAAAAAGTCGATTGGCGCCTGCTTGCAGCTATCGGTTATCAGGAATCGCTGTGGCAACCGGCGGTCACCTCAAAGACCGGCGTGCGCGGCCTGATGATGCTGACCCAGAACACCGCCCAGGCCATGGGCGTGTCCAATCGCCTGGATGCCAGGCAAAGCATCATGGGCGGCGCCAAGTACCTGGCCAAGATCAAGGACGAGCTGGACGACAAGATCGCCGAGCCCGACCGCACCTGGTTCGCCCTCGCCGCTTATAACGTCGGCACCGGCCATCTGGACGACGCGCGAATCCTGGCGAAGAAGGAAGGCCTGAACCCGAACAAGTGGCTGGACGTGAAGAAGATGCTGCCGCGCCTGTCGCAGAAGCAGTGGTACAGCAAGACCCGCTACGGCTACGCCCGGGGCGGCGAGCCGGTGCACTTCGTGGCGAACATCCGGCGCTACTACGACATCCTGACCTGGGTGACCCAGCCGCAGCTGGAGGGTAACCAGGTGGTGGAAGGTAATCTGCATGTGCCGGGTGTGGATAAAACCAAGCCGCCGGAAGACACTCCGCAACTCTGACCGCAACATTTCAGACACCACCTTTTGATCGCTACATGGATCAGAGGCCGGTGATCAGGTGGACCACTCCTCCCGCCAACACCATCACGCCCGCCACACCCGCCGCTTTCAACGCCGCCTCATCCAACCGCCCCGCATCCTGCAATTGCACCCGCACCCGCGTCAGCGCCACACGCTGCTGCGACCTGAGGTTATTCGCACCGCCCAGCGCACTCAGCACCTCGGCCGACAACAGCCCCTGTGTCGGCACCGCCACCGTCTCGGCAATCAAATCCGGGGTCAGGGCTTTCCAGAACGCCCGCTGCAATTTCTCGAACATGCTCAGTGCTCCACGACAGGTGAGGTTTCAACGGTGGCCGCGTGGTAGAGGCGCAAGGCCTCGCGTACCTGGACGGCCTCTTCCAGGCCCAGTACCTGACGGGCAATGGTCTGGCAGCCGGCCAGGTCCAGCCCGCGCACGGTGGCCTTGATGGTAGGGATCAGCGGCACACTGACCGACAGTTCATCCACCCCCAGCCCGAGCAACACCGGCACCGCCAGGGCTTCGGACGCCAGTGCGCCGCATACGCCCACCCACTTGCCATGGGCATGGGCGGCCGTGACGGTGGTGGCGATCAGGCGCAATACCGCCGGGTGAAAGCTGTCGGCCTGGCTGGCCAGGCGCGGGTGATCACGGTCCATGGCCAGGGTGTATTGGGTCAGGTCGTTGGTGCCGATGGAGAAGAAATCCACATGGGGCGCAAACACATCGGCCATCAGGGCCGCAGACGGCACCTCGATCATGATGCCCAGTTTGGGCAACGCGCTGAGCCCAAGGGCCTGGGCTTCTTCCTCCATAATCTGGCGGGCCAGGTGCAGCTCCGACAGCAGGCTGACCATCGGCAACATGATATGCAGGCGTGCCAGCCCGGCACTGGCGAGGATCGCGCGCAACTGTTCACGCAACAGCTCCGGGCGCTCCAGGCACAGGCGTATACCGCGCAGGCCCAGGAACGGGTTGGTTTCACTGTCCATCGGCACGTACGCCAGGGGTTTATCGCCGCCCACGTCCAGGGTGCGCACCACCAGATTGCGCTCGGTGCCCAGGGCACGGGCGATGGCGCTGTAGGTGGCGGCCTGCTCATCCACGCTTGGGGCGCGATTGCGATCCAGGTACAAAAACTCCGAGCGCAGCAGGCCGACGCCTTCACCCCCCAGGGCCAGGGATTGCTCCACTTCCTGCAACGAAGCGACGTTGGCGCTCACCTCGACGTGATGGCCGTCGCGGGTAATCGCAGGCACTAAAGCCTGCGCCACATCACGCTGACGTCGCAGCACGTGCTGCTTACGCGCAGCTTCCAGCTGTTCGATCTCGGCCAGGTTGGGATCCAGGTGCAACTCGCCTTTGTCGGCGTCGAGCAGGACCTGTTTGCCGTTGGCCAGCGCCAGCACTTCAAGCCCGACCCCGCATATGGCAGGCAGGCCCAAGGCCCGCGCCAGGATCGCGACATGGCTGGTCGCCCCGCCGCCGACGGTGACAAACCCCAGCACTTTTTTGGGATCGAGGCTGGCGGTTTGCGAAGGCGTCAGTTGCTCGGCGACCAGGATCGCGCGGTCGGGCAGGTCCCAGGCGCGGTCTTGAATACCGAGGATCAGTTTCAGCACGCGCTGACCGACATCCGCCAGGTCCGCCGCACGTTCGGCCAACAGGGCATTGCCCAGGTTCTGGAACAGCTGGGCAGTGGCAACCGTGGCGCTGTTCCAGGCAAACGCGGCGCTCTTGCCTTCGGCCAGCAGGCCATCGGCTTGTTCCAGCAGCGTCGGGTCTTCAAGCAACTCCTGATGGGCACGAAAAATCTCCGCCTGGGCACTGCCCGCCGCCTGGGTTTGCAGGGCTTGCAGCGCTTCGGTTGCAGCCAGCAAGCCACGGTCCAAAGCGGCGCGCTCGAACGCCTCGCCAGCGCCCTGTTCAATCACCTTCAGCTCGGGCTCAGCAACCTGGACCACTTGGCCAAACGCCGATCCCGGCGATGCGCAAACGCCTCGCAGCAGCGTCGCCGACGATACCGGCAGGGGCGCTTCAAGCTGTGCAGCCGGTGCCGCGATGGCCTCGCCGCAGCCTTCAAGCAACAGCGCGACCAGCACCTGGATCGCCGCCTCGGCGTCGTCACCGGCCGCACTCACTTGCAAGGTATCGCCCTGCACGGTTTGCAGCGCCATGATCGCCACCAGCGACTTGGCGTTGGCACTCTGGGTTTGCTTGTGCAGGTAAATGCTCGCGTTAAAACCTTTCGCCGCCTGGGCCAATACGGCGGCCGGGCGCGCGTGCAAACCGTTGGTGTTGGGCAAGGTCAACGGTTTTGAGAAGCGTGCATCGCCCTCCTCCTCATCGGCCTCCTCTACCCGGTTGCCGGGCGCAACCTGCAACACCGGTTGGCCCAATTCCACCAGGCCGCTTGCCAATGGCGTGAACGGCTCGCCGCTGACCACCAGCATCAAGGTCAGCAAACTGCGTGCGTGGAGTGCCACATAGTCGGCATCGAATTCGATCAAGGCTTGCCCGGCCTCCACCCGCTGGCCTTCCTCGACCAGGCGGGTGAAGCCCTTGCCCGCCAGGCTCACGGTGTCCAGGCCGATATGCATCAGCACCTGCACGCCGTTGTCGTCGGTGACGCTGACCGCATGCCCACTGTCCTGGATATTGCTGATCACCCCGGCCAGGGGCGCACACAGGGTCTGCGAGGTGGGATCGATGCACAGGCCGTCGCCGATCATGCGGCTGGCGAACACCGGGTCAGGCACCTTGTCCAGTGCCAGCAGCACGCCGGACAAGGGCGCCAGCAATTCCAGGGGTTGAGTTGCGGTCATGACGTCACCTGCCGTTTTGTTCTGTAAAAATCCTTGGGTAGATGCCTTCCCCATGGATAACTTATTTCCACCAGTATTCAACCTGCACGCCCACGTTCGACCCATGCCGCGCGGTGCCATAGGCGCCGGTGTCGGACAACGCCGAGCCCGCCGCCAGTTCATTCGCTGCACGCTTGGCCGCTTCGTTCCAGGTCGCATAGGTGTAGTACAAACGCACTTCCGGCCGCGCCCAGAAATCCGGGCCGTTGGGCGACCAGGTCGGGGCGAAGGTAAATTTGCTCAGCTTGCGCGTGCCGCCGGTGGCATCGACCTGATCATGCCCAAGCTCGGTGACCAGTTTGAATTGTTCGCTGATCGCATACGCGGGGCGTACGCCGATGGACATCCAGGTCTGGTCCTGGCTGCCGGGGCGAATATCCTTCTGGTACACCGCCTCGATCTGCCCACCAAAACGCGGGGTCACCTGCCAGTCGAAGAACTCCACGGCGCGATAACTTTTGCTGCTGTTATCCAGGAAGGTATTGCCGGTGTAGCCCAGGCCGGTGCCGGGGCCTTCGCCGTACTGCAAAGCGAATTTGTTCTTGCCGCCCAGGAAGGGTTTTTGCACATGCTGCGCGGTGAGTGCCCAGCCGCTGTGGGTGTCACGCCCACCGGCCTTTTCGATATGGCTCAAGCCCAGCTCCAGCTCGCCGCCGGGGTTGGTCTTGAAGCCCGCGACGTTGAAGTCGTGACGGGTGGCGTATTCCTTCTGGTACAGGTTGTCCTTGCGCGAAATGGCGTAGCTGTACTTGAGGTCGCCGATCAGCACGTCCTCGATTCCGCCGCCGGTGGCGCTCTGGTTCCAGTAGTAGAAGTCGGAAATATGGATGTCATTGCGTTTGTAGTAACGCCGACCGGCCCACAGCGAACCGCCATTGAGGGCTGGCAGGTTCGACCACTGCGCATACATCTGCGGCATGCGCGCCGAGCCGTTGTCTTCGCCCTGGAATTTAAGGGCGCGGTCGTATTGGTTGTACAGCGATGCCATAGCGTCAACGCTGAGCACTGAGCCATCGTCGAGGGTCAGCAGGTCCTGACGCAGTTCCAGCTCGGCGTACTGCTCGCATTCGTTGCCCAGTCGATATTTGGTTTGCGCCCCCGGCAACTGGAAACACTGCTGCTTGCCACTGCCTGTCGAGGTCCCCGCGCCGCTGCGCAAGTAACCGGCAAATTCCAGGGCCTGCGCACCGAATGGCAGGCTCAGGCAGGATGCAACGAGGCCCAGCTTTATTGTTGTTTTCATGAAGCACTCCGATATTTTTATTATGTTTTTTGAAGCACCCTGCGCTCTCCGTAGCAGCTGCGGGAGTTCCGGGTTCAGTCCTTCAGGTGCAGCACAAAGGATTCGTACGGGCGCAAAATCACCGTGGCCGTGCGTGGCGGGCAGTCCGGGTAGTTGCTGATCAGCAGGCGTTGCTCGGTCGCCGCGTCGATCACGTCGCCAGGCAGTTGGATTTCACAGGGCTGGCCATAGAAGTTGTTCAGCACCAGCAGGCGCTCGCCGTGGCCTTCGCGCAGGTACGCCCAGACCTGCAAATGGTCTTGCAGCAGTTGGCGGTAAACCCCTTCTTGAATCAGCGGTTCGTGACGACGCAGGGCGATCAGCGCGCGGTAGTGATGCAGCACGGAGTCGGGATCGTCGAGCTGGTGTTCAACGTTGATCTGCGCGGCATTCGCCGGGAGGCCGATCCAGGGCTCGCCGGTGCTGAAACCCGCATTCGGCTGCGCGTTCCACTGCATGGGCGTACGGCCGTTGTCGCGGGACTTCTGCATGATCGCCGCCATGCTCGCCGCTTCGGATTCACCGGCATCGCGCTTGAGGCGGAAGATGTTCAGGGTCTCCACATCGCGGTACTGATCGATGCTGTCGAAGCCCGGATTGGTCATGCCCAGTTCTTCGCCCTGGTACACGAACGGCGTGCCCTGGAGGAAGTGCAGCGCGGTGGCGAGCATCTTGGCCGAGACCACGCGATGCTCGCCGTCGTCACCAAACCGCGAGACCACCCGGGGTTGATCGTGGTTACACCAGAACAGCGCGTTCCAGCCGCCACCGGCCTGCATGCCCAGTTGCCAGTCGGAGAGGATCTGCTTGAGTTGCAGGAAGTCGAAGTCAGCCTTCACCCACTTCTGCAGGTTCGGGTAATCGACTTTCAGGTGATGAAAGTTGAAGGTCATCGACAGCTCTTTCGACTCTGGCCGCGAGTAGCGAATGCAATGTTCAAGGCTGGTGGACGACATCTCGCCGACGTTGATCAGGTCATGGCCTTCAAATACTTCGCGGTGCATCTCCTGCAGGTATTCATGCACGTTCGGGCCGTCGGTGTAGAAGCGGCGGCCGTCGCTGTTGTCTTCGGGGAAATCGGCGGGCTTGGAGATCAGGTTGATCACGTCCAGGCGGAAACCGCCCACGCCTTTGTCACGCCAGAAGCGCATCAACTTGAACACCTCGGCACGCACCTGGGGGTTGTCCCAATTGAGGTCGGCCTGGGTGTGGTCGAACAGGTGCAGGAAGTACTGGCCGGTTTGCGCCTCGTATTCCCAGGCCGAACCGCCGAACTTGGATTCCCAGTTGTTCGGCTGGTCGCGCCAGATGTAGAAGTCGCGGTAGGGGTTGTCGAGGCTGCTACGCGCCTGCTGGAACCACTCATGTTCGATGGAGGTGTGGTTGACCACAATGTCGAGCATCAGCTTGATGCCACGCTTGGCCGCTTCGCTGATCAGCAGGTCGCAGTCGGCCATGGTCCCGTAGCTGGGGTCGATGGCGTAGTAGTCGCTGATGTCGTAGCCGTTGTCCCGTTGCGGCGAGCGCAGGAACGGGGTGATCCACAGGCAATCCACGCCCAGCCATTGGAGGTAGTCGAGTTTGTCCACGATGCCCAGCAGGTCACCGGTGGCGTTACCCGCGTGGCTGTGGAAGCTCTTGGGGTAGATCTGGTAGATCACCGAGTGTTGCCAGTCTTGCATGGTGGGTTCCTTCAGTAGAATTGTGAGCGCGGTCAAATGTGGGAGGGGGCTTGCCCCCGATAGCGGTCGATCAGACGACGCGATAACCCGGCCGAACAATCTTCATGCTCAACGCACAGGTCAGAACAAACGGCACCACCATCGCGACCACCATCCCAATCACAAACATCGGAATGGCACTCGGCACGATCGAAATAAACCCAGGCAAGCCACCCACCCCGATGGCCGACGCCTGCACCTTGTTCAGCGACAGGAAAATGCTGCCCAGCGCCGAGCCCACCAGGGCCGCGTAAAACGGAAACTTGAAGCGCAGGTTCACCCCGAACATTGCCGGTTCCGTGATGCCGAAGTACGCGGAAATCGCTGAGGTCGAGGCCATGCTTTTATCCCGCGCATTGCGGGTGGTGTAGAACACCGCGAGCGCGGCGCTGCCCTGGGCCAGGTTGGACATCACGATCATCGGCCAGATAAACGTGCCGCCCTGGGTGGAGATCAATTGCAGGTCCACGGCGAGGAACATGTGGTGCATGCCGGTGATCACCAGCGGCGCGTACAGCAGGCCGAAAATCGCTCCGCCGACCATCGGCGCCAGGTCAAACAGGGTGACCACGCCTTCGGTGATCAGGATGCCGAGGTGACGGGTGACCGGGCCGATGATCGCCAACGCCAGCACGCCGGTGACGACGATGGTGGTGATCGGCACGACCAGCAATTGAATGGCGTTGGGTACGCGAGCGCGCAACCATTTCTCGATGACGCTCATGACATACGCCGCCATCAGGATCGGCAGGATCTGCCCCTGGTAGCCGACTTTCTCGATCTTGAACCAACCGAAAATATCGAAGTACGGCAGGCTCTGGCCGTCGAGCCCGGCGACCGCCTTGCCGTAGTTCCAGGCATTGAGCAGATCGGGGTGCACCAGCATCAGGCCGAGCACGATGCCGAGGATTTCACTGCCGCCAAAGCGCTTGGCCGCCGACCAGCCCACCAGCGCCGGCAGGAACACGAACGAGGTGTTGGCCATCAGGTTGATCAGGCTCCACAGGCCATCCAGGTTCGGGTAGGCCTCCAGCAGCGTCTGGCCCTCGATGAACATGCCCTTGGCGCCCATCAGGTTGTTCACGCCCATCAGCAGGCCGGCGATGATCAACGCGGGCAGGATCGGCATGAACACATCGGAGAACACCCGCACCAGGCGCTGCATGGCGTTGGTCTTGTCGGCGCCCTTCTTCTTCACATCGGCGATGGTGGCGGCAGCGAGGCCGGTCTGTTCGCGCAGGGCGGCGTAGACCTTTTCCACTTCGCCGGGGCCGATCACCACCTGGAACAAACCGCCGGTGAAGAACGAGCCCTTGACCAGATCGACCTGGTTCAACGCGCTGTTGTTGACCAGGCTCGGGTCCTTGAGCGCCAGGCGCAGGCGGGTCACGCAGTGGGCAGCTTGCTCAAGGTTGTCGCTGCCCCCGAGGTGCTCGAGGATCTCGCGGGCAATGTTGGAATAGTCGTGGCTCATGCTTGGTTTCCACTTTGATTTTTTTATTTGGGGGGCAGTCATTGGCAGCACGCCGAAGGCAAAAGTACTCGTACAGACGAGTTAAAGCAACAACTCGTCTGTACGAGTTTGATTTTGTTTATTCCCTGTAGGACACCACTGCGCTGCAAGCCGCAGAAATCCTTGGGTCTAATGGACAAACCGCCGCTCTGCCTCTAAGGTTCCTGCCTTGAACGCCAACGCGGCACAGAGCCCTACCCATGAGCAAATACAACCAGATCTATACCGATCTGCTTGCCAGCATCACCACCGAACGCCTGCAACGCGGCACGCGCCTGCCTTCCGAAACCGAATTGATGGACAGCTACCAGGCCAGCCGAGGCACCGTGCGTCGCGCCATCGAGCAGTTGCAGGAGCGAGGGTTTGCGCAAAAGATCCACGGCAAGGGCACCTTCGTGCTCTCGCCCAACCCGATTGAGTTCCAACTCGGCGGCATCGTCAGCTTCCACGAAACCCACGCCGACCTGGGCGATGACGTACGCACCGAAGTGGTCGAATTCACCCAGCTCCCCCTTGAAGGCCCGCTGTTGCAACACATCGAGGCCGAACCCGGCAGCCTCATCACGCGCATCAAACGGGTACGGCGCATCGGCGGCAAACGGGTGATCCTCGACATCAACCACTTCGTCGCCGACCTGATCCCCGGCCTGGACCAGGCGATCGCCGAACAGTCGATCTACGCCTTCATCGAGCAGACCCTGCAACTGCAGATCAGCTACGCCCAGCGCACCATCGAAGCCCTGCCCCGCAGCAAGGACGACCAGACACACCTGGACCTCGAAGGGCAGAGCCATGTGATCGTGGTGAGCAACCAGACGTTTTTGCAGGACGGGCGGCAGTTCGAGTACACCGAGTCGCGGCATACGTTGGATAAGTTTTACTTCTCCGATATCGCCAGGCGCTAACTATCTACCCAACGCCCGTCTAAACGGCTTGGCATGCTCGGCTCTTCCCCCTTAAGGAGAGCAGCATGCCGCTTGCCGACACCTCCCCCGCCGCTCAGCAACAACTCAGGGCCCTGGCGCCCATCGTGCTGGATGCGTGCCCGAACATGCAGAGGATGGCCATCGAGGCCGCCCGCGAGATTCTCGCAAAACACGATCTGGCGAACCTGGATCCCGATCACGTGTACTGGCACCGCTTCAACGGCGGTGTCGGTGATCCGGCGACGTTTACGGGCTGGAGCCACAACGAAAAACCCCAGGCGTCGATGACGCTGACGCAGCTGGTCATTCACCGCTTCGAGGTCCATGACCAGGACAATGCCGACCTGCTCGACGGGGATGGTGGCTTTTATCGCGAGGGTGCCGAGGCGCGGTTATTCGATCAGCATAACGAAGTGCGGCTGTCCGCCAGCGCGGTGCTCAAGGACTTCTGGGCGATCAATTTCAGCGATCGCTACACCACGCGCATGGATGCATTCTGGCGCGCTCACTTTGATGATTTTCGCACCCTGGCCAAGGTCAACTGCCTGGCCGAGGCCCTGCAAGCACGACAGGCCGGGCATCTCCGCAAGTCGCAGTTGCAGACGGTGATTCGGGCCCTGGCGAGCAATCTGTGCTGGCCTCCAACCCTGTCCAACCTGCAGGCCAAGGCCACTTCAGCCGACGGGCTGCGTGTGGCGGCGCTGGATATCGGCGGACATACCGCCACGGATATCCTGCGCATCGTCGACGGCGATGGCCGGCAAATTCTCTACGTTCCGGGTGAGTCCCAGGCCTTCCACTGTTTCGAGACCGCAGCTGACCTGCATTTCTGGCTGCTGAACCAGACCAGCCACCCGGATAATCGCGCACGCTTCATGGCTCACTTTCCACTGTCGGCCCAGGTGCAGCAGGACGACACCGATGCCGTGACGTGGAAACAGATGCTGCTCACCCCCGTGCTGATCTATCGCACCGCCCAGGCCCTGGCGGGTACCCTGCCGCCGGACTGGGTGGACAAGGGCCTGTCCCACCAACTCGACCAGTTGTTTGTCGACTGGGGCACCTGGGACCACCGCCTGATCAATCAAGCCGACCAGACCATCGAGGACGATGCCTTTACCTGGCTGGCGCAATCGAGTCAGACGCGCATGCGCAATGACGCGGATTTTTCCCTGCGCAGCAATGGCGACCTGCGCAAGAAACTCTGGATCGGCTACCTGAACGCCTTTGGCAAAACCTTCGGCCCGATGGCCGTGGTCGGCTGGCCGGTAGCGTTGGTGGTGGTGGGGGCCAGTGCGGCAAATCTTGGCCTGAACATCGACCAGGCCATCAACGGCAAGACCCCGGCCGAACGCCACGCCGGGGAGCTGGGCGCGATATTCAGTGCCATCGATACGCTGTTTAACCTGGCACTGTTGAAAGCCGACGGGGTCATGCCCGATATCGCCGAAGCGGCCGACACCCTCGCAGTGGAGCCCATTGAGTTGACGCCGCCCACAGCGCCCGCCAGCGCACCGCCGGTGCCTGAGCCTGCGGTACCTGCCACCTACCAGGCCAACCTGATACTGGAAGGAGAACACCTGGATACCGCCCCCGGAAAATTCCAGCAGGTCTATAGCCTGCGGACCTCCGACGGCATGCCTCAGCAAGCCATCCTGATGAACGATCAAGCCTATTACGTGCGCTACGAAGCCGACCCCAACGGCCGTGGGCATTGGGCGATTGTCGACCCGAACACCCCCCATGGCTTTTCCGGCGCGCTGCCGGTGCGCCTGAACGAACTCAACGAATGGGAACCTGTGCCCCACAGCAACGGCTTGAAAGGCGGCGGGGGAAACTCCAGCAAAAGCGCCCGGGGGCCGGCCCCCTCGCAGGTCCCGCCACCGCCACAAGCGATGACCACGCCACCCCACTCGCTGCGCAGGGTGACCAGCCCCTTCGATACCCCGCCATCCACCCGCCCGGAAGTGAAACGCTGGGCAATGGGCCTCACTGAAACCCACGTTCACCGCCGCTTCGGCCGCATTGACCGCTTCACCTACTACTTCGGCGAAACTCAGCGCAAACTGCTGCAATCAGCACAAGACTTCTACAAGGAACTGTCCTGGACCCGCCTGCCACCTCGTCCGGACATCCCCGCCTTTGAACCGACAACGGCCTTCGATGAAGTCCTCGAACGCCTGCCCGAAGATCTCCCGGGCTACGTCATCGGCGAAACCCTGGACCGTATCAGCAGCACCCGCCTGGTGATCAACAACTTGCCGCTCTTCGCGCGCAAGGGCGTGAAAACCCTGTATATGCGGCGCCTGCTCAACGACTTCGCCCAGGATGATCTGAACCACTACTTCCAGACCGGCGAGATGCGGGAGGACCTGGAAAGCTACCTTGGCAAGCTGGGCACTGATCCATCCGGGCAGTTCAATGAACTGGAACTGGTCAAGACCGCCAGGGCCAATGGCATACGCGTGCAGGCTATCGACTGCGCAGCCCATTACAAATACCCCACCCCTATCGCCGATCTTTCAGAACAGGTGATGAGCAATTACCTCGCCCACATCCTTATCCAAGCCGACATAGCGCTGAACGGCGGCGGTAAATGGCTGGTACTGACCGGCGCCAGAAACATCAACACCTTCAATGGGTTCGCCGGTCTCAGTGAACTGGAAGGAGGCATCGGGCTGCGTATAGAAGAGGTCTTTCCGGGGCAAGGCAACGAGGTGCGTATCGACCCCGGTATCGCCATTGATCGCGACAGCGCCCCCCGTCATGAAAGCATCGGTGACAGCTTCGACACCTTGAATGCCGACCTGCGCGTACAAGTGGAAGCGCCGCCGGTGCACAGGACGCTGGAGCAACAGCAGCGACTGCTGTTTCGCAAGGGCATGTACCTGATCGACGAAAACCAGGGCAACTACACCCTGCGGCATCACAGCAGAGACAGGGGCATCGTTGCGACACCCATCAATCGGCTGGCCGACGGCAGCTTTTACATCGACCGCCCGGCCTGGGCAGGCGTGCATGACATACGGTTCCCCACGCTGGAACAGCTGTCCAGCGCCCTTACCAATATGGGCATGAGCCTGCAAAGTCGGCTTCCTGCCTGACAGGCAATAAAAAACCTGGCCGAGGCCAGGTTTTTTACTCACTCAACGCAGGCCATTCAGGCTCGCCTTGCTTATTCCCACTCAATCGTCGCCGGCGGCTTGCTCGACACGTCATAAGTAACGCGCGAAATACCTTCGATCTCATTGATGATACGGCCGCTGACGGTTTCCAGCAGTTCGTACGGCAGGTGCGCCCAACGGGCAGTCATGAAGTCGATGGTCTCTACAGCACGCAGGGCCACGACCCAGGCGTAACGACGGCCATCGCCTACAACGCCTACGGACTTAACCGGCTGGAACACCACGAACGCCTGGCTGACCTTGTGGTACCAGTCGGCCTTGCGCAGTTCTTCGATGAAGATGTGGTCGGCACGACGCAGCAGGTCGGCGTATTCCTTCTTCACTTCACCGAGGATGCGCACGCCCAGGCCCGGGCCTGGGAATGGGTGGCGGTACACCATGTCGTACGGCAGGCCGAGTTCCAGGCCCAGACGGCGGACTTCGTCCTTGAACAGTTCGCGCAGCGGTTCTACCAGCTTGAGGTTCATTTCCTCAGGCAGGCCACCCACGTTGTGGTGGGACTTGATCACGTGGGCCTTGCCGCTCTTGGCGCCGGCCGACTCGATCACGTCGGGGTAGATGGTGCCTTGGGCGAGGTACTTGATGTTGTCCAGTTTGTTGGACTGGGCATCGAATACGTCGATGAAGGTACGACCGATGATCTTGCGCTTCTTCTCCGGGTCGGACTCGCCGGCCAGGTTGTTCAGGAACTGTTCTTCGGCGTTGGCGCGGATCACCTTGACGCCCATGTTCTCGGCGAACATGGCCATCACTTGCTCGCCTTCGTGCAGGCGCAGCAGGCCGTTGTCGACGAACACGCAGGTCAGTTGGTCGCCGATGGCCTTGTGCAGCAGTGCCGCGACCACGGAGGAGTCAACGCCGCCGGACAGGCCGAGCAGCACGTTGTCGGTACCGACCTGGGCGCGTACGTTGGCGATCGCGTCTTCAGCGATTTTCGACGGGGTCCACAGGGCTTCACACTCGCAGATGTCGAGGATGAAGCGCGACAGGATGCGCCCGCCTTGCTTGGTGTGGGTCACTTCCGGGTGGAACTGCACGCCGTAGTAGCGACGCTCGTCGCTGAACATGCCGGCGATCGGGCAGCTTGGGGTGCTGGCCAGGATGTGGAAGTCTTCCGGCATCCTGGTGACCTTGTCACCGTGGCTCATCCACACGTCGAGGCCGAACAGGCCGTCGGCGTCGATGTGGTCTTCGATGCCGTCCAGCAGGCGGCTCTTGCCGACCACGTCGACACGGGCATAACCGAATTCACGCAGCTCGGAACCTTCAACCTTGCCGCCCAGTTGCTCGGCCATGGTCTGCATGCCGTAGCAGATACCAAAGACAGGCACACCCAGGTCGAACACGGCTTGCGGGCAACGCGGGCTGTTGGCTTCGTGCACGGACTCGGGGCCACCGGCGAGGATGACGCCTTTCGGTGCGAATTCGCGAATCGCTTCGTCATCCATGTCGAACGGGTGCAGTTCGCAGTACACGCCGATTTCACGCACGCGGCGGGCGATCAGCTGGGTGTACTGGGAACCGAAGTCGAGGATCAGGATGCGGTGGGCGTGAATGTCGAGGGCCATGAAGTCAGTCTCGTCTAATGAATCAGAAACAACTCGGGGCTGAAAGAACAGCCCCGGTTACTTAACGTTTTGCTGGAAGCCTCAACCTACGCGGTAGTTTGGCGCTTCCTTGGTGATCTGCACGTCGTGGACATGGGATTCAGCCATGCCGGCGCCGGTGATCCGTACGAACTCTGGCTTGGTGCGCATTTCTTCGATGTCGGCGCTGCCGGTGTAGCCCATCGAGGAACGCAGGCCGCCCATCAGTTGATGGATGATGGCGCTCAGGGTGCCCTTGTACGGCACACGGCCTTCGATGCCTTCCGGTACGAGCTTCTCGGCGCCTGCCGAGGAGTCCTGGAAGTAACGGTCGGAAGAGCCTTGCGCCTGGGACATGGCGCCCAGCGAACCCATGCCGCGGTAAGCCTTGTAGGATCGGCCCTGGAACAGTTCGATCTCGCCCGGCGCTTCTTCGGTACCGGCGAACATCGAGCCCATCATCACGCAGGAAGCACCGGCAACGATGGCCTTGGACAGGTCACCGGAAAAACGGATGCCACCGTCGGCGATCAACGGTACGCCAGTGCCTTCAAGGGCCGCGGCGACGTTGGCGATGGCGCTGATCTGCGGCACGCCCACACCGGCGACGATACGCGTGGTGCAGATCGAGCCAGGGCCGATACCGACCTTGACCGCATCGGCACCGGCTTCGGCCAGGGCCTTGGCGGCAGCGCCGGTGGCAATGTTGCCGCCGATCACCTGCACGTCAGGGAAGTTCTGCTTGACCCAGCGCACGCGGTCGATCACGCCTTTGGAGTGACCGTGAGCGGTGTCGACCACTACCACGTCAACACCGGCAGCCACCAGGGCCGCCACGCGGTCGCCGGTGTCTTTGCCGGTACCGACCGCAGCGCCGACGCGCAGACGACCTTGGTCATCCTTGCTGGCCAGCGGGTAAGCCTTGGCTTTTTCGATGTCGTTGACGGTCATCATGCCCTTGAGGGCGAATTTGTCGTCGACGATCAGCACGCGCTCGATACGGTGCTTGTGCAGCAGTTCGCGCACGTCGTTCTTGTCGGCGCCTTCCTTGACAGTCACGAGGCGCTCTTTAGGCGTCATCACTTCGCGGACGGTGACTTCAAGACGGTTCTCGAAACGCACGTCACGGGAGGTGACGATACCGACCAGGTCGCCATCGTGCAGTACCGGAACGCCGGAGATGTTGTGCAGGCGAGTCAGGTCGAACAGGTCACGCACGGTAGCGTCGGCTTCGATGGTGATCGGATCCTTCACCACACCGGCTTCGTAACGCTTGACCTTGCGCACTTCGGCAGCTTGCTGCTCGATGGTCATGTTCTTGTGGATGATGCCGATGCCGCCTTCCTGAGCCATGGCGATTGCCAAACGGGCTTCGGTGACGGTGTCCATGGCAGCGGAAACCAGGGGAATATTCAGCTCGATGCCACGGGTTAGGCGGGTCTTGAGACTGACTTCGTTAGGAAGCACCTCGGAATAACCGGGCACTAGGAGAATGTCGTCGAATGTCAGAGCTTCTTGGCTGATACGCAGCATCGCGGGGGCTCCCGAGCGGGAAAATGGAAGCGCGCCATTATACTCAGACACCCCTCAGGTCTCAATGTAAAACTCTGACATATTTGGGAATAGTGATAGAAGGACTACAGCTCGACTTTGACCCAGCTGATCTTTTGGTCCAGCCAATCGGCGAATTCGTCGATAAAGCTCTGCTTGAACCCCGCCTCCGCCCAGTTGTTGAAGATGAATCCCAGGTTGGAAAACCCACACTCCTGCAAGAACAGGAAACCGTTGATGTCATCTTCATGCCCACACAGCGGGCAGGTGAAGTTGTCGGTGTGGCCGGGCATCCAGTCTTCCAGGCTTTCGAACAGCGCCTCGCCGACTTCCTTGAGGCATTCCGGGCAGCCGGCTTCTTCGAGAAAGCCCTTGGCCGGGGTATAGATGCAGCGCTTGTAGATGATCTCCAGGCCATTGACCGGCTCGTTGAACGGCAGCGCCTCGGGGTGCAGCACCACGGCGCGGGCGCCGTCGGCCAGGGCATAGGCCATGCGGTTGCCGGTGCGGCCACAGGTGGTCAGTTCTTCCTTGATGATGTTCTTGCGCACCAGCCAACGCACGATCGCCCGGGCGCGGGGTTCGTGGACAGGCAAGGTGGAGATTTTCGGGACAAGGATGCTTTGGGAGTTCATGGGAGACCTGCGGCGTGGCTTCTGACCTCATCGCGGACAAGCCCGCGATGAGGCCCGGGAGGACGGCAGCTTAATCCCTGAAGAAATCAGGTCAAGTGCTCAAGTACCGCCCAATCAACGCAATGCCACTGGCCAGCACCAACCACGTCACCAGCCGGACGAAAGCCTCACGGGACATGCGCATGGTCAGCCTGCGCCCACACCACAGCCCCAGGGCCATCGCCGGCAGCAGGCACAGCGCCAACATCAGCAGCGGCCAGTCAGCATACACCCCGGCGATCAGGAACAGGCTCAGGCGCACCACCGTGCTGCAGCTGATCAACGCGCTTTGGGTGGCGCGCGCCGCGTCCTTGGGCAAGCGGCTGTTGAGGTAGATTGCATATAAAAAGCCACCACTGCCGAACAACGCACCGAACAACCCGCCTACGGTGCCCATGGGGATCGACCAGCCAGCGGCCAGCTGCGTTGGCCGGGTTTTCACCGCCAGGCTGTAGATCGCATAGGCGCTGATAAACACCCCCATCAGCAGCAGCAACAGGTCCGAATGCAGGTTGAGCAGAAACACCACGCCCAGGGTGCAACCGATGGCCATGCACGGCAGCAGGCGCAGCAACTCAGCCTTGTTCACGTCACGCCGCGTTTGCAGCAGGCCGCCGAAGGCCGCGACGAAATCCAGCAGCACCAACAGCGGGATGATCTTCGACAGCGGCATAAACACGAGCAGGATCGGCCCCGCCACCAGCGCCGTGCCAAAACCGGCGATGCCGAACACGATATAGGCCACCACCACACCCAGGCCGATCACCAGCCAATCCATACCACCAAACGACCACTGACTCATCAGCTCAACCGGGCTCATGGGTAATTCCTTATTGAAGATGACCATCACTTTAGCCATCGGTGAGGGATGCGACTAATATCTTCAAAGCCCTCTACCCATCTCGAAAAGGCATGACGCGTGATCTCCACCCGCCAACTGCGTTACTTCGTCGAAATCGCCGACAGCGGCAGCTTCAGTGCCGCCGCCGAACGTTTGTTCGTGGCGCAATCGGCCCTGAGCCGGCAGATCAAGGAGCTGGAAAACCAACTGCAAACCCCGCTGTTCGAACGCACCGCGCGCCAGCCGCGGCTGACTGCCGCCGGTGAAGCCTTCTATCCACGGGCGCGCAACCTGCTGAGCGAATTGCTCAAGGCCAGCCAGATGGCGACCCAAGTGGGCAACGGCGAATTGGGCACGCTGCGCCTTAGCCATTCGAGCACCGTGCCGATGAGCGGGCCTTTACTGCAAGGCATCGGCACCTGGCTGGAGCGCTGCCCTGGGGTGTCGATGGATATCGGCAAACTGTCCTCCGAAGCGCAGTTGGAAGAAATCGCCGACGGTCGCCTGGAAGTCGGGGTGCTGCGCTTACCCGTGCTGCGCCAGCGCGAAGGTGTGCGGGTCATGCCTTTATACAGCGAACCCCTGCTGCTGGCCGTGCCTGTGAGTCATGCGCTGGCACGCAGCCAGGCGCCCATCGAACTGGAGCAACTGAAAGACCAGGCGTTTATCTCGATCCCCCATCCCCAGCGTGGCGGCCTGAGTTATCTGTCGGCCGAACTGTGCATGCGTGCGGGATTTTTCCCCAAGGCCGCCCGAGTGATGTCACGCAAGACCACCCAGTTGCAGTTGATCCAGGCCGGTTTCGGTATAGCCTTGCTGCCAAAGTCCATGCAGGACATCGCCCCCGCCAACGTGTACTTTTTGCCCCTGGCCGACCCGGACTGCCTGAGCACCGTCGCCCTGGCCTGCCAGCAGTCACCGAGCGCGTTGGTGGAGCAGTTCTGTCAAACCCTGCACGAATGCCTATAAACTGCCGCCCATGATTAAAGATCCCTTTGCCCGCTTGGGCCTGGACCGCGAAGTCCTGACTGTCAGCCAGCTCAACGGCCGCGCGCGGGTGTTGCTGGAAGACGTGTTCACCAATATCTGGGTCGAAGGCGAGATCTCCAACCTCGCCCGCCCGGCCTCCGGCCATGTGTACTTCACCCTCAAGGACAGTGGCGCCCAGGTGCGTTGTGCGCTGTTTCGCAATAACGCCGCGCGGGTCCGCCAGGCGTTGAAGGATGGCCTGGCGGTGAAGGTGCGCGGCAAGGTCTCGCTGTTCGAGGGCCGTGGCGACTACCAGTTGATCCTCGATACCGTCGAACCCGCCGGGGATGGCGCGCTGCGCCTGGCCTTCGATGCCCTGAAGGAAAAACTCAGCGCCGAGGGCCTGTTCAGTGCCGAACGCAAGGTGCCGCTGCCCGCGCACCCGCGCCGCATCGGCATTATCAGTTCGCCCACCGGTGCGGTGATCCGCGACATCATCAGCGTGTTCCGTCGTCGCGCGCCCCAGGTGCAATTGACGTTGATCCCCACCGCCGTACAAGGCCGCGAAGCGATCCCGCAGATTGTGCGCGCGCTGAAGCTGGCGGATGCCCGTGGCTTTGACGCGCTGATCCTGGCCCGTGGCGGCGGCTCGCTGGAAGACCTCTGGTGCTTCAACGAAGAGGCCGTGGCCCGCGCGGTGGACGCGTGCGTGACGCCGATCGTCAGTGCGGTCGGCCATGAGACCGATGTGTCCATCAGCGATTTCGTTGCCGACGTACGCGCGCCCACACCTTCGGCGGCCGCTGAGTTGCTGGCCCCCGACGCCAGTAACCTGGTGCGCCAGGTCGAAAGCCTGCACCGCCGCCTGGTGATGCTGATGCGCAATCGCCTGACCCACGACCGTCTGCGCCTGGAAGGCATGGCCCGACGCTTGCGGCACCCCGGCGAACGCCTGCGCCAGCAGGCCCAGCGCCTGGATGACCTGGATATGCGCCTGCGCCGCGCCTTCGAGCGCAACCTCAATACCCGTCGCGAACGCCTGATCCGCCTGGAAACCCGCCTCGCCGGCCAGCATCCGGGGCGCCAGTTGGCCCTGCTGCGCCAGCGCCTGGACAGCCTTGCCGAGCGCCTGCCCCGCGCCATGCGCGAAGGCCTCAAGGCGCGTCGCCTGCAACTGCAAAGCCAGGTGCAGACGTTGCAGGTGGTCAGCCCGCTGGCAACCTTGGGCCGTGGCTACAGCATTTTGCTCGACGAGCGTGGCCAGGCCATCCGCAACGCCGCACAGACCCACACCGGCCAGCGCCTCACCGCGCGCCTCGGTGAAGGCCAATTGCAGGTGCGGGTGGAAGATAACCACCTGACCCCCGTCACCCTTTCGTTATTGGATTGATTGATGCCACGTTTCTTTAGTGTGTTGTTGCTGCTATGCCTCGCCGTTAACGCTCATGCCGACAGCTATATCAGCCGTACCTTGAACAAGCCGGTGCCCGGCGGTGTTGCGGTGGTTGAACTCGGCCCTTCGGCTGCCGCGCCGAAAGCCACGTACCAGGGCAAACCCGTGCTGGTGGTGAAGGAGCAGGACAACTGGCTGGCGATTGTCGGCATCCCGCTGACGGTCAAGCCGGGCAACGAGCGCATCAGCAGCGGCGGGCGCAGCCTGCCGTTTATCGTCGGCTACAAGAAATACCCGGAACAGCGCATCACCCTGAAGAACAAAAGCCAGGTCAACCCCGACCCGGCGCAGCTCAAGCGCATCGAGGGCGAGTTGGCCGTGCAGCTCAAGGCCTACCGCAGTTTCAGCCCGAACCTGCCGAGCAACCTGGTGCTGGACAAACCGGTGAACGGGCCGCTGTCGAGCAAGTTTGGCGTGCGCCGCTTCTTCAACGGTGAAGAGCGCAATCCTCATTCGGGCCTGGACTTTGCCGTGCCGGCCGGTACACCGATCAAGACGCCGGCGAACGGTAAGGTGATTCTGACCGGCAACTACTTCTTCAATGGCAATACCGTGTTTGTCGACCACGGCCAGGGCTTTATCAGCATGTTCTGCCATATGTCGAAGATCGATGTAAAAGTCGGCGATCAACTGGTGCGCGGTACGGTGGTGGGCAAGGTCGGCTCGACGGGCCGTGCGACCGGGCCGCATATGCATTGGAATATCAGCCTCAATGACGCACGGGTCGATCCTGCGATATTTATCGGCGCCTTCCAGCCCTGATACACGACAGCGCATTCAGCCCGGTCTGGACGTTCAAAACCCACGGGTACACCGGTCACTGACGACCGCCCTCTTTCAACGACCATGGCGCCGAACTCGACACAGTGCGTCGCCATTCCCACCTATTCTTGAAGGAACCTTCATCGCTTGACTTGCCACCCACACACCGAATCCCAGGGAGGACAATTCGCTCACAAGGACACATAAAGCAAGTCTTGTGGAGTTTCCTTAATGCATATCTATGACCTCAGGCCCGCGCCACCCCAAATCGATATTCCACCTGCTCGTCCCGCATCATCTACGCCAGCAGCCCAGAACGACAGCCCAGGCCCACAACCCGCCCCCGCCAGGTCTCGTTCGTCCGTACGGGGACTCGCCAGCCTCTCCGCCCCTTACGCGTCGGGCATAAATCCCGCCACTGCCATCCGCAGCCCTCTCTCGAATCACTTCAAGATCGGCGATCTGCAGTTACTGAATGAACAGTACTCCGGCCTCATGGACGAGATGGCCTCACAGCAACGCCAGCGTCCTGATTTCAAAAGCTTTTTGCAGACACGGCTGGCACAGGCGTTTCCTCAACTGAATCCCCTCGACCCGGACAAGGTTTCGTTCAATAGCTATACGTCAAACAACGGCGTAGAACAGTTGAAATCCTCCGAGCCGATAATGACTGCCTTGAGCCGCGCGATTCGGGAAATCTATGCCAACCCGAGCAAACAGCTATTCGAGACACCGGGGGTCAGGACCGAATTCGTGACCCAGCCAGCGCCCGATCAGGCCGCCAATGTCCTCCAGCCCACCGCCTCGCTGCACACCATCGCCAGGAGCATTGCCACCGAGTACGCTCAGACGCTTCGGGAATACTGGACCACGCCCCAGCTTTCAGCGAACTCGCCCTCGCCACAGGACCAACTGTTATGGGTCCACAAACAGCAACTGTCGACCTTGGCAGCCATCCGCAAGATGGACGGCACCCTGAGCCCGGCCAGTAAAGAGTTGATCGACAACGCGCTGCGCTACCCGTCTCTAAAGGAACGGGAAAGTAAACTGCCTGACGGATCAAGACCCGGTGTGTACCCCATCACCATTGATGACGGCACACTACAGGGTGCAGCCTTCGCCGGTGCGTTCATGATCACCAGCAAGGATGGCTCTTCAGCGTCCACCCCGACCTGGCCTGCCACCGGTCGGGAGATTAGGCTCAACGACCAGAATGGCCCCGTGGTGCTCTATACCCCCAGCGAAGGTTTCGAGGAGTTCGCAACCCCGGCACTGTTACGCGAAGCACTGGCGCAACGGCTCGACAGCGGCGGGCCGGCCGCCGAGCTGTTGAGGCAAAGCCTGCCGCTTTCGCTGCAAAACCGCGCGTCGCCGCCTACGGGAGATGACTTGATGCTAGGCGTGGCGCCCCTGGCCGGGGATGTGCAGGCAGAGGGGATAAATTTGCTGCTCCAGCGCCAGGGCGCGGAAGTCGATGCGTTGATGGCCAGGACATTCACCCCGCAGCGGCCATCAAGCCCCGCACCAACGCTGGGGCCCACGCTCATGACGGCCCTGGATGATGCCGCTGACTGGTCGGCACAAGTCGACGGCAGCAACGCCATGCTTGCGCGTAACGAGAAATTGGCCGAGAAAGGCCAGCCGGACTGGTTGAAAAACCTCAGTCCCGCTCAGGAATTTCTCTACAGCCGCTTGGAAGGGAAAGCGACAAAGAGCGCTGAACAACTCGCGCCCCTGCTGGAAAACATTCCTTCCTTATCCAGCTTTGCCACGTCGCAAATGAATGAGGCGCTGAAACAGGCTTACCCCCAGGCTAATGTGGACGCCGATCAACTGATGGTTAAAGTAGTCACCAAGACGCGTTTCCACCTCGGTCGCTCCGGCATTCCACACCCCCCCTCCACGACCACCACCTACCTGCCACTGTCCGACCTGGCCCTGAAAAACCCAAGCCACTGGGAAATGGGCGAAAGCCACAAGCACACCGAGACCACCATGACCCTGGCGCTGCAAGACACCAAGGGCTCACCGGTTCTAGATGATCAGAAGCGGCCGATCACCCTCGATACACAACAACTCAAGCGCCTGGTCAACACTGCGGATGTGGGTGGCGAATACACCAAGCTGCTGGAGACGCGCATGGCACCGGATGCCGAATCGGGGCCGGCGGCTGATTTACACAAGACGTGGAAGGCCAGCAATGCCGACTTGATGGAGAAAGAAGCGTTCCTGGCACAACTCAACCCCAGTGGGTTCCAAGCCGATGCCAGCACCGACAAGACCTTGAAGCGGGGCGTACAGTGGATCAACGCGGTCCTGGATCATCCGGATCCAGCCCAGCGTGCGGAGGTGGATGGACAAACGATTGTTGCCAACACCCTGCTCCAGTTGGGCCAACCGGTTCGCGGCGTGATGGTCATCGGCAATCAAACGGACGCTTCTGTAGTGCTCTACAGCCCCGGAGCCCCCGACGGACTGGCGTTCAGGGAACTGCCCAACCTGGACGCATTGACGACGTTGCTGGAAAAGAAAGAATGGCAAGCCTATACCCAGAGCAGAAAATCGCCAACGGAAAAGGACGATTTTCAGAAATCCGTGGACGCTGCGCGCCGAGTCGTCACCAGTGGGGGCACCGATCTTCTTGCAGCCGCCGAGATTCTGGACAATGCAAGAAAACGTCTCCCCGGTTCCATAACCCTAAAGCCGATGGAAACAGACATCCACGATGAATTGTTCACTCAACAGACCCGCCTGCTAATCGATAAAGCCGACTTCCAGTCAACCAGCAGTGCAGAAGTGAACGCCGAATCGACGCGTAACAAGATCATGTTTGGCGTGGAGGTGGGCAGCCTGTTTCTGGACCTCATACCGGTCATCGGCCGGGGCATTTCTACCGGGGTGAAGGTGGGCAGTCGGCTCGGCCGAGCGGCACTGAAAGCCATCCAGAGCAATGCCCGGCACTTGCCCGGTGGGCTGCTCACACGCGGCGGCCGGGTCAACCTTTTCGCCGACTTCACCGCGCTTGCATCAGGCCTGCCCAATGTGCCGAGCACGCCTTTGCGTCCGGTGTTTCGCGCGGCGGGAACGTCCGTCCCCGTCGCTCCCGTCGCAAGGTCGCTGCTCACCCAGGGAACGCCACCACCCGGCGCGCCTGTCCCGCCTGTCCCGCCTGCCGTCCCTTCGACCAGCGCGGGCATCAGGGCGTCCCAGGCAATCCCCAGCCCCGTCGTGCATTCCGTTACGCCACCGCGAGACCTGAGCGCCTATTCCGTCCCTGAAGACACGCTTAGAGGCGTCAGACCAAACGCCAATGGCATTTATCAAGTGGGAGAAAACTGGTACATCCGCTATACCGACAGTACAGGGATCAACAAGCCGTATCAGATCGACTCTGCGTTCAAAGCAAGGTACGGACAGGTGAGCATTGTTGACCCAAACGCAGCGCCGGATGCGCCGAGGACCATCAGGAACGTGGCACATATGCAATCCACAGGGAATGGAGAATGGAGGCAGAGTGAGTTGTCGGGCGGCAGGCGTGGTGCGCAAAGAAGGCAAAGCCCTACTCCCCCAGTCGAATACCTGGACTACCTGTTTGCCGGTGGTGCCGACTTCACGGCCCAGCAGGGCACCCGGGGCACCGCTCGTCGCTGGTTCAGAAATGACATGAATGCGTTTTACGAACGCCAGGCTGCTGGTGCATTACCCCCTCGCCCGAATGTCCAGGCTAACGCAGCGGGCACCTCACCAAGTGACTTGATGCGGTCACAGCTCGAGAGATTCAACGGCGTGGTTTTAGGCGAACAACACAATCAGGTTGCCACCGATCTTCTACTGATAAACAACATGCCCATGTACAGGGAGCTTGGAGTGACAACTCTGTTGCTCGAAGGCGCACCCGGCATACAGCTGACCCCCTACTCCATGGCCGATGTAAACATGATACCTGCGCGCCCACGTAACTCGGAATACTTGGGCAATACCCCTTCTCGAGCGGCATTGCTGGCAGCGGCAGAAAAAAATGGCATCAAGATAGTAGGACTGGAACATGAACACCTGACACAGCATGTCACCCGCAGTTCTGAAGCCGACAGCCTCAATCTGCGTCACACCAATGATCGCCAGAAAGAGCTTAATTACTATGCCGCCAAGCTCATCAATAGAATTCCACCGGAAGAAAAATGGATTGCTGTTGTAGGAAGGTCACACATGAATACCAGCAGGGGCGTTCCGGGCATTGCGGAACTGACCGGCACACCCGGGATAGGCGTCTATGACAGCGCCAGAGGAGCCCCCAGCGTGGTTCACCCCTCGAACGGCTCACGACCGGACCCAAACAAACGTCTTAGCCCGGACGAACTAGTCGGTGACTATCAAATCCATCTAAATGTGGACCAGTACCGCAAGCCTCTTCCTGACCAATAACGGGTGTGGAACACACCTGGCATCAACAATCCGGCGGTTGTTTTTTCAGCCGCCGGACTTGCTTGGGGAAACCGTCTTTGCAAAAAGCAAGATTGCCCCAACCCAAAACCTTACGCAAAAAAATAAATACAAAGAGATAAAAACAGCTATAAAATCTCGAATCCAGCTAAAAAAGTGGAACTTATCTCAATTCGTCCGCACCTACTTGTCATCTTTCAACCCTGCGGTTAGGGTTGGGCCTATGAAAACCTCTCACACCCTCATCCAGCTTCGCCAGCACCGCAGCCTGTGCCTCGTCAGCGCACGACTGCCAGGCTGAATCGATCTGCCTCGTCTTTACGTTTTATCCCTAAAAACAGTTCTACGGCAGGCCGCCTTTTCTCGGCCCCTACAACAAAGGATTTCCCGATGAGCATGCTCAAAGACCCGTCTTCGAAGTACCGCGCGTTTCCGACCATCGATATCCCGGACCGCACCTGGCCTTCCAAAACCATCACCACCGCGCCGATCTGGTGCAGTTCCGACCTGCGTGATGGCAACCAGTCGCTGATCGAGCCGATGGACGCGGTGAAAAAGCTGCGCTTCTGGAAGACCCTGGTCGCGGTCGGCGTGAAGGAAATCGAGGCGTCGTTCCCTGCCGCATCGCAAACCGACTTCGACTTCGTGCGTACCCTGATCGAAGACAACCACATCCCCGAGGACACCACCATCCAGGTGCTGACCCAGGGCCGTGAAGACTTGATCGCACGCACCTTCGAATCCCTGCGCGGCGCCAAAAAGGCCATTGTGCACCTGTACAACGCCACGTCGCCGTCGTTCCGCCGCATCGTGTTCAACCAGGACAAGGACGGCATCAAGGCCATCGCGGTCAACGCGGCCAAGCTGTTCGTCAAGTACGCCGCCCAGCAGCCGGAAACCCAGTGGACCTTCGAGTACTCGCCGGAGACTTTCAGCGCTACCGAACTGGAGTTCGCCAAGGAAGTCTGTGATGCGGTGATCGAGGTCTGGAACCCGACGCCTGAGCACAAGATGATCCTCAACCTGCCGGCCACCGTCGAGTGCGCCACGCCGAACATCTATGCCGACCAGATCGAGTGGTTCGGTCGCCATATCAATCGTCGTGACAGCGTGATCATCAGCCTGCACACCCACAACGACCGTGGCACCGGCGTAGCCGCCACCGAGCTGGGCCTGATGGCCGGCGCGGACCGTGTCGAGGGTTGCCTGTTCGGTAACGGCGAGCGTACCGGTAACGTAGACCTCGTCACCGTGGCGTTGAACATGTACACCCAGGGCCTCGACCCGCAGCTGGACTTCTCCGACATCGACGGCGTGCGTAAAGTCGTCGAGGAGTGCAACCAGATCCAGGTACACCCACGTCATCCGTACGTCGGCGATCTGGTGCATACCGCCTTCTCCGGTTCTCACCAGGACGCGATCCGCAAGGGCTTCTCCCAGCAGAAAGAGGATGCGCTGTGGGAAGTGCCGTATTTGCCGATCGACCCGGCCGACATCGGTCGCAGCTACGAGGCGGTGATCCGCGTGAACAGCCAGTCGGGCAAAGGCGGCATCGCCTACCTGCTGGAGCAGGAATACGACATCAGCCTGCCGCGCCGCATGCAGATCGAGTTCAGCCAGGTGGTCCAGGCCGAAACCGACCGTGTGGGCCTGGAGATGACCGCACCGCAGATCTACGCCTTGCTGCAGCGTGAATACCTGCAAGCCAACACCCCGTATGCGCTGGTCAGCCATCGCCTGCAGGAAGAGAACGGCAACAGCTTTGTCGAAGTGGAAGTCTCGGGCAAGGGCCAGGGCGAAACCAACCTGCACTGGAAAGGCAAAGGCAACGGCGCACTGGAAGCGCTGGTGGCCGGCCTGCCAATTGGGGTGGAGATCATGGACTACAACGAACATGCCATCGGCGCAGGCACCAACGCCAAGGCCGCGGCCTATATCGAACTGCGTGTGAACGGTGAACGCCCGGTGCATGGCGTGGGTATTGATGAAAACATCACCACAGCGAGCTTCAAGGCACTGTTCAGTGCACTGAACCGCTCGTTGAGCCAGCAGGAAGCGAAAGCGGCGTAACCTTCGCCGTCATACAGAAGGCCCCTGGGTGAGAACCCAGGGGCCTTTTTTATTGAGTTTCAGATTTGGGTTGCCCCCGATAACGGCCTGTCAGACAAACTGAAAGCTATCGGCATCCAGGTTCGCCGGAAACCTGGTGCGATACGCCGCCAGTTCAGCCGCGCCCAGGCACACCTGGAACACCCCGTCCGCCTCCCCCGCACTCAGCAGGCTCTCACCCTGGAAATCCAGCACCTGGCTATCACCGGTGTAGGCAAAGCCCTTGCCGTCGGTGCCCACTCGATTCACCGCCGCTACGTAGCACAGGTTCTCGATAGCCCGCGCCGGCAACAAGCGGTTCCAATGCTGGCGCCGCGCCCCCGGCCAATTGGCGGTGTAGAGCAGCAAGTCAGTGTCCTGGGCATCCCGACTCCACACCGGGAAACGCAGGTCGTAGCAAATCAGCGGCCGAACACGCCAGCCTTTCAATTCGAACTGCACCTGGCGCTCGCCGGGGGTGTAGTGATTGTGTTCACCGGCCATACGAAACAGATGACGCTTGTCGTAGTGCAACACCTCGCCATCCGGCCGCGCCCACAACAGGCGGTTGCGGTGGCTGCCATCAGCGGCCTGGATGATCACGCTGCCGGTGATCACGGCGTTGTACTTCGCAGCCTGGGCCTGGAGCCACTGATGGGTCGGGCCGTTTTCCGGCTCGGCGAGGGTTTGCGACGCCATGGAGAAACCGGTGGTGAACATTTCCGGCAGCACGATCAGGTCGGCGCCGCGGGCCTGCTCCAGCAGCCCCTCGAAATGCTCGAGGTTGGCCTGGCGGTCGTGCCAGGCCAGGGTGGTCTGGACCAGGGCGATATTCAAGTCAGGCAATGCCGTCAAATCACGCATAGTTTTTCAGCCGCTTGTCGCAGCGTCTCCTCGCGTTTGGCAAAACACAGGCGCACCAGGCGCTGGCCTTGCGGTGGGCTCTGGTAGAACACCGAGACCGGGATGGTCGCCACGCCATGCTCGCGGGTCATCCACAGGGACATGGCGACGTCATCCAGGTCCGGACGTATTTGTGAGTAATCGACCAACTGGAAGTAGGTGCCGGCCACCCGGGTAAAGCTGAAGCGCGACGGTGCCAGCAGGTCGCAGAACAGGTCGCGCTTGGCCTGGTAGAACCCCGGCAGTTCATCGACGTGCTCCGGGTGTTCAGCCATGAAATCGGCCAACGCGAACTGCAACGGGGTCACACCACAGAAATTGACGTATTGATGCACTTTGCGCAGTTCGGCCGTCAGGGCCGGTGGCGCGACCACGTAGCCGGTTTTCCAGCCGGTGACGTGGTAGGTTTTGCCGAAGGAGCTGACCACGAACGCCCGCGGGTACAGCTCTTCATGGGCCAGGACGCTGACGTGGGGCACGCCGTCGAATACCAGGTGTTCGTAGACCTCGTCACTGACCAGGTAGATATCGCGGTCGCGGATCAGTTCGGCCAACTGGTCCAGCTCAGCGCGGCTGATCAGCGCGCCGGTTGGGTTGTGCGGGGTATTGAGGATGATCATGCGCGTACGTGGCGACAGCGCGGCCTTGATCTTCTCGAAGTCCAATGCAAAGCCTTGCAGGCTCAGTTGCACATGCACGCAGCGGCCACCGGCCAGTTCGACCGAGGGCTCATAGCTGTCGTAGCAGGGGTCGAACACAATGACCTCATCGCCAGTGCGAATCACCGCCTGGATCGCGCAGAAGATCGCGGCGGTGGCGCCGGGGGTGATGGTCACTTCACTGTCGGCATTCACCGTGGCGCCATAGCTGCGGGCGATCTTGGCCGCCACTTGCTGGCGCAAGGCCGGCAAGCCGGTCATCGGTGAATATTGGTTGTGCCCGCTGGCAACATGTTTGCCCACGGCATCGAGCAAAGCCTGAGGCCCATTGAAGTCGGGAAACCCCTGGGACAGGTTGAGCGCGCCGGTTTCGGCAGCGAGTTGCGACATGGTGGTGAAAATGGTCGTGCCGACATTTGGCAGCTTGCTGGTGATCATGGGAGCCCCCTTCGGGTGAGCTGCAAGTTTTAAGCTGCAAGCTGCAAGCAGGTCAAGCGACAAACCGCCAGGCACAAAAAAGGGCTCCAAAGGAGCCCTCTCTTGCAGCCTGTAACTTACAACGTGAAGCGGCTGCTATTTCTTGTCGCGACGCTTCTTGTCGGCCTTCTTGTGGTGAGTCATCAAACGACGCTTCTTGTTCACCTGACGGTCAGTCAATGTGTTCTTGTTGCCTTCGTATGGGTTCTCGCCCCCCTTGAACTCGATACGGATCGGCGTACCGACCAGTTTCAAGACGCGGCGGTAGGTGTTTTCCAGGTAACGCACGTAGGACTTGGGTACCTTCTCGATCTGGTTACCGTGGATCACGATAATCGGCGGGTTGGCACCACCCAAGTGGGCGTAACGCAGCTTGATCCGGCGGTTGTTGACCATCGGCGGCGCGTGCTCGCCAACGGCGTCTTCGAGGATCTGGGTCAGACGGTTGGTCGGCCAACGGGTAACGGCGGACTTGAACGAGTTCTGTACGGAAGCGTAGAGATTACCCACACCCGTGCCGTGCAGGGCCGAGATAAAGTGGATATCGGCGAACTCGACGAAGAACAGGCGGCGCTGCAGCTCGATCTTGACGAAATCGCGCTCGCTCGGCGTCATGCCGTCCCACTTGTTGATCGCAATAACCAGCGCCCGACCGGCTTCGAGGGCAAAGCCCAGCAGGTTGAGGTCGTGGTCCACCACGCCTTCGCGGGCGTCCATCACGAAGATCACCACGTTGGCGTCTTTGATCGCCTGCAGGGTTTTCACCACGGAGAACTTTTCAACTTCCTCGTGGATCTTGCCGCGTTTGCGCACACCGGCGGTGTCGATCAGCGTGTACTTCTCGTCGTTACGCTCGAACGGGATGTAGATGCTGTCGCGGGTGGTGCCGGGCTGGTCGTAGACAATTACCCGGTCTTCACCGAGCATACGGTTGACCAGGGTCGACTTGCCCACGTTCGGGCGGCCGATGATCGCGATCTTGATACCGTCTTTTTCGCTTGGGCCGGGAATACGCTTGGCTTCCTCGCCTTCGGCAACGACCTCTTCTTCGCCTTCTTCTTCCTCGGCGTCATCCTTGGGGAAGTCGCGCAGGGCGATTTCCAGCATCTGGGTGATGCCGCGACCGTGGGCACCGGCGACCGGGATCGCGTCGCCAAGACCCATCGGACTGAATTCGGCACGGGCCGCCTCAGGGTCGATGTTGTCGATCTTGTTGGCGACCAGATAGGAACGCTTGTTGCGCTTGCGCAGGTGCTCGCCAATCATCTGGTCGGCAGCGGTGTAGCCCGCGCGGGCGTCCACCAGGAACAACACGACATCGGCTTCTTCAATGGCCAGCAGGGACTGCTCGGCCATCTTTTCGTCCATGCCATGCTCATCACCGGAGATACCACCGGTGTCGACAATAATGTAGGAGCGCCCTTGCCACTTTGCCTCACCGTATTGGCGATCACGGGTCAGACCGGACAAGTCGCCGACGATGGCGTCACGAGTCCTGGTCAGGCGGTTGAACAAGGTGGACTTGCCGACGTTAGGTCGGCCCACCAGGGCGATTACGGGAACCATGCGGCTCTCCACTTCGTTATTTCAGAAAATACAAAAGCCGCTGCAAGGCAGCGGCTGGTGCTCGGGGCAGCATATTCAAATGCCGCATGCCCCGCCGAAGCGGGGCCGCCTGGGTTTTACCCCAAGCATAGTCAAACCTTTACTTGATGGTCAGGGCTTCCAGCTTGCCGCTGTTGCCGTAAACATAAAGCATGTTGCCCACCACCAGCGGACGGGCACGCAGACCGTCGCTGTCGATACGCTCACGACCTACAAAACGACCATCCACCTGGCTCAGCAGGTGCAGGTAGCCTTCGAAGTCGCCGACCGCTACATAGCTGGAGAACACTTCCGGAGCCGACAGTTGACGACGGGCCAGGGAGTCATTGCTCCACAGTGCAGTGGTGGAACGCTCGTCGACACTTTCAACGGTGCCGGACGCCAGGCTTACGTAGACGCTGCCAAACCCTTGGGCGACACCCGCATAACTGGAAGCATCACGCTGCCAGTTGACACGGCCGCTCTGCAGGTCCAACGCGGCAACGCGGCCCTGGTAAGTGGCGACGTAGAGGGTTTCACCCGACAGCAGCAAGCCACCGTCGATGTCCACTACGCGATCCAGCTCGGAACGACCTTGGGGGATGGCCACACGGGTTTCCCAGGCCGGCACGCCGTTCCTGGTGTCCAGGGCGACTACTTTACCGGTCGACAGGCCTGCAACGGCCAGATTGTTGGTCACAACCGGACCACTGGTACCGCGCAAGGTCAGCACCGCCGGGGTACTGTCGTACAACCAACGCTGTTCGCCGGTGCTGGCGTCCAGGCCGATCACACGGTCATCCTGGGTTTGCACCACGACGATATCGCCGTTGGTGGCAGGCGGTGCGAGGACTTCACTGGTCACGCGAGCGCGCCATTTCTCTTCACCGGTGCTGGAGTCCAGCGCCACGACTTCGCCCTTGAGCGTGCCGAGCATGACCATGCCGTAACCCACGCCTACGGCGCCGGATACAGGCAATTCGAGGTCTTTCTTCCACTTCACGTCGCCGTTCATGCGATCCATGGAGATCACCACGCCGGTTACGTCAGCGGCCACAATGTTGTCACCGTCGATTGCCGGCACCAGCATGTTGTAGGTCTCGCCCTGGCCGTCACCGATGGAGCGGCTCCATTGCTTTTGCAGGACGACTTCTTCCTTGAAGCTGGTCAGCTCGGCCGGAGGCAGTTCTTTTTTACTGTTGCTGCTGCAACCCGCGGCCAGAACGGCCAGAGCCAGCAATGCTGCATGTTTCCAACGGATCACGTCATGCATCCCCTTTGGCCAAGTCGTCCAGCTTGATTTGTAAGCCACCGACCGCCGCTTCATCAGACAGCGCCGCCTTGGCTTTCTTGTACGCAGCATTGGCTTCGTCGGTACGACCCAATTGGACCAACAGGTCGCCCTTGAGCTCTTCGCGAGTGGCTACAAATGCCTTGTCCGCATCGCCGTCGAGCAGTTTGAGTGCTTCGTCAGCCTTGTTCTGTGCCGCCAATACCTGGGCCAGGCGCTGACGCGCGATTTCACCCAGGGTCGGGTTGGTCGGCTTGTCGGCGATGGCCTTGAGTTCTGCGGCGGCGTCATCCAGCTTGCCGGTATCGACCGCGACTTTCGCGACGAACAGGCTGCCGTATTGGGCGTAGGTGCTGCCGCCGAATTCGTTCTTCAGCTTGCCTGCCAGGTCTGCAACCTGCGCGGGGTCGGGCTTGCCGTCCGGCGTCAGGGTGGTTTCCAGCAATTGCTGATAAACGATCGAGGCGCCCTGGGACTGGTTGGCCTGATACTTTGTCCAGGCTTGCCAGCCGAACACCACCACTAAAGCCAGCAGACCGCCAGTAACCAAGGGCTTGCCGTTACGCTGCCACCAGTCCTTGAACTCGGCCAACTGCTCATCATCAGTACTCGACACCCCAATACTCCTTAATCGCTAAATTCGGCTGTTCGACAGCTTCAACCCTGCACGACGCAGGTGGCCAAGTGCGCAGCGAGCGCATCAAAGGCAATGTTCTGTTGCTCGCCCTGGCCACGCAGGGGTTTGAAACCTATCACTTGCTGGGCCAGCTCGTCATCGCCAAGGATCAGTGCGTACAGCGCACCGCTCTTGTCGGCCTTCTTGAACTGGCTCTTGAAGCTGCCTGCGCCGGCATTGACCTGAAGGCGCAGGTTGGGCAACTGGTCACGTACTTTTTCGCTCAGGGCCAGGGCGGCCAGTTCGGCGGCCTCGCCAAAGGCGCACAGGTACACGTCCACCTGACGGGAGATTTCTTCCGGAACCTGCTCCAGGGTTTCCAGCAGCAGGATCAGCCGCTCGATCCCCATGGCGAAGCCCACGCCGGTGGTCGGCTTGCCGCCCATCTGCTCGACCAGGCCGTCGTAACGGCCGCCCGCACACACGGTGCCCTGGGCGCCGAGCTTGTCGGTGACCCACTCGAACACGGTCTTGCTGTAGTAATCGAGGCCACGCACCAGCTTGGTGTTGATCACGAACGGAATGCCGGCCGCGTCCAGACGAGCCTTGAGGCCTTCGAAGTGAATGCGGGATTCGTCGTCCAGGTAATCGGCCATTTTCGGCGCATTGACCAGCACGGCCTGGGTGTCGGCGTTCTTGGTATCGAGGACGCGCAACGGGTTGGTCTTCAGACGACGCTGGCTGTCTTCATCCAACTTGTCCAGATGGGCGGACAGGTACTCGACCAGGGCCACTTTATAGCGGCCGCGGGATTCACTGGTGCCCAGGCTGTTGAGCTCAAGCTTGACCGCGTCGCGGATGCCCAGCAGGCCCCATAGGCGCCACGTCAGCACGATCAGCTCCGCGTCGATGTCCGGGCCGTCGATGTTGAACACTTCCAGGCCGATCTGATGAAACTGGCGATAACGGCCTTTCTGTGGACGTTCGTGACGGAACATCGGGCCGATGTACCACAGTTTCTGCGGCTGGCCAGCACCGGTGAGGCCATGCTCAAGCACGGCGCGCACGCACGCGGCGGTACCTTCCGGACGCAAGGTCAGGGAGTCGCCGTTACGGTCTTCAAAGGTGTACATCTCTTTTTCGACGATGTCGGTCACTTCACCGATGGAGCGCTTGAACAGCTCGGTGAACTCGACGATCGGCATGCGGATCTGCTTGTAACCGTAGTTATCCAGCAGGCGCGCGACAGTCCCCTCGAAGTAGCGCCACAGCGGCGTTTGCTCCGGCAGGATGTCGTTCATGCCACGAATGGCTTGCAGAGACTTGCTCACATCAAATCCTTAAATTCGTTCAATCAGCCGCGAGCGATCAGCGCTGCATCAGCCGCGACCTTTTCGGCCGCTTTCTCGCGGATCAGCTTTTCCAGCTCATCCACCAGATTGTCATTCGTTAACTTCTGCGACGGCTTACCGTCGATGTAAATCAGGTTCGGTGTACCGCCGGTCAAGCCCACATGGGCTTCCTTGGCTTCACCCGGGCCGTTGACCACACAACCGATCACTGCAACATCCAACGGCACCAGCAGGTCTTCGAGGCGCAACTCCAGGTCGTTCATGGTTTTTACCACGTCGAAGTTCTGCCGCGAGCAACTCGGGCAGGCAATGAAGTTGATACCGCGGGAACGCAAACGCAGGGATTTGAGAATGTCGTAGCCGACTTTCACTTCCTCTACCGGGTCTGCCGCCAACGAGATGCGGATAGTATCGCCAATCCCTTCGGCGAGCAGCATACCGAGACCCACCGCAGATTTCACTGTGCCTGAGCGCAAACCGCCAGCTTCGGTGATCCCCAGGTGCAGCGGCTGCACGATTTCCTTGGCCAGCAGGCGGTAGGCTTCCACCGCC
Source organism: Pseudomonas sp. LAMO17WK12:I1 (assembly GCF_900177315.1). Lineage (NCBI taxonomy): Bacteria > Pseudomonadati > Pseudomonadota > Gammaproteobacteria > Pseudomonadales > Pseudomonadaceae > Pseudomonas > Pseudomonas sp. LAMO17WK12:I1. Next base: position 24,970 of record NZ_FWZV01000009.1, on the reverse strand, counting down.
ATGAACACGTCGGAGGCCTTTACGCTGACCTTGAAGTCCTGGAAGTTCAGGCGTTCGAGGTGTTCAACATGACGCAGTGCAGACTCGACCAGCGCTGCCGGGGTCGGCTCGCCGTACTTCTTTTGCAGGTCTTTTTCCAGGGAACCGGCGTTGACGCCGATGCGGATCGGGATCCCGCGATCACGGGCAGCGTCCACCACAGCGCGCACACGGTCTTCACGACCGATGTTGCCCGGGTTGATGCGCAGGCAATCGACACCCAGCTCGGCCACGCGCAGGGCGATCTTGTAGTCGAAGTGAATGTCGGCAACCAGCGGCACCTTGACCAGCTGCTTGATGCGACCGAAAGCCTCGGCAGCGTCCATGTCCGGGACGGATACCCGAACGATGTCTACCCCGGCCGCTTCCAGGCGATTGATCTGGGCAACGGTAGCGGCAACGTCATTGGTGTCGCTGTTGGTCATGCTCTGTACCGCGATGGGGGCGTCGCCACCCACCGGCACCGAGCCGACCCAGATCTTGCGCGATACGCGACGTTTGATTGGAGATTCGCCGTGCATGACTATTGTCCCAACTTCAGGCGAGCGGTCTCGCCAGTGGTGAACGGCGCTACGTCTACAGGCTGGCCGTTGTAGGCCACTTGCGCGCCACGGGCGAAGCCCAGACGCAGCGTCAAAGGAGGCTTGCCGCCCAGGTCGAGCGTATCGCCCTTACGCTTGAGACCACTGACCAGCACTTTGCCGTTGCCATCGGTGACTTGCGTCCAGCAGTCAGCGACGAAGGTAATTTGTACACGCCCGTCACCGGCGATCAACGCAGGGGTGGTGGGTGGTGAAATCGCAGGGGCTGCCGGAGCGGTTGGCGCCGTAGTCGCTGGCGCCGGGACCGGAGCAGCCGGTGTATGAGCCTGGGCAACCGGAGCCGCGGGCGTGTGAGTTGGCGCGGTCGGTGTCACTGGGGCCGGTACGGCGGCGGTCGGGGCACTTTCCGGCTCGGACGGTTCAGCGGCGGCCGGGGTTTCGGGGGCAGCCTGGCCTTGGGCTACGGCCTGGTCTTCCGGCTCATCCAGCGGATGAATCTGGGTGGTGCCGTCGGCGCTTTCGACTTCGACGTGCTCCATGGCGTTGCTGGTCAGGTCCTTACTGCGCTGGGACGTCTGGTCTTGCCACCAGACGAAACCGCCGCCGATCACGGCGATCAGCAACAACAGGCTGACAATACGCAGGATTGTGTGGGAAACCCGCACCGGTTCTTCGATGCGACCCAGGCCATGCACGTTGCTGCCCTGGGAGTCGGTGCCGGTGAACTGGTCGAACTCCTGGACCAACACGGCCTGGTCGATGCCCAGCAACTTGGCGTAGGCGCGGATATAGCCACGGGCGAAGGTATGCCCAGGCAGCTTGTCGAATGCGCCGGCCTCAAGGTTGCCCAGGGAGGTGGTGGTCAAATTGAGCTTGAGGGCCACTTCCGCCAGCGACCAACCATTGCTTTCGCGGGCCTGACGCAAGGTGTCGCCTGGGTTTACGCGATTAGCTGCTACAACTTCCGGGTGCGCCGCTTTCATCATTGCTCCGACAGGTATTGCTGATATTCCGGCGTACCGGGATAGAGTCGTTCGAGTTGCTGGCCAAAACGTGCGGCCGTGTCGTGTTCTTCATGAACCGTCGCCAGGCGCACGCCGAGCAATAGACTACGTGCATTTTGCCCGCTGAGCAGGCTAAAACGCTCGTAATAGTCACGTGCCGGCACATAATGCCTGTCTTCGTAGGACAACTCAGCCATTTCGAGCAACGCTCGTGGCTGATGGCCGTTCAAGTGCAGGGCTTTTTCCAGCTGCTGGCGTGCGCTGTCACGCTGGCCGAGGCGCATCGAGGTCACCCCAAGGTTCTCGAACACCCGCGCGCGCTCAGGATAGAGGGTATCGGTACTGGCTTGCTGGAAATAAAGGGCGGCCTGGTCAAAACGCTTTTGCTTGAACAGGAAACTGCCGTAATTGTTCAGCAGTTTCGGATCGGCAGGCCGTGCGGCCAGGGCTTTGTTGAAATACCGGTCAGCCAGTTCAGGCTCGGCCTGGGCCTGGAACACCAGGGCCAGCGCAGCGTTGGCGTCGGCATCGTCGCTGTCCAGTTCAAGGGCTTTTTTCAACGGCACCTTGGCCTGCTCGCTCATGCCTTGGCGCAGGTAACCCAACCCCAGTTGCACATAGGCAACCCGCGCCTCGTCACGGCCCTTGCCGGTTTGCAAAGGGCTGTCATGGCCCGATGAAACACAACCGGCGGCGAGGCCGGTAACCAGCAAAAGCAGCGCAAGGCGCAAGGGCATAGAGATCCTCTCTCAGATTCGATTCACAGCAATTTGCGGCAGATCGTCGGCGGCGTTCAATTCACGCACGGCGATATAGCGCTCGCTGCGGCGGGTGCGGTCCATCACCTGCCCGACCAACTGACCACAGGCGGCGTCGATGTCTTCACCACGGGTGGTGCGCACGGTGACGTTGTAGCCGGCCTGGTGCAGTTGATCCTGGAAACGGCGAATGGCGTTGTTGCTTGGCCGCTCGTAACCAGAATGTGGGAACGGGTTAAACGGAATCAGGTTGATCTTGCACGGGGTGTTCTTGAGCAGTTCAATCATCTCGACCGCGTGTTCGACCTTGTCGTTAACATCCTTGAGCATGGTGTACTCAATGGTCAGCACACGTTTCTCGCCCAAGGTCGCCATATAACGCTGGCAGGATTCGAGCAGCATCTTAAGCGGATACTTCTTGTTGATCGGCACCAATTGGTTACGCAATGCGTCATTGGGTGCGTGCAGCGACAACGCCAGGGAGACGTCGATGTGCTTGGCCAGCTCATCGATCATCGGGACCACGCCGGAGGTCGACAGGGTCACACGGCGCTTGGAGATGCCGTAGCCCAGGTCGTCCATCATCAGGTGCATGGCTGCGATGACGTTGTCGAAGTTCAGCAGCGGCTCACCCATGCCCATCATCACCACGTTGGTGATGGCACGGTCGACGGTCGCCGGGACGCTGCCAAAGGATTTGTTGGCAATCCACACCTGGCCGATCACTTCGGCGGCGGTGAGGTTGCTATTGAAGCCTTGCTTGCCGGTGGAGCAGAAACTGCAGTCCAGGGCACAGCCTGCCTGGGACGAAACGCACAAGGTACCGCGCTTGCCCTGGGGAATGTACACGGTCTCGACGCAGCTGCCGGACGCTACGCGCACCACCCACTTACGGGTGCCGTCGCTGGAGATGTCCTCGCTGACCACTTCGGGGCCACGCACTTCAGCAATAGCCTTGAGCTTGTCGCGCAGGGCCTTGCTGACGTTCGTCATGGCGTCGAAATCGTCGACGCCAAAGTGGTGAATCCATTTCATTACCTGACCGGCACGGAAACGCTTCTCCCCGATTGAGTCGAAGAATTTTTCCATTTCCTGTTGAGTCAGACCCAGCAGGTTGGTTTTTACAGTCGATGTCGTCATGGATTCACCCTCACTCTTTAAGCCGATGCTTAGCGAGTGGTTACTTCGGTAGCTGCGAAGAAGTACGAGATTTCGCGAGCAGCAGCGGCTTCGGAGTCCGAACCGTGTACAGCGTTGGCGTCGATGGAGTCAGCGAAGTCAGCACGGATGGTGCCGGCAGCGGCTTCTTTAGGGTTGGTAGCGCCCATCAGCTCACGGTTCAGAGCGATGGCGTTTTCGCCTTCCAGAACCTGAACAACAACAGGACCGGAGATCATGAAGGCAACCAGGTCGCCGAAGAAGCCACGAGCGCTGTGCTCAGCGTAGAAGCCTTCAGCTTCAGCCTTGGACAGTTGCTTGAGTTTCGAAGCTACAACCTTCAGGCCGGCTTTTTCGAAACGAGTGGTGATCTCGCCGATGACGTTTTTTGCAACTGCGTCAGGCTTGATGATGGAGAAAGTACGTTGAACAGCCATGGTGTAACTCCAGAAACGGTAATTTACGAAAAATTAAACCCGCGAATTATACGCGGGTTCTTGGGTATTGCCTAACTGCGTAAGGGAGGCGTCAGTCCTGTTCTTCTTTCCAGGCAGTCTGGATAGCTTCCAGGACCTTTTCGCCACCGCGATCGCGCTCATCATCAAAGCCTGGCAAGGCCATGACCATGTCACGCAAAGCAACAAAATTCAGGGAATAGGGATCCATATCCGGGTTGCCGTCGGCCAACAGGATAGCGATCTCTTGCACATCAACCCATTTAAGACTCATGACACTTCCTTGAATCAGTGCGGCGCTTCGGCCGCATGGTTGAGCGAATATTTCGGAATTTCGACGGTAATGTCTTCAGTCCCGACCCTGGCCTGACAGCTTAGGCGAGAAGTGGCTTCCAGGCCCCAGGCGCGGTCAAGAAAATCTTCTTCCAACTCATCGGCCTCTTCCAGGCTATTGAAGCCTTCGCGAATGATGCAATGGCAAGTGGTGCAGGCACACACACCCCCACAGGCACTTTCGATCTCGATGTGGTTGTCATGGGCAACTTCGAGGATGGACTTGCCGGTCTCAGCCTCAACAACCATACCGTCCGGGCAATGCTCGGCGTGTGGCAGAAAAATGACCTGCGGCATTAATTATTCCTCGATTTCATTCAGGTTGCGCCCGGCCAGTGCGGCTTTTACCGTCTGATCCATGCGGCGGGCAGCAAAGGCGTCAGTGACCTGCGACAAGCGCTTGGTCTGTTGCTCGATGGCGTAACCATCGTTGCCTTTCATCAGTTCGGCCAGCTCCTGCATCTGCCGGTCGATGACCATGCGCTCTTCGGCATCCAGCAAACGCTCGCCGTCGGCATCCAGGGCGCCCTGCACCGCTTCAAGCAGGCGCTGGGCATCCACTTGTTGCTCGCGCAGTACGCGCGCGACCTTGTCGTCACCGGCGTATTGGAACGAATCCTTGAGCATCTTGGCGATTTCACCGTCAGTCAGGCCGTAGGACGGCTTGACCTGGATGCTGGCCTCCACGCCGGACGCCAGCTCGCGCGCGGCGACGCTGAGCAGGCCGTCGGCGTCGACCTGGAAGGTCACGCGAATCTTCGCCGCACCCGCGACCATGGCCGGGATGCCGCGCAATTCAAAGCGGGCCAGGGAGCGGCAGTCGCTGATCAGCTCGCGCTCACCTTGCAGCACATGAATCATCATGGCCGTCTGGCCATCTTTGTAGGTGGTGAAGTCCTGGGCGCGCGCGACGGGGATGGTGGTGTTGCGCGGAATCACCTTCTCCATCAGGCCACCCATGGTTTCCAGCCCCAGTGACAGCGGGATGACGTCGAGCAACAGCAATTCGCCGCCATCACGCTTGTTACCGGCAAGGGTATCGGCCTGGATGGCGGCGCCAATGGCGACCACCTGGTCCGGGTCGATTTCCGTCAGCGGCTGGCGACCAAAGGCTTCGGCAACGGCTTCGCGAACCCGCGGCACACGGGTTGAACCGCCGACCATGACCACGGCACCGACGTCTTCCAGCTCGATACCGGAGTCACGCACGGCTCGACGGCAGGCTTTCAGGCTACGGGCGATCATCGGTTCGATCAGCGAATCGAAGGCTTCGCGAGTCAGCTTGGCGCACCAACTGCCGTAGGAAACATCAACAGAAGCAGCGTCAGTCAGCGCCTCCTTGGCAGCACAGGCCGTTTGCAGCAAGTTACGCTGCTCGCCCGGATCCAGGTCAGCGGACAAGCCGGCGCTGCTGATGATCCAACCCGCGATGGCGTGGTCGAAGTCATCGCCACCCAGGGCTGTGTCGCCACCGGTAGCCAGTACTTCGAACACGCCGCCAGTCAGGCGCAGGATCGAAATATCAAAAGTGCCACCACCCAGGTCGTAAATAGCGACCAGGCCTTCGGCATGCTGGTCCAGGCCATAGGCCACGGCCGCAGCGGTAGGCTCGTTGAGCAGGCGCAACACGTTCAGGCCGGCGAGTTTCGCCGCGTCCTTGGTGGCCTGGCGCTGGGCATCATCGAAATACGCCGGGACGGTGATCACCGCGCCGACCAGTTCGCCACCCAACGTGGTTTCCGCGCGCTGGCGCAGCACCTTGAGGATATCCGCCGACACTTCCACCGGGCTTTTCGGGCCCTGGACGGTGTCGATGAACGGCATATGGGATTCGCCACCGACAAAGCGGTACGGCAGCTGGTCGCCCAATTGCTTGACGTCGGACAGACCACGGCCCATCAAGCGCTTGACCGACAGCACGGTGTTCAAAGGATCGGTAGACGCCGCCAACCTGGCTGACTCACCGACTTCGGTGCGATCAGCGTGATAACGCACGGCGGACGGCAGGATCACCTGGCCATCGGCATCGGGCAGCGGCTCGGACAGGCCGCTGCGCAAGGCAGCAACCAGGGAATTGGTGGTGCCCAGGTCAATCCCCACCGCCAGGCGACGCTGGTGCGGTTGAGGGCTTTGGCCGGGTTCGGCGATTTGCAGTAGAGCCATGGTAATCAGGTCTTATCTGTCTATCAGGCGCGCATCACGGGCAGCACACTGGGTTAATCGTCGAGGCGCTCTTCCAGCTGGCGCACTTCGTAGGTGAGCTTGTCGAGGAACTGCATGCGCCGCATCAGGCGCTCGGCCTGTTCACGTTGCGCTGCATCATCCCAACAGGCTGCGAAGCTTTCGTTGAGTTCATCCTGGGCAACTTTCAGACGACGCTTGAAGACCGCGACACCCGCCACATCGGCTTCGTCCTGCAGGTCTTCGAGTTCTTCACGCCATTGCATCTGCTGCATCAGGAAGTCCGGGTCGTGCACGGTCACTTCCAGCGGCAACTCGCCACCGTTCATCGCGAGCAGGTAACGCGCGCGTTTAGGAGGGCTCTTGAGCGTCTGATAGGCTTCGTTGAGGCTGGCCGATTGCTCCAGCGCCAGGCGCTGCTCACGCTCGGAAGCGTCAGCGAAGCGGTCCGGATGCACCCCACGCGCCAATTCTCGGTAGCGCGTGGCAAGCTGCTCGAGGTCCAGCCGAAAACTCGGCTGCAGCTCGAATAAAGCGAAATGACAAGGAGTACCCACGAATAGCCTCAGATGTTGAAGCTTTCGCCGCAGCCACATTCACCGCGCACGTTGGGGTTGTTGAACTTAAAGCCTTCGTTCAACCCTTCCTTGACGAAATCGAGTTCGGTGCCGTCCAGGTAGGTCAGGCTTTTAGGGTCGATGATCACTTTCTCGCCGTGACTTTCGAACACCTGGTCCTCATCGACCACCTCGTCGACGAACTCCAGCACATAGGCAAGGCCGGAGCAGCCCGTGGTGCGAACACCCAGACGAATCCCCTCACCTTTACCGCGCCCATCCAGGGAGCGTCGCACGTGCCGCGCAGCCGCTTCTGTCATGCTGATAGCCATCGTTGACTCCTTACTCGTCGCCAAATGCTTAGATCAAGCCTTTCTTCTGCTTGTAGTCGCGAACGGCCGCCTTGATGGCGTCTTCAGCGAGCACGGAGCAGTGGATTTTCACTGGCGGCAGGGCCAGTTCTTCGGCCAGCTGGGTGTTGCTGATAGTCACAGCCTCATCCAGGGTCTTGCCTTTCATCCATTCGGTCGCCAGGGAGCTGGAGGCGATCGCCGAACCGCAACCGTAAGTCTTGAACTTGGCGTCTTCGATAACGCCAGCGTCGTTGACCTTGATCTGCAGGCGCATCACATCGCCGCACGCCGGAGCGCCGACCATGCCGGTGCCGACATCAGGATCTTCCGCGTTCATCTTGCCGACGTTGCGCGGGTTTTCGTAGTGGTCGATGACCTTTTCGCTGTAAGCCATGGTACTGAATCCTCACTCATCAGGGCCGCTCTGGAACCCTGTAGAAACGCCTGCGTTTTCCGCCACGTTCCTACAGAGCTTGGGTGGCGGCTTCTATAGTTAGTGTGCCGCCCACTCGATCTTGGAAATATCGACACCGTCTTTGTACATGTCCCACAGCGGCGACAGGACGCGCAGCTTGTTGACGGCTTCGCAGACCTTCTGCGCGGCGTAGTCGACTTGCTCTTCGGTGGTGAAGCGGCCGAACGTAAAGCGGATCGAGCTGTGTGCCAGTTCGTCGTTGCGGCCCAGGGCGCGCAATACGTACGAAGGCTCAAGCGAAGCCGAGGTGCAGGCCGAACCGGACGAAACCGCCAGGTCCTTGAGCGCCATGATCAGCGACTCGCCTTCGACATAGTTGAAGCTCAAATTCAGGTTGTGCGGTACACGGGCAGTCATGCTGCCGTTGATGTACAGCTCTTCAAGGTTCTCGACCTGCTTGTAGAAGCGATCGCTCAGGGCCTTGATACGTACGTTTTCGGCAGCCATGTCTTCCTTGGCTACGCGGAAGGCTTCGCCCATGCCGACGATCTGGTGGGTCGCCAGGGTGCCCGAACGCATGCCGCGCTCGTGACCGCCGCCGTGCATGGTGGCTTCGATGCGCACGCGTGGCTTGCGGCTCACGTACAGGGCGCCGATGCCTTTGGGGCCATAGGTCTTGTGGGCCGAGAACGACATCAGGTCGACTTTCAGCTTGGACAGGTCGATGTCGACCTTGCCGGTGGACTGGGCAGCGTCGACGTGCAGCAGGACGCCCTTGGAGCGAGTCAGCTCGCCGATGGCCGCGATGTCGTTGATGGTACCGATTTCGTTATTCACGTGGATCACGGAAACCAGGATGGTGTCTTCACGCAGCGCGGCTTCGATCATCGCCGGGGTGACGATACCGTCGGTGGTTGGCTCGAGGTAAGTAACCTCGAAACCTTCACGCTCCAGTTGGCGCATGGTGTCGAGGACAGCCTTGTGCTCGATCTTGGTGGTGATCAGGTGCTTGCCTTTGGTCGCGTAGAAATGCGCCGCGCCCTTGATAGCCAGGTTGTCGGACTCGGTGGCACCGGAGGTCCAGACGATTTCACGCGGGTCTGCGCCAACCAGGTCAGCAACCTGGCGACGAGCGTTCTCGACCGCTTCCTCGGCTTTCCAGCCGAAAACGTGGGAACGAGAGGCCGGGTTGCCGAAGTTTCCGTCGACCAGCAGGCATTCGCTCATCTTTTGCGCGACACGCGGATCAACCGGGGTGGTCGCTGAATAATCAAGGTAAATCGGCAATTTCATGGACTTTCTCCTAAATCAGGCTGGCTGGCGTGCCGTTAGCTCTTCGGCTGTCACTCGACGGCGGACGCTTCGATCTTGTCCAGACGCGGCGCCTTGGTGTTGCAACGGCGCTGGTCCTGACGCTGGGCTACTTCTTGCACCTCACGGCGAGTCACAAGATCAGCCAAGCTGATACCACTCAAAAACTCATGGATCTGCAGGCTCAAGTCACACCACAAGTGGTGCGTCAGGCAGGTGTCGCCGGCGTGGCAGTCACCCAGGCCCTGGCACTTGGTCGCGTCGACGGACTCGTTGACCGCGTCGATCACCTGGGCCACCTGGATGCCCTGCATGTCGCGGGACAGCTGATAACCGCCGCCCGGCCCACGCACACTGGAGACCAGATTGCTGCGGCGCAGCTTGGCGAACAGCTGCTCAAGGTAGGACAGGGAAATGCCTTGGCGCTCGGAGATATCGGCCAGGGACACCGGCCCAGTTTGCGCGTGCAAGGCCAAGTCAAGCATGGCGGTCACCGCGTATCGGCCTTTTGTAGTCAGTCTCATGGACAAGTACCAAGGTGTTTCAGAATGGGAGCAAGTATGCGATTCCCGAGTATTTAAGTCAACTATAAGACCTAGTACTTTAGTCAGGATTACCCGTAAAAAGGGCGCGCGAATCATAGCAGGATGGGGCAGGGACGAACAGCGGCAGCGGGGCGATGGTTCGATATCGAGACGAATGGAGATCAAATGTGGGAGGGGGCTTGCCCCCGATAGCGGTGGATCAGTCAATATATTAGGTGACTGACAGATGGCCATCGGGGCAAGCCCCCCCCCTCCCACACGGGCCTAGCAGCAAATGTGAAATCTCAGCCAGCCTTGGTGGCGGGTTCACTCTTGATCTCGGCGAAGTCCTCTTCGCGCAGCTCAGGCAGGTCTTTCGCACAGTAGCTGCTGCCCAACTCCTTCAGCGCGCCGCACATACCGTCCAGCTTGCCGTCCACCGCTTGCAGGTGGTCAAGCAACTGGCCGATGGCGCGCGCCACCGGGTCGGGCATGTCTTCGCTGACACCGTAGGCATCGAAACCGATTTTCTCGGCCATGGCCTTGCGCTTGGCCTCCTGCTCATCGCCCACGTCCGGCTTGACGATGATCCGCCCCGGAATCCCCACTACAGTGGCGCCGGCCGGCACGGCCTTGGTCACCACGGCGTTGGAGCCGACCTTGGCGCCAGCGCCTACGGTGAACGGACCAAGCACCTTGGCACCCGCGCCCACCACCACGCCATCCTCCAGCGTCGGGTGGCGCTTACCCTTGTTCCAACTGGTGCCGCCCAATGTCACGCCCTGGTAGAGGGTCACGTCGTCACCAATCTCGGCAGTCTCGCCAATGACGATGCCCATACCGTGATCGATAAAGAAGCGACGTCCCACCTTGGCACCTGGGTGAATCTCGATCCCCGTCAACCAGCGGCCGAAGTTCGACACCAGCCGCGCCAGCCATTTCCAGCCTATATTCCACAAGGCACCGGACAGCCGATGAATCCAGATCGCGTGCATGCCCGGGTAGCAGGTCAGCACTTCAAAGGCGTTGCGCGCCGCCGGATCACGATGGAAAACACTCTGGATATCTTCTCGCAAACGCTCGAACATTTTTAATCCTTCCGCTTAAGAAGCTCGCCACGGGCCGCTTTCTGGGTTTCCGTGAGAATGCCACGCAATATATTCATTTCCGCCCGGCTGACCGAGCTGCGCCCGTACAGGCGGCGCAGGCGCGCCATCAAGTGTCGAGGCTTTTCCGGATCGAGGAATTCGATGGCCACCAGGGTTTGCTCCAGGTGCTCATAGAACCGCTCCAGCTCGTCCATGGTGGCCAGCTCGCCACTCTTGGTCGACGCAACTTCATCCTTCTCTACCTTGCTCGGCTGGCCTTCAGCGGCCAGCCAGGCCATGCGCACTTCGTAACTCAACACCTGCACCGCTGCCCCGAGGTTCAGCGAACTGAACCCAGGATCTGATGGAATGTGCACGTGATAATGACATCGTTGCAGCTCTTCATTGGTGAGGCCGGAGTCTTCACGGCCGAATACCAGGGCGATTTCAGCACCGCCGGCCGCCTCTTCCACCACCTTGGTACCGCACTCACGCGGATCCAGCAGCGGCCAGGGGATGCGGCGGTCACGGGCACTGGTGCCAAGCACCAGGTTGCAGCCGACCAAGGCGTCTTCCAGAGTGGCGACCACCTGGGCTTTTTCCAGGATGTCATTGGCGCCGGATGCGCGGGCATCGGCCTCGTGGTGCGGGAACACGCGCGGCTCGACCAGCACCAGGCGCGTCAGCCCCATGTTTTTCATGGCTCGCGCCACCCCGCCGATATTGCCGGGATGACTGGTATTGACCAAGACGACACGAATGTTTTGCAGCAAGGTAGGCGCTCTCGGACACGGGAAAGGGGAGCAAATCTTACAGAACAGCCTAAGGTTATGCCATGAAAGCTAACGTCGTCCTTCACCTGAAGAAAGTTTCTGCTAGAATGCTCGGCTTTCTTTAACAACCTTAGGTGACACATCCATGCAGCCCATGCTGAATATCGCGCTGCGCGCCGCCCGCAGCGCCAGTGAATTGATCTTCCGCTCCATCGAGCGCCTGGATACCATCAAGGTCGACGAAAAAGACGCCAAGGATTATGTGTCCGAGGTGGATCGCGCCGCTGAACAGAAGATCATCGACGCGCTGCGCAAGGCCTACCCTACCCACGGCATCCTCGGCGAGGAAACCGGCCTGCACAAAGGCAGCGGCGAAGGCGAAGACTACCTGTGGATCATCGACCCACTGGATGGCACCACCAACTTCCTGCGCGGCATCCCGCACTTTGCCGTCAGCATTGCCTGCAAATACCGTGGCCGCCTGGAACACGCTGTAGTACTCGATCCTGTTCGCCAGGAAGAATTCACCGCCAGCCGTGGCCGTGGCGCCCAACTGAACGGTCGTCGCCTGCGCGTCAGCGGTCGCACCAGCCTGGACGGCGCCCTGCTGGGTACCGGCTTCCCGTTCCGTGACGACCAGATGGACAACCTGGAAAACTACCTGGGCATGTTCCGCGCCCTGGTTGGCCAGACTGCCGGCATCCGTCGCGCTGGCGCGGCCAGCCTGGACCTGGCCTATGTGGCTGCCGGTCGTTTTGATGCGTTCTGGGAGTCGGGCCTGTCCGAATGGGACATGGCTGCAGGCGCCCTGCTGATCCAAGAGGCCGGCGGCCTGGTGAGCGACTTCACCGGCGGTCATGACTTCCTGGAAAAAGGCCACGTCGTTGCCGGCAACACCAAATGCTTCAAGGCCGTACTGACGGCGATCCAGCCGCACCTGCCGGCTTCGCTGAAGCGCTAAGCGAGCGAGCAAAAAAAAAAGCACCCTGCGGGGTGCTTTTTTTATGCCAGGGATTTGCTTGATGTGAGCTTAAATACCAACAACACCACAAATCAAATACAAGAGAAGACTTACTGCTGGTTCTGGCCCAGGACGAGACGCCCTTCCTTGTCGACTGGAATCTGGCCGCCCGGATCACGATCCATGCGCACCGAACCTTCCTTGCCATCCAAGGTGTAACGCACGTCATAGCCGACGACCTTGTCACTGATGTCGTTGACGGTGTTACAGCGAGTCTGGGTGGTGGTATAGGTATCGCGGTTCTGCATGCCTTCCTGAACCTTGTTACCGGCGTAACCACCACCGACCGCACCGGCCACAGTGGCCAGCTTTTTGCCGTTACCGCCACCGACCTGGTTACCCAACAGGCCACCGGCCAGTGCACCTACCACGGTACCGACGATCTGATGTTGATCCTGCACCGGCTTCTGCCGGGTCACTGCGACGTCCTTGCAGACTTCACGAGGTGTTTTAATCTGGGTTTTCACCGGCTGCACCGCCAGCACTTGCGCATACTCAGGGCCGCTTTTTACCAGGCTGTAGGTGGCAACAGCACCCCCGGCAGTTACACCGACAGCACCCAATACCGCACCAACCAGTAACGACTTGTTCACGTTGAACCTCCTGACCATCACAAACGGACCGAAAGATCCGCGCTATACCCAGCCTTGGAGCAAAAAAAAAGGCACGAGTTCAATACTCGTGCCCTTTTTGTAACAGCAGATCAACAAGCGCCCATCAAGGACGATCGTCGACCTCTTTGCCAGTGGCGGCAGGAGGGATCAGGTCTTCGCTGTTGAGGTTCAGCCAGATCAGCACCACGTTGGCGATGTAGATCGACGAGTAGGTGCCCGCCAGGACGCCGATGAACAGCGCCAGGGAGAAGCCCCACAGGTTGTCGCCGCCGAAGATCATCAGTGCCGCGATCGCCAGCAAGGTGGAGATCGACGTCGCCATGGTCCGCAGCAGGGTCTGGGTGGTGGAGATGTTGATGTTCTCGATCAGCGATGCCTTGCGCAGTACGCGGAAGTTCTCACGAACCCGGTCGAATACCACGATGGTGTCATTGAGGGAGTAACCAATGATCGCCAGTACGGCCGCCAGCACGGTCAGGTCGAAGGTGATCTGGAAGTACGCCAGGATACCCACGGTCACGATCACGTCGTGGATCAGCGACACAATGGCGCCGACACCGAACTTCCACTGAAAGCGGAAAGCCAGGTAGATCATGATGCCGACCAGCGCCATCAGCATGCCGAGGCCGCCCTGGTCGCGCAGCTCTTCACCCACTTGCGGGCCCACGAACTCGACGCGCTTGACCGACGCCGGGTTGTCGCCACCCACCTTCTGCAAGGCCTCGGCTACCTGGTGACCCAGTTGCGGGTCTTCGCCAGGCATGCGCACCAGCAGGTCGGTGGTCGCACCGAAGCTCTGCACGATGGCTTCGTGATAGCCGGCCTTGACCAGCTCACTGCGCACCAGGGTGACGTCGGCAGGCTTCTCGTAGGTCAGCTCGATGAGCGTACCGCCGGTGAAGTCCAGACCGTAGTTCAGGCCCTTATGGAACCAGCTGAACAACGCCAGAACGGTAAGGAGCACGGTGACGCCGAACGCAATGTTGCGAACGCCCATGAAGTTGATTGTACGTAACATGGCAGCCCCTTAAATCCACAACTTCTTGAAGTCACGCCCGCCAAAGATCAGGTTGACCATTGCGCGGGTCACCATGATGGCCGTGAACATCGAGGTAAAGATACCGAGGGACATGGTTACCGCAAAACCCTTGACCGGGCCGGTGCCCATGGCAAAGAGGATCCCGCCGACCAGCAATGTGGTCAGGTTGGAGTCGAGAATCGCGGTAAATGCCCGGCCGAAGCCTTCGTTGATTGCACGCTGTACGGTCATGCCGGCGGCGATCTCTTCACGAATCCGCGAGAAGATCAGCACGTTGGCGTCTACCGCCATACCCATGGTGAGTACGATACCGGCGATACCTGGCAGGGTCAGCGTGGCGCCCAGCAGCGACATCAGGGCCAGCAGCATCACCATGTTGCCCGCCAGGGCCACGGTGGCAATGATGCCGAAGAAGCGGTAGATGGCGATGATGAACAGCGACACGAACAGCATGCCCCACAAGGCCGCGTCGATACCCTTGGTGATGTTGTCGGCACCCAGGCTCGGGCCGATGGTACGTTCTTCAGCGAAATACATCGGCGCAGCCAGGCCGCCGGCACGCAGCAACAGGGCCAGCTCCGAGGATTCGCCCTGGCCGTTCAGGCCGGTGATGCGGAATTGAGCACCCAGCGGCGACTGGATGGTCGCCAGGCTGATGATCTTCTTCTCTTCCTTGAAGGTCTGCACCGGTACGTCTTTCTCGACGCCGTTGACCATTTGCTTGGTGTAGGTGGTCACCGGGCGCTGCTCGATGAAGATCACCGCCATGCTGCGACCCACGTTGCTGCGCGTGGCGCGGCTCATCAGTTCGCCGCCGTGGCCATCCAGGCGGATGTTCACTTCAGGGGTACCGTGCTCGCCGAAACCGGCCTTGGCGTCGGTCACCTGGTCACCGGTGATGATCAAGCCACGCTCGATCAGCGCCGGAGGACGATTGCCTTCACGGAACTCGAACTCTTCGGAAGTTGCGCGGGAAGCACCCGGCTCAGCCGCAAGACGGAACTCCAGGTTGGCGGTTTTACCCAGGATACGCTTGGCTTCAGCGGTGTCCTGCACGCCCGGCAGCTCAACCACGATGCGGTTGGCGCCCTGACGCTGAACAATCGGCTCGGCCACACCCAGCTCGTTGACGCGGTTACGTACCGTGGTCAAGTTCTGCTTGATGGAGTATTCGCGGATTTCCGCGATCTTGGCCGGGCTCATCGCCAGACGCAGCACCGCCTGACCATTCAGGTCGGCCGGTACGATGTCGAAATCGTTGAAGTTCTTGCGGATCAGCGCACGGGCCTGTTCACGGGAAGCTTCGTCAGAGAAGCCCAGCTGGATGGCACCGTTGAGCTGCGGCAGGCTGCGATAACGCAGCTTCTCTTTGCGCAGCAGGCTCTTCACGTCGCCTTCATAGACCTTCAGGCGTGCGTCGAGGGCTTTGTCCATGTCGACTTCCAGCAGGAAGTGCACACCGCCGGACAAGTCCAGACCCAGCTTCATCGGGTGCGCGCCAATGCTGCGCAACCACTGCGGGGTGGTCTGTGCCAGGTTCAGCGCAACGACGTAGTCGTCACCCATGGCCTTGCGTACGACATCTTTTGCCGGCAATTGGTCTTCTTGCTTGGTCAGGCGCAACAACCCGCCCTTCGCACCAGCTGCCAATGTTGCCGCTTTAACCTGGATACCCGCGTCGGCCAGTGCCTTGCTCGCGCGTTCCAGGTCAGCCTGGTTGACCTGCAGCGAAGTGCTGGCGCCAGTGATCTGGATCGCCGGGTCATCAGGGTAAAGATTGGGAGCGGAATAAATAAAACCGATCGCCAGCACCGCCAGGATCAGTACGTATTTCCACAGAGGGTATTTGTTCAGCATCACGCCGCCCGCTTATAACGCGGGGCGCCTTGCGCGCCCCGTCGATTGGTAAAGGTTGGAACTTAGATCGCTTTGAGCGTGCCTTTTGGCAGCGTGGCGGCGATGGCGCCCTTCTGGAACTTCATTTCCACGGTGTCGGAGACTTCCAGAACCACGAAAGCATCGGAAACCTTGGTGATCTTGCCCGCGATACCGCCGGTGGTCACGACTTCGTCGCCTTTCTGCAGGCTGCCCAGCAGGTTCTTCTGCTCTTTGGCACGCTTGGCCTGTGGACGCCAGATCATCAGGTAGAAGATGACCAGGAAGCCGACCAGGAAAATCCACTCGAAACCACCGCCCATAGGGCCGGCAGCAGCAGGCGCAGCGGCGTCAGCCATGGCGTTAGAGATAAAAAAGCTCATTTAGCACTCCAGTTGCAAATAGTGAATCTTAGGGTCGGAAAACTCAGTCCAAGGGCGGCACAGGGAGCCCGCGCTTGGCATAGAAGGCATCGACGAAGGCGGCCAATGTACCCTGTTGAATAGCCTCGCGCAAACCAGCCATCAGGACTTGGTAGTGACGCAAATTGTGGATGGTATTCAACATGCTACCCAGCATTTCCCCGCATTTGTCCAGATGGTGCAGATAAGCACGGGAGAAGTTCTGGCAGGTGTAGCAATCACAGGTGGGATCCAGCGGCGAATCATCATGGCGATGGAACGCGTTACGGATCTTGAGCACGCCTGTGTCGATGAACAGATGCCCATTGCGGGCATTACGGGTTGGCATCACGCAATCGAACATGTCCACACCGCGGCGCACACCCTCTACGAGATCTTCGGGTTTGCCAACGCCCATAAGGTAACGAGGTTTGTCAGCGGGCATCAGGCCTGGCAGGTAGTCCAGTACCTTGATCATCTCGTGCTTGGGTTCGCCCACCGACAGACCGCCGATGGCCAGGCCGTCAAAACCGATCTTGTCGAGGCCTTCCAGCGAGCGCTTGCGCAAGCTTTCATGCATGCCGCCCTGGACGATACCGAACAGCGCCGCGGTGTTGTCGCCATGGGCATTCTTCGAACGCTGGGCCCAACGCAGGGACAGCTCCATGGAAATCCGCGCGACGTCTTCATCGGCCGGGTACGGCGTGCACTCGTCGAAAATCATCACGATGTCCGAGCCCAGGTCGCGTTGCACCTGCATGGACTCTTCCGGCCCCATGAATACCTTAGAACCGTCCACCGGAGAGGCGAAGGTCACGCCCTCCTCCTTGATCTTGCGCATGGCACCCAGGCTGAACACCTGGAAGCCACCCGAGTCCGTGAGGATCGGGCCCTGCCACTTCATGAAGTCATGCAGGTCGCCATGCTTCTTGATCACTTCAGTGCCTGGACGCAGCCACAGGTGGAAGGTGTTGCCGAGGATGATCTCGGCGCCGGTGGCGACGATGTCACGCGGCAGCATGCCTTTGACGGTGCCGTAGGTGCCCACGGGCATGAATGCCGGGGTCTCTACCGTACCGCGCGGAAACGTCAGACGGCCGCGACGGGCCTTGCCGTCGGTGGCGAGCAATTCAAACGACATACGACTCATAGTTGTTCCTCTGGGCCGCGCGGCGCCGGATTACGGGTGATAAACATCGCATCACCGTAGCTGAAAAAACGGTATCCATTGTCGATGGCTGCTTTATACGCCGCCATTGTTTCGGGATAACCCGCGAAGGCCGACACCAGCATCAACAGCGTGGATTCCGGCAAATGGAAGTTGGTCACCAGGCAGTCGACCACATGGAACGGCCGGCCTGGGTAAATAAAGATATCGGTGTCGCCACTGAACGGTTTGAGCACGCCATCACGCGCCGCGCTCTCAAGGGAGCGCACGCTGGTGGTGCCCACCGCAACCACCCGCCCGCCGCGCGCCTTGCAGGCGCTAACCGCGTCCACGACGTCCTGGCTGACTTCCAGCCATTCGCTGTGCATATGGTGGTCTTCGATGTTATCCACACGCACCGGCTGAAACGTGCCGGCCCCCACGTGCAGGGTCACATAGGCTGTCTCGACGCCCTTGGCGGCTATCGCATCCAGCAGCAACTGGTCAAAATGCAGCCCGGCAGTCGGCGCGGCAACCGCACCGAGGCGCTGGGAATAGACCGTTTGATAGCGCTCACGGTCCGAGTCTTCGTCGGGGCGGTCGATATAAGGAGGCAACGGCATATGGCCGACACGCTCCAGCAACGGCAAAACCTCTTCTGCGAACCGGAGTTCGAACAGCGCATCATGACGCGCCACCATCTCGGCTTCACCACCACCCTCGATAAGGATGTTCGAACCCGATTTCGGCGACTTGCTGGAGCGTACATGGGCCAGCACACGATGGCTGTCCAACACCCGTTCCACCAGAATTTCCAGCTTGCCGCCGGATGCTTTCTGGCCAAACAGCCGTGCCGGGATAACCCGGGTATTGTTGAACACCATCAGATCGCCCGGATGCAAATGCTCAAGCAAATCAGTGAATTGACGGTGTGCGAGGGTACCGCTGACCCCGTCCAGGGTCAGCAGTCGACTGGCGCGACGCTCGGCCAAAGGGTGGCGAGCAATCAGCGAATCCGGGAGTTCAAAAGTAAAGTCAGCAACGCGCATGATGGGGTTCGTCTAGCAGGGCCGGGAAGTCTAGCGGAAATAGTGAAAATAGACCATGAAACGTGATTGACCAACGGTAATCTCATCTCTATACTTCGCCGCCATTGAGCCCTGATGGCGGAATTGGTAGACGCGGCGGATTCAAAATCCGTTTTCGAAAGGAGTGGGAGTTCGAGTCTCCCTCGGGGCACCATTTGCAGTACATAGACGACTACCAGCGTCTACGTAACACCCCTAGAGCCCGCTAACTGCGGGCTTTTTGGTCTCTGGGGTTCCACCCCCATCTCTTGCAAGCCAGCCTCTTTTTGGTACATTTTCTGTACATATTCCAGTTCGAGAACCGGAGGTGTACAGCGATGCCATTGACCGCCTTGCAAATCAAAGCGTCCAAGCCTGCCGACAGACCGTTCACGTTGAGTGATAGTTCGGGTCTTGCCTTGCTGGTGAAACCCAACGGCAGCAAGTATTGGCACTTCCGGTACACCTATCAGGGGCGGGCGGCGCGCATGTCACTGGGTGTGTATCCGCATATCTCCTTGCAGGAAGCCCGTGAACGAGCTGCAGAATGCCGCAACCTACTCAAGCAAGGCACCAACCCCGGCGCCAAACGCCGCGATGACAAACTGCGACAGCAGGAGGCCGGGCTCAACACCTTCAGGCGAGCCGCGGAGTACTGGTACCAATTCAAATCGGACTCCGGCCGCAGCAGCGCGACGCTGAAGAAGATCCGCGACTATCTCGATAAGGATCTACTGCCTGCTCTCGGCGAGAAGCAACTGGAGCTCATCACGCGAAGCGACTGCGCAAAACTGCAGGCCTGCATCGAAAAACGAGGCGCCTTCAATGTTGCGGACAAGACCCGGACCTGGCTGAAACAGATTTTCAGTCAAGCCATTGCACGCGGCCTGTGCGAACACAATCCAGCCTCCGAACTCCATGCCATTGCGATAGCCCCACCGCCCACTCAACACTACCCACATCTGCACGAACACGAACTACCTGAGTTTCTCCGGGCCTTAAGCAAGACCACCAGCCGGCTACCAGCGAGGATTGCATCATGGATGACAATTCTGACAGCGAGCCGCCCCGGCATGGTTCGCTACGCAAAATGGGAGGAAATCGATTTTGAGGAAGGGATATGGACCATCCCGGCCGCCCGCATGAAGATGCGCAGAGACTACGTCAGCCCTCTACCTCATCAGTTGATCGCCATGCTTACCAAACTGAACCAAAGCACTGGCCGCAGTCGGTATCTATTCCCAGGCAATGGTGAAAAGCAGCCAGTCATCAGTGAAAACACGATCAACCTGGTGTTCGCCAAGATCGGCTATAAAGGACGACTCGTCAGCCATGGCACTCGTCATACCGCAAGCACGCTGCTGCGCGAACATGGCTGGCTGAAGGACCATGTCGAAAGCCAGCTGGCTCACGTCGAGGGCGGCATCTCTGGCGAGTACAATCAAGCCCTATACCTGCCGCAACGTCGGATCATGATGCAGTGGTATGCAGACTATCTCGACGCCCTCAAAGAAGGCATTACAGCCAACCTTCGCGATCAATTTGATACTCGCGTTAATCAGTTCCTCGCACGCCCTTCTGCACCGCCTCTAACAGCATCCCATGCACACAAAGATGATCACCTCCAAAAGTTGCCTATCGAGACAGACTCAACGGCGACTCAGTGATCACGTGACGCCTCACCAGTTCGACCCGGTCGACGACAACATCATCGCCTTGCAAAACTACCGTGGCGCATTCCAACACTGGTAAGTCGGTGAGATCTCCACAGCCCAGCCTTCCACGCGGGTCCATCCAAACAGGGCTGCAAAGCCGCCCTGCTTGGATGGACCTCACTTAAAAAATCTAAAGCCCATACAGCTGTCTGTGGAAAACTACTGATTTCCACCGGTGGATAATTTCACCCACCGCCGCAGAACTCCGGATAATTCGAGCCTTGACCCGAATTATCCACAGGCGTAAAAAAGATCGGGCAAAGCGCTGTCGTTGACAGCAACTCAGGTAGCCAGAACCTTTAAGGCTACGCCACACCGTGGTGGTTCTCCCAAAGTGCGATGAGCGTCCGGCGGCTCGCACAGTCACAGCGATGTGATGGATGCCTACTTCTACCAGAGTGCCCACTGCGGCAACTCACACCCCTTCGTAGCTGCCCTGCAGCAACCTATCCGCTTGGCCATTTCATTGCGCCAACCTGCGCCCGTCTCTTTCTTCCGGAAAGAGACGGGCGCTCCTACCGCTGCTGCAGCCCATCCCGTACAAGGCTTTGCGGCATTTCCCCTCGTGACAATCGGCGTGACAAACACCGAAGTCACCAGCAACGGCGATGCAGATGATGGTGCCGCAGCCTACGGAATGGACTGCACCTGACTGACAGTCAGGCATGCCCCGGTCATCGCTTCACTGCCTTCACCTGACTCAGGATCTCGCGGCACTGGTCTCGTCAGCCAGTGCAGCCTCCACCCGCCCACCGGTAACGGTGTTCAGGAGGCCAGATCATGAGATGCCCAAGCTCCCGGTCGTAAAGAGCCGACAGTCCCGCGTTAGTGGACAACCCTCACAGGTCGCAGGGGCCTTGATCCCTGATAACACTCAACATTCTTGGCGGGATGACGTGGGGAAAAGCTTCAACGTTTTGACTTCGAGAGGAGTTTGATCATGGCGCTGGTCGGTAAACGGGATGGGCGCAATTTTGGCTATGGCAGGCAATTGAGCTACGCCGGGCCGCAGGCGTTGAAAGACATGTTCGGCGGTGGGCATTACGGCACGGTCAAGGCGCACAGTGATCGCTGGCAGGCGTTTGTACGCTGGTGTCGGTCGGAGGATGGACCAGGGTTTAACGATGCGCGACAAATTGATCGGCAGACCTTGCTGGACTACGCCGGGTATCTGCGCCAGCAAGTTGAACAAGGTGAGCTCGCTATCGCGACTGCGCAAAACCGATTATCCAGTGTGAATCGGACCATGGCCGCGCTGAGAGGTGATCAGTATGTGAAGGTGTCGAGTCCGAGCAAGGCTTTAGGACTGCAGCGCACAACCGTCCGCACAGCAACCCCGCAAGGCCAGGATCGTGAACAGGTGAAGCGGATCGTCGAGGCGCTCTGCGAATACCAACTGCCGCGCGCGGCTGCCATCGTGCAGCTGGCCCGAGCCACAGGCATGCGCTTACGCGAGGCCATTTTGGCCGACCTACCACGCCTAAAAAGTGAGGCCGAACAGTACGGCAAGTTCAACATCCAGGATGGCACCAAAGGTGGCCGTTCAGGTGCCTCGGCACCTCGCTGGATTACGGCAGATGATCATATTCGTGACGCACTGAGGTTTGCCGAACAGATCTCGCCCGACGGTAGTCGCAACCTGCTTGCACCGAACGAAAGCTACCTCGATTTCCAACAGCGAATCGTGCGACCCGCACGGGACATCCTCCATAAGCACAACCTCAAAGGCTTCCACGAATTGCGGGCGGCCTATGCTTGCGAGCGCTATGAGCAAATCACCCATCATCCCGCGCCCGTCAACGGTGGCCGTTGCTATCAGCTCGACCGACGGCTAGATAAGGATGCACGAGTGCAAATCAGCGATGAACTCGGGCACGGTCGTATCGATGTGGTATCGGCTTACATTGGTGGTCGAGCATGAGTGAGCCATTCGATATGGAGTTGTTCCTGGCGGGCGTCTTGACCGGGTCACACACCACACGCCAACGCCACCTGCGTCAGGCGAAGACTATCCAAACAGCGATCGCTGAGCGCTGGCAATGCGACAATCCATGGACTTGGCAGAGGAAACACCTTGCATGGTTTTTGAATCACCATCTAAACCAGCGCACTGAATCGACGCGCTATTACTATTTGCTGACCATGCAATTACTCACTCATCGTCTAGGAAAATCCTGGCAGTTCACCCCCTAAGCGAAGGTCAGAAAACGGCCATGAGCAGACGGTGGACGGAGCGATCAGCAAATGAGCAGCTATGCTTGGATGGTTGTTGGAGCTGATCGGGCTTTCCGTCCATGGTGCATAACTACCATCTGTGGTCACTCAACTGTCTCGATGCCCGAATTAGTCAGGGATAGATGAGGGAGCAAAGAATGTTATCCACCAAGCTCGTGAGGGCGCTATCACCCCACTGTGGGTCTTTTCTGAGTTAGGCTTCCTTGTCGCAGAACGAGGAAAGTCGCTTTACTTTTGGCAAACACTATTACAGATGGAGCAACAAGATGAGTAGAACACCTAATGATGACCGTAGTGATAGCATGAACCCAAACAATGATGCTTATGACTCAAGCATGGATAATCACTCCAATCAGCTCAATCCAAACAATGACGCTTATCAAGGAAACAATGATGATGACGAGATGGATCAAGGTGATTGCTTTGAACATGGCGAGTAACTAAGTTTAATTTTTGCGGTTATCTCGCTCAATACCAGCAGCCTAACAAGGCGCTGAAGCCGCCCATTTCAATCGCTGGGACGGCGTGTCGCCGCCCCTTAGCCAAAACGTTATGAATGTCTGCAAAGGGTCGTGAACGCACAACCACAAACAACTCAGCTTGACCGGGAAGCCCGTGATACCTTCCGAGGCTCATTCATGACACGGAGGTCGCCATGCGCACTCTTTATATCCCTATCATCTTGGCGGCAACTTTTTTGGCATCTGGCTGCAGCATCAAGCAAACCGTGACGCCTGCTGAGCTGTCTTCCGAGATGACGCCAGAAATCTGTCTGATCCCCGCCGAAGGACTGCGAGAAGGATTCAACACTGCCTATGAAAACCTGCTCAAAAACAAAGGATTCCATACGCGTCAGCTTCCGCCAGGCAGCAGTCCGTCCAGCTGTCCTCTTTCAACGACTTATATCGGTACCTGGTCGTGGGACTTAGCTATTTACATGAGCCATGCAGATATCCGCGTTTATCAGTACGGCCAGCAGGTGGGCCAAGCTGAATATGACTCGCGTTGGGGTGGCGGTCGGGTCATTGATAAATTCATTAATGCTGAGAAAAAAATCACAGAGCTGACCAATCAGCTGTTTCCAAACGGTGCCGCAGGCTTGAAGGGAGTTAAGGAGTCAAATTCCGGGACCGGTGCCGCATTCATGACTAAAGACGCGTACCAACAGCGACAGCTCAAACAGCTTGAACAACAGGGCCTCCCCTATGATGAGTACCAGAAGCGCTACAAGCTGATCATGGCTGAGTAGGCTCCGTACCGGTCCTGACAGGCAGTTGAGGGTCGACTGCGGCCCTTCGTGACTGGCAGCAATCGACTGTGGATGCACCATCCTCCCGGCGTCCTTCCGACCATGCGCAACTCCCTACCGAGGTCAGTAATCCCCCTGCTACGCTGAAAATTTCACGGAGGATTGCACAATGCCAAACTCAGACTTACTCCCTTCCCTGCTATTTAAGATCAACGAAAACCAGCTCGCCCTGGAGGCCGCCATCATGGAGCTTTCGAACTGGGTAGAGATGCGCGGATCGGCGGACGTCGCCGACAATGTTCGGGGCGCCCTGGACACGATCGATCGAAACGAGGAGTTCATCAAGATAACGCTTGCTGTACTCATGACGCCCGACTAATCGCGAAAGTTCGCCATGTGTCGGTTCGGCATTTTTTGGTAGACCAGGGAGTCTATCCGTAACCAGTTTTTTGTAGATATCATTCACAGCTCGTCGGAAATTGGATGGAGAAATCCTATCAAGCTTCCATCCACACCAGTCCTTACTGGAGGCAGGTAGGATGTACACTTCACGGTACAACGTGGAAGTGTACACATGCAAAAAACTATGTTAATTATACAGTTATGCTATTATTCGAGTCTCCCTCGGGGCACCATCTTAAAGAAAGACCTTGAATTTCAAGGTCTTTTTTTTCGTCTGCAGAAAAGCGCCCTGAGGCCGCGACAACCCCAGAGAGCGAGATAGTGCGACTCCCCCTCAACCCCCATCATAAAGTCCAGCAGGCCCACTCACAGGCCTTGCGAGGACACTAAAGCGACCCTTGGTTACTCCTGGACCTACCCAAAGTACTGCTAGCACTTCGAGCGGAGATCCTGTTTCCTTTAATGGGCATGGACTTTAGCACTGAAGGCCCGTCCCGAGGCGCCTCTTCGCACTTTTCGAGCGCCCAAAACAAAACCCCATCTGCTTTCGCAAATGGGGTTTCGGAATTTAATCTTGACGATGACCTACTCTCACATGGGGAAACCCCACACTACCATCGGCGATGCATCGTTTCACTGCTGAGTTCGGGATGGGATCAGGTGGTTCCAATGCTCTATGGTCGTCAAGAAATTCGGGTACTGAGTCGTGGCCAG
>NZ_FWZV01000024.1:0-74051 GCF_900177315.1 Pseudomonas sp. LAMO17WK12:I1 | reverse complement strand
CCGGACGAGTAACGCAAAAACAGCGCACACCCCGCGCCGTTATCCAGCCGCTCAATCCGCCCTAGAAAATCCCGAGAAATCCGCAGCCGGTTGTCGTACGCATCACTGATCGAGACCAGCACACCGTCGCGAAAGTGATAAAACCGCGACGCCTGGGCCAACACCAACTCATCCGGCGACGTACCTAAATAGATCGCTGCTTCCGCGAGGCTATTGGTGATGGCGGGTCGAGCAACAGTCGGTAGTGGAAACTCAATCGAGCGGTTCTCATGGTCCGTCCAAACGACGGAATCGCCCGACACCGCAAGCCGATGCGCCAGCGAATGACTCCAGCCAAACCCCAGCCCGCCATCCACTTCCACCGCACTGGTGCGGTACAACCGTGTCCACTCGAACGGCAAGATCCCATCCAACGTGCCGTCGGTGAGGGTGAGCAATTCCTCCCCGGTAACCATCGACACCGGGCAGCCGTTGGTGACGGTCTTATCCGAAGAAGCCGCCGCATCCCCGTTCGGGTTCCTCCCTGAAACAGGCACATCATCGACAGGCTCCTGGCGGACCAACACCGTCTGCTGAGTCTTCCTGCGAACCGCCGGCACCGGGTTCGAAACCACATGCTCCCCCGCCTTCAACGGCGCAACCGGTACGGTCTTGATCGACGTCGCAGGGCCACCCAGCAGAACCGGTCTGGCGAGCTCTACATGCTCATCCATGGGCGATTTTCCGAACTGCCCCGCCATGCGCTCCAACCATCGGCGCGCCCGTTGAGACTTGATGCCGCCCAGCACGTTGGTACTTATTCGAACCGCCATCCCCATCCCGGCAGTGGCGAGGCACAGCAACAAGTTGATCAATACGTCGGCGCTGATTTCCCCGAGCAACTCGTTCATATAGGGCGGCGGCAACAGGCGCATCCAGCTGACCATTGCCGACAGATAAATGAACAGCAGCGGCTCGTCGCTGAGCACCAACAAGCCCTTGGCGAGGGTGTCGGCGCCGAGGCTCAGCAGCTTTTCAAGTTCGTCCGCTGACAGGTAGTGCAGCAGTTGTTCGGCATAGGCCAACGGTTCGCCAAGCCACTGGAACAGCTGCTTGACAGTGTCCCAGAGCGAGTAGAGCGCTTCGCCGAAGCCGCGGGCGTAGGCTTGATGCAGGGCGAGGTAACGCTTGGGGAGGCTGGCTTCGGCGTAACCCTTCCACAACGGTTCGAAGATGGTCTCCCATTCACTGCGCAACCAAGCGTCCAGCGGGGCGATAACCGACTGATAAGAGGCATACAGCGCCTTGAAATGGTCTTTGGAGACGTTGGGGTAGAAGCTGATCCGGTACTGTTGGTTGCGATCACACTCGGTGATTTCGAGGATGCCGCTGGGGCCGATGGTCCTGTGGATCGGCTCGCCCAGGGGACCGCCCTCTGGATCGATGCGTTGCACCATCACGGGCGTATTGCCAATGGGCACGAACCGAGCGCTCTGGAACATATGCACCAGGGTCAACGTGCCGTTTGCCTGGCACATTGCGGTCGTGCTGCTGGGAAGGATGGCGCGGTTGATCGGCGCGACGAGCGCCACTTCATCCCCGACCTTGAAGACCTGTTCGATATCCAGGGCCCAAAAGCTAAAGAAGCTTTCCGCCCAGGTCTCGTAGGTATTGAGGCAGCGCCCGAAGTCGCTGAGAACGGATTCGACGTCCCGCGTCTTTGAATCCATGGCGGCCAGCACCAGGTAGCCAATGGCTTGGCGGGTCACCTCGATCATGAAACAGCCCCGTCAACCGGGGCCTTAACGAAAACCACCATCTGCAATCCCTCGCACTGTGTATTCAGGCGAGGGACTTTGCAGCGGTTTTCAGGGCAGGGGAGTAGCGCTTATCCGGCGCTTACGTGGGGCGTTTCGACAATTTTTGTCTTCTCCCGCCCCAGCACCAGGCTGCACAGCGCCGGCAGAAACAACAGCGTCAACACCGTGCCCACCAGCACCCCGCCAATCAGCACGAATGCCAGGGACGACCAGAACACCGACAGCGTCAGCGGAATAAACGCCAGCGCCGCCGCCAGCGCGGTCAATATCACCGGCCGCGCGCGCCGCACCGTGGCCTCGACAATCGCCGCGTGGATCGCCATGCCATGCTCCTGGTTCTGGCGGATCTGGTCGGTAAAGATCAACGTGTTGCGCATCAGGATCCCGCCGATCCCGATCAAGCCCAGGATCGCGTTGAACCCGAACGGCTGGTTGAACAGCAGCAAGGTCGGCACCGCGCCAATCAAGCCCAGCGGCGCGGTGGCGAAGACCATGAACATCACGCCGAAGGAACGCACCTGGAACATGATCACCGTGAGGGTCAGCAGGATCATGATCGGGAACAGCGCCGCCAGCGCCACGTTGGCCTTGGCGCTTTCTTCCACCGGGCCGCCGATGTCGATCCGGTAACCGGCCGGCAGCCGGGCGATCAGCGGTTGCAGGTCTTTGTACACGGCCATTTCCACGTCGGGCGGTTGCACGCCGTCGATGATGTCGGCACGCACTTCCACGGTGCTCGCGCGGTTGCGGCGCTTGAGGATCGGTTCCTCCATCACCGCCTGGAACTGCCCGACCTGGGCCAGGGGCACCGACGTGCCGGCGCTGTTGGTCAGGGTCATATTGTTGAGGTTGCCGAGGTTCTCGCGCTGGTTGCCCTGGGCCCGGGCGACCACGGACACGGTGCGGTTGCCCTCACGCACTTCGGTGATCGGGTTGCCGCTGAGCAAGGCGTTGAGCTGGGATTTGACCTCGTTGGGGGTAAAGCCCAGCAGGCGCAGGCGGTCTTGATCCAGCACCAGGCGATAACCGCTGGTGCGCTCGCCCCAATCGAGAAAGGCGTCCTTGGTCAGCGTGTTGGCGGCAACGACCTTGCGCACGTCCTCGGACACCCCGCGCAGCACCTCCACATTCGGGCCGGACACGCGGAACACCACCGGGAAGGGCACTGGCGGACCGAACAGCAGTTGGGTGACCCGCACCCGCGCCGCCGGAAACTCACCGGCCGCAATTCGCTCACGCATGCGCAGCTTCAAGGCGTCGCGGGCGTGAGAGTCCGGCGTCTGCACGATCAGCTTGGCAAACGCCGGGTCCGGCATTTCGGGGTTCAGCGACAGGAAGAAACGCGGTGCACCACCGCCCACATAGGTGTCGACCATGCTGGTCTGCGGCTCTTGCAGCAGCGCCTTTTCCAGCTGCGCCGCCACCGCCTCGGTGCTCTTGAAGGCACTGCCGGGCGGCATATACACCTCAAGAATCAGCTCGGACCGGTCGGAGTTGGGGAAGAACTGTTTCTTCACCACGGCCATGCCCAGTACGCACAGTACAAAGGCAGCGATCACCAACCCGGTCACCAGCCAACGCCTGCGTACGCAGGCTTCGACCAAATCACGCAGCTTCTGGTAATAGCGCCCGGCATAAATCGCGTCGTGGCCACCGGGCACCGGTTTGATCTGCGGCAGCAACTTCACGCCCAGGTACGGCGTGAACACCACCGCCACCAGCCAGGACGAGATCAGCGCAAAGCCGACGATCCAGAAGATATTGCCGGCGTATTCCCCCGCACCGGACCGTGCAAACCCCACCGGCAGAAAACCGATGATCGTCACCAGCGTACCGGTGAGCATCGGTGCCGCCGTGGAGCTCCAGGCGAAGGTGGCCGCATGAATCCGGTCAAAACCTTCCTCCAGTTTCACCACCATCATCTCAATGGCGATGATGGCGTCATCCACCAGCAACCCCAGGGAAATGATCAGCGCGCCCAGGGTAATGCGGTCGAACTCACGCCCGGTGAGCAGCATGATCACAAACACCACCGACAAGGTCAGCGGCACCGCCGCCGCCACCACCAGGCCGACGCGAAAGCCCAGGGCCAACAGGCTGATGATCATCACCACGGCCAGGGCGACGAAGAATTTGAGCATGAATTCATTCACCGCCAGGCTGATGTTCTTCGCCTGGTCGGAGACTTTGGCGAAGTTCACGCCCAACGGCAGGTCCGCCTGGATCCGGGCTTCCTCGGCCTTGAGGCTTTTGTCCAGCTCCAGACCGTTCCAGTGCTTTTCCATGATCACGCCGAGCATCAGCGCCGGGTCGCCCTGGTGACGGATGCGGTAGCTCGGCGGGTCTTCATAACCGCGGCTGACGCTGGCCACATCGGCAATGCGCAGCACGCGACCGTTGACTTCCAGGGGCACGTTTTCGATCAGCGCCAGGCTGTCGAAGGCACCGTCGATACGGATATAGGCGCGCGCGCCTGCGGTTTCGACAAAACCTGACGGGGCCACGGCGTTCTGTGCGGCGAGGGCGGCGAAGATCTGCTCCGGCTTGATCCCGAGGGTCGCCAGGCGCTCATAGGAGAACTCGACAAAAATCCGCTGCGCCTGCTCGCCGAGGATATTGACCTTCTTCACCCCCGGCAGGTTGAGCAGGCCCTGGCGCAATTCCTCGGCCATCTGCACCTGTTGCCGATGGGGCAGGTGCTCGGCCTCCAGGGCGTACAGGGCGAAGTACACATCGGAATATTCATCGTTGAAGAACGGCCCGATCACCCCGCTGGGCAGCCTCGCGGCTTCATCGCTGAGTTTTTTGCGCGTCTGGTAGAACAGCTCCTGGATTTCGCTGGGGCGCGTGGACTCCTTGTAGGTCATGCGCATCGACACAAAGCCCGGCTGGGCGATGGTCTCGACGCGGTCGTAGTAGTCCAGTTCCTGCAGGCGCTTCTCCAGGCGGTCGGCCACCTGCTCCTGCATCTCCTGGGCAGTGGCGCCGGGCCAGGCGGCGGTAATGGTCATGACCTTGACGGTAAACGACGGGTCTTCGGCGCGCCCCAGTTTGCCGAACGAGAAGATCCCGGCGGCGAGGATCGCAATGATCAAAAACAGCGTGACTGCGCGGTGCTTGACCGCCAGTTCCGAGAGGTTGATGCCGCGCATGCTCATTGGTCCTGTTTGCGGTTGAGGGCCAGTACCTGGGCGGGCAACAGGCGCACCGCGTCGCCGCTGTGCAACAGGTGCGCACCGAGGGCGACGACGACCTGGCCGGGGTTCACGCCGCTGTCGAGCAGGGCGTCTTCCTGGCCGAGGCTGGCGACCTTGACGGCGGCGAAGCTGACCTTGTCATCCGCGCCGATCAACCACACACCGGTGCCTTGCCCTGCATCGTGCAAGGCGCCGATCGGTACGCGGGTTTGTTGTGCCTGGCCGTCGCCTTGCAGGCGCACGGTGATGGTCGAGCCGAGGGCGAAGCGCTCGACGTTACCGTGCAGCACATAACGGGCGCGGTAGGTGCGGGTGGTGGGATCGGCGCTGGCCGACAGTTCGCGCAAGGTCGCCGTCACCGCCTGGTCCGGGGCGCCGAAGGGGAAGGCCAGGGCTTTTTGCGCGGCCTGGTCGCGCTGGTTTTCCGGCAGGTTGACGATGGCTTCGCGGGCGCCGTCATGGGCCAGGCGCGCGACGACTTGCCCTTCGGCGACCACTTGGCCGCGGTCCACCCGCACGTCGGTGATGATGCCGTCGCCATCGGCCTTGAGCACCGAATAAGTGCGGCGGTTCTCGATCTGGCTGGCGTCGGATTGCGCCGCGGCCAACTCGGCCTCGGCCACGCGCAGGTTGGTGGCCGACTGGTCGAAGATCTGCCGTGACACCGCACCGGTACTGGACAGGCGCTGGTAGCGGTTTTCATCGTCGCGGCGCTGACGCAGCTGGGCCTGGGCGGCGTTGACGCGGTTTTTCGCCGAACGCAGGGCGAGCTCGAAGTCGCCGATGTCCAGCACCAGCAGGGTGTCGCCACGGGAGACATGCTGGCCGGGGTCGACCTTGCGTTCGATGACCTTGCCGCCGACCCGGAAGCCCAGGTCGCTTTCCGTACGTGCAGCCACCACGCCGGTATAGGCGCTTTGCTGAGTGCCGGCGGCGTCGACCTTGGCGGCGAGTACCGGGCGTGGTTGCGGCGCTTGGGCGGTGGTGTCGGCCTGGCTGTTGCAGCCGCTGAGGACGATCAACACGGCCAGGGGCGTGAGAAGGCGCGAGGGGAGAGGGATCATGTCGGGCTCCGGGGATGACCAGTGGGCAAAAAATTATGGACATAATTTTTCACGCATATTATGGTCGAAATATAAATAAAACCAGCCCCGGATAATCCCCATGTCGTACACCCCGGCCCCATCGCGAAGCTTGTTGTTTTTACTGGTGGCCTTGACGGCGCTGGGTGAAGTCTCGACCCAATTGATCATTCCAGGCTTGGGTCTGATCGAGCACGCCCTGTTGGCGCCACCGGGGTCTGCGCTGATGGCACTGTCGGCGTTTGTCGCCGCCTTTGGCCTGGGGCAACTGCTGTTCGGCCCGCTGTCGGACCGCATCGGCCGCCGTCCGGTGCTGCTCGGCGGGCTGTTGCTGTATGTGCTGGCGACCTTGTCGATGCTGCTGGTCAATGACATCCAGCAATTTATCGCCGCTCGCGTCGTGCAAGGTCTTGGCGCCTGCGCTGCGCTGGTACTGGCGCGCACCGTGGTGCGTGACGTGTGGAAGGCCCAGGCGGGGCCGGCGCTGGCGCTGACCATGATCGGCATGCTGTACGCCATCGTCGTCGCACCGATGGTCGGCGGCCTGCTGATCAAGCTGCTGGGCTGGCGTGCGCCGATCCTGCTGGCACTGGCGATTGGCAGTGGGGTGTTGCTGCTGGCGCTGCTGTTCTTCCGCGAGAGCAACCACTTCCTCGACCCCAAGGCCGGCCACTGGCGCACCCTCGGCGGGCAATACCTGGACCTGCTCAAGGGCCGCCCGTACCGCGCGTTCGCCGTGGCGCTGGCGTGTACCTATGGCGCCATGTTCGCGGTGATCGCCGGTTCCTCGGCGGTGTATATCAATCTGCTGGGCTTGAGCAGCCTGGAGTACGGCATCAATTTTGGCCTGATCGTGTCGATGCTGATCATCGGTTCCACCTACACCCGACGCAACATCCAGCGCCTGGGGCCGCAACGGATTGTGGCGATGGGCGTGACGCTGGTGGCCATGGGCGGGATTGCCGCACTGGTGATTTATGCGCTGTTTGGCCTGTCGGTACTGGGCCTGGATATTCCCATTGCGCTGGCGACCCTCGGCGGCGGCCTGGTATTGCCCGGGTCGGTGACCGGAGGGGTCATGCCCAACGCTCATCGCGCCGGTTTGGCGGCGGGCTTGATGGGCTTTGCGCAGATGTTCGGCGCGACCTGCAGCGGCCTGTTACTGAGCCATCTGCGCGACGGCAGTGCCACACCGATGATCGTGATCCAGGCGTGTTTTGCCGTGACGGCCTTCGTGGCCTTCCATCTGTTGCGTGAGCGCCGTACCGCGGAGGTCGCGGCGGCTTGAGTTGTCACACTTTGTCCAAGTTATTCGGGGCTGGATGATTACGATTCTCTTTTGAGTCTAATCCGAAGGTCTTCGCCCATGCTGCCTGCTTTTCGTTTCTCGCCCCTGGCCCTGCTGGTGGCCGCCAGTCTTCATGCCCACGCCGATGAGCCTGTTGCACTGGAACTCAATGATGTAGTGGTGACTGCATCCGGTTTTGCGCAAAGCGTGGAAGACGCGCCGGCCTCGGTCACCGTGATCGATGGCGAGGCGCTGCGTCGCAAGTCCTACCGCGACCTCGGCGACGCGGTTAAAGACGTGGAAGGCGTCACCGTCAACGGCGGTGCGAATGAAACCGACATCTCCATCCGTGGCATGCCGGCCGACTACACCCTGATCATGGTAGACGGCAAGCGCCAGAGTGCGCGGGAATCGCGGGTCAACGGCAACAGTGGCTATGAACAGAGCTTCGTGCCACCCGCTGCGGCCATCGAGCGGATTGAAGTGGTGCGCGGGCCGATGTCGTCGCTGTACGGCTCGGATGCCATCGGCGGGGTGATCAACGTGATCACGCGCAAGGTCTCACCGACCTGGGGCGGCTCCGTCGGGTACGACTACTCGGCGCGCCAGCACAGCGACCAGGGCAATGCACGCCAGACCCAGTTCTACCTCAGTGGTCCGCTCAAGGAAGATTTCCTCGGTTTGCAGGTGTGGGGCCGCTACCTGGACCGCCAGGCCGATGACGACATCGAGCAGACCAATGGCTTCAGCAAGGCTGACCACCGCGACCTCACCGCGCGCCTGGCCTTCACCCCCACTATCGACCACGACATCCTGCTGGAAGCCGGCGCCACGCGCTTGAAGAATGGCGACGGCATGAGCGCCAACTGGGCCACCCGCGAACAGGAAAACAACCGCGATCACTGGTCGCTGTCCCATCAGGGCCGCTGGGGCTGGGCCACCTCGGACATTGCCTTGTCCCAGGAAACCTCCAGCCGTGAAGGCAAGGCGACACCGGCGCAGACTGACATCTACGGGCGCAAACCCGAGATCAAGAACACTGTGTTTGACGCCAAGCTGGTGGTGCCCACCGCCCGCAACGTCAGCACCGTGGGCCTGCAATGGAATAAAAGCGAGCTGACCGACTGGAACCAGGGCCTCGGTGACCGCGTCGACTATAAATTCTCGGTGGTGCAAAAAGCCTTGTTCGCGGAAAACGAGTGGTCGATGACCGACAGCTTCGCCCTGACCACCGGCCTGCGCCTGGATGAGCACGAAGAGTACGGCGCCCACCTCAGCCCACGGGTCTACGGGGTGTGGCGCGCCACCGAGCAGTGGACGTTCAAGGGCGGTGTTGCACGTGGC
Organism: Pseudomonas sp. LAMO17WK12:I1; assembly: GCF_900177315.1. Lineage (NCBI taxonomy): Bacteria > Pseudomonadati > Pseudomonadota > Gammaproteobacteria > Pseudomonadales > Pseudomonadaceae > Pseudomonas > Pseudomonas sp. LAMO17WK12:I1. The sequence goes on along the minus strand of NZ_FWZV01000024.1, from coordinate 65,341 downwards.
TTTAAGGCCCCCGAGCTGCGTGCGGTCGTCGAGGATTACGCCTACCTGCGCCGCAACCGCTTCGTGATGTTCGGCAACCCGGACCTTAAGCCCGAAACCAGCACCAACTACGAAGTCTCGGCGCTGTGGAGCAACCGCGACAACCTGTCCGGCGGCGTGACGCTGTTTTACAACGACTTCCAGGACAAGCTTTCCACCGTCACCACCGACCGGCGCTGGAACGGCTACACCATCATGGAGCGGGTCAACGTCGACAAGGCGATCATCCAGGGCGTTGAGCTCAACGGCCAATGGGACATCAACCCCAGCGTGCTGCTCAAGGCCAACTACACCTACACCGACTCCGAGCAGAAAAGCGGTGCCAACAAAGGTGCGCCCCTGGCCCTCACCCCTGAGCAAAAAGCCAATGTGCGTACCGAGTGGACTATTAACGATCGCACCCAGGCCTGGGCCTCGCTGAGCTACTACGGCGAGGAAACCGGCAACACCATCACCACCGACGAACCGGCGCCGGGCTACACCACCGCCGACCTGGGCGGCTCCTATGACGTGAGCGATTCGTTGACCCTCAACGCCTCCCTCAACAACCTCACCGACAAGCGCCTGGACGATGAAACCTATGGCACGGTGAACTACGGCCGCACCCTGTGGATGGGCGCCACGCTCAACTTCTAGAGCGCTGTGGGCAATCGCACCACCGCGCACAGGCCGGCCGGTGGGCGATTCTCCAAGACCAGTTCACCGCCATGGGCCTGGATGCACGAGCGTGCGATCGCCAGGCCCAGCCCCACGCCGCCGTCACTGACACCCCGTTGTACGAAGGGCTCGAAGACTTTGCTCAACCACGCCTCGGGTAGACCTTGGCCGTGGTCGAGAATCTCGATGCGCAGCCAACCGTTGTCCTCGCGCGCCAGGCTCAGGTCGGCGTCGCCGGCATGGCGCAGGGCGTTGTCAATCAGGTTGGTCAGTGCGCGCTTGAGCGCCAGCGGCCGGCAGGTCAGCAGTAACGCGGGTGCGCCGGCCCAGGTGACGGGCTGTCGCAGGCGTTGGTAACGCTTGGCCAGGTCATCCAGCAAGTCGCTCAACGAAAGCGTGGCAGTCGCTTCCTGCACCGCGTCGTCGCGCACGAAATCCAGGGTTTCACGCACCATCGCACTCAGTTCCCCGAGGCTTTCGAGCATGTCATCGCGGGCTGCGCCGGGCTCCAGCAACTCCACTTGCAGGCGCAGTTCGGTGATCGGCGTATTCAAGTCATGGCTGACCGCTGCGAGCATCCGCGTGCGCCCTTCGACATGCCGTGCGAGGTTGACCTGCATGGTGTTGAAGGCGGCAGTGAGGTCGCGGGCTTCCTGTGGGCCGGTTTCCGCCAGCGGGGCGATCCATTCACCGCGGCTGACGCGCTCGGTGGCCTGGGCCAGGGTCTTGATCGGGCGCACCACGCGGGCAATGAAAAACATCACGATCAGCAGCACCGGCAGTGTGGTCACCGGCAGGCTGTAAGCCAGGACGCGACCCCATTCATAGGCGCCGGCGGGGTATTGCACGGCATTCAGGTAGGTACCGTTGGGCAGCGGCACGCTGCTGCGCAGGCGCAACGGCGCCCACCCGGCGGGGCTGAACACATGGGTGCGGGCGTCGGCGCCGCTGATGCGTTCCAACTGCATACCAATGGCGGCGCTGTTATCCAGCTGTAATTGGCGGCGCAGCTGGTTGGCCAGGCGCTGTTCTTCCGGGCGTTGCGCAAACGGCGCCACCTCCGGCGTGGGGCCGATCCAGAAGCGCGTGTCGTCGGTGCTCATGCCGGCCAGCAGGTGCGCGGTTTCACCTGGGGTCAGGTCGATTGCCGTGTGATGGGCAATCCCCAGGCGTTCCAGGCTGAAACTGCGCGACAGCGGGTGGATCAGGCTGCCGGTGCGTTGCAAAAACAACATCGCAATGGCGTTCGACGCCAGCAGTGCCAGCAACAACAACAGGCTCAATTGCCGTGCCAGGGTGCGCGGCCACAGCCGGTTCAGGGCGTGCATTCGCTGACCTCGGCGGCCAATAGATAACCGCCGCCCCAGATGGTGCGCAACAGTTCCGGCGCCGCATCGCCCTGGGCCAGCTTGCGGCGCAGGCGGCTGACTTGCCGGTCGATGGCGCGGTCGCTGACATCGCTGTCGGCGGCGGCGGTGAGGTCGATCAAGCGTTCGCGGGGCAGCAGGGTGTTGGGGTGGGCGAGGAACACCTGCAGCAACCGGCTTTCAGCGGTGCTGAGTTGGATGTCGGGGTGGGCATCGCGGCGTAAGGTGGCGCTGGTCACACTGAAGTGCCAGCCGGCAAACTCATAGGCCCGTGCGCCGGCGCCGGGCGCGGTGGGGCCGGTAGCGCGGCCCTGACGACGCAGCACGCTGTTGATACGCGCCACCAGCTCCCGGGGCTCGAACGGCTTGGTGACGTAATCGTCGGCACCCAGGTCCAGGCCGCGTATGCGGTCGGCGGCAGTGTCGCGGGCGGTCAGCAGGATCACCGGGGTGTTGCTGCGCCGATGCAACTGGTTGCACAACTCAAAGCCATCGCCATCCGGCAGCAGCACGTCGAGCACCACCACATCGAACGCCTGGGTCTTGAGCAATTGCCACATGCCGGCTGCGTCTTCAGCGGTGCGCACCTCAAAGGTGTAACGTCGCAGGTACGTGGCCAGGGGTTCACGAATCTTGCGGTGGTCATCCACCACCAGTACGCGCGGTGCGGCAGGCGCAGGGGCAAACGGCATTGCAGCCCTCGAGGGTTGAGCGGGAGAGGGTGGATATTACTACGAGTCATTATCATTAACGCTGTTTTTGTGAGGATGCCGCCGTAGATCGTCCTGCCGGTAGGACGATCAAGGTTGTTTTTACCGTCTAGCGCCGAATTGCTGCGAGTTTTAAGGTGTATGCACTTTGGAGGACTACCATGAAAAAACTCATCGGCATCTACACCAGCCCTCGCGCCCATTGGGTCGGCGACGGCTTCCCCGTGCGTACGCTGTTTTCCTACGACTCGATGGGCAAGCACATCAGCCCATTCCTGCTCCTGGACCACGCCGGCCCGGCCGATTTCACCCCGACAGACCAGCGTCGCGGCGTCGGCCAGCACCCCCATCGCGGTTTTGAAACCGTGACCATCGTCTACGATGGCGAAGTCGAACACCGCGACTCCACCGGCGCCGGCGGCAAAATCGGCCCGGGCGATGTGCAATGGATGACCGCCGCCAAGGGCATCCTCCACGAGGAATTCCACTCCGCCGCCTTCGCCCGCAGCGGCGGTGCGTTGGAGATGGTGCAACTGTGGGTCAACCTGCCCGCCAAGGACAAAATGGCCGACGCGGGCTACCAGACCATCGTCGACGGCGATATCCCCTTGCTGCCCCTGGCCAACGACGCCGGCCACCTGCGCCTGATCGCCGGTGAATTCGCCGGCACCCAGGGCCCGGCGCGCACCTTTACGCCGATCGATGTGTGGGACCTGCGCCTCAACGCCGGCAAGCCCGTCACCCTCGACCTGCACGCCGGGCGCAACACCGCCCTGGTGATCCTGCGCGGCACGGTGCTGGTCAATGGCGAAGAAGTCGCACGCCAAGGCCAACTGGCGTTATTCGAACGCGACGGCCGCCAACTCACCCTGGAGGCCAACGACGACGCCAAGGTCCTGCTGCTCAGCGGCGAACCGATTGACGAGCCTATCGTTGGGCATGGACCGTTTGTGATGAATACCGAGCAGGAGATTCACCAGGCGTTTGCGGATTTCCAATCGGGTCGTTTCGGACAGATGCAGGATTAAGGTCGGCCACAAGGCCAATGTGGGAGGGGCGGTGCGACGATTCGACTTGCCCCCGATGGCGGTGGATCAGGTACAGAGGTTCAACCTGACACTCGGCTATCGGAGGCAAGCCTCCTCCCACTTTTTTTCGCTATACCCTGGAACGGCATTTCATGCGATCTTCCCGTCATTCGCCCTGGAGTCGCCTGGATGCCCTCATTTATCGCTGATCACCCGATGCTGTGCGCCGTGGCGCTGATCTTTATCGACATCGCCGTGTGGCGCCTGATCTCTGCCGACCTGGCCAATTGGAAGCTGGCTGCGCGACTGGCGATTTTTGCCGTGTTCAGTGCCGTGCTGTTCAACGACGGCATGAACCCCATGCAACTTGCGCCCTATGCCGACAGTACCGCCTTGCACTTGGCCGCCACGGCCCTGCAGATCGGCTGGTGGCTGTTTGCGGCGCGTACGCTGACGGTGTTGCTGGGCGCGGTGATGATGCAGCGGGTAGGCCACACCGGGCGGTTGTTGCAGGACTTGATGGGCGCGGTGATTTTCCTCATCGCGATCATCGCCGCCATGGCCTACGTGCTCGACCTGCCGGTCAAGGGCGTGCTGGCCACCTCCGGCGCGGTGGCGATCATCGTCGGCCTGGCGTTGCAAAGTACCCTCAGCGATGTGTTTTCCGGGATCGTGCTCAACACCACCAAGCCTTATCAGATCGATGACTGGATCTCCATCGACGGCACCGAAGGGCGGGTCACCGACATCGACTGGCGCGCCACGCGCCTGCAAACCTCCCAGGGCAGCCTGGCGGTGATCCCCAACTCCCTGGCGGCCAAGGCCAAGATCATCAACTTTTCGCGCCCGGCGGATATGTTCGGCCTGGCGGTCAGCCTGCAGGTCAGCCCCCATGCGCGCCCGCAAACCGTGATCGAGGCGCTGGAGCGTGCGATGCAGGGGTGCCGGCCACTGTTGGCCAAGCCGGCGCCGAGCGTGGCGTTCAAGACCTCTGCCAGTGGCGGCGTGGAGTATGAAATCAGCGGCTTCGTGCCAGCCATGGCCCTCAAGCGCGAGGTGCGCAACCAGCTCTATGACCTGGCGTTCCGGCACCTGCAGGCGGCGGGCGTGGCTGTGCTGTCCGCCACCGAAAGCAGCGCGCCGCCGGCCATGTCCGCCGCGCGGGCGTTGCTGGAGCGGTCGTCGATTTTCTCCACCCTGCGCCAGGAAGAGAAAGACACCTTCAGCCAGAACATGACCCTGCACACCTACCGCGCCGGCGAGATGATCCTGCCGGCGGGGGAGGTCAGCGATCATTTGTTTATCGTCGAGTCCGGTGTGGTTTCGGTGATGTTGACCAAGGGCGGCCATGTATTCGAAGCCGGGCGCATGGGGCCGGGAGAAGTGATTGGCGAGGCCGGGATCTTGTCTGACCAGGCCGCGCTGGCGGACTTTTCCGCCAAGACCTTCTGCACGCTGTACCGCATCGAGAATGAATACTTGAAACCGTGCCTGGACGCGCGTCACGACATCGGCGAGGCGATGAAGGCGCTGCTGGATTTCCGCCTGCACGCCGCCCAGGTCCTGACCCAGGAAGCGCCGGTGGTGCCGGTGAAAAAGGGCTTTTTGCAGTGGTTGCGCAAGCGCGGTCTGTGAGAGGCGAGGGCCTGGAAGTGCTGTACTCGAGGTCGAATGATCGCCAATGTGGGTTTCTTGACTGTCTCTGACCACGTGAGGGCTCGACCTTGATTCGACTCGCCGACTACATCGCCAACCTTGCTCAATCCCCCTTGGCCCCGTGGGCCGGCCTGGCGCCCTGGGCCCTGGTCGCCCAGGCGCCGGCCGTTGTTCGTCAGATGCTCGCCGAACTGCCGGCCGACGACTACCGCGTGCACGACGAAGTCGCCATCCACCGTACCGCCATCGTCGAACCCGGTGCCTTGCTCAAGCCGCCCCTGATCATCGGCGCCCATTGCTTTATCGCCAGCGGCTCGCTGCTGCGCGGTGGGTGCTGGGTGGATGAGCACTGCATCATCGGCCCCGGCGCCGAACTGAAAACCACCTTCATGTTCAGCGGCAGCAAACTGGCTCACTTCAACTTTGTCGGTGATTCAGTGCTGGGCCATGGGGTCAACCTCGAGGCGGGAAGTATCGTCGCCAACTACCGCAACGAGCGGGACGACAAGGAAGTACTGGTACGGGTTGACGGGGTGTTGCAGCGCAGCGGCTGCGACAAGTTCGGCGCGTTGCTGGGGGATCAATGCCGGATCGGCGCTAACGCGGTGCTGGCGCCTGGGGCGCTGTTGGTGCCAGGCAGTGTCGTGGGGCGTGGGCGGGTGTTTGATGCCGAGGCGTCGGTATAAACGCGAAGTTGAAAAGATCATGGTGTCCCGGCACGATATTAAATAGAATGAATCTCATTTGAGACTCAATCGCGCCGTGCAGGTTGTTGCCATGAATGATGCTGTTGTCCCCACGCACGCTCCTGAACTGACGCTATCGAGCTTGTACCGTGACCATCGCAGTTGGCTGGAAAGCTGGCTGCGGCGGCGCCTGGGCAATGCCTGGGATGCGGCCGACCTGAGCCAGGATACGTTCCTGCGGGTGCTTGCCAGTGCGCAGCCGATTGCGCAGATGCAGGAACCCCGGGCGTACCTGGTAACGGTGGGCAAGCGCCTGCTGGTGAATTTTCATCAGCGCCGCAGTTTGGAACAGGCGTATCTGAATGCCCTGGCCACCTTGCCCGACACCTGTGTGCCGTCGCCCGAACAGCGCTGGCTGGTGCTGGAAACCCTGCAAGCCCTGGATGAATTGCTCGACGGCTTGCCCGTGCTGGTGCGCCGTGCGTTTCTATGGAGCCAGCTGGAAGGCCTGGGTTACCGCGAGATTGCCGAGCGCCTTGACGTGTCCGAACGTACGGTGAAGCGCTACATGGCCCAGGCCTACGAGCATTGCCTGCTGGTGGAGCTGTGAGCCGCGACGTCGCGCGCGCCGCCGCCCAGTGGCTGGCGCTGCTCGAATCCGGCGCGGCCACCGAGCGCGATCACGCCGCCTTGCAGCACTGGCGCGACAGCCATCCCCAGCATGAACAGACCTGGCAAAGAGCCCAAACCCTGCGCCAGCGTTTCAGCGATTTGCCCCAGGCGCTCGCCATGGCCAGCCTCGACCGCCCGCAACCGGGGCGACGTGCCGTGCTCAAGCGCGCCCTGGGGGTGGCGGCGCTGGTGCCGGCGGCCTGGCTGATCAGCCGCCAGTTGCCCATCGACGCCTGGCGTGCCGATTTGCACACCGCTACCGGCGAACGCAAACGCCTGCCGTTGGCCGAGGGGGGCAGCCTGCAACTCAATACCGCTACAGCCGTAGACGTGGACCTGGCACAACGGCGCATCACCCTGGTCGACGGTGAGCTGGCGCTGAACGTTCCGGGTACGGCGGCGATGACGGTGCAAACCCGCTACGGCCAATTGCTCGTCAGCCAGGCCGAGGTGTGCGTGCGTCAACTGCCTTCCGGCTGCCTGGTGTCGGTGCTCAAGGGCACGGTGCAGGTGCGTGATTTGCGCGCAAACCTGGCGACATTGCAGGGGGGCCAGCAAGCGCCGTTGAAAGCCGCCGGGCTTGGCGCCTCGGTGCCCTTCGATGTGCTGCAATTAGGCTGGCGCGACGGCGTGTTGACCGCACAGAACCAGTTGCTGGGGGATTTTCTGCGCGAGCTGGAACGCTATCGTCCGGGCGTATTGCGCTGGGATCCCAGCCTGGAAACGCTGCGGGTGACCGGCAGTTTTCGCCTGGATGACACCGACCGCATCCTCAACCTGCTGGCCTCGACCCTGGGGCTGGAGGTGCAAGCTCGAATGCGTTATTGGGTGAGCCTGCGCAAGGCGGCGTAATGCGGTTTTGTGGCCAGCCTGCTTGTTGCGGTGAACAAGCTTATTGTGCTGAGTGGGCTTGCTGTGGTGAGCGGGCTTGCTGTGGTGAGCGGGCTTGCCCCGCGCAGGGCTGCGCAGCAGCCCCAAAACCAGGCGCTGCGGTTTACCTGACAGAACACAGTGATCCTGATTGGGGCTGCTGCGCAGCCCTGCGCGGGGCAAGCCCGCTCACCACAATAAGCTTGCGCAGGCTCACCCAATAACGCATTCGAGATTGCACCTCCACGTGCCCACGTGATCTGGGAACTACTCCTAGCCTGTGGTGAGCGGGATTGCCACAGGTTACGAGTAGTCCTCAGATCACGTGGGCACGCTGCAACTCGGTCAAGGCCCGCGCCTTGAGCCGGGCCAGCAACGGATCACGCCGATCCCTCGGGTGCGGCAGGTCGATCGTCAGCTCCTGGCGGATGCTGCTGGGCCGGTTGTCCATCACCAGCACCCGGTCACTCAGGTACAGCGCTTCGTCCACATCATGGGTCACCAGCAACAGGGCGATGGCGTGGTGCGCGGCCAGTTGCAGCAGCAAGTCCTGGAGCTTCATGCGGGTGAAGGCATCCACCGCACTGAACGGTTCGTCGAGCAGCAACACCTGCGGACGTGAATACAGGCCGCGTGCGATCGCCACCCGCTGTGCCATGCCGCCGGACAACGCCTTGGGCAGCGCCTGGGCGAAGCCCTTGAGGCCGACTTCCTCGATCAATTGTGTGACCCAGGCCCTGTCGTAGCGGTTGTCATCGCTGAAACCAATGTTCTGCTCCACCGTGAGCCAGGGCATCAGGCGCGGTTCCTGGAACACGAACGCCACGTCGCCGTCAGGGCTGCGCAGTTCGCCCTGGAAGTCCTTTTCCAACCCGGCGACGATCCGCAGCAGGGTACTTTTGCCACAGCCACTGGGGCCCAGCAGGCTGACCGCTTCGCGCGGCTGCAAGGCCAGGCGTACGTCTTTCAACACGGTGGTGCTGGCAAAGCTTTTACGCTCCACCCGAATGTCCAATAACGGCTGCGTACTCATTGTTCCGCTCCTTGGCCGGTGAAGGTGTCGCGCCAGGCCAGGCAGCGTTTCTCCAGCGCCGCGAGCAGGCCGTCGCTGACCTTGCCCAGTAGCGCCAATACGATGATGGCGGCCAGCACAATGTCGGGCCGTGAGGTTTCCCGCCCATCGCTGAGCAGGTAACCCAAACCCTTGGTCGCCGCGATCAGTTCGGCCGCCACGAGGAACATCCACGCCAGGCTCAAGCCACTGCGCAGCCCGGTGAACAGGCCGGGCAGGGCCGCGGGCAGCAGGATCCGGCGCACCAGGCGGCGGCGACTGAAACCGTACATTTGCCCGACTTCCACCAGCTTGCGATCAATATCGCGAATCGCCGCGACGCCATTGAGGTACACCGGGAAAAACGCGCCAATGGCGATCAGCACAATCTTCGAGGTTTCATCGATGCCCAGCCAAAGCAGCAGCAAGGGCACCCAGGCCAGGCTCGGGATCGAACGCAGGCCGGCGAAGGTCGGCTCCAGGTAGGCTTCGGCTTCACGGCTCAAACCGACCCAGGCGGCAAACACCAGGGCCAGGCTGGCGCCGATGGCAAAGCCCAGCAGCACGCGGGCGAGGCTGGCGCTGATGTGTTTCCACAAGGCGCCCTCGGCCAGGTCGGTGAGGGTCACGGCGATCTCGCTGGGGGCCGGCATCTGGTAGGACGGCAGCCAGCCCACCCGCACGACCACTTCCAGGATCAACAGGATCAGCACCGGCAGGACCAGGCCTTTGAACCGTCGTGGCCAGGCGCTGCGCTGGCTGACCGCGGGGACCGGAAGGGGCAATGCCTGGCTTTTGCTGGTCATCGCGCGCCCCTTATTGCTTCGACAGGGTTTGGCCGAACGAAGGGTCGATCAGTTGATCGATCACCTGGTCCACATTCACCCCGCGACGCACCAATTCCTCGGACACCAGGATCGGCGCCGCCGCCTTCGACGACTGCACATCCTTGGCGCTCAACAACGGCGTGCTCAGATCGGTGCGCGACAATTGCAGCTTGGCCACTTCCAGCGGCAGGCCGGATTCATCCGCCAGCAACCTGGCGAATTCATCGGGGTGCTTCACCGCCCAATCCCGGGCTTTTTCATACGCCCCGAGCACCTTGGTGATGGTCTGTGGGTGCGCCTTGGCGAACTGCTCGGTGACGCTCACCACGCCATAGCTGTTGAAATCCTTGTTGCGGTACAGCAGGCGCGAACCGGCCTGGATTTCACTCGCGGCCATGTGCGGGTCGAGGCCGGCCCAGGCGTCCACGTCACCTTTTTCCAGGGCGGTGCGGCCGTCCGGGTGTTGCAGGTGCACCAGTTCCACGTCGTCTTTTTTCAGCCCGGCCTGTTGCAGGCTGCGCAGGGTGAACAGGTACGGGTCGGTGCCTTTGGTCGCGGCGATTTTCTTGCCCTTCAGGTCGCTGACGCTGTTGAGCGGCGAGTCCTTGCGCACCACCAGGGCGGTCCACTCGGCGCGGCTGTAGACGTACACCGATTTGATCGGGCTGCCATTGGCGCGGCTCAACACGGCGGACAAGCTTGCGGACGAAGCGAAATCCACGCCGCCGCTGTTGAGGTATTCCAGGGAGCGGTTGCTGCCCTGGCTGAGTACCCAGCCGACCTTGCTGTGGGGCAGGGCCTGTTCCAGCCAGCCGAAGTGCTTGAGCACCAGGCTGACCGGCGAGTAGTAGGCGTAGTCGAGGTTGACTTCGGCGGGATCGGTTTCGGCGGCATAGGCATGTGCCTGCAGGCTCAGGATGAGGGCGCAGGCGCCGAGTAGACGCTGGGTGAAGGGTTTCATGGAACAGCTCCGGACAAGGCGTTGAGAGAAGGCTTTTCTTATATTCAGAAAGATGATTTTTAATGTCTCATCATGCTTTACAGGAATATGCAGTCTCTATGCCAAGGTTACCGCTACCCCGCGTAGAGATCGTCTTAACCGTAAATATCGCCTTATCCAAATCCGCAGCTGCTACGGGGGTAGCAAATTGTTGATCGGCTGTTGGTGGGGCAACAGTGCGCATATATTTTTATGGAATAAATAAAGAGTTATATATTCCTTTTAATGTTCTGCGTGATGGCGCACTTTGAGGGCCTGCGCATTCGTGCGGATTGACCCAACAGCCAAAAGGAAAGCCGACATGACCATTAAAGCGATCAACGTGCGCAACCAGTTCAAGGGTGTGATCAAGGAAATCCTGCTGGGGGAGGTGGTGTCCGAAATCGACGTGCAAACCGCGTCCGGCATCGTCACCTCGGTGATCACCACCCGCTCGGTGCGTGACCTGGAATTGAAGGTGGGCAGCGAAGTGATTGCCTTCGTGAAGTCCACCGAAGTGTCCATCGCCAAGCTGTGAAGCCCACCGGATGTGGGAGCGCTGCTCCCACATCCATAAAGCCTGCCTCAGCGTTGCTGCAGCGCACGCTCCATACGTTGCAGACCCTCTTCCAGCAAAGCCCGTGGGCAGCCGAAGTTCAGGCGCACGAACTGCTGGCTGTCGTCACCGAATTCGATCCCCGCACTCAGCCCGACCTTGGCCTGTTCGAGGAAGAACTGCTGTGGGTCGTCCAGGCCCAGGGCGCTGCAGTCCAGCCAGGCGAGGAAGGTGCCTTGCGGCGCATGCATCACCACGCCGGGCAAACGGGTTTGCACGGCGTCGAGAAGGTAATCGCGGTTGGCTTGCAGGTAGTGCTTCAGCGCGTCGAGCCATTCACCGCACTGGCTGTAGGCAGCGCGGGTGGCTTCCAGCCCCAGGGGGCTGACGCTGTCGACCATGCCGCAGCGGGCCTGGTTGAAGCGCTCGCGGATCTCGGCGTTCTGGATCACCGCAAAGCAGGTCTTCAGGCCGGCCACGTTGTAGGCCTTGCTCGCCGACATCAGCGTGATGGTGCGCTGGGCAATCTCAGGGCTAAGGCTGGCGGTGGGGATGTGGCGGCGGCCGTCGAAGCACAGTTCGGCGTGGATTTCGTCGCTGATGATCAGCGCGCCGTTTTCCAGGCAGGCAGTGGCCAGGGCCAGCAGTTCTTCGCGGGGGAAGACCTTGCCGATCGGGTTGTGCGGGTTGCTCAGCAGCAGTGCGCCGGCGCCGCTCAGGGCCTCGCGCAGGGCGGGCATGGGGGTGACGTATTCAGCGTTGTTCAATTCGAACGGTACTTCGATGCGCGGCAGGTTCCAGTGGCCGGGCGCCAGGCGAATCGGCCGGTAGTTGGGGGTTTGCAGCACCACCGGCTGGCCCGGTTGGACGAAGGCGTGCAGCGCCATATTGAAGCCAGGCTCGACGCCGGGCAGGAACAGCAGGTCGTCGGGCTGCACGCGCCAGGCGTACTTGGCCCACAGGTCGGCCACGATGGCCTCGCGTACATCCGGGCCGGCCACGCTGTAGCCGAGAATCTGCTGGTCGAGGCGCGCGTGCAGGGCCTGCAGCACGGCGGGCGGCGCGGCGATGTCCATGTCGGCGATCCACATCGGCAACACATCGGCCGGGTAGCGGTTCCACTTGGTGCTGCCGGTGCCGAGGCGGGGGTGGATCGTGTCGAAATCAAAGCTCATGAAGGGGCTCGTGTCAGGGAGGGCAGGCGGGAATGGCGATGATTCTAACGGGATAAAATCCAGATGCCAGCCCCGTCTTTACAGGCCCTGGCTGCCCCGAATCAAGTCATACGCCTTGCGCGCAATCGGGTTCGCCGTATTCGGCCGAATCCACAGGTAATACGTGACCTCCGGCAACCTCGGCAACCCATCCGTTTCGCCCAGCACGCGCATGTCCGGGCCGAGCATTTCCATGCTGCGCGGCGTCACCCCCAGGCCCGCGCGAGTGGCCGCTTTAATCCCGATCAGGTTCGACGCCAGGTACGCCTGGCGCCAGGGAATGTTCGCCCGTTCCAGCGCCTCCAGCGCGTAGCGCCGGTAGATGCTCGGCTCATCCACCAGGATCAGCGGCAGCGGCTCGCTCGGCTGGTGGATGTACTGCGCCGAACAGATCCACCACACCGGCGACGTACGCAGCGCAAAGCCTTCCAGGTTCGGGTCGGCGCGGGTGGAGATCACCATGTCCACCTTGCCCCGGTGCAGGTCGTCCATCAGGAACGGACTGCGGCCCACGTCGATCTCCAGGCGCAGGCGCGGCGCCGAGCGGGCGATATGGCTGAGGATCGGCGGCAGGATGGTGTCGGCAATATCGTGGGGCGAGCCGATGCGCAGCACACCGCTCAGGCTGCTCTCGCGCAGGGAATTCAAGGCATCGTCATTCAGCGCCAGCATCTGCCGCGCATGGCGCAGCAGTTGCAGGCCGGGCTCGGTCAGTTGTTTTTGCCGGCCGCGCTTCTCGAACAGGCTGACCCCCACTTGCTGCTCCAGGCGCTGCATATGCTGGGTCACGGACGACTGGGTGCGCGCCAGGTGCGTGCCGGCTTCGGCGAAACTGTGGTGGTCGACCACGGCGATAAAGGTGCGCAGGAGTTCAAGGTCGAGGGTCGACATGGCCATTTCCAGGGGCGGTTTTATATCAAGGACGTGAAGTTAAACATTACAGATATTTATGCTTTTCTGGAGATTATTTTTGCGTGGGTCAATAAATAAAGGGTTATGCCAAAAACGAAGGCGGGGCGGACACGGCAAGTTATAACGATATGAGATATTTGCATTTCCGTTGCCCGCGCACTCTCCCTAGCATGCCCCTCCATCAGGTCGGGGTACGCCGATCATTCGCCAGGGGGAAGTCCAATGATGTTGAAGAAATGGTTGCCGGTGGCCCTGGGGTCGATGATCGCCCTGGGCGGCAGTGTGGCGGCGCAGGCCGATGCGACCCTGGACAAGATCGAGCAGCGCCATGTGCTGGTGGTGGGCGTGTTGTTGTCCGGCGGGCCGTTTGGCAGCATCGATCCGGCCACGCAACAGCCCAAGGGCTTGAACGTCGACCTGGCCAATGAGCTGGGCCGTCAACTCAAGGCCGAAGTGCAACTGGTGCCGGTATTGCCGGCCAACCGCGTGCAGTTCCTGCAACAGGGCAAGGTCGACCTGCTCATCGCCAATATGGAATGGACCGCCGAACGCGGTGAAATCCTCGGCTTCGTGCCGACGCCGTTCTACCGCGTCGGCGGTGCGGCTGCGGTGCTCAAAGACAGCCAGATCACCCGCTGGGAAGACCTCAAGGACCAACCCGTGTGCACCTCCCAGGGCAGCAGCTACGTCAAGCCGCTGACCGGGTTCGGCGCGCAACTCAAGGCGTTCAAGAGCTCGTCCGAATCGCTGCTGGCCCTGCGGGGCAACAACTGCGTCGCGGCGGTACACGACTCTACCCTGATCAACCCGTTGATCAACGACAGTGCCGAATGGAAGGACTACCGCGTCCTTGGTCCGGAGCTCAACCCGGCACCGTCGGTGATCTGGACCCGTCGTGGCGAGAATGACACCCAGGCCAGGCTCGACCCGATCGTCAAGGAACTGCACCGCAGCGGCTGGCTGATCGACGCCCAGACCCGCAACCGCATCAGTCCGGCATCACCGGCCCTGGTGGAATTGCAGAAACAGTTCAAGGGCGCCTGAGCATGAACCTGAAAACCTTCACCGCACTCGGCCTGGCCCTGTGCGCGGGCCTCGCCCATGCCGACGCCACCCTCGACAAGATCCAGCAACGCCACGTCGTCAGCGTCGGCGTGATCCTCAGCGGTCCGCCGTTCGGCACCATTGATCCCAAGACCGGCGAACACCTGGGCTACAACGTCGAGCTGGCCAAAGGCATCGGCCAGGCGCTGGGTGTCGAGACCCAGACTGTCTCGGTGCTGGCGCCCAACCGCGTGCAGTTCCTGCAACAGGGCAAGGTCGACATTCTGATCGCCAATATGCAGTTCACCGAAGAGCGCGCCGAAATCCTCGACTACGTGCCTACGCCCTATGAAGAAGTCGGCGGCGCTGCGTTGATTCGCAAAGGCGCCGGCATCCAGCAGTGGGCCGACCTCAAGGGCCAGCCGGTGTGCGTGTCCCAGGGCAGTAACTTCATCAAGCCTTTGCAGGAGACCTACGGCGCACAGATCAAGGCGTTCCGCAGCCAATCCGAATCGCTGCTCTCGCTGCGTGGCAATGGTTGCGTGGCCGCCGTACATGTCAGCCCGACCATGCATGCGCTGCTCAGCGATGCCGAGTGGGCCGGTTATGAAATCCCGTTGCCTGGCGATTTGATCCCGTCGAAATCGGTGATCTGGATTCGCAAGGGCGAGCACGACACCCAGGCCAGACTCGATGCCATCGTGAAGAGCTGGCATAAAAGCGGCTTCCTGATCGCCCTCGGCGAGCGCACCGGCATGGCGCCGTCCCAGGCCTTGCGCGACCTGCATGAGCAGTTCAGCCATGAGTGATGCGCTGTTCGCCACCTTGCAACAACTGCTCGGCGCGGCCCATGTACAAACCAGTGATGAGGCGGCGCACCGCCTCACCGATAAACAGGGCCGTTATAGCGGGCGGGTGGTAGCGGCGGTGCACCCAGGGAATACCGAAGAAGTTGCCGCGGTGGTGCGCGCCTGTGTGGCGTTGAAAGCGCCCATCGTGGTGCAGGGCGGCAACACCGGCCTGATGGCCGGCGCGACGCCGGATGCCAGCGGGCGCTCGGTGTTGCTGTTGCTCGACCGCATGAACCGTGTGCGCAATGTCGATACCGACAATGACACCCTCACGGTAGAAGCCGGCTGCATCCTGCAAAACGTCCAGGACCTGGCCCGCGAGGCCGGCCGTCTGTTTCCGTTGAGCCTGGGCGCCGAAGGCAGTTGCACCCTCGGCGGCAACCTCGGCACCAATGCCGGCGGCACCGCAGTGCTGCGCTATGGCAACACCCGTGAGCTGACCCTGGGCCTGGAGGTCGTCACCGCCGAAGGCGAGATATGGGATGGCCTGCGCGGTTTGCGCAAGGACAATACCGGCTACGACCTGCGCGACCTGTACATCGGCAGCGAAGGCACCCTTGGCATTATTACTGCCGCCACCTTGAAGTTGTTCCCGCTGCCCAAGGCCCAGGCCACCGCACTGTTGGCCTTTGATGAGCTGGCCCAGGCGGTGGCGTTCCTGTCCCACGCCCGTGCCGGTTTTGGCGCCAATCTCACCGCTTTCGAATTACTCAGCGCCGATTGCCTGGCCTTGCTGCGCGACCAGTTCCCTGAAGGCCCCCAGCCGTTCAGCAGCGCGCGCCAACCCTGGTTTGCCTTGATCGAACTCTCGGATAACCATGGCGAAAGCCATGCCCGCGAGGCTTTTGAACACGTGCTTGGCGAAGCCTTCGAGCACGAATTGATCGCCGACGCCCTGATCGCCGAAAGCCTGGCGCAAAGCGACGCCTTGTGGCTGCTGCGCGAGAACATGAGTGAGGCGCAGAAACGTGCCGGGGGCAACATGAAGCACGACATCTCGGTGCCGATTTCTCAGGTGGTGGCCTTCGTTGCCCACACCGATGCAGTGCTCCAGGAACATTTCCCCGGCGTGCGCAACTTCACCTTTGGCCATCTGGGCGACGGCAACCTGCATTACAACGTGGCCCATCCGCTGGATTCGACGGTGGAGGCGCATATGGCCCATTACGCGCAATTGAGCGCGCTGGTGCATGACAGCGCCAACGCCCACGGCGGTTCGATCAGCGCCGAGCATGGCATCGGCCAGCGCAAGGTCGGCCTGCTCGGCCGCTATAAAAGCCCGGTGGAGCTGGACCTGATGCGCCGCATCAAGCAGGCGCTGGATCCGCACAACCTGCTCAACCCCGGCAAAGTCCTCGAGGTTCAGCCATGACCGTACGCCTGTCCCGGCGCGTGCAGCGAGTGTCGCTGTCCGCCAACGCCGCGGCCAAATCCCGCGCGACTGAATTGCGCGATGCCGGTCGCGACATCCTCGACCTCACCACCGGCGAGCCGGATTTCGACACGCCCGAGCACATCAAGCAGGCCGCCTGCGCAGCCATCGCTGCCGGTGCGACCAAATACACACCGACGCCGGGCGTTAAAGCCTTGCGCGTCGCGGTGCAGCGCAAGCTGGCCGAAGAAAACCAACTCGACTACCCGCTGGCGTCCATCGTGATTGCCAATGGCGCCAAGCAGATCATCTTCAATGCCTTCGCCGCTACCCTGGATGACGGTGATGAAGTGCTGGTGCCGACGCCGTACTGGCCGTCTTTCCCGGACAGCGTGCGTTTCAATGGCGGCGAACCGGTGTTTATCGAATGCGGCCTGGAGCAGGGCTGCAAGCTGCTGCCGGCGCAATTGGAGCAGCACATCGGCGCACGCACACGCTGGCTGATCCTCAATGGCCCCGGCAACCCCAGTGGCGCGGTGTACAGCGAAGCCGAGCTGCAGGCGCTGGCCGAGGTGCTGCGGCGTCATTCCCACGTATTGATCCTGCTGGACGAGCTGTATGAACACATCCGCTTCGATGGTCGCCCGGCGCAGAGCCTGTTGAATGTCGCGCCGGATTTGCAGGCGCGCTGCCTGCTGGTGGGCGGCGTGTCCAAGACCTACGCCATGACCGGCTGGCGCATCGGCTTTGGGGCGGGGCCGAAAACCCTCACCGACGCCATGGCGGTGGTGCAATCCCAATCCACTTCCGGCGCCTCATCGGTGGGGCAGGCGGCAGCGTTGGCGGCGTATACCGGCGGGTTGGACTTCCTCGCGGAGCAGGTCGCAGCCTATCAATTGCGCCGCGACATGCTGGTCGAGGCGCTGAAAAACATCGATGGACTGGACGTACTCGAGCCCCAAGGCGGCTTCTTCGTCTTCGTGCGTTGCGCCGGGCTGATGGGGCGTTCTCGTCCGGACGGCCAGCGTATCGACAATGACGCCGATGTGGTGGCCTGGTTGCTGGAGGAAGGCGTGGCCGGCGTGGCGGGCAGTGCCTATGGCCTGTCGCCGTGGTTCCGCCTGTCCATCGCCACCGCGACCGACAGCGTTGCCGAAGCCGGGCGGCGTATCGTGACAGCCTGCGGAAAATTGCAATGATGGAGCTTTTCGTCGATTGGGCCGCGCGTATCGGCCTGAACTACACCTTCCTGCTCGACGCCTATCAGCGCGGCAGCCTGGTCCAGGGCGCGCTGACCACCGGCCTGCTGTGCCTGTTCACCATCCTCGGCAGCCTGCTGGCGGGGATCACGCTGGCAGCGATGCTGACTTCAGGCAACCCCTGGCTGGCCAAGCCGGCGCGGGTGTTCGTGGAAGTCACGCGCAACACGCCGACGCTGGTGCAGCTGTATTGCGCGTTCCTGGTGTTGAACATGCTGTTGACCCAGGCGGTCGGCGCGGCCAACCCGCTCACGCCGTTTGCCTGGGTGGTGATCGTGATCTCCCTGCACAAGGGCGCGTTCCATGCCGAGGCCTTGCGCGCCGGCATCGAAGCGGTGCCCGCCGTCACGCTGGAGGCCGCCAGCTCCCTGGCCTTCAGTCGCCGCCAGTTGCTGTGGAATGTGCAGTTGCCCCTGGCGCTACGCTTCGCCTTGCCGTCGCTGATCAATAACCTGATCGACCTAGTGAAGATGACCGCCGTGGCCTCCGCGATTGCGGTGGGCGACATCACCTACGCGGCGATCATGATCTGGACCCAGAGTGACAACGTGCTGGAGCTGATGCTCCTGATCCTGAGCTTTTTCGGCCTGCTGAGTTTTATCGTCAATTGTGTGGGGCGCTGGCTTGAAGCGCGCCTGAGGATGCCCGGCTATGGCCATTGATTCATTTCCCGTGCTGTCGGCGTTGTGGCAATGGTCGCCGGCGCTGGTCGCAGGCTTTGGCCAGAACATTCTGATCAGCCTGCTGGCGATCGGCATTGGTTCGGTGCTGGGCCTGTTGATCGGTGCATTGGCATTGTCGCCCCTGGGCTTTGTGGCGCGGCTGTGGGTGCAGGTGTTTCGTAATGCGCCATGGCTGGTGCTGATCTACTTCACCACCTATGTGTTCCCGTTCGAGATCCGGATCGGCAGCGGCTACGTGTCGTTCCCCGACTGGGTCAAGGTCACTATCGGCCTGGCCTTGCCGGCCAGCGCCAATGTCGCGGAAATCTTCCGTGGCGCCATCGGTTCGATCCCCAGCACCCAATGGGAAGCCGCGCGGTCCCTGGCGTTCACCCGTGGCCAGCTGTTTCGCTCGATCATCCTGCCGCAGTGCTTCAAGCGCATGTTGCCGCCGTGGATGAACCTCTACGCGGTGGTCACCATGGGCACCGCGCTGGCCTCGCTGGTGGGCGTGCATGATGTGATCGACACCGCGCAGATCGCCAGCAACACCGTGAACATGACCGGCTTTACCGTGGTGATCTACCTGAGCCTGCTGGTGCTGTTCTTTGCGTACTGCTACCCGATTTCCCGCCTGACCCAACACCTGGAGCGCCGTTATGCCTTCTACTGAACCCCTGGTGAGCCTGCGGGATGTGCACTTGTCGTTCGGCGCCAACCCGGTGCTCAAGGGCATCGACCTCGACGTGCTGCGCGGCCAGGCCGTGTCGATCATCGGCCCGTCGGGCTCGGGCAAGTCCACGATCCTGCGCTGCATCACCGGGCTGTTGCAGCCCCAGCGCGGCAGCATTCGCGTGGACCAGACCCAGGTCGACAGCCTGGTCCAGGAAGCCCAGCGCATCGAGTTGCGCAAGCGCGTCGGCTTTGTGTTCCAGCAATACAACCTGTTCCCGCACTTGTCGGTGCTGGAAAACCTGGTGATCGCCCCGCGCAAGGTGCTCGGTCGCAGCCGTGCCGATGCGGAAAAAGACGCGCGGGCGCTGCTGGCCAAGGTGCGCATGGAGCACAAGGCCGATGCGTACCCGGGCCAGTTGTCCGGCGGCCAGCAGCAGCGCGTGGCGATTGCCCGCGCCCTGGCGATGCGCCCGGAGCTGATCCTGTTTGACGAAGTGACCTCGGCGCTCGACCCGGAAACCGTCGGCGAAGTGCTGACGGTGATCCGCGAGTTGACCGAAGAGGGCATGACCTGCGTACTGGTCACACACGAAATGCGCTTCGCCGAAGAGATCAGCGACGTCGTGTACTTCACCGAAAACGGCGTGATTGTCGAGCATGGCAGCGCCGCGCAGATCTTCCAGAACCCTGGCAACGAACGCACCCAGACGTTCCTGCGCCATGCCTTGGGCGATTCGGGGCGCCGTGGCCCCATCCACCATGACCCGTACCTGTTGACCCATTTGAGCCGTTACAGCCTGTCAGTCTGATAAGAGGAAAACCGTGATGAGCAACGCAAACCGTGCCGCCGTGATCGAGGCGTTTTTGCAGCAGATCCGCGTCATCAACCAGCGCGGCGTAGACCGTGCGGCCCTGGTGGAAATCGTCGGCCTGCTGGAGCAATTGGCCGAGCGCCGCGACCTGTTCAACTTCGAGGCATTCCCCGCACCTGTGCCAGGGCAGGGCAGCAGCGCATTCCGCTATCGCCTCAACGACGACGGCGATACGCCCACCCTGTACCTCAACTCGTTGTTGCCGGGCAAAAGCACGCTCCCGCACAACCACGAGACCTGGGCGATCATCAGCGCGGTGGAAGGCCAGGAGATCAACTACGTCTATGCACGCAATGACGAAGGCCGCGAACCGGGCTTCACCACCCTCAGCCTTGAGAAGGAAGTGATCGTGCAGCCAGGCACGTCGATCTCGTTCCTCGGTGAAGACCTGCATGGCATCAAGGTTGAAGGTGAGCAGGCAACGTTGCATTTCCACCTGTATGGCTTGCCGTTGGAATCCCTCAATGGCCGCTACGGCGTGGACGCGGACGGCCGCATCCTCAACTACAACGCCTCGCAGATGGCGCCGTCTATTCGCGCTTACTGATCGCGGGGTGTCAACCGGATCAAATGTGGGAGGGGGCTTGCCCCCGATGGCAGAGTGCCAGTCACCGGATGGATTAACTGACACGCCCTCATCGGGGGCAAGCCCCCCCACAGTTGGTGTTGCAGTCACTTTTCTCTTAATTGTTGGGACTTCCATGAGCCAGACCATCACCCCACTTCAACTGCAGCAATGGCTGTTCGATGGGCAGGAAATCGCCGTGTTCGACGTGCGTGAGCACGGGCAATACGGCGAAGCCCACCTGTTCCATGGGGTGAACCTGCCCTATAGCCGCCTGGAGCTGGAAGTACGCCGCCTGGCGCCCAACCCGCAGGTGCGGCTGGTGATCTATGACCAGGATGGCGGCGAGGTGGCGGCGCTGGTTGCCGCGCGTTTGCAGGCGCTGGGCTACCGCTGCGTGCATGTGCTGGAGGGCGGTGCCGAGGGTTGGCAGGCGGCGGGGTTGCAGCTGTTTGCCGGTGTGCACGTACCGTCCAAGGCCTTTGGTGAGTTAGTGGAAGAGGCCAGTCACACGCCCCATGTCACTGCGCGGCAGCTGGCGGATTGGCAGGCGCGCGGCGAGCCGCTGGTGGTGCTGGACGGACGACCGTTCGAGGAGTACCGCAAGATGACCATCCCCGGTTCCATCTGCTGCCCCAACGGTGAGCTGGGCTACCGTGTACAGGACCTGGTGCCGGATGAAAGCACGCCCATCGTAATCAACTGTGCAGGACGCACCCGCAGCATTATCGGCGCCCAGACCCTGATCAACCTGGGCCTGAAAAACCCTGTCTATGCCTTGGAAAACGGGACCCAGGGCTGGTACCTGGAAGATTTCCAGCTGGAACATGGCAGTACTCGGCGCTATGCCGATCAGGTCAGCACTGACCTGGCTCGGCAGCGCCTGGCTGCGCGGCAATTGGCAGAGCGGTCAGGGGTGGTGACGGTATCGGCGGATCAGGTTCGACAATGGGCCGAGGACGCGCAACGCAGCCTGTTCCTGTGTGATGTGCGCACCGCTGAAGAGTTTGCCCTTGGCTCGTTGCCAGGCGCGCAACATACACCGGGCGGGCAGTTGATCCAGTCCACCGACTTGTATATCGGCGTGCGCCAGGCACGCATCGTGCTGGTGGACAGCGATGGTGTGCGTGCGCCGATTGTCGCCAGTTGGCTGCGTCAACTCGGGCACGAAGCCTATGTGCTCAGCGGTGGTATCGACAGCGGCCTGGCGCTGCCGGTGTTGCCGACGGTGGCGTATCAGCCGTTGCCGCTGATCAGCGCCCAGGCCCTGGCGCTGGAATTGAGCGATGTGAACCTGATCGACCTGCGCCCGAGCATGGCCTACCGCAAGGGCCATATTGCCGGATCCCGCTGGTCGATTCGTGCGCGGCTCAAGACCGACCATCGTCCCTTGGTGCTGGTGGCAGATGACCCGGCATTGGCGGCCTTTGCTGCCGAAGGCCTGTCGGCCAGGTTGCTCGACGGTGGCTTCGCTGCCTGGGTCTCGGCCGGCCTGCCGGTCAACCAGGATCCGCAGACGCCGCCGGACGCCGAGTGCATCGACTTCCTGTTTTTCACCCACGACCGTCACAGCGGCAACAAGGACGCCGCGCGCCAGTACCTGGCCTGGGAAATCGGCCTGCTCGCACAAATGAGCGAAGCGGAAATCGCCAGCTTCAAGCCGCTGGTACCTGTGTCGCGGGTGCGCACGCGCTTGATCCATGCCGCGCGTACCGAAAAAGGCTACGGCGGCCGCGCCGTCAACGTACCCGTCACGCGCCTGAGCACCGTGCTGTTCGACAACCTGGCGCAGATGCGCGACGCCCGTGCCCGCCGCGACAGCGAACGGGTGCTCAGCTACGGCGCGCGTGGCAACCCGACCTCCCATGCGCTGGAAGACCTGGTCACCGAGCTGGAGGGCGGCTTTCGCACACGGCTCTACGGTACGGGCCTGGCGGCGGCGGCCCAGGTGTTCCTGGCCTACCTGCGCCCCGGCGATCATGTGCTGATCACCGACGCGGTGTATTCCCCGGTGCGCAAGCTGGCACGGGAATTCCTCCAGCCGTTCGGCATCGAGGTCGGCTACTTCGCACCCGATGGCAAGGGGCTGGAAGCGCAACTGCAAGCCAATACCCGGCTGGTCTACGCCGAAGTGCCGGGCTCACTGTTGTATGAGCTGTGCGATCTGCCGGCGATTGCCGCGTTGTGCAAGCCTCGCGACATCCTGCTCGCCGTCGACAACACCTGGGGTTCGGGCTACCTGTACCGGCCACTGGCGTTGGGCGCGGATATTTCGATCATGGCCCTGACCAAATACCTCGGCGGCCACAGCGACGTGATGATGGGCAGCGTGTGCACCACACCAGCGGCCTGGCCGGCGCTGGGCAGGATGAGCGACACCTTCGGCAACGCGGTGAGTGCCGACGACGCCTACCTGATCCTGCGCGGCGCCCGCACCCTGGCCTCGCGCCTGGATGTGCACGAACGCCAGGCCGTGGACATCGCCCTGTGGTTGCAGGCGCAACCCCAGGTCAAGCGCGTGTTCCACCCGGCCTTGCCCGGGCATCCGGGGCATGGGTTGTGGCGCCGGGACTTCACCGGCAGCAATGGCTTGGTGTCGTTTGAACTGGTGAATGCCGAGGCCGCCTACGTCGAGCGGTTTATCGACGGCTTGCAGCTGTTCGGCCTGGGCGCTTCGTGGGGCGGCTATGAAAGCCTGGTCACCGTGGCCGACACCGGCGACCGCGACAGTGCGGCCGACCGTGGGCTGAACCCGGTGGTGCGCCTGCATATCGGTCTGGAAGATGTGGCGGCGTTGATCGAGGATCTGCAACGCGGCTTTGCACGTGCCGTTCTGTGACCGACAGGTTCTGTAATAAAAACGCCATTGCGCTGGGGATTAAATTCGGGACGGGCTATTTTGGTGCATCTCAATAACTAGAGTAGCCATGGATGAAATACCAACCCTTCAGCCGCACACTGATTGCCACCGCCCTGGTGTTGACGGTCAGCGGCGTGCAAGCCGCGTCCCAGGCCCCGGTGGCCGGTGAAAATGGCATGGTGGTGACCGCCCAGCATTTGGCCACGCATGTCGGCGTGGATGTACTCAAGGCCGGCGGTAACGCGGTGGATGCCGCCGTGGCGGTCGGCTACGCGCTGGCGGTGGTGTACCCGGCGGCGGGTAACCTGGGCGGCGGCGGGTTCATGACCGTGCAACTGGCGGATGGGCGCAAGACCTTCCTCGACTTCCGCGAAAAGGCCCCGTTGGCGGCCACCGCCGATATGTACCTGGACAAGGCCGGCAATGTGGTCGAAGGCCTGAGTGCCAAGGGGCACCTGGCGGTCGGCGTGCCCGGCACCGTGTCCGGCATGGAGCTGGCCCTGAGCAAGTACGGCACCCTCAAGCGCGCCCAGGTGATTGCCCCGGCGATCAAGCTGGCGGAAAACGGCTTTGCCCTGGAGCAGGGCGATATCGACCTGCTGCACACCGCCACCGGTGAGTTCGAAAAAGACAAGGATATGCGCGGGATCTTCCTGCACAACGGCCAGCCGCTGCAGGTCGGCCAGAAGCTGGTGCAGAAAGACCTGGCCAGGACCCTCAAGGAAATCTCCGCCAAGGGCAGCGACGGTTTCTATAAGGGTTGGGTCGCCAAGGCCCTGGTGGATTCCAGCCAGGCCGGCAAGGGCATCATCACCCAGTCCGACTTGGACAAGTACAAGACCCGCGAACTGGCGCCCATCGAGTGCGACTACCGCGGCTACCACGTGGTCTCGGCACCGCCGCCAAGCTCGGGCGGCGTGGTGATCTGCCAGATCATGAACATCCTCGAAGGCTACCCGATGGCCGACCTGGGCTATCACTCGGCCCAGGGCCTGCACTACCAGATCGAAGCCATGCGTCACGCCTACGTGGACCGTAACAGCTACCTGGGCGATCCGGATTTCGTGAAGAACCCGATCGAGCATCTGCTGGACAAAAACTACGCGGCCAAGCTGCGTGACGCCATCGAGCCGCAGAAGGCCGGGGATTCCCAGGCGATCAAGCCGGGTGTGTCTCCGCACGAAGGCAATAACACCACGCACTACTCGATCGTGGACAAGTGGGGCAACGCGGTCTCTGTCACTTACACCCTCAACGACTGGTTCGGTGCGGGCGTGATGGCGAGCAAGACCGGGGTGATCCTCAACGATGAAATGGATGACTTCACCGTCAAGGTCGGGGTGCCGAACATGTACGGCCTGGTCCAGGGTGAAGCCAACGCCATCGCACCGGGCAAGGCGCCGCTGTCGTCGATGAGCCCGACCATCGTGACCAAGGACGGCAAGGCCGTGATGGTCGTAGGTACGCCGGGCGGCAGCCGCATCATTACCGCGACCCTGCTGACCATCCTGAATGTCATCGACTACAAGATGAATATCCAGGAAGCCGTGGACGCGCCGCGTTTCCACCAGCAATGGATGCCGGAAACCACCAACCTGGAGACCTTCGCGGTCAGCCCGGACACCCAGAAGATTCTGGAAAGCTGGGGCCACAAGTTTGCCGGGCCGCAGGACGCCAACCACTTGGCGGCGATCCTGGTGGGGGCACCGTCCCTGGATGGCAAGCCGGTGGGCAACAACCGCTTCTATGGGGCGAATGACCCGCGTCGTAATACCGGCCTGTCGCTGGGCTACTAACCCCCCCTAAAACCAAACACCGCGTCCTGTCTGGCAGGCTGCGGTGTTTTTATTGGGGCGGCTTCGCCACCCAGCGCGGGGCAAGCCCGCTCACTACAACAGCTGTTCTACCGCAGCAAACGCGGCGGTGCGGCGCTCCTCCCAACTCCCCCTGATGATCACCACCGCCTGTCGATGCGCCTGCATCCACGCCAGGCTGTCCTGGAAAAACGCCTGGCGGTCGGCCAGTTCGGGTTGGCAGCGCTGCCCGTCGGCGGTCCATTCCACATCATCCGGCGACAGCAGCAGGTGCAGGTCGTAATGCCGCGCCAGCAGTTCGTCGTCGAGCCATGCCGGGTAGTCTCCGAACAGGGTCTGGCTCCAGAGTTTGTTGGTCAGCAGGTGCGTGTCGAGGACCAGCAGGCGCGGCTGCCGGGCGCGGGCGGCATCTTCCCAGGACAGTTGGCCGTGGGCGATGGCCGGGATATCCGCCAGGCTGGTGTCGCGCTGGTGGCGGTCCATGAAATCGCGCACGTATTCACGCACCATCAGCCCACCGAAATGCGCGTGCAACTCGGCAGCCAGCCAGCTTTTACCGCTGGATTCGGGTCCGGCCAGTACCACCACCTTCATGGTTGCAACGCCGGGTCGGCGCGCCATTCACGCCAGCCTTGCACGGCGATCACGGTGAACAGGGCGTAGAGCGCAGCGGTGAGGTACAAGCCCTTGTAGAGGAACAGCCCGACAAAAATCACGTCCACGGTGATCCACAGCGGCCAGCATTGCACGCGTTTCTGCGCCATCCACATTTGCGCCACCAGGCTGAAACCGGTGAGGGCGGCATCCAGCCAGGGTTGCGCGGCGTCGGTCCAGTGCGCCATCGCAGCGCCCAGCAGCAGGCTGCCGACCGCACCGATGGTCATGCTGGTCATGATTGCCGGCCAACCCAGGCGGGTGACCTGGCGCCCTTGCCTGACCTCGCCGGCGCGGGTCCACTGCCACCAGCCGTAGACTTGCAGGGCGGCGTAGACCACTTGCAGCAGCATGTCGGAATAGAGCTTCACGTCATAGAACACCCAGGTGTACAGCAACACCATCACCAGGCCGATGGGCCAGCACCAGGGGTTTTGCTTGACCGTCAGCCAGACAGCGATCACCCCCAGGGCGGCGGCGAACAGTTCAAGCCCGGACATGGCGGTTCCTTGGGAGAGTGGGAGAGGGCGGGGATTGTAACCAGAGGCCAGCAATCTTCAAAACACAGTAAGGCAAATGTGGGAGGGGGCTTGCCCCCGATAGCGGAGGGTCAGCTGCACATATGCAGACTGATGTATCGCCATCGGGGTGTAGCCCCCTCCCACATTTGGAGCAGTGTTAGACCTTGAACTGGCGCAAGAGGCCGTCGAGCTGCTCGCTCAGCCCGCGTAAATGCACGCTGGCCACGTTGGACTGCTCGGCCGCCATTGCGGTGCTGTGGGACAGGCTCGCAGCCTGGGTGACGTTCTGGTTGATGTCTTCCACCACATGGGCCTGTTGCAGGGTGGCGCTGGCAATCGAGGCATTCAAACCGTTGAGGTTGTGCAGCGCCTGGCCGATGGCGGTAAGGCTGGCACCGGCCTGGCCGGCTTGTTCGATGGTCAGTTGCGAGGCGCTGTGGCTGTCGCTGATCACCTTGACCGCAGCTTCCGAGTGACCTTGCAGGCGCTCGATCATCGCCTGGATCTCGGCGGTGGATTTTTGCGTGCGCTGGGCCAGCAGGCGGACTTCATCGGCCACCACGGCAAAACCACGGCCTTGTTCCCCGGCGCGCGCCGCTTCGATGGCGGCGTTGAGGGCCAGCAGGTTGGTCTGGTCGGCGATGGAGCGGATCACTTCCAACACGCCACCGATCTGCGTGCTTTCGCTGGACAAGGTGCGGATCACTTCCACGGCCTGGCTGATGGTGGTGGAGAGCTGGTCGATCTGCTGCAGGCTGCTGTCGATATTGACCTGGCCTTGCTGCGCCTGGGCCTGGGCATCGCGCATTTCGCTGGCGGCGTGTTCGGCGTTCTTGGCCACGTCCTGCACGCCGTAGGTGACTTCATTGATGGCGGTGGCCACCAGTTCCATCTGCTGGGACTGCTGCTGGCTGCGGTCGTGGGCCTGGGTCGCGTTGTTGCCCAGTTCCGTGGAGGACTGGCCCAGGGCGTTGGCGCACACCTGCAACTGGCTGACGACCTGGCGCAGCTTGGCCGTGAAGGTGTTGAAGTGCTGGGACAGCTGGGTGACTTCGTCGCGGCCGTGGGTGTCGAGGCTGCGGGTCAGGTCGCTTTCGCCGCTGGCGATGTTGCCCATGGCGTTCACCGCATCCTGCAGGGGGCGCACGATGCTGCGGGCAATCAGCGATACGAGCAGGGCCATCACCAGTGCGATGCCGAGGACGATAAGCGAGGCCTTCCACACTTGGCTGTTGAACTCGGCCTGCACATCGTCCACGTACACGCCGGAGCCGATGATCCAGCCCCACGGCTCGAACAACTGGATATACGAGGTTTTCGCCACCGGCGCCTCCGCGCCCGGCTTCGGCCAGCGGTAGTTGATGATGCCGGCACCCTTGGCCTTGGCCAGGATCACGAACTCGTTGAACACGGCAAACCCGTCGGGATCGCGGATGGCCGAGAGGTTCTGGCCGTCCAGCTTGGGGTTGGCCGGGTGCATGATCATCACGGGGGTGAGGTCATTGATCCAGAAATAGTCGTCGTGGTCATAGCGCAAGCCGCGCACCGCGCTCAGGGCTTGTTTTTGCGCGGCTTCGCGGGTCATCACGCCGGTGGTTTCGAGGCTGTGATAAAACGTCAGGATCCCGCTGGCGGTCTGGACCACGTGCTGGGTCTGCTGGCGCTTGGCCTGGTACAGGTCGTCGTGGATCTGCTTGAGCATCAGCAAACCCAGGGCCATCAGCATCAGCACGGCGACGATCAGGATCATCCAGAGGCGTCGGCTGATCGACATATTGCGCAAACTGTTCATCGTCCTGTCACTCCGGGCTTTTTATAATTGTGGGCGTCGCATCGACTTTTACGCCTTGTCTGATAGGCTTTCGGCCTGAAATCGCAAAACCTGAGTACTGCCTGATTTTTCACAGAATTTTTGCAGGCCGGCATTGACCATGGTCAACACCGGGCACTTGAGTGCGCTCGTCAGTGAACCATTAAAAGATTGATAAGGCATGCCACCGCGCATGACCTTTGGGGGAAGCATGGATTTTTGGACCGCCATTCAGGCATTGATTCTTGGCGTCGTGGAGGGGCTTACCGAGTTCCTGCCGATCTCCAGCACCGGACACCAGATTATCGTCGCCGATTTGCTCGACTTCGGCGGCGAACGCGCCATGGCGTTCAACATCATCATCCAGCTGGGCGCGATCCTCGCGGTGGTCTGGGAATTCCGGCGCAAGATCCTCGATGTGGTCACCGGCTTGCCGACCCAGCGCAATGCCCAGCGCTTCACGGTCAACCTGCTGATCGCGTTCCTGCCGGCCGTGGTGCTGGGGGTGATCTTTGCCGACCTGATCCACCATTACCTGTTCAACCCGATCACCGTGGCCGCCGCGTTGGTGATCGGCGGCATCGTCATGCTGTGGGCCGAGCGCCGCGAGCATGAAGTGCACGCCGAAAGCGTCGATGACATCACCTGGAAAGACGCGCTCAAGGTCGGTTTTGCCCAGTGCCTGGCGATGATCCCGGGTACGTCGCGCTCCGGCTCGACCATCATTGGCGGCCTGCTGTTCGGCCTGTCGCGCAAGACCGCCACCGAGTTTTCGTTCTTCCTGGCCATGCCGACCATGGTCGGTGCGGCGGTGTACTCGGGCTACAAATACCGCGACCTGTTCCAGCCGGCGGACCTGCCGGTGTTCGCCATCGGCTTCGTCACCTCGTTCATCTTCGCGATGATCGCGGTCAAGGGCCTGCTCAAGTTCATCGCCAGCCATAGCTACGCGGCGTTCGCCTGGTACCGCATTGCGTTCGGTCTGCTGATCCTGGCGACCTGGCAATTCGGCTGGATCGACTGGGCAGCGGCCAAGGCATGATGATTCAGCATCCGCGCTTGAAAGCGGCGATCTTTGTGCTGCTGTGCGCCGCGCCGCTGGTGGGGTCGGTATTGGTGTGGCAACGCGGCGAAACCGTGATCCCGCTGGTGGCCTATGGGGTGGTCAGCATGATCGCGTTTTTCCTGTACTGGAGCGACAAGCGCAAGGCCCGCACCGACAGTTGGCGCACTCCGGAAAACATCCTCCACGCCGTGGAACTGGCGGGCGGCTGGCCGGGGGCGCTGATTGCCCAGCAGGTGTTCCGGCACAAGACACGCAAGGTGTCTTACCAGGTGCTGTTCTGGGTGATCGTGCTGTTGCACCAGGTGTTCTGGCTGGACCAATTGTTCCTCGGTGGCACGCTACTGTCCGTTCTCTAGCAGCAACCCCACCTGTGTGCGCTTGGGCAATTTGCTCACCACCAACTGGTGGGAGCGCTGCAACAGGCTACGCAGTTCCTCGGCCCCCAGCGGGTAGGGCGTGTTCATGATGATCCACTGCGCGCGTGCCAGGTACGGCGCCGGGTGGATGCCGGGACGGTCCACATGGCCGAGGAACAATTCCTTGTCGACCTTGAACGCCAGCGAGTCGCCGCGCAGGTTTTGCAGGGCAAACATCTTGTTGCCTGCTATCGAGAACACCCGCACGCCACCCCATTTGTAGTCTTCCCGCGCGCCGGGCAGGCTCAGGCAGAACGTTGCGACCTGTGCTTCGGTCATTTTCATAGCAGGCGGTCTCCGCAGCTTTTGAAGCCTTCTTCCAGGTAATCGATCCAGGCGCGAATCGCCGGCAGCACGCCACGGCGATGCGGGTAGACGGCCTGCAGCCAGCCGCCCGGCAACGACCATTCCGGCAGCAATTGTACGAGCCGGCCGCTGGCCAGTTCTTCTTCGCAGTACATCATCGGCAGCACGGTAAAGCCCAGGCCCATGATGGCGCTGGCCTTGCGTACGTTGAAGTCATCGACGCCCAGGCGCGCTTCCATCACCAGGTCGTGGGGGTTGCCTTCGGGATCGAGGATGCGTTGGTGCACCATGCGGTCTGCTTCCAGCGCGCCGAGTATCGGCAGTTGCTTGAGGTCGTCGAGGCTGTTGATGTGCCGACCGTGCAAAAAGTTCGGGCTGGCGACCAGTGCCGTCTGGGCCGGGCGCAGGCGCTTGGTGACCAGCAGCGGGTCTTCATCGCCCAGTTCGCGCACGCGCAGCGCCACATCGATGCCTTCGGCTACCAGGTCGACACGGCGGTTGACCAGGGTCATCTCCAACTGCACCTGGGGGTGGGCGGCCAGGAAACCCGCGACCACATCCGGCATCATGTTTTGCGCCAGGCCCACCGGACACGTCACCCTCAGCCGCCCACGGGGTTCGCTGGACATGCTGGCGACGGCCTCGTCGGCCATTTCCGCTTCGAGCAGCATCGCCTGGCAGTGGCGCAGGTAGCGCTCGCCGACGGCGGTCAGGGTCAGTTGCCGCGTGGTGCGTTGCAGCAGGCGCGCGCCGAGGCGTTCTTCCAGCTCGGCAATGCGCCGCGACAGCCGCGACTTGGGAATGCCCAACAGCCGCCCGGCCGCCGCAAAGCCGCCGGCTTCGACGACTTTGGCAAAATAGTAGAGGTCGTTGAGGTCTTGCATGGTCAGCCTATTGTCCTGTCAGTGGGACAAACTATCGCATTTCAGGCGTCTTATCGACTATTGGTTTCATGCGTAGCATCCCCTCCATCTGATCGCCACTGTCGATCCCACCCTCGGAGATCCACCATGAAACTGTTGCACATCGATTCCAGTATCCTCGGCGACAACTCGGCTTCCCGGCAGCTCAGCGCTGGCGTGGTCAAGGCCTGGCAAGCGGCCGAGCCAGGTGTGGAAGTGACCTACCGTGACCTCGCCAGCGAAGGCATCAACCACTTCTCCGGCGCGACCCTGGGCGCCCTGGGCACCGCCGCCGAACTGCGTGACGCCGCACAACAGCACGAGGCCGACCTGAGCGCCAACAGCCTGGCCGAATTCCTCGCCGCCGACGCCGTGGTGATCGGTGCGCCGATGTACAACTTCACCATTCCAACCCAGTTGAAAGCCTGGATCGACCGCATCGCCGTTGCCGGCCAGACCTTCCGTTACACCGAAGCGGGCCCTGAAGGCCTGTGCGGTAACAAGAAAGTCATCATTGTGTCCACCTCCGGCGGCATGCATGTCGGCCAGGCAACCGGTGTGGCCCACGAGGAATACCTCAAGGTGATGCTGGGCTTCCTCGGTATTACCGACATCGAATTCGTCCGCGCCCATGGCCTGGCCTACGGTGATGAAGTGCGCAGCAAATCCCTGAGCGACGCCAACGTGCTCATCAACGAACAATTGTTCGCTGCTGCGTAAGGCTTGTGTAAATTTCGCCTCTGCTCGGTTTCAATCCGAAGCCGGGCGCCTAAACTCTGTATTCTTGTCGCCTGAAACGACCGGAGTACGGAGTTTTTTCGTTTACCCGCTGTCATTACTTTGGCCCAGGTTATGCACGCATGGGTTTATCACCCGATGCGAGTGCCTTGAACCATGGACTTTTCATATAGACATGCCGCGGGTGTTGAACGTGGTCACGCAGCAAAGGTGGACATCCTCATGATGCGTCTTTGTGCTGTTATGGTTCTTTCCCTGCTCGGCGGCCTGATTTCAGTGCACGCCGCGCCCGCGCCGCACCCCCATTGGAGTGTGGGCTTCCACCGCATGAGCTTTCTCGACCCGCTGGACCTGCAGCCGATGAAAGCCGTGGCCTTCTACCCGTCCACCGACGATGAACACAGCACGCAACTGGGTCCCTACCACGTCGCCGCCAGCGAAGATTCCAAGATCGCCATTGGCCGCTTTCCGATGTTGATGCTGTCCCATGGCAACACCGGTACGCCGCTGGCCCTGCATGACCTGGCCACCTCCCTGGCGCGCAAAGGCTTTGTGGTGGTCGCGGTGTTGCATCCCGGCGATAACTATAAGGACCACAGCCGCCTGGGCACGGTGAGTAACCTGTACGGCCGGCCGATCCAGATTTCCGAAGCGATCACCGCGACCCTGGCCGACCCGATGCTGTCGCCGTTCGTCAACGTCGATCAGGTGGGCGTTATCGGCTATTCGGCCGGTGGCGAAACCGCGTTGATCCTGGCGGGAGCCAAGCCGGACTTCGACCGCCTGCGCCGCTATTGCCAGGAACGCCCCGAAGATCGTGATGCCTGCACCACCAAGGGCGAACTGGTGGTGGACCGTGACGACCTGCAACCGCAATCCGACCCGCGCATTCATGCCTTGATGTTGATGGCGCCGTTGAGCCTGATGTTCGGCCGCCACACCCTGGCCGACGTGCATGTGCCGGTGCTGCTCTACAGCGGCGATGGCGACAAGCTGGTGGCGGTCGACAAGAATGCCGCCGCCCTGGCACGCAAACTGCCGGAGCCACCGGACTTCAAGCTGCTGGCGGGGGCAGGGCACTTCGTGTTCATGGCGCCGTGCGACAGCGACCAACTGGCCGCGATGCCGGCCATCTGCACCGATGCGGACGGCGTCGACCGTGAAGGCATCCACCGCGACCTGATCTCCGAGGCCGGGCGTTTTTTCACCCATACCCTCGGCCAGGCTACCCGCGCCGGCTTGCAGACCGCCGATCAGTAAGCGCGGCGCTTGAGCAGCAAGGTCACGCCCAGCGCCGTGACCGATAACAGCGCTGCGCAGAAGAAAATCCAGCTGTAACCCAGGTTCAGCGCCACGGCGCCCATCAACGGCCCGGCAATCGCCAGGGCCAGGTCGAAAAACACCGCATAGGCACTCAGGCCGGCACCGCGGCTGCTGTTGGGCACCTGCTTGATGGCCTCAACGCCCAGCGCCGGGTACACCAGCGACAAGCCAAAGCCGGTCAGCCCTGCACCGATCAAGGCTACGCCGGTGGACGGTGCCAGCCATAGCAGTGTCAGGCCCAGGGTCTCGATGATCATGCAGGCAATCGCCGCCCTGAAGCCGCCAAACCGGCTGATCGCGGAGATGAACAGCAGCCGCGAGAGGATAAAACATACGCCAAACACCGTGAGGCAGTACGCCGCGCCGGCCCAGCCGCGATTGAGGTAATACAGGGTGATAAAGGTGGTCAGGGTGCCGTAGCCGATGGATGCCAGGCACAGGCTGGCACCAAAGGGTGCGATGCGCCCGAACACCGCCCAGAACGGCAGGCGCTCGCCACGCACCACCGGCACCGAGGGTTTGTTGCGGATCAGCATCAGGCCCAGCGCCGCCAACACCGACAGCGCGATACCCAGGCTGGTGTAGCCATATTCGGCGACCATCACCACTCCGAGCGGCGCGCCGATGGCGATGGCACCGTAGGAGGCAATGCCATTCCACGAAATCGACCGCGCCGTGTGCTCCGCCCCGACCTGGCCCATGCACCAACTGATGGTGCCCACGCCGATCAGACCCTGGGCCACGCCCAGTAACAGCCGGCCGACGATCAGAATCCCCAGGCTCAGGCTGGGCAGGCTGTCCACCAGGGTGGCGAAGAACGTCAATACACCGCTGACCAGGATGCCCGCCAGCCCCAGCACAATCGCGCGCTTGGTGCCGACGTTGTCGGACATGCGCCCGGCCATGGGGCGGCTGAGCAGGGTTGCCAGGTACTGCGAGCCGATGGTAATCCCGGCCACCACCGCACTGAAGCCCAGTTGCTCATGGACATAGCCCGGGATTACCGCAATCGGCAGGCCGATGCAGATAAAGGCGATGAAGGTGTAGAACACGATGGAGACGATCTGCAGGGTGATCGACAGGGAGGAGGGGGCGGCGTTGGACATGGGCACTCGTTCGCGGGCGGGCGGTGAATGCATCATGGCAAGGGCTTGGGGGAAAAGGAAGCAGGCTAACTACTTTGGCTGAGAAACCGTCCTACTGTGGCGAGCGGGCTTTTGTGGTGAGCAGGCTTGTTGTGGTGAACGGGCTTTTGTGGTGAGCGGGCTTGCCCCGCGCTGGGCTGCGCAGCAGCCCTGAAAACGAACACCGCGTTTTGCCTGGCAGAATGCGGTGTTTTTTATTGGGGCTGCTGCGCAGCCCAGCGCGGGGCAAGCCCGCTCACCACAAAAGCCTGCTCACCACAAAAGCCCGTTCACCACAACGAGCCTGTTCCCCAGGGTTTCACGTCGCTACTGTTAGAACACCACGCCCTGGCTGCGCAGGTAATCGTCGTAGGTGCCGCTGAAGTCGATCACGCCGTTGGCGCTCAACTCGATGATGCGGGTGGCCAGGGACGATACGAACTCACGGTCATGGCTGACGAAAATCAGCGTGCCCGGGTAGTTCTCCAGCGCCAGGTTCAGCGCCTCGATGGATTCCATGTCCAAGTGGTTGGTCGGTTCGTCCATGATCAGCACGTTCGGCTTTTGCAGGATCAGCTTGCCGAACAGCATGCGGCCTTGCTCACCACCGGAGATCACCTTGACGGACTTCTGGATTTCATCGTTGGAGAACAGCATACGACCCAGGGTGCCACGGATCATTTGCTCGCCTTGGGTCCACTGGCCCATCCAGTCGAACAGTGTGACGTCGTCTTCGAAGTCGTGGGCGTGGTCCTGGGCGTAGTAGCCCAGTTCCGCGGCGTCGGTCCACTTGATGCTGCCGGCATCCGGGGTCAGTTCGTTGACCAGGGTGCGCAGCAGGGTGGTCTTGCCGATACCGTTCGGGCCGATGATCGCCACGCGCTCGCCGGCTTCGATCTGGAAGCTGAAGTCCTTGAACAGCGGCTTGCCGTCGAAACCTTTGGCCATGCGCTCGACGATGACCGCCTGGCGATGCAGCTTCTTGTTCTGTTCGAAACGGATGAACGGGCTCACACGGCTCGAAGGCTTGACCTCGGCCAGTTGGATCTTGTCGATCGCCTTGGCGCGGGAAGTGGCCTGCTTGGCTTTCGAGGCGTTGGCCGAGAAGCGGCTGACGAAGGACTGCAGCTCGGAGATCTGCGCTTTCTTCTTGGCGTTGTCCGACAGCAGTTGCTCGCGGGACTGGGTCGCCACGGTCATGTACTCGTCGTAGTTGCCCGGGAACAGGCGCAGCTCGCCGTAGTCCAGGTCAGCCATGTGGGTGCACACGCTGTTCAGGAAGTGACGGTCGTGAGAGATGATGATCATCAGGCTGGAGCGCTGGGTCAGGATGTTTTCCAGCCAGCGGATGGTGTTGATGTCCAGGTGGTTGGTCGGTTCGTCGAGCAACAGCACTTCCGGGTCCGAGAACAGCGCCTGGGCCAGCAACACACGCAGTTTCCAGCCGGGGGAGACTTCGCTCATCGGGCCGAAATGCTGTTCCAGGGGAATACCCAGGCCCAGCAGCAGTTCACCGGCACGGGATTCGGCGGTGTAGCCGTCCATCTCGGCGAATTCGGTTTCCAGCTCGGCCACGGCCATGCCGTCGTCTTCGCTCATTTCCGGAAGCGAGTAGATACGGTCGCGCTCGGCCTTGACCTTCCACAGCTCCTCGTGGCCCATGATCACGGTGTCGAGCACGGTGAATTCTTCGTAGGCGAACTGGTCCTGGCGCAGCTTGCCCAGGCGCACATTCGGCTCCAGCATGACCTGGCCGCCGGACGGATCGAGGTCGCCGCCGAGGATTTTCATGAAGGTCGACTTGCCGCAACCGTTGGCACCGATCAGACCATACCGGTTGCCGGCGCCGAACTTGACCGAGACGTTCTCAAAGAGCGGCTTGGCGCCGAACTGCATGGTGATGTTAGCTGTGGAGATCAATTACTTTACCTATCAATGGGTTGCGAGCGTGGCGGCAGGAGCCTTCAGGCATGCATCAACAGCGACATTAAGGCGCGAAACCCGGTCGCTGAGCAAAAAATGGGGGATGTGTGTTGGAATTTGGCGCGCATTGTCGCATATGTCAGGCGACAGTTGTATGGCGGCCGACGACGGATGTTCAGCGTTTTGAATGTGGCAAGCCGTTCTCGACGAGGCCGCGCTCAGTAAGTTGTTGCGATTGCCTGTGCGAGCTGCATATCGGTCATGGGGCGCGTGTGAGGGGCCGAGCGGTAGTGTAGAGATGCCTGCTCAAACTGAGCGCCGCGAATTTCGCCCTCGGAGCCAATGAATGCAAGGGCATCATCCTTCGCTTTTTTCATTACTGAGGGCGAGTAGACCGTGAATGCCGTGGTCCCGCCGAGGACAATGGTCGGGAACAGGGTGGTGGCGCTCAGCGCTCTCTCGACCGGGTTCTCCACATACCATGCCATAGCGTTGGTGCTGATCGATGCCATGAGGGCGATTGCCAGCGTCTTCCAGGAATTCATTCTTCGATGCTTCCATTGCGGTCGAAGGACGCACGGTAACAGAGTCGGCTGAGCGCCAGAAACCCGGCCCGTCAGCAATTAAACACAGGCGCATAACGCTCTTCGCGTTTCTTGAAATGAATCGGGGCCATAGGGACTTTTTCACCGTTGACGAATATGTCCGGGAAGGTGAGCGTGAAATCATCCATGTCGCCTTGGCCCAATGCTGTCCCTTTGAACTCGCTGTGGAATGTTTTCCTGGGGTCGAAACCGGTTTTGAGTTGTTCAATGGTGACAGGATAGCTTTGCCCATTCGCCAGGGTGACCGTGACAACGGGCGACGCTGCACTGACCCAAAGCGCCGGGTCGGCCTGTTTGACGGCTGCTGTGCTATTGGATGGGTAGAGCCGTCCGAACAGGCGCAGTTCAGCGGCGGTTGAGCGCTGGTTACCCGGCCAGCTGGATGTGCCGGGTGGCGCCACATAGACCAGCACATGAACCCAGTTGAGTTCTTCTGCCAGTGGGGCATAGCTCATCGCCGCTTTCGGGCCGGGGCAGGTGCGCGAAAGCAGGGCGTTGCTGCCCACCGTCGACTCCGGATGCAGATAGGGCCCCGTGCTGCATCCTGCGAGCAGAAGCAGTAGCGGATACAGGATGTATTTCTTCATAGGGGCAACTCCATTTGCTGTTTGGGTTCGGCGCACAGTGTCGCTTATATCATGCGGCAGATGCGTGGGGGGCCAAGATGGGCTTCGCCAGCGTCTCCGGCATCGCCAGCCATAACAGCGCCAACGCGACGCCCGCCACCCCGGCCAGGGTGAGGAAGGCCGCATTGTAGCCCGCCTGCTGCACCACAAAACCGGCCAGGCTGCTGCTCAAGGCCGCGCCCAGCCCAAATACGGTGGACAGCGCCCCCAGGCTGACGTTGAAACGCCCGGTGCCCTGGGTCAGGTCCTTGACGATCACCGGGAACAGCGCACCGAAGATCCCTGCGCCGATACCGTCGAGCATCTGCACGGCCACCAGCCAGTAGGGATCGCTGGACAGGGTATAGAGCACGCCACGCAGCGGCAGGATCATGAAGCCGAACAGCAACAGCGGCTTGCGCCCCCACACGTCGGCCTTGCTGCCCACCAGCCAGGCCATCGGCACCATCACCAATTGTGCGGCGACAATACAGGCCGAGGTCAGCGGCGTGGCCATCTGCAGGTTGATCTGCGAGAGCTTCTGGCTGACCAGTGGCAGCATCGCCGCATTGGCCAGGTGGAAGAGGGCGCAGCAGACGGCAAACAGCAATAACGGCCGGTTGGCCAGCAAGACCGCAATGCCGGACGGCTGCTCATGGTCGCTGTGGTGGGCAGGGTCGAAGCCCCGGGCCACCTCATGGTCGATCGCCTTGGCCGAGACGCAACTGACCGCGACGACGCTGGCCACCGCCATAAAGGCCATCAGGTAGAACACCACCACGGGGCCGAACAGGTACGCCAGGCCACCGGCCAACAGCGCCGCCACAGCGTTGCCGGCGTGGTTGAAGGTTTCGTTGCGCCCGGTGCGCCGGGTGAACGCACGTGGCCCGGTAATGCCCAGGGAAATCGCGGAAATCGCCGGCGCGAACACCGAGGCGGCGATGGCACTGGCCGCCTGGGTCAAGGCAACCAGGCTGAATGAACTGACGAAGGGCAGCAACAGGCAACTGCCGGTCACCAGCAGGGCGGCAACGGCAATCACAGCGCGTTTGCTGCGCGTGCGGTCGATCAGGGCACCCGCCGGGCCCTGGGTGATCAGCGCGGCGATACCTGCCAGGGTCATGACTACGCCGATACTGGCCGGATCCCATTTGTGCACCGCCAGCAAGTAGATGGCCAGGTATGGACCGAGGCCGTCGCGCACATCCGCCAGGAAAAAATTCAGGCTGTCCAGGGACAGGGTATTACGCAGGTCGGCGTGTGTGGCCATGATCAGGACTTCGCAGGGGGGCGTTCAAAGGCTGAACACTCATTGCGCTAGTGACCTGCGCGCAGTTCATTTAGTTTCGCCTGCTGCTGGGGTTTTAATCTGCGGGCTTGTGGCTTATTTTCTTTGCCTCGCCGTATGACTTATCTGGAGACGCAATGGACATGCCCTCAGCTCAACAGGCGATTGCCTGCAACAAGGACGCCTGGGATCAATCCGCCGACCTGCACAAAACCACCGAGACCTGGAGCGCCCTGCTTAACGGGGTCCGCGACCCTGGGTTTTCGTGTCTGGACCCCACCCTTACCGGGCTGTTGCAAGACATCGGCGTTGCCGGCAAAGAGGTGGTGCAGGTGTGCTGCAATAACGGCCGCGAAAGCCTGTCGCTGTTTGGCCTGGGCGCGTGCTCGGTGGTCGGTGTGGATCAATCCCGGGCGTTCCTGCAGCAGGCCCGTGAGCTTGCCGACGTTTCGCCCCACAACCCGGAATTCATCGAAAGCGATATCCACCAGTTGCCATCCCGCTTGCACGAGCGCTTCGACATTGCCTTGGTGACCATCGGCGTGCTGGGCTGGATGCCGGATGTGGCGCTGTTCATGCGCCATGTTGCGAGGACCTTGAAACCCGGTGGCACGCTGGTGATGTATGAAACCCACCCGTTTCTGGAAATGTTCGACCCGCGCGCGCCAGACCCACTGTTGCCGGCCAGTTCGTACTTCCAGCGTGAGCCTTTTGTGCTGCAGGAGTCGATTGTCTATGAGGGGCAGGGCGAAGTGGCGGGGCCGACCTCCTATTGGTATGTGCACACCCTGGGGGATGTGGTGAGCGCGGCGATTGCTGCGCAATTGCAGATCGACCATCTGCAGGAATATGCCCACTCCAATCGCGAAGAACTTTACGACCAGTACGAGCACCAGCCTGCCCAGTTGCCCCTGTGCTTCACGCTGGCCGCCACCAAGCGTCCCGCCTGAGCCGATTCGCACCAGGCAAAAAAAAGCCCGCGAACTGGCGGGCCAAGGGATTTACTGGAGTAGGTAGGCTTCACCCTATAGGGCTGAAAGTGAAGGCTTTGTGAAAATGCTGTCACGCGTTCGGATGGCGTACAGCATCAAGCGCGGCGCACGAAAGTGCGCATGGTTTGGCCTGGGCCGGTACTGAACACGATGGGCCTGGGCATACCTTCATCCGCCGCAATGAACACAAATGAATCCCCCTCGAGGCGATAACTGGCGGGCAGGTGCTTACCGGCGTCATCGCCCAGGGCGTCCACCCAGGTAATGCTTTTGGGAACCATGCTGCTGTCGAGGAAAAACCGACCCGCCAACAACACCTCGCCACTGACGGTCTTCACTTCGAAGCGGTCGCCGCTGATAGTGGTTAAAGCACCCGGAGCGCTGTGGGCATCGATGGGATTGAGTACGCCACTGTCTTCGAGTGAGGTTTGCTCCCAGGCGCCTTGAAGGGCTTGAATATCTGGGTCTGAAATGGATGACATACAAAGTCCTTTTTGTTGTAGGGTTAATTGCCGGCCGTTCCAGACGGTGCGGCGTTTTTTATCATCTGATATTGGGAATATATGTAGGAATTATCGTGTTTTTTAGTTTTTTTTGTAATTTTTCCTTTAATAACAGGTGATCAGCGTTACTTTGTCTGCCCGTCGGGCAACGTCTCATAACAGACCGTCTATGCTCGTGGTGTTTGTCAGAGAAGACACCCGTGTAACTGAAATGAAACCTCTGGCTGCTTAGGTGTGAAGATTCATTCAATTGGGTGGTTGACGTTGCCCCCTGTTTATTCAGTTGTTATTCAGGTCTGAGTTTTTGGGCGCTGGATTTCAATTCATCAGGGTTTACGTAATTTGAACAACATTCCCCAGCTCCACCAACGGTTGACATCGGACGAAATTGATCTCTTTGAACTGTTTCACGCGATATGGAAGCAAAAAAAATGGGTCATCGGTTGTACGATCCTGGCAGGCCTCCTGGGAGTAGGTTACGCGCTTCTTGCTCCCAGGGTTTACCAGGTCAGCAGTGTACTGCGGCCAGCGGCGATCAATGAGCTGGATGCCCTAAACCGTTCAGAAGTCTACAAGTTGCCGCCGGGCGACGCGTTGGCCAAGGTCGGGGCACAGTTGGAGTCCTATCAGGTGCGGCTGGGCTTTTTCAGGGCCAACCCCGCACTGTTCGAAGACCTCAAGCGGCCGGGGCAAAACCTGGAGCAGAGCTTT
Organism: Pseudomonas sp. LAMO17WK12:I1; assembly: GCF_900177315.1. Lineage (NCBI taxonomy): Bacteria > Pseudomonadati > Pseudomonadota > Gammaproteobacteria > Pseudomonadales > Pseudomonadaceae > Pseudomonas > Pseudomonas sp. LAMO17WK12:I1. Next base: position 24,656 of record NZ_FWZV01000024.1, on the reverse strand, counting down.
GAAGCGTTCAACAACAACGCCATCAACCTGGTGATGCCTGATTCGAAGAAGTCCGACGCAGTCAACAACGCTTACCTTCGCCTGGAAATGCAGTACCCCACGGGGATCGATGGCGCGGCCATTCTCAATGGATTCGTCGACTACGCCATTGCCCAGGAACGCACCCAGATTGGGGCCGACCTCAAGGTGATCGTCAATAACCGCCTCAACGAACTCAAGGGTAAGATCGACGCTGCGCGTGACAACTACGAAAAGGGCAAAGCGTCGAAGGTCGCCAGGTTGCTGGAGGCCGATAAAGTCCAACGCGCGCGCTTGCAGGATGAACTCACGGCTTTGCGCTTGCAGATGAAGATGGAACGCACCAACCGCCTGGCAGAACTGGCCGAGGCGATCTCGATTGCCAGGTCCGTTGGCATCAAGAACCCCACGACCCCCTTATCCATGGGAGGGGATGCGCTGAATGGATCGAACCAGGTGATGCGCACCGTGGTGACTAATCAGAAGGCTCCTTTGTACTTCATGGGTACCGAAGTGCTGGAGGCGGAGCGGGCCGCGCTGCAACAGCGCACCAACGATGATTTCACCAACAGCAGGGTAGCCGAGATCGCCAAGGAACTGCGCATGCTCGACACTAACCGTGAAGTCGAGGTTCTCAACAGCCGTAAAAATGAAGATATGTTCCTGCCGGACGTCGAACCGCTGTGGGCGGAAGAGGCGCGGTTGCGCAGCCTGAATATCGACATGAGCGCGCTGAAACTGGTCACTGTGGATCGTCAGGCACAGGCGTCGCCGAACCCGATAAAGCCAAGGGTGGGCATTATCATCTCGCTGAGCGTAGTGGCTGGCCTGATGCTGGGGATGCTCGTGGTCCTGATACGGCATTTCGTGCAGGTACGGCGCGCAATCGGGCCGTTTTCGGTATTCGAGGATCGCCAGTTGCCTCGTCAATAGGTCGGGCCGAACGCCTCTCGGGCTGTTGCGCGGCCAGCCCGTCGAGGCGTCTGCCAGGCACATTCGGTAGACAGGTTTTCACAATTCTTGATTAACTTTTGGTTACAAACTGTGGCTAAATAACTGCCACGGACCACGTATCGGGACATTACTCAGCCGTTCGTGCCAATTGTGTGAATTGTGATTTCAGATGCTGCTATCCATCCTCAGCCGTTGTGGGCGCGCAGGAGCAGCCTGTTTTCTCCTGACATGTGACGAAATCCCTTGAAACTCATCATTGTTGTTCTCTACGTTGCCTCCATTGCGTATGTACACCTGCGTGGTCGGGTGCGGCATAAGCTGGGCCGCCAACTCAGTGATCATTCGACCTTCCTGGCCCCGATCAACTGCTTGCTGTACCTGTGCTCCAGGTTACCCGGCCGTCCCTACCTGTCACCCAGTGACTTTCCTGACTTGAGCCCCCTTGAGGCGCATTGGAAGGAGATTCGCGAGGAGGGCCTGAACCTCATGCACATGGGTGAAATCAAGCGCTCGGACCAGTACAACGATGTAGGTTTCAACTCGTTCTTCAAGTCTGGCTGGAAACGCTTTTACCTGAAATGGTACGGCGAAAGCCATCCTTCGGCGATGAAACTGTGCCCGCGTACTACCGAGCTGTTGCAGGGCATCGGCTCGATCAAGGCGGCAATGTTCGCCGAGTTGCCACCGGGCTCCAAGCTGGTGCGCCACCGTGACCCCTACGCCGGTTCGTACCGTTATCACTTGGGTCTGGTGACCCCGAATGATCCGGGCTGCTATATCAATGTGGACGGCGAGAACTATTACTGGCGTGACGGTGAGGCCGTGATGTTTGACGAGACCTACATCCACTACGCCGAAAACACCACGCAGCAGAACCGCATCATCCTGTTTTGCGATATCGAGCGGACGATGAAATATCGCTGGGCTGCCAGGTTCAACCGTTGGTTCAGTCGTAACGTCATGGCCGCTGCAGGCTCGCCCAACGATGCAGGCGACAAGACCGGCGGGCTCAATCGCGCATTTAACCGGCTGTACAAGATTCGCTTGCGTGGCAAAGAGCTGAAAAAACGCAACCGCACACGTTACTACCTGGAAAAATGGGCGATCTTCGCGGCCCTGGCACTCATCTTCATACTGATTTGAAGTCGATTCGGGCGTTAGTCACTCCGGTGGCTTTGCGCCCAACTTTTCCCACATTTTTTTACTAATCTTCTGCCGATTGGCGTAGCCGGCCCAAGGATCAACCTTCAGCTCCTGCAAGCGTTGGTGCAGGTTGGCCACCGTCCATTGCTGAGCGCCGCGCAATCCCTTCAATTCCTCGCGACTGACCGGCACCGACACCGGCAGCCCAGGGCGTGCGCGCACCGAATAAGCCGCCACGGTGCTCGCGCCTCGTGCATTGCGCAGGTAATCGATAAAGATCTTGCCTACACGGTTTTTCGGCCCGGAGGTGGCGGTGAAGCGCTCGGGCAGTTGCTCGGTCATGAAATGGGCAATGGCCTTGGCAAAGGCCTTTACGCTGTCCCAGCCATCCCGCCGCGCCAGCGGTATGACCAGGTGCAAGCCTTTGCCGCCGCTGGTCTTGACGAAGGCTTCCAGCCCCAGCTCGTCGAGTACCGACAAGGTGAGCTGAGCGGCTTCCAGCATGGTTTTCCAGGGCAGCGCCGGGTCCGGGTCAAGGTCCAGCACAAACAGGTCCGGGGTTTCGATCTTGTCCGAGGTGGCGCCCCAGGTATGCAGTTCGAGGGTGCCCATTTGCACGGCCCCAATCAGCGCTTTTGTCGTGTCGATCTCCATCAGGCGCGCATGGCCTGGGTCCAGTGCCGGGTCCAGTTGCTTGATGTTCGGAATCGCCAGGCGCTCCGCGTGCTTCTGGAAGAACTGCTCGCCCTCGATGCCTTCCGGAGCCCTGAGCAGGGACACGGGGCGATGGCGCAGGAAGGGCAGGATCCATTCGCTGATGCCTTCGTAGAACTGCGCCAATTGCTGTTTCTGCGTGCCGCTTTGCGGGTCGATGACGCGGTCGGGGTGAGTGATCGTCACCCCGCTGGCTTTGCGGGCCGCCGGTGCTTTCAGGGTTTTGGCCGCGCGGGGCTGCTCCCGGATGACCTGCGCGGCGGGTTTGTCCGTGCGCAACCCCACAAACGCTGCCTGGCGTACCACGCCCTCTCGGGTCCATTGGGCAAACTGCACCTCGCCCACCAGTGTCGGCTCCACCCAATGTACGCCGCGCGCCTGGGCGCCGGTAAGCGGTTTTGCCAGGGGCGACGCGGTGCGTTCCAAAGGCTTGAGCCGGGCATGGATATTTTTCAGTGAGGCCTGGTCGAACCCGGTGCCCACGCGCCCGGCATAGACCAGCGCGCCATCGGCATGGACGGCCAGCAGCAGCGCACCAAAACCGCTGCGTGAGCCCTGGGGGAGGGTGTAGCCGACGATCACGAACTCCTGGCGCAGGCGGCATTTGAGCTTGATCCAATCGGTACTTCGACTGGAGACGTAGGGACTGCCCTTACGTTTGCCGATCACGCCTTCCAAGGCCAGCTCGCATGCGCTTTCGACAATATCGCGCTGGTTGGCGGCAAACGCCTCGGAGAAACGCAGCAATTTGCTGCGGCTGCCGGACAAGGCGTCTTTGAGCGCGGCGCGACGCTCCTCCAGTGGCGCCTGGCGCTGATCGCTGCCGTTTAAAAACGGCGCGTCGAACAGGTAGTAGACGATGTCCAGGCTGCGGCCGAGCTCAAAGGCATTTTGCAGCGCCTGGAAGTCCGGCAGGCCGTCGTCATTGAGGCTGACCACCTCGCCATCGAGCCAGCTGTCCTTGAGCTTCAGGGCCTGCAGGGCCTTGACCTGGCGTGGCAGGCGCTCGGTCCAGTCGTGGCCATTGCGGGTAAACAGGCGTACCTCGCCGTCGCGGATGCGGACGAGCATGCGGTAACCATCGAACTTGATCTCGTATTGCCAGTCGCCTTCGGGCGCACGGTCCACCAGGGTCGCCAGTTGCGGGGCGAACTGCTCGGGGAGGGCCGTTGCCCGCTTCTGTGGTTTGGCGCGAGGCCTGGTCTTGGGTTCACCGACCGAAGCGTCACTGAGCACGCTCTTTGGCTGGGCCTGGACGATATCGTATTCGGTGGCGGGGCGGGCCTGCTGGTCTTTTTCCTTGATCAGCAGCCACTGCTCCTTGTCGCCGCTGCCCTTGAGGCGCGTACGTACCAGCGCCCAATCACCGGAGAGCTTTTCACCGACCAGGGTGAACTTGAGTTTGCCGGCAGCGTAGGCCTTGTGCGGGTCGTCATGGGGTTGCCAGATGCCGCGGTCCCACACGATCACATCGCCGGCGCCGTACTGGCCGGCCGGGATGCTGCCCTCGAAACCGCCATAGCTCAGGGGATGATCTTCAACGTGCACGGCCAGGCGTTTCTGGCTCGGGTCCAGGCTCGGCCCCTTGGGCACTGCCCAACTGAGCAGCACTCCGTCAAGCTCAAGACGGAAGTCATAGTGCAGGTTGCGCGCAGCGTGCTTCTGGATCACGAAGCTCAGGGCCGATGCCTTGGGCTTACGACCCGGTGCGCGGCCTGCTGGCTCGGCGGTGACCTCGAAATCGCGTTTACGGTTGTATTCGCTCAGGGGCTTGGCCATGTGGTTCTCCCGCATACGTCAGGCTCAAGAGGCCTTTTTGCCGGTTTTTTTCGCGGCCGGTTTTTTCGTCGTCGGCTTGCCGGCCAGGCTGCGCTTGAGCAGCTCGGTCAGGTCGATCACATCGGCGGACTTGCGTTCCTCGCTGCCTTCCTGGGATTCGACGTCTTCGATCTTGCCGGCCTTGGCCTTCCTGGCCACCAGCGCCATGATCTTTTCCTGAAAGCTGTCGCGATATGCCTCGGGCTGCCAGTCGGCGCTCATGTCTTCCACCAGGCGCCTGGCCATGTCCAGCTCGCCCTTGGCCAGGCTGGGTTTGGTCACATCGCTGGGCAGTTCCAATTCATCCAGGCTGCGCACTTCAGCCGGCCAGCGCAGCATCACCAGCACCAGCGCCGACTCCAGGGGCATCAGTGCCGCCAGGTGTTGCTTGGTGTGCAACACCACATTGGCCAGGGCGACCTTGCGGGTTTTCTTCAAGGTTTCGCGCAGCAGTGCGTAGACCTTGCCACCGCGTTTATCCGGGGCCAGGAAGTAGGGCGTGTCGATGTTTTGCAGAGGGATCTGGTCGCTGGCGACGAACGCGATGATCTCGATGGTCTGGGTCGACTTGGGGTGGGCCGAGCGGATCTCGTCTTCGCTGAGTACCACATAGCGGCCTTTCTCAAACGCCACGCCCTTGACGATATTCTCCTTGGTGACCTCCTTGCCGGTGGCCTTGTTGATGCGCTTGTAGCCCACCGGGTCCATGCTGCGCTTGTCCAGCCAGTCGAAATCCACGCCCTGGGCGGACGTGGCCGAGACCAGCGATACCGGAATATGAACCAGGCCGAAACTGATGGCGCCTTTCCAGATTGCCCGTGGCATACGTGCGATTCCTTAACAAGAAGCTGTGTTCTGGTGACTCGAAGGCTGCGTGAAAAGTTTCGCCGGGCAGATGCGTGGACAGATCTCGTTACACCTGATCAGAAACTATTTAGTTACGAAAGCCGAACCCAGGGCGTAGCGTGGTATCGAAAGCACGTACTCCTCGCCCCAGAGAGGCTTTGTCATGAACAGCTGTGTGCGTCATCTCGCGGTGCTGGTGTTGGGCCTGGCACTTGGGCCAGTTGCCCTCGCGCAAAACCTGCCCGGCAGAAGCGATTCCAATACCGGCCCGATCCACCGGGCCAACCCCAACAGCATGCAGGGCACCCAGCCCAATACGCCGGCGGTGCGTGGTATTCAGACCGTGCCAACGCCGCGCACACCGACCCTGGAAAACGGTGGTATCGGCAATCGCTACCCGCAACGCGATGCGGCCCCCAGCCGTCCCGCCACCGAAACCAAAGCCCCCACCTATGATGCCAACGGCAATCGCCGGTAAGGACGCTGTCTTATGTTTATACGCAAAACCCTGCTCGCCACCCTGTGCGCCACCGCGCTGCTTGCGCAGACGGCCGTTTATGCCGCCGATGGGCAGCAGTTCCCCAGTGAACAAGGCAGCATCACCGCGACTCCGATTGCCAAAGGCCTCGATCACCCGTGGGCCGTGGCGTTTCTACCCGACCAGCAGGGTTTCCTGGTGACCGAGCGTCCGGGCCACCTGCGCTTTGTCAGTCCGGACGGCAAGCTGTCTGCGCCGTTGACCGGCGTGCCTGAGGTGTGGGCCAAGGGGCAGGGCGGTTTGCTCGATGTGGTGCTGTCGCCGGACTTCAAGCAGGACCGCATGGTCTACCTGACGTACGCCGAAGGCGGCGGCAAGGGCGGCACGGCCGGCACCGCAGTGGGTCGCGGGCGCCTGGCGCCGGACCTGAGTGGCTTGACCGATTTCAACGTGATCCTGCGCCAGGAGCCGAAACTCTCCACCGGCAACCACTTCGGTTCGCGCCTGGCCTTCGACCGCGATGGCTACCTGTTCGTGACCCTGGGGGAAAACAACGACCGCCAGACCGCCCAGGACCTGGACAAGCTGCAGGGCAAAGTCGTACGGATCTACCCGGATGGCCGCGTACCCGATGACAACCCGTTTGTCGGTCAAGCCGGGGTACGTCCCGAGATCTGGTCCTACGGCCAGCGCAATCCGCAGGGGCTGGCGCTGAACCCATGGAGTGGCACGCTCTGGGAAAACGAACACGGGCCGCGCGGCGGTGATGAAATCAACATTATCGAGCGGGGCAAGAACTACGGCTGGCCGCTGGCGACTCACGGCATCAACTATTCGCTCACACCGATTCCCGAGGCCAGGGGCAAGACCGCAGAAGGCACCGTGGCGCCCCATCATGTGTGGGAGAAATCACCGGCCATCAGTGGCATGGCCTTCTACGACGCCGACCGGTTCAAGGCGTGGCAGCACAACGTGTTCATCGGTGCGCTGGCCAGCCAGGAACTGATTCGTCTGCAGTTCGATGGCGACAAGGTTATCCATGAAGAGCGCTTGCTGGGCGGCTTGAAGGCACGCATTCGCGATGTGCGGCAGGGGCCGGATGGCTTTCTGTATGTGCTGACGGATGAGGACGATGGCGTGCTGTATCGAGTGGGCCTCAATCAGGATTGAGCAATGAACCGCAAGCTTGAAGTTTCAAGCTTGCGGCTTCAGTCAAAGCCCGAGTTCGGACAACCCCGGATGCTCATCCGGGCGCCGTCCCAGCGGCCAGTGGAACTTGCGCTCGCTCTCATTGATTGGCAGGTCGTTGATGCAGGCAAAACGATTGGCCATCAGGCCATTCTCGTCGAACTCCCAGTTCTCATTGCCATAGGAGCGGAACCAGTTACCCGAGTCGTCGTGCCATTCGTAGGCATAGCGCACGGCGATGCGGTTGTCGGTAAAGGCCCATAGCTCCTTGATCAGCCGATACTCCAGCTCCCTGGCCCATTTCCGGGTGAGAAAGCCCTTGGCCTCTTCGCGGTTATGGGCGAATTCGGCGCGGTTACGCCACTGCGTGTCCAGGGTGTAAGCCAGCGACACCCGATGCGGGTCGCGGGAATTCCAGCCGTCTTCGGCCAGGCGCACTTTTTCAATCGCCGATTCACGGGTAAACGGCGGCAAGGGCGGACGTGTTTCTGCGGTAGATGACATCAGGCGGCTCCTCAAAACCATACAGCGTTATCGAAAGTTGCCAGGCGGGTGCGTTCACAGTCCCAATAACGTTCGCGCCATGCATTGCGCATTATCGGCAGCTGTTGAATCACCCATGACCAGGGCAACGGTAATGGCGCCATCGATCAGGATCAGCAGTTGCGCGGCCTGCCGTTCGGGGTCGGGGGTACCATGTGCTTGGCACAGTTCGAGTGCGTACTCGAACAGTTTCTGTTTATGGGCCTTGGCCAGCAGGCGGACCGGGTCGTGCGGGTCGCCGGTTTCGCCACTGGTGTTGATAAAGGCGCAGCCGCGAAAATCCGCCGAGCCGAACCAGGCCTTGAGCGCGTCGAACAGCGCGAGCAAGCGTGCGCCGCTGCCATCGACGCGCTCCACTTCGGCGCGCAGCCAGTGCATCCAACGCTCGTCACGGCGCTGCAGGGCCGCGATCACCAGCTCATCTTTATTGGCGAAGTAACGGTAAATGCTTTTTCGCGAGACGCCGGCGGTTTTCACCAGGAAGTCCATGCCGGTGGCGGCGATGCCGTGGCGATAGATCAACTTCTCGGTGACGTCGAGGATAATGTCGCGGGTTTCATTAGGGGTCATATCGTTCATGGCTGCTAAAGTAGAACGATCGTTCTTCTTGGTCAACAGGAATTTTACTCTCTGCCACTGCGAGACCTGAGCACCCCCATGGTGTAAGCTCGGGGCCTCTTCGGATTCGACCCATTGCGAGCCTTATGCCGTCGTTCTTCAAACGCTCCCTGTTGCCCAAACTGCGCGGTTTTCCCCTGCCCCCCGACGCCATTGACGTGCTGTCCGGCGCTGACGCGTTCCGTCGCTGCCTGCTGGAGAACATCGCCACGGCCACCCGCCGCATCTACATCGTCGCGTTGTACCTGCAGCAGGACGAGGCAGGGCAGGAGATCTACGACGCCCTGCACGCCGCCAAGGCCGCACGGCCGGAGCTGGACATCGTGGTGGTGGTCGACTGGCTGCGCGCCCAGCGCGGGCTGATCGGTGCCGGCAAGCAACCGGGCAACAGCGCCTGGTACCAGGCCATGACGCAGCGCCATGCCAGTGAAGTGCCGGTGTACGGCGTACCGGTGCAAACCCGCGAGCTGTTCGGCGTGCTGCACCTCAAGGGCTTCGTGATCGATGACAGCGTGTTGTACAGCGGTGCCAGCCTGAACAACGTGTACCTGCACAAGTTCGATAAATACCGCTTTGACCGTTACCACCTGATCCACAGCCAGCCCCTGGCGGATTCCATGCAGCACTTGGTGGAACACGGCCTGGTGGCCTCCAAGGCCGTGCACCGCCTCGACCTGCCCAACCCGCCGACCACCCGCAGCCTGCGCAACGACATCGGCGACCTGCGCAGCCGTCTCAAGCACGCGGCCTACGACACCACCGCAGGGCAGTTGCCCAACGGCCACCTGTCTGTCAGCCCGTTGCTCGGCGTGGGCAAGAACAACCCGTTGAACCGCGTGATCCTCGAACTGATCGCCAGCGCCCAGCACCAACTGACCATCTGTACGCCGTACTTCAACCTGCCGCTGCCGGTGACCCGGGAGATCAACCGCGCCCTGGCGCGTGGGGTGAAGGTAGACATCATCGTCGGCGACAAGACCGCCAACGATTTCTACATCCCGCCCAGCGAACCCTTCAAGGTGATCTCGGCACTGCCGTACCTGTACGAAATCAGCCTGCGCCGTTTCGCAAAACGCCATCAACCGGTGATCGACAGCGGCCAGTTGAACCTGCACCTGTGGCGCGACGGCGACAACACCTACCACCTCAAGGGCATGTGGGTCGATCAGCGCTACACCTTGCTCACCGGCAACAACCTCAACCCACGGGCGTTTCGTCTCGACCTGGAAAACGCCTTGCTCGTCGATGACCCCCAAGGCCAGTGGCTGGAGCCGCGACGCACGGAGCTGGCGCAGATCTTCCAGCACACCACGCGGATCGAGCGTTACCAGGACTTGCAAACCCTGGTGGATTATCCGCAGGCGGTGGGCAAGTTCCTGCGTCGCGTCAGCCGGGTGAGGATTGAGCGATTGCTGTACCGAATCCTTTAAGCCGCCTTGTGAAATCATCAGCAATGCAATCGTAGAGGGTATCGGACAGTTCCTATATCCAGCCTGGGATAAGCGTCTTTAGATTGCCTCTCACCGTTCACGGATGGACGGATCCATTCTTAATGGACTCATCCGAGAGAGCGATGACTATGTTGATGCTACTGCCTCACAGCCGCCCATCCGTTCCGGAGTTTCCCACCCCACCCAGCGCAGTGCCTGCTGCGCCTGATCCCATACCGACTCAACCACCCACCCTGCGCAGGCGGCGATCCACTGCCGATGCAACGCCGGCCGCGGCTGGCCCGTGGACGCGACTGCCTCCCCGGGATCAGGCGCGCACTGCCGCCGCCGACACTCAGTTGGCTGAGCGCGTTGCCGCCGCTGAAAGCAGCGGCTACACGATGGTCGAGGTGCCGCCGGACAGCAGTCCGGGCCTGGCAACGCGCTTGTACCAACACCTGCTGAACCGGCCAGCGTTGCAACAGTGGATTGCCGAGCAGCGCCTTGAGCCTGCGACCCTGACCTTTCACCGCGATCATATCGAGGGCTACGCCAACCATAATGGTGTACGCAGCGCCGTCAGATTCAGCCTGACCGATAACTCCGGCTGGAACGAAGTTTCCCGCACCCTGAGGCCGATTCGAGAACTGCTGGACCCCTCGGACCAGGGGCTGCCTTTTATCGGGCCAGACGACGCATTGTGGCTGCCGCGCCAAGGGGTCGGCCACATCACTGCCGGCAACCTTGAGCAGACCTGGCAAGTGATCAGCGAACTGGAGGAGCGCCTTGCCCTGGCCGATCGCCTTGAAGCAGAACTTGAAGAACTGCCGGACACTGCGCGTACGGACTGGTCGGATCATGAGACCGAGCTTTCACCGGCATCGTCATTGCCCCGGCATAGCCAGGCTGCGGTGGAGCGTTTGCAGCGGTTTGTCACGTGCCCGCAAATGGTTCGCCTGCTGGAGCAGGAGGGCTTCGCCTGGGCCGGTGCGCCATTCAGGGTGTCTGAAGGCAGGCTTGAGCGCCTGAGTCCGGTAGGCGGTTGGGTGAATCTGACCCGCTACGTGGAAGCCGTACCGGAACTGAACGATGAGTTCGAGGCACTGGCGGCGCTCAGCGTGCCCTTGGGCAACGCCCTGTACTCGACGCCACGCTACGACATGCGCCAGCTCCTGGATTTCAAGGGCTTGGGCTCGGCGCGTACCGTGAGTGAAACGCGCAACCTGGTTGCCTGGTTGCGCACTGCCTTGCCAACGCCGCCGCCATTGGGGGACTACGGCGCGTTGTTGCCCCAGGAGTGGAAGCCGGGCACCTTGACCGCAGACGATCAAAAGCACATGGGCACCATGGCCGACATCCGCCTGCGCGGTCCCCTGGCTCGTGGGTTCAGCGCATTGTCCGGGGTCACATTGCAGGCGTTGCAGGCCGACCCGCAGGCTCACCTGGACAGGCTGCTGGACGGCCCGGATGCCTTGGCGTTCGGCGAGCAAATGGCTGGCGCGCTGCGCTGGCAGGTGGGCCAGGGCGCTAACTCGACGCTGCCCAGGACGCTGCTCCAGCAACTGGTAACCGCCGCGATCAAGCTGCACGTCGATCCCTCGATGTCCGACAAGCCCGGGGAAGTGGCGGGCTATCCGATCTACCAGCCGACGAACATGGGGCGCTCGTTCAGTCAGGTACGCCGTGACATCGAGCGCCACCTTCAGCACAACAAAGGCCTGGACCCCAAGCTGGCGGTGTTGGCTGCCCACGTGTGCCTGGCGCAGGCGGCGCCGGAAATGCTCGTGCGCGATGTGCCCGAGTCCGTGAGTATCGGCACGCCGGCCTGGATGGAGCTGCGCCTGGGCTGCGCATTGGCCGATCACAATGCGCCAGGGACGTCGAGGATGATGAATGAACAGCAGGTCACCGACTTGACCACCCTGGAACCCGTCAGTGACGCGCAGGCGACGCTGATGCAACTCAATGCCTTGAAAGTCATCGCTGATTGGGGGGTGTTGAACGGCTGTATCAGGCAGCGCAGTGACAGTGGATACTCGTCGGGGGATATCCAGGAGGCTGCGCGGGTATTTTTCCGCCAGCGTGAAGACGTCGCCACCGCCTTCACGACTGCGAGCAGTGAACTGCCGACGCGCAAGGCGCTGGCGATCAAGGAATTGCTACGCGTGTTTCCTGGTATCACCCAGGCCGAACTGGAAGGCATGACCGTGCATGTGGCCAGTGCAGAGGATCGTCGCAACCTGCCGGTCTCGGAACCGCGCACCCGCTCGTTGGTGGAGACCTATATGACCGGCGACCTGGCACCGGGCAAATGGGTGCTCAGTGACGACATGCCTGCTTTCCCCGCGACGGCGAAAACGCCTTACCACCACGCGCGGGCACCCCAGGTAACCGAGGCGGCGCGGGCCAGGCTCGATACACGTATTCGCCGTCTGCCCGAGCTGGATAAGTTGCTGGAAAACTCGGTGCTCCAGCACCGGAAAAAGCTCCAGGACGCATACGCCACCAAGCTTAAGCTGATGTTTGCCGAGTTGCCTCTGGAGGATCGCAAGTTGCTGGAACTGGGCAAGGTCGAACTTTTCACCTTGCGCCGGGAAACCGGGAAGATCCAGGCCGAGGAGACCGACGCACTCAAAGACGCCAGCAGGGCGCGCCACGGCACCCTGATGCGCGTTGAGCATGGACCCACGGTCGTGCATTTCGAGGTGTTCGCCAACGGCAAGATCATCAAGCGTACGGATCTACCCGACGCGATGGAGCTCGACGGCGTCATTCACCGCGAGGGTTTTCCATCACCCCATGGCCCGGTGTATTTACCGGTGGTACGCGGCGCGCAGATGAACCTTGATTTGGACGCCTATGCCAACGGTTCCCATCCTGATCCCAACCCAGCATTCCAGGCGGTGATCGTGTCGGCGTTGGGCGGCGCATTTGCTGCGCGAGAATTACCGCCCAGCCATACGCCGGAATCGTTCGTCCCGGACACCTACAGTTCGCGAAAAACAGCGAGCATCGTCAACAGGATCGCCCAGGACAACTTTTACGAGCCCGCCGAAAGCATGTTGCAACGCGCAAGCGAGTCACTGCCGCTGGAGAAGCACCGTGAAGCGCGGGCACGCGATCATGCCTTTCTACTGGGGTTCGTGCCGTTCGTGGGGGCGTATCAGGAGTTCAAACAAGGCAATATCAGCGCAGGTCTGGCCAACCTGGCACTGGATGTAGTCGGCGTGGCCATTGGTGCGGGTAGCCAGGCCCGGGCGCTGATCCGCTCGGCCAGGGCCCTGGTGCCCAGCCGCCTGACCCAGCTTGTTACACGACTCAAGCCATCGGCGATTGCAGTGCCCCAGGTGAAAGCTGGAGCGAGTTTCAGCGATCGAGCATTTGACTTCATCAAGCAGTCCGGTTTGTTTACCAGTGCGGCGCTGAACCCGCTGGATGGTTACCCGCAGATGATCAATGCCGCGACCAAGGGACTGGTAAAACTGCCGGCGTTGCTGGCGGGTGGGGCAATGAAGTGGGGCAAGACGGTCCCGCATCTGGTGACCGCCGAGGAGAAGTTGCGTGCGTATCTGCTGATTGCAGCCGGGCAGGCGAGCGGCACGGAGGCGCCCGTGGTGACACCGACAGCGGGCAAGGCGGGGCGTTATCGGGAGGTCGACGTGCACGCCACGCCATACAACGGCCGCTGGTATGCGATTGACCCGCGCAGCGGCGCGCCTTTCGGCACGCCACTGAACGGCTTCCAGCCAACCCGTTGAGCCGACGACCTCCCGCGCCAGGCGCGGGAGGCCGTATCAGTTCAGGCCCAGCTTGCCGCGCAGGGTCGACAGGTCTTCGGCCAGGGTGTTGACCGGACCTACCAGCGCCTTGCGGTCGTTTTCCTTGACCTTGTCGTAGGTCTGGAAGCCGCCGTCCTTGGTCTTGTACTTGGCCAGGATCTTGTCCACGCTGGCGAAGTTCTTGTCGACCTTGGCCAGGAAAGCCTTGTCCTGTTTCTCGATCTGGCCACGGAACAGGTCGACGATTTTCTTCGCACCGTCGATGTTGCCCTGGAAATCATACAGGTCGGTGTGGCTGTAGCGGTCTTCTTCACCGGAGATCTTGGTGGCGGCAACTTCTTCCAGCAACGCAGCGGCACCGCCGACGACTTTCTCCGGCGGGAAGGTCAGGCCGTCGACACGGGTTTTCAGGTCGTTGACGTCAGTGTTGAGCTTGGCCGTCAGGGCTTCCAGGCCTTTGGTGGTGTTCTGGGAGAACAGCGCGTACTCGATGCGGTGGAAACCGGTGAAGTCTTCGGCGGTCACGCCTTTTTCGTGGTCATCGACCCGGGAGTCAATGGACGCATCCAGGTCGCTGAACAGCTCGGCGATCGGCTCGATGGACTCATAGTGCACGCGGGTCGGCGCGTAGAGCTTCTTGGCGGTGGCCAGGTCGCCCTGGTTGATGGCGTCGGTGAACGCCTGGGTCTGGGTGACCAGCTCGCCGATTTCTTCGGTGACGTAGATCTTGTAGTCCGACACCGGGCCTACCAGGTCCAACGGCGCGGTAGCGGCAAACGCTGCCAGCGGCGAAAGGGTCATTAACAACGACAACGCGATAGTCGACTTCTTCATGGGACGTGTTCCGCTCTGGTTTGTTTTAGGTGTGGGCAGTGGTTTGAAAAGGCGTTGCAGCGAGCAGCGTGCGCCCGATGAAATCCTTAGGTCCGGTGACCCCCGGCAAGGTGAAGAAATACCCGCCGCCGACCGGCTTGAGGTATTCCTCCAGGGGTTCGCCGTTGAGCCGGGTTTGCACGCTGATAAAGCCTTTCTCCAGGTCAGCCTGGTAGCAGATGAACAACAGCCCCATGTCCAGCTGACCGTTTTTATTGACGCCGTTGGAGTAGTTGAACGGCCGACGCAGGATCAGGTTGGCCTGGGTCTGCGGGGTGCGCGGGTTGGCCAGGCGGATATGGGCATCGAGCTTGGTCAGCTTGCCTTCCGGGTCCTTGCTGTAGTCGGGCACCTGGGATTCTTTCTGGCCATCCATGGGCGCGCCGCTGGTCTTCACACGGCCGATGATGCTTTCCTGCTCCTGCAGGGGCGTGCGGTCCCAGCGTTCGACGAAGTTGCGGATGATGCGCACCGCCTGGTAGCTGCCATGGGCCGCCCAGCTCGGTTCGTCGCTGCCGGGTTGGACCCACACAATCTGGTCCATGGCCTTGTTGTCGTTGGAGTTGGGGTTGGCCGAGCCGTCGCGGAAACCCAGGAAGTTGCGCGCGCTTTGTGCCGGTTCGCCGGGTTTGGCCGGTGCCTGGGGCGGCACGCTGCCTTCCTGCTTCCAGCGCACCAGCAGCAGGTCGGGCAGGTTTTTCACGATGTCGCGCAGGGCGTGGATATTGGTGTCCGGGGTGTTGGAGCTGAATTGCAGGCTCAGGTCGCCGTGGCACTGCGCCGGTTCCAGCGCATCGTTGGGGAAGCCCACCATGCGGATCAGGCGCTTGGGTTTGACGGCGGCCAGGCCGAAGCGCTCATCGAACAACGATGCGCCGACGGACACTGTGATGGTCAGGTTATCCGGCGTGACCACCGGGCCGAGGATGCCGGAATCGGTGGGCGGCAGCTTCGGGTCGACCTGGGGTACGGTGCCGCCGGTCATCAGGAAGCCGATGCGTTCGTTCAAGGTGCGGAACAGGCGCTCCAGGTCTTCGCGGTCGCTGGCCAGGACGTCGAACGCCACGAGCATGCCGCAGGCCGGGCGTGGGGTGACGATGCCGCTCTGGTGCTGGCCGAAAAAATCGTGGTGGTCCTGGGTCTTGTCGCTGCGCGGTGCGGTGGTGACTTGCTCGGCGGCGGCCGCCATGGCCGGGCAGGTCAGGGTGCTGCCGGCAATGGCGGCACCGGTGGCGGCCATGCCCAGGAGGACACGGCGACGTTGTGCTGAAAACTGTTCTGAATCACTCATGTGTGCGGTCGTCTTCACTGCAGGCCGGAAAGGCCAAGGGCGGGGTCGATTCCATCGAGTGCGGCGGCCAGAGCCTTGGCCTTGTCGGCGATCTGCTTGCGCTGATCGGCGGTAACGCTGTCATACGTGGCGTAGCCCTTATCGAGCTTGAAACCCTGGAGCTCGGCATCGAAGGCGGCGAGGGCGCTGTCGACTGTCGGCAGCAGGTCGGCGGCGGACTTGGTCAGCAGCGGACGCATCAGTTCGACCACCTTGTGCGCGGCCTCCAGGTTGGCGGCGAAACCATTCAGGTCGACATGGCTGTAGCGCTCTTCTTCACCGCTGATGGCGCGTACATCCGCCAGGCTGTTGAGGTTGCGCACCACGATGCTCACCAGTTGTTCCGGCGGCAGTGACTGTGCCAGCAACTGCTGTTTGAGGCGGGTGACATCGGTGACCAGGCGCTGCGCAATCGGCCCCAGGCCATCAAGGCTGCGTTGCTGGAACAGGCTGTATTCGAGGCGATGGAAGCCGCTGAAGGCCGGGTCTTGCTCACGTTTTTCAAAGTAATCGGCCCGGGCGTTGATGGCGTTGTCCAGCTCGGCCAGGCGCTGCGAGGCCGGGGCCAGGCGTTGGTAAGCCTCACGGGCCGGCACGTACAGCGCTTGCGCCTGAGCCAGGTCACCGGCGTCGATCGCCTGTTGCAGGGCGGTCACGGCCTTGACCAGGGCACTGCCCTGGCTGCTCAGGTACACGCGAAACTCCGACAGCGGGCCGATAAACGCCACCATCGACGGCTTGGCCTTGGCCTGTGCGTCGGATTCTGCGGTTGGCGTCACATGCAGGGTGCCGCGCGGGTTGCTCAGCAGGCCGCAGGTAATTGCATAGTCGCCTGGCAGCAGGTTGGCGTTGATCACCTGGCTCAGGCCGGGGGCGATGTTTTCGCGCTCTTCGACCACCAGCACGCCGTCGAGGATTTCCCACTCCACCGCCCGGTCAGAGCGGTTGATGATGCGAAAGCTCGCACGGCCGGCCGGCACCGTCAGTGCATTGGGCTCGCAGGCATGCCCATGGATGGTCACGGCGATTTCATCGTGGTTGGTCTGGCGCTTGCTGGCCGCCAGTTGCGAGGCGTAATAGAACAGGCCACCGGCGGCGATCATCACGACCACCGAGCCGGCTACCGCCCAGCGCAGGGCGCGGGGGGGCGAAGCGGGTTGAGGCGTTGGGTTGGACAAGAGACGGTCCTTACTGGCTGGAAACGGAAGAAGGGCTGGCGGCAGGCTTGGGCGGTGCCGCGGGCAGGAAAAACATCACCAGCGCCACCACCAGATACATCAGATAGGCGCCCAGGGTGCTGACGGTCGGCGCTTCCTGATAGCCGAACATGCCGGCCAGTACCGAACCGAGCGGGCTGTCCATCGGCAGCTCGGCGCTGAAATCGAACAGCACGGTCTGCCAGTGGTTCCACACGCCGGCTTCATGCAGGGCTTGCACCGAATTGGCGAGGATGCCGGCGGCGACCACGAGGATGAACAGGCCGGTCCAGCGGAAAAATGCACCGAGGTTCAGGCGCATGCTGCCGGTGTAGATCAGGAAGCCGACGATGATCGCCAGGACCAGGCCGAGCAGGGCGCCAATCGGTGCGCCTGGGCCTTCGCTCTGTTGGAACACCGCCAGCAGGAAGAACACGGTTTCCAGGCCTTCACGAGCGACGGCGAAGAACACCATGAGGATCAACGCCGTGACCTGGTGTTTGGAACCGGTCAACGCCTGATCGAGGGAGGCATGCAGCGAATGTTTGATGGAGCGCGCGACCTTGCGCATCCAGAACACCATGGAGCTGAGGATGCCCACGGCGACCAGGCCGACGATGCCTTCGAACAATTCCTGCTGTTTCTGCGGAAACTCGGCACTGACCAGTTCAAGGCCACCGCCCACCAGCAAGGCCAGGGCCGCGGCGAGGAACACGCCGATCCACACCGCCGGCATCCACTGGCCGCGGCCGGTTTGTTGCAGGTAACTGGCGATGATGCCGACGATCAGCGCGGCTTCAATGCCTTCGCGCAGCATGATTAAAAAGGGAACAAGCATCGGGCACCGCAGCTTAAGTAGATAGGAAGCTAAGTTGTAACATAATGATACTCATTGCTAAACAGGAAAACTTGACGTTTGCTGAACAATGGCTGAACGGTGGTGGCGAATCGCAAGCCACCTTATGATGCGCGGCATCGATAGCGCCGCCGGATTGCCCAACCTCCCATGTCGGAAAAAGACACCATCTCCATCCATCTCGTGCGCGAGGCCTTGTTGCAGAGCTGCGCACCGGGGCCGGCCACCGTCGAAGCCTTGAGCAAGGTCGGGATCGATCCAGCATTGCTGGAGCAACCCGACGCCCGGGTTCCGGCCACCGCCTACGCCCGTTTGTGGCGTCTGCTGGCCAGGCGCATGGACGATGAGTTCTTCGGCATGGACCCGCGCAAGCTCAAGTCCGGTAGCCTCGAGTTCCTTTGTCGCGCCGCCATTGCACAGCCCAGCCTGGCATCGGGCCTGCACACCGGCCTGGGGTTCCTCTCGCTGATGCTGGAACACCTGCCAGCCCAGCTGGTGCGCCAACAGAGCCTGGCGGAAATTGTGTTGCAAGAACCCGAGCCAGCGCCCAAGCGCGCATTCACCTATTTCACCTACTGGATGATCGTGCACGGCGTCGCCTGCTGGCTGGCAGGCCGGCGCATCCCGATCCTGGCCATCGAACTGCGCTGCCCGCAGCCGGACTTTTGCGATGACTACCAGGTGATGTTTTCCGACAACCTGCGTTTTGATCGGCCACGCACGCGGATGATCTTCTCCGCCGACTGCCTCGACCTGCCGATCAAGCGCAGCCCGGAAGAACTCAAGCGCTTCCTCGCCCATGCGCCGGCCAACATCCTGGTCAAATACCGCAACCCCGACAGCCTGGCTACGCGCATCAAGCACGACCTGCGGCAAATGCCTCCCGACACCTGGCCTGAAACCGAGGGCCTTGCGGCCACGCTGTGTATCTCCGCTTCCACGCTGCGCCGCCGCCTGGCGGAAGAAGGGCAGAGCTACCAGGGACTCAAGGACAGCGTGCGCAAGGAGTTGGCGATTGTCTGGCTGGCCGAACCGCAGATCAGCTTTGCCGAGATCGCGGCGCGGTTGGGGTTTGCCGATACCAGTTCGTTTTATAAGGCGTTTCGCAAGTGGGTGGGGTCCAATCCTGGGCATTACCGCAGTTTGATCCTGGGGGAACCTCGTTGAGTCGCGCACAGGCTGCTGGCGGCCAGGACTTTTCCGATCCCATCCATTCATGTTCCGGGGCAGGGTAGACACTCTTCAATCGTGAAAGCGAGTTCTCCTGATGTCCAAGGTCGTTGCTACGCCTGAACCTGTTGCAGTGGGTTTGCCATCCACGGCCGCCGGGATTCAGCCAGATCGTTCCCCAGAGGTCATCCGTCCGGAGCCTTTGCTGCGCCCTTCGACGCTGGTTCATCACATTCCAGGCCAATTGCAGGGCATCAGCGATTTTTCGCAAGCCCTGCTCGACACGGCGATACTGGAAGCCAGAAATAAGGAACGCTGGATCGCTGCCCTGGAGCACCACGTGCAGGGCAAGGCGGATCAGGACACTATCGACCTCGCCGAGATCCGCTTTTCAAGCGTCACGAGATCCACGCTGGCGACCGATGTACAGCGTGGGCGCAAGGCCCTGGCCGCTTTGGCAAATCGTCCCGGCATGCAGGCGGCCTTGGAAAAATATGGAATCGACAGCCAGACTGCCCATCTACGCATCTTCGATGGACGCTTGGAGGTATTGGACAGTGCAGGGCGCTGGATCGATTTGAGCGACTCTGTATCCGCCCGGCCAGGCTTGAAGAAACGCTTCGACACGCTGTTGGACATGGCGCAAACCACCGGACATATTCTGCACTCCACGGGCGAAGTCGATGCATTGCAGATGCTGCGCGTGACGCTGCCCAACGCCGACGGGCAGGATGTCCCGCGCTCGGCCAAGGTCATTCGCAACCTGATTGGCTGGCAGCGCCATCCGCTTCCCTCCAGCCCGCCGATGGGCAACTATACCGGGCCCTGGCTGGCGCTGGACTCGCCGCTGAAACTCAGCCAGCAAGACCGCCAAACGCTGGTTGGGTCCTTTGAACGCTTCGTCGGCCCGCAGTGGCTGGATAAGCAGCCGCCTCTTTCCGGAGACGTCGATGCGCACATCCTTGGGCGGTTACGCAGCCAGAAGAATCTCAATGTGTACCGCCAGCACCGCTTGCTGGAAGGGCTGAACGCTCCCCACGATGGTTGGCGCAAACAGCAGCTCAATCAGTTGCAGGTTACCGCCCATCTGTTGCGTATTGATCCGCACCTGGGGCAGCAGAGAAATCACGTGGCGGGGTATGACCTGTACTCGCTGCAAAATGCCGGGCTCAAGATGGCCGATGCCCGCGAAGACCTGCACATGCACCTGGTGCACCGCAAAGGCGTGAGTCCGGACGCCGTGGAGGTTGTCAGCCATCTATTCCTGGCGACTGTCGCGCCGGAGTTTCTGGTGCGGGATATCCCCGACACCGTGCATATCGGTTCTCCCGCCTGGCTGGTGTTGAGGAAAACCGTTGCCCTGCTTGAAGCCCACGCGCCAGGATCGAGTCGGACCCTGACCTATGCTCAAGTGCTGGAGCGCGCGGCTCTCCAGCCTCCAACACCCGCACTGGTGCCGTTGTTCCAGGCGGCCGAGGCAGATCCGTTGCTGGATTGGGGCGTGCTCAATGGCGTGATCGCGGGCCGTGCCGATGACCGTTACACCGTGGAAGATCTGCGCAAGAGCGCGGGCAAATACAAGGACTATATCGAGACCACTCAAAAGGCCACTGCGGTCCTGCAGACCCCTCCCGTGACGCGCAGAGCCTTGGCCCAGGCGGACCTCAAGGCGGTGTTCCCAGGGCGGGACTTGGATAAGCCCGTGCAGAGAGATACCTATCCGATGCCTTTTTTCATGGCTGATCCCTCCCATGAATTGAGCTTGATCGACCTGCATATGATGGGGGCGTTGAAGAACGGTGGGTATGCGCAAAAAGTGGCCAACGGCCCCTTTGGCGGGACTACGGCAGACATAGGTAGAGAGCTCGCCGACCTGCAGGCGGGTTTTAATCGGCTTCGGTTTACCAAAGACATGCTCGACCGCTCGGTAAAGTCGGAGGTCGACACGTTCACCTCAGCCATCACCACACGTCTCAAGGACCTGTTCAGCAAAATGCCCTATCAGGACCGACAGCTGCTGGAGCGAGAAGAACTGACGTTTTACCGGGTCGAGGGCGAGTCCATCACCGCCGAAGGAAAGGCCATCAGCGGTGCGGCGGAACAAACGGAGCGGGTAAAGGGGCGCTATGGTTTTATCGTCCAGGCGGGACAGGGTGACAATGCGAAATGTTTTGAGTTTTGGCCCTTGAGGGGCGAGTACTTCGAGCGTCCCGATTTCCTCAAGGCACTGGCCCGAGGCGAAGCGCAGGTGCCCCGTGTGTGGGTGACGAAACTGCAATCCCACGCGGACGGCCATGGGGCCAGGGAGTCCCAGGTACAGATACGCGCCCTGCGCGAGACCCTGCCGGCCGGCAGCGGGCGCGGATCATTGGCAGACGGCGGATACTTTTCGCAGAAAACCAGGGATTTTGCCGCCTATGTGCGGCGCCATGACCTGGTGCTCAATCGCCAGGAACTGCTGGACTCCGCCATGGGCACGACGCCGCGTGAGCGTTTCGAGGCGCGCACGCAGGAAGCGGTCAAGACCATTGAAGACCTGCTTATTCCGTTCAAGGGATGCTACGACGACATCGCCTCCGGGCGCGTGAAGACCGAGCTGGGCGCGCTCACCGGCTGTGCGCTCGACGCCGTGATGATCGGCTCCGTGGTCGCTGGCGAGGTTGTGGAAGGGGCGCAGGCTGTCAGTCGGGCAGAGACTGCCTTGTCCAAGATGTCGGCGGCCACCAGAGCGTTTGGTGCGCTGAGCAATAACCTGTTCAACCCTGTTGCGGGTTTGGAGCAGCCGTTACAGGCAGGCTACGAATGGTTGAGCAGCCGCCCTGTGTTTCGTCTTGGCAGGCCGCTGGGGGAGCTCCGTGCGACCTGGAAGACCGCGATGAAGGAGCAACTGGGCGCGCCGCCTTTTGCCACCGAGCGTCCCCGGAAAATGCGCAGGCCTTCCGTTGACGGTGAGCAACCGCGTCCGCACGACCCGGCTCGACTGCCCACCCTGGAGACCGCCGAAGCGCCCGCCGCGACAAGCCCTCTTGAGCAAAGCCGCCAAGCCATTGAACGAGCACTGCCCATCGCCCGGGAGCGACTCCATGGTGCCTTGAGTGCGTTGTCTGATCCTGAGTTCGAGAAAGACCTCAAATTCGTGTGCAAAACCTTCTTCGGCGCGGATTCCGAGGAGGTCGTGGCTGCCTTTACACGCAAGCAGCGCACCATGAAAGTGGACTTGGACAAGCTGGATCTTTCCAACATCAACTTCCTCGAAAACGAAGGCTCGGAGTGGCAGGCCCAGCTCCTGCCGTCGTCCTATAGCCGTTACAAAGCAGGCTATCGCCAGGAAAAATACATAGAGGTGAATGTGAACGGCGCCACGGACTATTACCGCAGCATGGGGAGTAGCGACGATGCCATGGCCAACACACTGATCCATGAGCAGGCCCATGGTTTTCCCGGTGATGAGGATTATGTCTATTCCGGCGCGATCAAAGGCGGACGCGAGGACATTGCAGACCTGCTCAACCTGGGGAACACCACGGACCCCAAGCACTTTCGCCACTTGGGTGACGAGGTGAAGGAGGCGACCTTGAGCTTGTTCGCCAAGGCGCCCCAGGCGCATAACGCCGATTCGACCCTGTTCGGCATTGCGTTGCTGGACCAGGCTAAAAACAACGTAAGCGCTCCATAAACCCCACCTGTTCAAAAATAGGCGGCGCGCTTAGCTAGGCGATGCGGGCGAACAGTTCCACGGCAGCAAGGCTTCGTAATCTTCAACCGAGGTTGCCTGTGGCAGGCGCTCAAGGGCGTGGCGCAGCCACGCATAGGGCTCTTGGCCGTTGGCTTTAGCCGTCTCGACCAAACTGTAAAGTTGAGCGCTGGCCGTCGCGCCTTTGGGCGTGTCGCTGAACAGCCAGTTCTTGCGCCCGATCACGAAGGGCCGGATCGCACGCTCGGCCGCATTGTTGTCGATCGGCAAATATCCGGCTTCGGTGTAGCGCACCAACTTGATCCAGTTGCTGGCCAAGTAGCTGATGGCTTTGCCCAGTGCATTTTGCGCCGTCACTTGTGGCTGGGTTTTCTCCAACCATGTTTGCAATTGGGCCAACACCGGCAAGCTGTTTTGCTGTCGGCTTTCGTGGCGATGTTCATCGCCGACTTCTTTTAAATCTCGCTCGATACCGTACAGCTTGTTGATCAGATTCAGGGCGATATCGGCACGCCCGGTTTTACCTTTAGGCTGCACCTTTTGCGCCTCGACAAACTTGCGTCGTGCATGGGCCCAACAGCCTAAACGTTCGACACCGGACTGCGCGCCCAAGGCGTTGTAACCAACATAATCGTCGGTCATCAGGTAGCCGCGATAACCTTCGAGCAGGCGCGACGGAACCTCCTGCGCCCGGCTGGTCGAGTAGTCAAAAAGGATCACAGGCTGATTAGGCGGTCCGCCGGTTTGCACCCACATCCAGGATTGACTGGTCGGCTCTCGATCAGGCTCTTTCATCACCTGTACACGCGTTTCGTCGCAGTGGATGATGCGACTTCCCAGCAGTCGATCCCGCATCAAGTTGAGCAAGGGTTGCAGGTGTTCGCCGCACTGGATAACCCAGCGCGCCAAGGTCTGGCGTGGGATATCGATACCGTGGCGGCCCAGCACTTTTTCGAAGCGGTGAAGCGGTAAGCCATCGACGTATTTGGTCGTCAGCAGCATCGCCAGGACACTTGGGCTGGCCATGCTTTTTTCAATCAGTTGAGCGGGCTTGTCCGCGGTAACCGGTGCGGTCTCGCAATCGCGGCAACCGTAGATCTTGCGGACATGTTTGATCACACGGATTTGCATCGGCACGATCTCCAGCTGCTCGCTGATTTCCTCACCAATGGTGTGCTTGCGGCAACCGCAGGCGCAGGTCAGTTCGTGCTCGGGCAGTTCGTGGATGACGTCGATGCGCGGAAGATCGGCGGGCAGAGGCTTGCGTTTACCGCGATGTTTGGTCGGAGCGACAACCTCTTCTTCCACCGTTTCGTCGACAGACTCGGCCACGCTTTCAACTTCGTTGAACAAGGCCATTTGCGGGGTCGCGGGATCGGCTGTCTGCTCTGACTTACGCCCGAAAAGGCGCTGACGCAACAACGCGTTTTCTTCTTCGAGATGAACGATCTTGCCCTTATCCGACTCGCGCTCACTCAGCATTTGCTCAAGCAGTTGCTTGAGCAAAGCAGGGTCGTCAGGAAGGTCTTTGGGCATGGAAATCATGCCCTGGATTATACCGAATCAGGCGACAAATCGAGGCGTCAAAACTTGATGCGGGCGGTTGCGCCACAAATCAAAACCATCCAATAACCAGTTGAGTTCTTGAACCGTCAGCACGATGGCTTCATCCGAACAATCCGGCGATGTTTTGAAGCGCTCGGACTCCAGCCGCTTTAGCCAAAGGCAAAAACCGTTACGCTCCCAATACAAAATTTTCACTCGGTTTCGAGGCTTGTTGAGGAACACGAAAAGTACCGGGTCAAACACCGCGACCTTAATGTCCAGTTCGACCAGAGCGGCTAGGCCATCGATGGATTTTCGGAAGTCGACGGGTTTGGGGTAGAGATAGACTTTTTCGACTTTTGCGTCGGGACGCATCATGAGGTGCTGGCTCCGGAAAGGAATCGGGAGCACAGCATCGGGGATCAGATGGTGACTTTGAATGTGGGGTTCATGGAGCGCTTAC
>NZ_FWZV01000027.1:0-51820 GCF_900177315.1 Pseudomonas sp. LAMO17WK12:I1 | reverse complement strand
GAATTTCTTGACGAC
This sequence comes from Pseudomonas sp. LAMO17WK12:I1, assembly GCF_900177315.1. Classification (NCBI taxonomy): domain Bacteria; kingdom Pseudomonadati; phylum Pseudomonadota; class Gammaproteobacteria; order Pseudomonadales; family Pseudomonadaceae; genus Pseudomonas; species Pseudomonas sp. LAMO17WK12:I1. The sequence continues at coordinate 51,805 of NZ_FWZV01000027.1, read as the reverse complement.
CATAGAGCATTGGAACCACCTGATCCCATCCCGAACTCAGCAGTGAAACGATGCATCGCCGATGGTAGTGTGGGGTTTCCCCATGTGAGAGTAGGTCATCGTCAAGATTAAATCCCAGAACCCCTGTCTGCTCATGCAGACAGGGGTTTTGTCGTTTAGAGGGTTTATGAACTCTGTAAGCGAGCAGCAACTACGCCTACCTAACTCCAAAATCAGGTTCATGGCACTGACCTGCTTTAAGAGCACGACGCAGGTAATAGGGAAGAATTTTTACTTCTAAATCTTGTACGACAACCTTTGGTCGGTTTCCTACGTAAAAGGACGATTCATCCCACAATTCCCTAAGCTTTCCTCCAGCTTGGCCGAAAGCCTGATGAGCCATGCGTGCACCGAAATAGAGCGGCCCGAGACGCCGCCTATACCGTACATGGAATGTTCCTCTCGGCACGCTCACCCCCATTTGGCAAAAAGAAGTCGATGAAATGAATCTCAAATTCAGTCATAAAATTCTGTTGGCCGCGTCAGGCGTTGTGGTTCTGGCCTTCGCGTTATTCACGCTTTACAACGATTACCTGCAGCGCAGCACCATCAAACAGAATCTGGAGTCGTCTATCCAGCAGTCCGGTGAGCTCACCGCGAGTAGTGTGCAGAACTGGCTTAGCGGTCGAATACTGGTGCTCGAAAGTCTGACGCAAAACGTTGCCCATCAGGGTAGTGCTGCTGATCTTCCAGGGTTGGTTGATCAACCGGCGTTCACCTCGAACTTCCAGTTCACCTACGTTGGCCAAACCAACGGTGTGTTCACCCAGCGCCCGGACGCAAAAATGCCTGACGGCTACGACCCTCGTCAGCGTCCCTGGTACAAGCAAGCCGTGGCTGCCGATAAACCCATGCTCACGCCGCCCTATATGGCCGCCGTGGGTGGGCAGATCGTAACTATCGCTATGCCGGTGAAAAAGAACGGCGAGTTGCTCGGCGTGGTCGGCGGAGACCTGAGCCTGCAAACCCTGGTGAAAATCATCAATTCGGTGGACTTCGGCGGCATCGGCCATGCGTTTCTGGTCAGCGGCGACGGCCAAGTCATCGTAAGTCCTGACGAAGACCAGGTGATGAAAAACCTCAAGGACATCTACCCGGGCACTAACGTCCGTATTGAGAAAGTTAATCAGGACGTAGTTCTCAAGGGCCAGGATCGCATCCTGTCGTTCACACCTATCAGTGGCTTGCCCGGTGCAGATTGGTATATCGGCCTGTCGATTGATAAAGACAAAGCCTACGCACCGTTGGGCAAATTCCGTACGTCTGCATTGATCGCCATGCTGATCGCCGTAGTCGCGATTGCCGTGCTCTTGAGCCTGCTGATTCAAGTGTTACTGCGGCCCCTGACCACCATGGGTATTGCCATGCAGGACATTGCCCAAGGTGAGGGCGACCTGACCCGCCGCTTGACGGTCACCAGTAAAGACGAGTTCGGTGAAGTGGGCAGCGCGTTCAACCGGTTCGTAGAGCGTATCCACGCCTCGATTTCCGAAGTGTCTTCTGCAACACGTCAGGTGCATGACCTGTCTCAGCGTGTGATGGCGTCATCCAACGCCTCGATCATCGGCTCTGATGAGCAAAGCGCACGCACCAACAGCGTGGCCGCCGCAATCAACGAACTGGGGGCTGCCACCCAGGAAATCGCGCGTAACGCCGCCGATGCCTCACAGCACGCCAGCGGTGCCAGCGAGCAGGCCGATGATGGGCGCAAAGTGGTCGAGCAAACCATCCTGGCAATGTCGGAGCTGTCGCAGAAAATCAGCCTGTCCTGCACTCAGATCGAAACCCTGAACGCCAGCACCGACAATATCGGCCACATCCTTGATGTGATCAAAGGCATCTCCCAGCAAACCAACTTGCTGGCACTGAACGCTGCGATTGAAGCAGCACGTGCCGGGGAAGCCGGACGCGGGTTTGCCGTGGTCGCCGACGAGGTGCGTAACCTGGCTCACCGTACCCAGGAGTCGGCTGAGGAGATTCATAAAATGATCACTTCGCTGCAAGTGGGGTCGCGTGAAGCAGTGACCACCATGAATGCCAGCCAGACCTCCAGTGAGGAAAGTGTCCAGGTGGCCAACCAGGCCGGTGAGCGCCTGGTCAGCGTAACGCAGCGAATTGTCGAGATCGACGGCATGAACCAGTCCGTCGCTGCGGCCACCGAGGAACAAACTGCCGTGGTGGAAACCCTCAACGTCGATATCAACCAGATCAACCTGCTGAACCAGCAGGGCGTGACCAACCTCAACGAAACCCTGAAAGACTGCGATGCGTTGTCGCAACAGGCCAATCGGTTGAAGCAGCTGGTCGACAGCTTCAAGATCTGAGCCGCTGAGTGTACGAGTAGGAGCGAGCCGGTTCGCTCCTACTGCTTACCCAGCAAGCGGCGAACATTGTCCAGCGCGCTGTCTGCGAAGCCTTGTACAAACTGTTCAAATCCTTCCTGTGCCGTCTCCAGGGGGTCGGCAATGATGGTCCAGGTTACCTTGGAGCAGTGTGCTCCAAGCGCTTCCACTTTGATTGCGGCCCACAACCTGGCCACGCCCAGGGTGTTGTAGATCGTGGTCCAGGTCATGTGCATCGCTTGCTCATCCCGGCTATTGAGTTGTTCTACGACGCGGTTGCCATCGCGGAAAAATTTCGTGCGTAAAGCGCCCACTCCGGTGCCGATCATTTCGATATGCGTCAAGGAAGGGATGAACGCATCGAAGCCTGCAAACTGCCCCACCATGTTCCATAGACGATTGGCATGGCAGTCGATCACCATAGAGGACACTATCGGCTGGCCGTTCGGGTTATGAATTAACGTATCGGGTTGCAGCGGTTTCATGAAGTTGTCCTGAAGCGGTTCAAAGAAAGCCGATGGCCTTGAGGTAGTTGCAGCCTTTACTCAGCAGTGCCGGGTCTTTTTCGGGGTATTGCTCACCCATCTGCTGAACGCCGCGTTGCGCGTTGTCATGGAGGATCATCGAGGTGTCACCGATGTCTTCATCCAGTCGATCAAGGTAAAACCCGAGTACACCAAACATCGCATTGTCCTGGCTTACCGTTCGCAGCGCCTGCTGCCAATGCGCAGTACTGACCCGCTCGAACCGGTGGCCCGCCCGGTTGAATGCATCCAGGTAGTGCTCCCAGCTCAGTGGTTGTGGGTTATGCAGGTTGAATACGCTTCTATCGGCTTGAAAGCGATTGCAGTGGAACGCAATGAAGCGAGCCAGAAAGTCCACGGGCATCAGGTCGAAATTCAGGTCCAACCTCGGCAGCATGCCCAACTGCAGCGATCCCTTGAGCATCAACATCAGGCGATTCTTCTGTGGTTGGCAGATACCGTTATGGCTGTTGAAGCTGATATTTCCAGGGCGATGGATGTTCACCCAGGCCCCTTGCTCGATTGCACGCCCCAGGATCCGCTCGGCGACCCACTTGGACAGGTTGTAGCCATTTCGGATGTACAGCGGCAGGGTGGTTGCCGCCGGAGCTTCGAGCACATGCCCCGTCGTGCTGATGCTGCTGGCGGCCGACAATGTCGAGACAAAGTTGAAGACTTTCTTGCAGCGGGTTTCGCACAGACGCAGGCATTCGAATATGGGGTCGACGTTGTCCCTGGCCAGTGAGGCGTAGTCCAGCACGTGGTTGACCCGTGCTGCGTTGTGCACCAGCGTGCCAAAGTCTGCGGCGAGTGCGTCATACGCGTCACAGGCCAAACCCAACCGCGGCAGGCTGACATCGGCGGCGAATACTCGCACCCTGCTCAAGTCCAGATGTTCCAGTTGGTAGTCACGCAACGCCTGGGTAAAACGAGCCATCGCAGGACTCCCCGGCAAGTCACGCACCAGGCACGCCACCTCGGTGGCCCCGGCGTTCAACAACGCCTCGACAATATGGACGCCGACGAAGCTGTTGGCCCCTGTCACGATCACCTTGTGCGGATTGCCTGCGCGGTCCCCTTGCAACGGATTGATTTCCCACTCCCGTTGAGCGTCCACGGCTGCTCGGGCAGAGGATGCGTCTGGCAGTTCACCTTCCTCCATCAGCGTTGCGAGCGTACGAATAGTCGGTACTTCAATGAAATGGCTTAACGCGAAACTACGGCCAAATTGCTCGCGAACGCGCAACAACAGCGTCGACAGCAAAATCGAATGGCCGCCCAGTGCAAAGAAGCTTTCATCGATGGGCAACTGGCTGGTGGGCAAGCCCAGCAGCTCACCCCAAAGGTCGCTCAATCGCGCTTGAAGCGGCGTGTGCGCGGCGCCGGGAGTGGCCTGCAAAATGGGGAGGAAGGGGCGCGACAGCAGCCCCTTGCGGTCGACCTTGCCGTTGTCGCTGTGCGGAATGGCTGGCAGTTCCACCCAGAAACCAGGTTGCATGTAGCCCGGTAGCCACTGGCGCGCATGCTGCTGCAAGGCCACCAGCGTAGCGTTGGGTTCGGGCTGGGCGACAAAGGCGCAGATCCTGCTTTCATGGTCGATCACCACGGCCAGCTCGCGATACAGCCTGCTGCTGCGCAGGCATTGTTCAATCTCCCGGGGGTCGACCCGAAAACCGCGGATCTTTACCTGGTCGTCGCGACGCCCACCCAGCACAATCCCTGCGGCGCTCCACTGCGCCAAGTCGCCGCTGCGGTAGGCCCGCAGCCTTTGGCCGCCCGGCACCAGCAGTTCGACGAACGGGCTGTCAGCCTGCCGCGGCGCATTCACATACCCCAGGCTCACTCCGGGCCCGACGATGTACAACTCGCCCATCACCTGTTCATCCACCGGTTGCAGATCGTCATCGAGGATCAGCACCTGGCTATTGGCGATGGGGTAGCCGACATTACGATTATTGTCATCGGGGGCGAACGTCCGGTGCGTAATCAGTACCGTGGTTTCGGTGGGGCCATAGAGGTTGTGCAACTGGCACCGTCCCGCCAGCCGCTCGATTACATGGGGTTCGCAGGCATCGCCACCGGTGAGCAGATGCGTCACGCCCAGGGGGGGATCCGGCGGCAGGATATTGAGCAGCGCAGGCGGCAGGAAGGCATGAGTGACACGCTGTCGGCGGAGCAATTCCAACAGTTGCCCAGGGTCGCGTCGCTGTTCCTCACTGGGTACGATCAACTCGGCGCCGGCAATCAGGGCGGGGAAGATTTCGATCAATGACGAGTCGAAACCCAAGGGCGAAAACTGCAGGACGCGGCTCCGTTCATCCTGCGTCATGCAGGACCCGAACCAAGCGGTGAAATGCGCCAGGTTAGCTTGGCTGAGCAGCACACCCTTGGGCTGGCCCGTACTGCCCGATGTATAGAGCACCATGCACGGCATATCCGAACAGGGGCGATCGTGCATCAGCGAGGATGCGGAATTGGCGTTGTGCGCCTCGACTGTGCTGACATCCAGTGAAATGAAACGCTCCCGCAATGGATGTTGGCCGGCGTCCAGCAATACGCGGGCCCCGGCGTTTTCGAGCATGGCCCGATGGCGTTTTGTGGGTTGATCAGGTCCCAGTGGCAGGTACACCGCGCCACTGCCCAGTACGGCAAGAATGCTGGCATACAATTCCACGGATTTTTCCAGGCATACAGCGATCACCGGTGGCGCCTCAAGCGTCTCCAGCAGCGGGCGCAATCGCAGCTGAATCGCCATGGCCTGTAGGTGCAGTTGGCGGTAGGTCACGGTGTGCCCCGCAATGTTCAGCGCCGGCCGGTCGGTGAACAGGTGAAGGCTGGCCTGCACCCGTTCGATCACCGGTACCTGGGCTTCCTGGATCAGGGCAGGGTTTGCCGTACGATTGAATCGATGCATAAATGCCAACGGCTCAAGCTCGTGCAGGCCGTGGTCGGGCCAGTCAGTGGCAATCGCGCGTGTAGAGAGAGACTCGGGGTCACGTGAGAAGCCACTGACCAGCAGCGCGACCCAATCCACCAGCGCGGTTGTTGCCTGCCGACGCAATCGCTGGCCGTTGCCACTGGGCTCCTCGGCGATGTCCAGCACGGCGAACAAACGTCGGCCATAGTCATAGGCGCGCACTTGCAGCGCAGGCAACCCACCGTCGCTCAACGGGCCAATCCCCAGGCGCAGACTTATACAGGTGGTTTCGCCCACGTCATCCGGCAACGGCAGGCTGCCGTCTTCAATCCACAGGTCGGTGGCCTCATCCCCTGAAACATGGCCGTACTGTTCCAGCATTGGCCTGATTTCGCCCAGTGCCTTGCTTGTGCCGCACCAGCCGATGGTCAGGCACCTCATGGCGACACCGACAGGTAGTCGTTCAGCACTTGTCCCACGCTCGGCGTTTGCAGCACGCCGCTGTGTTGCAGGAAGCCCATGATATTGGCCATCAACGGGTGCTGGCGGGTGATGGGGAACGCCAGCGCTGATATTTCATCGCGCAGCACACCGCGCAGGCGCTCGCTGATGTCCAGATGTTCGATCAGGCGCAGGTCGAAGTTTTTCTGCAGGTCGTTGGTCAGGTAATGTGCCAGGAATATCGGCAGTACGTGAGCGATGCTGTCACGGTCCTCCGGGCTCGCGGCTTGCCAGTAGATGCGCACCAGCCGCGTCCAGAACTGCGCGTGGCGACCTTCGTCAAACAGGTGGTCGTCCATCAAGCCCCGTATGGAGGCCTTGACACTGCGGTCCTTGGAAAACGCTGCGACATCGTGGGTCACGGTGTTTTCGGCGATGGCTACGCCAATCAGCTCCACAGCATCGCTCAGGTGTTCCGGAGCCTGCGCCTGCGCCGCCGGCAGCGCGCGACTCAGTTCGATATGCCCGGGCAGGTCAATCGGCTGTATGCCCGTCATTGCGACAGTCTGTTGCATGAAATCCAAGGCCACCAAGGCGTGATAGTCCTCGTCCACCACAACCGTCATCGCATCAACGCGACAGGCAAGCGGGAAGGGCAGCGAGAAGCGATTCTTGGCAATGCTGCGCGCGGTCTTGTCGACGATTTCGGTTTCGAAAATCACCACATCGTGGATGAACTTATAGAAGCTTTGCACCAGCACGAAGTCGCGCCATTGCGAGCAATGTTCCATGAAGGTCGCGTTGAGTACCAAGGGCTGACGGCACAGTGGGTAGATCAGCTTGTTGTCGTCTTCCAGCAGGCGACGAGGGCGGGTTCGGATGGTGGCGCGGCGTTCCCAGTCGTCGGCGATGGTGGTGTAGCCGGCGGTATTCATGGGTGCACCTCGTGCAGCGCGGCGCGCACCTCGTCCCAGAACGTGATACGGCTTTCTACGGCGGCAAGGGCTGCGTCATGGGCCTGTTGCGGATAAGCCGGGTCTGCACCCACCAGGCGTTCGAGCAGCTCCTCAGCTGCTGGCCCGTGATGTTCAGTATCCAACTCGATGTGGCGCCTGAAATAGCCACACAGGGCCGGTGCCTGGCGATGGATGAGCGTATCGGGCTGCAGGAGGTGTTCGAACATACTTGGTATGACACGCTCACGCCCATGAAGGAATGCGGCGGCTACGCAATGGGTAGGGGCTTGCAGCGCAATGTGCAGCGTGTCGCTGACGAAGCGCGCGGCCCCAGCAGGAACATCGGCCATGCGCAGGGCCGTGCTTGCTTCCACGCCCTGGTGCAGCAGTGCAATGAAACGGTGTATCGCCGAGGTGCTGGCGCCGACTTCGACCATGGCTTCCAGGTACCACTCGAAGTGGCTGCAATGGCCTTGCCTGGGGCGTGAGTCTGATTCTTCGCCCAGCACAATCTCATTGATCAAGCGTGCTGCTTGCGGGTCGGCCGGTGGCAGCCAGGGTAGGCGAGTGCAGGTCAGGTCCTGCTGCAGGCGTTTGGTGAGCGTCATGAAGTCCCAGACAGCGAATACATGGTTTTCCATGAACAGTCGTAACTTTTCCAGCGAAGTTATTTCCAGAAATAACGGATGGCTGCACAACAGCCGTTTTCTTTGTTCCAGTAAAGGTGGGTACATAGTTGATGCCTATAAATTATTGCGTCGTCGCTAAAACAACGTTGGACTTTTGTATGCCGCAAAAAAAGATAAGAAAGATGTAAACCAGGCTTTGCGCGCACGCGCGCTCACGCAAGTGGGGCTGCACGGTCGAATTAAGTGGCTGGTTTAGTAATGAAAGATAATAAGCGGGTTAAACAAGTTGGCCAGTATATGAATGCATTAGATGTTTTTCTAAATAATATAAGCTGTCGGTAACTTACTTTATAAGAGTGGGAAGTTTCTTCTGCGCGGGGCGCTACTTGGCCAGGTAGGGAACCCCGCAGTGCTCGACGGGCAAGCCGAGCGACCTTACGCCATGTTAGAGCGTCTTCTTTGCGGCGGCGTCGAGGTTATCGAGATAGGTTGTGATCACGTCCATCCCGCGCATCAGGTGATTACGCAGCGTCAGGATGCTTTCCTCGACCTTCTTTTGTGTCACCAGGTTCAGCAGTTCACGATGGTCTTCCTGGGAAGTTTCGCCCAGCCCCATCGCCTCGAGGTTGAAACGCAGGAAGCGCTCCTCCTCATTCAGCCCGTGCTCCACCAGCTTGAGCAGCCGCTGGTTGGGGGCCTTGCCATACAGGGTCATGTGGAACAGGCGATTGAGACGGCCAATCTCGGTGTAGTCTTTTTCCTGTTCCAGGGCACAGATGAGCGTGTCTGCCTCGGCGATATCGGCTTCGCTCAGCAAGGGAATCGACAAACGCAGGGCTTCAGACTCCAGCAACATTCGCAGCTCATAGGTCTCAGCCGAATTGTCTTCGATCAACGGTGCAACCACGGCGCCCTTGTGGGTGACCACATGCAGCAGTGACTGCGCCTCCAACTGACGCAAGGCTTCACGCACCGGCATGCGGCTGACCCCGAACAGGCTGGCCAGCTCCTGCTGACGCATGGCGGTACCGCAGGGCAAGCGGCCATCAAGGATGGCATTGCGCAAGGTTTCTTCAATCACGGAGCGAGCAAGATGGGCGGGAATAGGGCCGGTGATCTTGATGCTGTTCAACGGGTTCGGCTTCTGCGTCACGGTTACGCTATCCTCCTTATTAAAATAGGGTGGCTAATTGGATCCAATGCACACTAGAGGCTGCCCATAGGCTTGTCAAACGGGCACGGTTTCGGCTTGTAAGCGTTTCAACGCTCGACTCCGGCGGCCCACGCGCGGGTTTTGCCAGGTCTGACACGCCGCTGGTGTATTGCGACATTACCGCATATATATATTCCCTAACGGTATTTAAATTACCGTTCTTATGCCTATAAAGTCACTCTCCTGTCTGACCGGGAGTGAACTCATGTCCGCCACCTCTACTGTTCCAACAGCGACCCTTGCCACTCAAACGTTCGAGATTCGACCACTGCCCGGCAGCGTCGGTGCCGAGATTGTCGGCCTGGATTTGTCCCGGCCAGTCAACGACCAGGATTTCGCCCGCATTCATCGCGCGCACCTGGATCACCACGTGGTGGTGTTCCGCGATCAACGCATCACGCCCGAACAACAGATCGCTTTCAGCCGCCGCTTTGGCGTCCTGCAGATCCACGTGCTCAAGCAGTTCCTGCTGGCCAACCACCCGGAAATCCTGATCGTCTCCAACATCATCGAAAACGGCCAATCCATCGGCCTGGGTGACGCAGGCAAATTCTGGCACTCGGACCTGTCCTATAAAGAGCTGCCGAGCCTGGGCTCGATGCTCCACGCCCAGGAGCTGCCGTCCGAAGGCGGCGATACCCTGTTTGCCGACATGCACAAAGCCTGGGACCAACTGCCCGAGCACCTGCGCAAAGCCGTGGAAGGCCGCAGTGCCGCACACTCTTATACCGCGCGCTACAGCGAAACCAAATTCGAAGGCAACTGGCGCCCGACGTTGACGCCCGAGCAGCTTGCCCAAGTCGCGGAAGTGGTTCACCCCATCGTGCGCACCCATCCGGAAAACGGCCGCAGGGCGCTGTTCGTCAGCGAAGGCTTCACCACCCGCATCGTCGGCCTGCCGGAAGATGAAAGCCGCGAACTGCTGGCCCAGCTCTACGCCCACAGTGTGCTGCCGCACAACATCTACCGCCACCAATGGCAGCCCCACGACCTGGTGTTCTGGGACAACCGCTCGCTGATCCACCTGGCCGCCGGTTGCCCGAGCCATCTGCGCCGCAAGCTGTTTCGCACCACCATCCAGGGCGACGCGCCTTTCTGATTCGGAGCATGACCATGTCCAGGAAAACCCCATTTGCACGGCTGGCCATGACCGTCGGCCTCGGTATGAGCCTGTTGGCCGGCAGCCTGCTGGCTCCGACGGCTGCGCAGGCCGAAGGCGAGATCCGCATCGCCGAACAGTTCGGTATCGTCTACCTGCTGCTTAACGTAGTGCGCGACCAGAACCTGATCGAAAAATACGGCAAGCAGGAAGGTCTCGACATCAAGGTCGATTGGACCCAGCTGTCCGGCGGCGCAGCGGTCAACGACGCACTGCTCTCCGGCTCGATCGATATCGCCGGTGCCGGCGTCGGCCCGCTGTTGACCATCTGGGACCGCACCCATGGCAAGCAGAACGTCAAGGCCGTGGCCTCCCTGGGTAACTTCCCCTACTACCTGGTCAGTAACAATCCCAAGGTCAAGACCATTGCCGATTTCACCGACAAGGACCGTATCGCCGTGCCCGCGGTGGGCGTGTCGGTGCAGTCGCGCTTCCTGCAATACGCCGCCGCCAAGCAATGGGGCGACAAGGAATTCAATCGCCTCGACAAGTACACCGTCGCCGTCCCGCACCCGGATGCCACCGCCGCCCTGATCGCCGGCGGCACTGAACTGACCGGGCACTTCTCCAACCCGCCGTTCCAGGATCAGGCCTTGGCCAACCCGAACGTGCATGTGGTGCTGAACACCTACGACCTGCTGGGGCCGAACTCGCCAACGGTGCTGTTCGCCACCGAGAAATTCCGCAACGACAACCCGAAAACCTACAAGGCATTTGTCGAGGCGTTGACCGAAGCCGCGCAATTCGCCCAGAACGATAAAGGCGCGGCGGCCGACACTTACATCCGCGTCACCAAGGCCAAGATCGACCGCGCCGAATTGCTGAAAATCATCGACAACCCTCAGTTCGAATTCAGCGTCACGCCAAAAAACACCTACCCGCTGGCGGAATTCCTCTACCGCGTCGGCGCCATCAAAAACAAGCCTGAATCGTGGAAGGACTACTTCTTCCAGGATGCCAAGCCCCTGCAAGGAAGTTGAGATGAACGCGCCCTTGCAAGGCCACACGGCCAGCAACCTGCACACCGCCGCACCATTGCTGGCGGTGGATAACGTCAGCCTGGAATACCGCACCCCCGAGCGCGTGGTGCGCGCCACTCACCAAGTCAGCTTCGAGATCGACCCGGCGGATCGCTACGTGTTGCTCGGCCCATCGGGTTGCGGCAAATCCACACTGCTCAAGTCCATTGCCGGGTTTATCAAGCCCTGCGAAGGCGAGATCCGCCTGCTGGGGCAAAAGGTCGAACAGCCGGGCCCGGACCGCATCGTGGTGTTCCAGGAGTTCGACCAGCTGCCGCCGTGGAAAACCGTCAAGCAGAACGTGATGTTTCCGCTGCTGGCGTCGAAGACCTTAGCGCGTCGCGAAGCCGAAGAACGGGCGCTGCACTACCTCGACAAAGTCGGCCTCAGCGCCTTTGCCGACGCTTACCCGCACACCCTTTCCGGCGGTATGAAAGCCCGCGTGGCCATCGCCCGCGCCCTGGCCATGCAGCCGAAAATCCTGCTCATGGACGAACCCTTCGCCGCCCTCGACGCCCTGACCCGGCGCAAGATGCAGGAGGAATTGCTGCTGCTCTGGGAAGAAGTGCGCTTCACCCTGCTGTTCGTCACCCACTCCATCGAAGAAGCGCTGGTGGTGGGCAATCGCATCCTGCTGCTGTCGCCGCATCCGGGGCGTGTGCGCGCGGAAATCCACAGCCATCAATACGACCTGCACAGCCTCGGTGGCGTGGAGTTCCAGGCGTCGGCGCGGCGGATTCATCGCCTGTTGTTCGATGAAGCGCCCGAGGCCGAACGTGAGTTGGGTTTCGCCGACATCCGAATCGCTTACTAAGGGGACAACCCAATGCGCCAGGAATACGAAATCAACCTTGAGCCGCTGCTCAGCGTCCCCGTGGAACGCGAACTGCCCCTGCGCCAACGCCTGTGGCAGCAAGGCTGGCTACGCAAGGGCCTGATCCTGATCGTGCTCGCGATCCTTTGGGAAGCCGTCGCGCGCTACCAGAACAACGACCTGCTGCTGCCGAGTTTCCTGCAGACCTTTCACGCGCTCTATGACGGCCTGCTCAGTGGCGAACTGCTGGGCAAGGTGAGCATCTCGCTGGTGGTGCTGGTCAAGGGCTACCTGATCGGCATCGTGCTGGCGTTTGCCCTGACCACCCTGGCGGTGTCGACGCAACTGGGCCGTGACCTGCTGAGCACCCTGACCTCGATGTTCAACCCACTGCCGGCCATTGCGTTATTGCCGCTGGCGCTGCTGTGGTTCGGCCTGGGCCAGAACAGCCTGATTTTCGTGCTGGTGCATTCGGTGTTGTGGGCGCTGGCGCTCAACACCTATTCCGGGTTTCTCGGTGTGTCCGAAACCCTGCGCATGGCCGGTCGCAACTATGGCCTCAAGGGCATGCGTTTCGTGTTGTTCATCCTGATCCCGGCGGCACTGCCGTCGATCCTCGCCGGGCTGAAAATCGGCTGGGCCTTCGCCTGGCGCACCCTGATCGCCGCCGAGCTGGTATTCGGTGCGACCAGCGGCAAGGGCGGCCTGGGCTGGTACATCTTCCAGAACCGCAACGAGCTGTACACCGACAAGGTATTCGCCGGCCTGGCGGTGGTGATCCTGATCGGCCTGCTGGTGGAAAACCTGGTGTTCGACACCTTCGAGCGCCTCACCGTGAAACGGTGGGGCATGCAGCGCTGATACCCCCAGCCTGCTACGATTGCGGCCAGCTCACTCCCGACTGACCACGAGTGCTTGGCATGCAACTACCCGACATGAACCTGTTGGTCGCCCTCGACGCCTTGCTCGACGAGGGCAGCGTGGTGGGCGCCGCGCGGCGGATGAACCTCAGTCCGGCGGCCATGAGCCGTACCCTCACACGTATTCGCGAAGCGGTGGGCGATCCGATCCTGGTGCGCGCCGGTCGCGGCCTGGTGCCGACGCCCAAGGCCTTGCAGTTGCAAGGCCAGGTGCGCAACGTGGTGGAGCAGGCGGCGTTGCTGTTTCGCTCGGCGGATCAGGTTGATTTGAGCACCTTGCGCCGTCGCTTCAGTGTGCGCGCCAATGACTTTTTCATCGGCGTGTATGGCGGTCGGCTGTTCGACACCATGGAGCGCATGGCGCCACTGTGCGAGCTGTGTTTCGTGCCTGAAGGCGACACCGATGATGAAGCCCTGCGCGAAGGGCGGCTGGACCTGCGCGTGAGCAACACCATGCCGGTCACTCCGGAAGTGAAGGTGCAGAACCTGTTTTCCACCACCTTCGTGGGCCTCGCGCGGGAGGACCATCCGTTGTTTGACGACGAGATCACCGCCGCGCGCTTCGCCAGCTATTCCCATATCAGTATCTCGCGACGTGGCATCGCCCGTGGGCCGATCGACACCGCGTTGAATGCCCAGGGCCTGGAGCGGCGGGTGGCGATGATTGCGCCGGGTTTTCACGGTGCGATGTTCATGTTGCCCGATTCCGACCTGATTCTGCCGGTGCCCAAGGAAGCCCTGTTGAGCGCCAACCGCTTGAAGCTGCCACTGCGCGCGTTTGCGTTGCCGATCTCGCTGCCGACGTTGGTATTGGCCCAATCCTGGCACCCGCGCTTCGACAAAGACCCGGCTCATAAGTGGCTGCGCGAAACCATGCGCGAAAGTTGCCACGCCACCTGGCTGGAAGCCCAACCCACCTGATCTACAAGCCATGCGCGGTCAAAATGTGGGAGGGGGCTTGCTCCCGATTGCTGTGTGCCAGACCCAGATTTTCTATCTAATCCAGCGCAATCGGGAGCAAGCCCCCTCCCACAAGGGTTCTATAGTGAGTCCAGGATTGCGCCTGGCGCACTTATATCCTGCCAACATGTAACTTTTTGTCATGGATGTGCCTGATTAAACTGCTCGGGTATTTCTAATCCCGAGCTGCCTGTTCATGACTTCCCTCGCTGCCCCCACCCTTGCGGCCGCAGCCAGACCCACCGCCATCACCCCGCCTGTATTCGGCCCGCGCATCATCATCGGCCTGGTCGGCGTGTTGCTCGCGGTGCTGGTGTCCGGCCTCAACGAGATGGTCACCAAGGTGGCCCTCGCGGATATTCGCGGTGCGCTGTACATCGGCTTTGACGAAGGCACCTGGCTGGTGGCCGCGTACACGGCCACTTCCGTGTCGGCCATGGCCTTTGCGCCCTGGTGTTCGGTGACGTTTTCCCTGCGGCGCTTCACCCTGTGCGCCATTGGCCTGTTCACCGTGCTCGGGATCCTGTGCCCGTTTGCGCCGAACTACCAAAGCCTGCTGCTGCTGCGTACCGTCCAGGGCCTGGCGGGCGGTGCCTTGCCGCCGATGCTGATGACCGTGGCGCTGCGCTTCCTGCCGGCCAACGTCAAGCTGTATGGTCTGGCTGGCTACGCACTTACCGCCACGTTCGGGCCGAGCCTCGGCACGCCGTTGGCGGCACTGTGGACCGAATACGTCGGTTGGCAGTGGGCGTTCTGGCAGATCGTCGGGCCGTGCCTGCTGGCCATGGCCGCCGTGGCCTACGGTTTGCCGCAAGACCCGCTGCGCCTGGAGCGCTTCAAGCAGTTCAACTGGCGCGGACTGCTGCTGGGGTTTCCGGCGATCTGCATGCTGGTGATCGGCATTCTGCAGGGCAATCGCCTGGACTGGTTCGAGTCGGGCCTGATCACCTTCCTGCTGTGCGGCGGCAGCGTGCTGCTGGTGCTGTTCATGTTCAATGAATGGTCGCACCCGATGCCGTTTTTCAAATTGCAGATGCTAGGCCTGCGCAACCTGGCGTTTGCCCTGATCGTGCTGGCAGGCGTGCTGATGGTGCTGACCTCGGTGATCATCATCCCCTCGAGTTTCCTCGCCCAGGTCCAGGGTTATCGCCCATTGCAAACCGCGCCGGTGATGCTGCTGATGGCGCTGCCGCAATTGATCGCGCTGCCGCTGGTGGCGGCGTTGTGCAACCTGCGCTGGGTCGATTGCCGCTGGGTCCTGGGGATCGGGCTGGGGATGTTGGTGCTGTGTTGCGTGGGCAGTGCGCACCTGACCTCGGCATGGATTCGCGACGATTTCTACGGCCTGTACCTGCTGCAAATCTTCGGGCAGCCCATGGCGGTGTTGCCGCTGCTGATGCTCTCCACCGGCAGCATTCAACCGGCGGATGGGCCGTTCGCCTCGGCCTGGTTCAACACCGTCAAAGGCCTGGCTGCCGTGATTGCCACCGGCGTGCTGGATGCGTTGACCACCCAGCGCCTGCACTTTCACTCGACCATGCTGGTGGACCGCCTGGGTAACTCGCCGCTGGCCGACGGCGATGCACCGGGCCTGGCCCAGCGCCTGCACGAGCAGGCCGTGGTGCTGACTTCTTCGGACCTCTATTACGTCATGGCCGCTGTCGCGGTGGCGTTGATCCTGCTGATTTTCTGGATGCCCACGCGGATTTTTCCGCCTCGCGCACCGACCTAGCCACAAGGACTTCCCATGAAACGCAAAGACAAAATCGCCGTCTCCGTTATCGCCGTGTTTGCCGTCGGCGTGCTGGTCTACCTGGTCGCGCCCGGCCTGTTGGGCAACAAGCGCCAGGCCACCAACGACGCCTTCGTCGCCGCCGATTTCACCCTGGTGGCGCCACGTGTGGCGGGCTTTATCAAGGAAGTGCTGGTGGAAGACAACCAGCGCGTCAAGGCCGGGCAACTGCTGGCGCTGATCGACGACCGCGATTTTCGCGCCGCCGCCCAGGCCGCCGACGCCGACACCCTGGTCGCCCAGGCCCAGCTGAAGAACGCCACCGCGACCCTGGAGCGCCAAACCTCGGTGATCGCCCAGGCCCAGGCCACCGTGGCGGCAGACCGCGCCGAAGTGGCCTTCGCCGAACATGAGCTGAACCGCTACAACCACCTCGCCGGCGTGGGCGCGGGCACCGTGCAAAACGCCCAGCAAGCCAAGACCCGCATCGACCAGGCCACCGCGCGCCTGGCTAACGCCACGGCGGTGCTGGCGGCCGAGCGCAAGCAGGTGGAAATCCTCACGGCCCAGCGCGATGCCGCCGAAGGTGGGCTCAAGCGTGCCCAGGCCGCGTTGGAAATGGCCAGTTATCAGCTGTCCTACACGCGCATCGTCGCGCCGGTGGATGGCATGGTCGGTGAGCGCGCGGTGCGGGTGGGGGCCTATGTGACCCCGGGCAGCAAGATCCTCGCGGTGGTGCCGTTGGCCGAGGCCTACGTGGTCGCCAATTTCCAGGAAACCCAGCTGTCCCATATGCACGCCGGCCAGACAGTGCAGGTGCGGGTCGACAGCCTCGACGGGGAGCTGCTCAACGGCCACCTGGAGAGCCTCGCACCTGCCACGGGTGTGACCTTCGCATCGGTCAAGCCGGACAACGCGACCGGCAACTTCACCAAGGTGGTGCAGCGTATCCCTGTGAAAATCGTCCTCGAACCCAACCAACCGCTGACCGAGCGCCTGCGGGTCGGCATGTCGGTCGAGGCCAGCGTCGACACCCAGCCGGTCGCGCCGCAGCGTGAGGTGGCCCAGCAATGAGACACCTAGCCTGGCTCACCTTGAGCGTTATCAGCCTGAGCGCCTGCACCGTCGGCCCGGACTTTCAGCGCCCGCACACGCCGCAAGCCACGCGATGGAGCGAACCTCAAGGGCGACAAGCCGCCAGCCGAGCAGTGAGTGATCCGCTGCAAGAGCGCTGGTGGGACGTGTTCCACGACGAGCAACTGTCGGCCCTCACGCGCCGCGCGCTGACCGATAACCTCGACCTGAAACTGGCCAGCAGCCGCCTGCAACAAAGCCGTGCGGTGCGCCAGGTGACTACCGCCGAGCGCTATCCCACTGTCGACGCCACGGGCGCCTACCAGCGCAAACGCAACAGCGGCAAAGGCTTGAACGACCCCTCCGGCGAAAACGGGCGTTCCGCGTTCAACCAGTGGGACGCGGGCTTCTCGGCGTCGTGGGAGCTGGACTTCTGGGGACGGGTCAAACGCGAAACCGAAGCCGCCGACGCCACCCTGCAAGTGGCGGAAAACGACCGCCGCGCCGTGCTGTTGTCGGTACTGGCCGAGACCGCCCAGGACTACATCCAGCTGCGTGGCGTACAGAACACCCGCGCGGTGACCGAGCAAAACCTCGACGTCGCCCGCCACAGCCTCAAGCTCTCGCAGTTGCGCCTGGCCGACGGCGTGGCCACCGATCTGGATGTCGCCGAAGCGGCCGCCCAGGTCGCCGCCATCGAAGCGCGGCTGCCGGATCTGCAGCAACGCCAGGACCAGTTGATCAACGCCCTCAGCCTGCTGATGGGCGAGCCACCCCAGGCCCTGCACGCGCAATTGTCCAAGTACGCCGCCGTACCGCAGACCCAACGCCAGGTCGCCATCGGCCTGCCGTCGGAACTCGCCGAGCGCCGTCCGGATATACGCCAGGCCGAGGCGCGCCTGCACGTCGCCACCGCCAGCATCGGCGTGGCCAAGGGCGATTTTTACCCGCGTATTACCTTGTCCGGCAGCCTCGGCTCCCAGGCCATGCAACTGTCGGATTTCGGCTCCTGGGGCTCCCGCGCGTTTGCCTTCGGCCCGCAAGTGAGCCTGCCACTGTTCAACGGCGGCCGCCTGCAAGGCATGCTGGACCTGCGCGAAGCCCAGCAACAGGAAGCGGCCCTGGCCTACCAGCACACCGTGCTGCGAGCCTGGCATGAAATCGACGACCAACTGACCCGCTACAACGCCAGCCAACTGCGTCGCGATAGCCTCGCCGAAGCCGTGCGCCAGAACCAGATCGCCCTGACCACCGCGCAGCACCAATACGTTGAAGGTGTGGTGGATTTCGTCAACGTGCTCACCGTGCAAAGCGCGCTGCTGGCCACGCAGGAGCAGTGGGTGGAGAGTTCTACTGGCGTGTCGTTGGCCATGGTCGGCTTGTACAAGGCGTTGGGCGGGGGGTGGGAATCGGTGTATCCGCTGCAAACCGCCGAGCGCTGAACCACAAAGAGTTTTGCCAGCCGCGAAACAAGGTGTAATGATAATTGCTCTCAATAATGTATCTGAGCTTTTCATGGACACCGCGACTGACGGCCAGCAACAGCTTCACCTCCTGTACCGTGACCATCACGGCTGGCTGCAAGGCTGGCTGCGCAAGCGCCTGGGCGACCGCGAACACGCCGCCGATGTGGCGCAGGACACCTTCCTGCGCCTGCTGGTCTCCGGTCGTTACCCCGGTGACAAGGAAAGCCGCAGCTACCTGGTGCAGATCGCACGCAACCTGGTGATCGACCAATGGCGCCGCCTGCGTATCGAGCGTGCCTACCTGGAAAGCATCGCGCATTTACCCGAGCCCGAGTCGCCGAGCCTGGAAACCCGTGCGCTGATTCTCGAAACCCTGATGCAGATCGACGCCATGCTCGACCGCATGCCCGACAACGTACGCCGCGCGTTCCTGCTCTCGCAGTTCGAAGGCCTGAGCTACGCGCAGATCGCCGAGCGCCTGGGCGTCACGGTCAGTTCGGTGCAGAAGTACATGACCCGCGCGATCGTCGCCTGTTACCAGGTGGCGTACGCAGAATGAGGCCCGACGCCCCCATCGCCCCGGCCATTGTCGAGCAAGCCAGCGAATGGCTGATGCTGCATTGGAGCGGCGAGCTGCAAGGCGAGCAACGCCAGGCGTTTGTGCAATGGCAGGCGGCGGATCCGGAACACCGTCGCGCCTGGCAACGTCTGCAGCACCTGCAACAAACCCTTGGCAGCGTGCCTATCGACAGCGCCCGTGCGGTGTTGCGCGACACCCCGGACACCCAGCGCCGCGCCGCGTTGAAACTGCTCGGCCTGCTGCTGGTGGCGGGTGGCAGCGGCTACCTGGTGCAGCGCAGCGAACCCTGGCAGGCAGCCTTTGCCGACTACCGCACCACCACCGGCGAGATTCGCCACGTGACCCTCAGCGACGGCACGCGCCTGGACCTCAACAGCGACAGTGCAGTGGACCTGCGTTTCAGCGCCAGCGAGCGGCGCATTCGCCTGATCCGTGGCGAGATCCTGTTGACCAGCGGCCACGACCCGGTGTGCCCTTTGATCGTCGAAACCCCGGCCGGTGACGTGCAGGCGCTGGGCACCCGTTTTGCCGTGTGCGAACTGCCCGATGGCAGCCGCGTCGACCTGTATGAAGGCCGCGTGCGGGTCACCCCGTTGCAGGGCCCGGCGGTGCAGATGAATGCCGGCGACAGCCTGTGGTTCAACTCGCGCCAAAGCTCGGCGTTGCCTGCGGTAAGTGCCAATGCCAGCAGTTGGACCGAGCATCGGCTGATCGCCGAGCGCCAGCCATTGGGCGAGTTTGTCGCGCAACTGAGCCGCTATCGTCCAGGCCTGTTGCGTTGTGATCAGGCGGTGTCTGGCCTGCTGCTGACGGGGGTGTTCCCGTTGAACGATACCGACGCGATCCTCGCGGCTCTGGAGCGTTCGCTGCCGGTGCAGGTGCAGTCGGTGACGCGCTACTGGGTGACCATCAAGGCACGGGCCTGAAAATTTTTTTATCGATGCTTGTCGGTTTGCGCGCCCCGTTCGGGATACCTCTTGAAAGCCAATCAAGAAGCGTTCTCACGGGGAGTCCTGCAATGCCGCACCACCCAATCCAACCCTTGGCCCGCGCCTTGCGCCGTGGCCTGTTTGTCAGCCTGCTGGCGACGGTGCCGATGCTGCCGACCCAGGTACATGCCGAAGACAGCACCGAAGCGCTGCGTGCCTACAACATTCCGGCGGGCAGTCTCGATCAGGCCTTGAACCAGTTCGCCAGTGCGTCGGGCATCTTGTTGTCGGTCGATGCTTCCCTTACCCAAGGCAAGCGCACCACAGGCCTGCAGGGAAGTTATGGCGTCGGGTCCGGCCTGGAGCGGCTGCTGGCAGGCAGCGGCCTGGTGGCGGTGCAGGCCCAGGGTGGTTGGTCGTTGCAGGCGATGCCATCCGCCGGGCCGTTGCAGCTCGGCGCGACTCAGATCAGCGCCCAGCAGGCCGAGGAAAGCGCCTGGGGCCCGGTGGACGGCCTTGTCGCCACGCGCAGTGCGTCCGGCAGCAAGACCGATTCGGCATTGGTGGAAATCCCCCAGACCATCAACGTGATCACCGCCGCCGAGATCAAGGCTCGCGGCGCCCAGAGCGTCACCCAGGCGTTGCTCTACACCCCGGGCATGACCGCCGGTGGCTTTGCCGACCGGGTCAAGTTATTCGACGAACCTACCTCGCGCGGCTTCACCCCCACGCCCTTGTACCTTGACGGTTTGCACCTGCCCTACGGCGGCGGCAGCACGGGTGGCGCGCTGCAGATCGAGCCCTACTCCCTGGAGCGCATCGAAGTGCTCAAGGGCCCGGCCTCGGTGCTGTATGGGCAAAACCAGCCTGGCGGTATCGTCAATATGGTCAGCAAGCGCCCCAGCGAAACCCCGGTGCACCGGGTGGTGCTGGAAGCCGGCACCTACGAGCACAAGAGTGCGGCCATCGACCTCAGCGGCCCGCTGGATGAACAGGGGCAATTCCTCTACCGCCTCACCGGCCTGGCCAACGACGGTCAGGACGAGATCAACTACGTCGAGAACAAACGCCAGTTCATCGCCCCCAGCCTCACCTGGCGCCCCAACGACGACACCCGTGTGACGCTGTTCGCCCAATACCAGAAGGACAAGGGCGTGCCCGAGGCCCAAGGGTTGCCGGCGTCCGGCACCTTGTGGGCCAACCCCAACGGCAAGATCAAGCGCGATGTGTTTATCGGCGAGCCCGGCGTCAACCAGTACAACCGCGAGCAGTACGTGCTGGGCTACGAGATTTCCCATCGCCTCAACGACACCTGGACCCTCAAGCAGAACGCGCGCTACGCCGAAGTGGACGACCGCTACACCGCACCGCTGCACGGCTACCGCTTCGTCGCCAACCCGGCCACCGGTGTGCAGGACCAACGCTACCTGCAACGCTTCGGCGTGGACTG
This sequence comes from Pseudomonas sp. LAMO17WK12:I1, assembly GCF_900177315.1. Classification (NCBI taxonomy): domain Bacteria; kingdom Pseudomonadati; phylum Pseudomonadota; class Gammaproteobacteria; order Pseudomonadales; family Pseudomonadaceae; genus Pseudomonas; species Pseudomonas sp. LAMO17WK12:I1. Next base: position 30,641 of record NZ_FWZV01000027.1, on the reverse strand, counting down.
GGCGCAGAACAACAAAGTGTTTGGCGTGGACAGCATCGCCCAGGCCGAATTCGACACCGGTGCGTTGTCCCATACGGTGATCGTCGGCCTGGATTACTACCACTCCGGCTCGCTGTTCCATGGCCTGTATGACCGCAACCCACCGGTAATCGACCTGTTCAAGCCGGTCTACGGCCAGCGCCTGAATTTCGGCCAACCGTACCGCTGGGACCGCACCCTGAGCCAGACCGGCCTGTATGTGCAGGACCAGATCAAACTGGATAAGTGGGCCCTGGTGCTCGGTGGGCGTTATGACTGGGCCAGCGTGGTGAACAAGGAGCCGCTGCAAGGCACCCGCTTCGCCAGCAAGGACGAAGCCTTCACCGGCCGCGCCGGCCTGGTGTACCTGTTCGATAACGGCCTGGCGCCTTTTATCAGCTATTCCGAATCGTTCCTGCCGCTGACCGGCACCGACGCCCAGCGCAAACCGTTCGACCCCTCCACCGGCAAGCAATACGAAGTGGGCATGAAGTACCAGCCGCCGGGCCAGAAGAGTTTCGTGCAGGTCGCGGTCTACCAGCTCGACCAGGAAAACGTGCTCACCACCAACCCCAACGACACCTTCAGTACCCAGAGCGGCGCCATGCGTTCCCGCGGCGTAGAGCTGGAAGCCAAGGCCGCCCTCAGCGACGCCTGGGAGATCATCGCCTCGGCCGCGCGCAACGACATCAAGTACACCAAGGACGAAGAAGGTCGCCAAGGCCGCCACCCCGCTGGCATCTCGCCGCTCACGGCGTCGATGTGGGTCAACTACACCGTACTGGGCGACACCCCGCTCGCCGGCCTCGGTGCCGGCCTGGGCGTCCGCTACGCGCGCCAAAGCCTGGGCGATTACTACGAAGGCGCGTTCAGCGTGCCGTCGTACAGCGTCTACGACGCCAGCCTGAACTACGACCTGGGCGCCTCGCCGCTCAAGCTCAAAGGCGTGAAACTGGCGATGAACGTGCAGAACCTCACCAACAAGACCTATGTCTCGCAGTGCACCAGCGACCTGGATTGCTACTACGGGGAGGGGCGTACGGTGGTGTCCAGCCTGACCTATGACTGGTAACCACCTTCCAATGTAGGAGCGAGCTTGCTCGCGAAAAACGTTAACGATGACGCGGGTCTTTCTGAATGCTCGCGGCAATCTCAGGTTTTCGCGAGCAAGCATCCATCAAGGATTGCGTAAAAACACCACATACCCCCGAAACCACTCACTCCCCTGCAAATACCCCGGCTCCTCCCACTCTCCACCCTGAATCAAACCGATCTTGAACGGCAGCCCCATCCGGTTCATCCGTGGCAAATACGCCGCGTAATCCGGGATGCTCTGGCGCCCTTGATAGGTCTGCACCACCACCTCATCCACCACGTCTTTGAGCTGGGCGATGGCGGTGGGGTCGGCGTTGCTGCTCCAGTCCATCAGGCCGGTGATACTCAGTTTCAGATCGGCCGGCAGGCGCTGGCGCAGGTCGCGCAGGAAGTCGGCGTATTCGTGCAGGTATTGGGTGCGAGCATCGAAGTCGATCTGGATGCCGACCACCGGGTTGCCTGCGTCGCGCCAGCGTTGTACCTGGCCGAGCAGTTGGGTGTAGACCTGTTCGGGCCAGCGCAGGGTGTGGGCGCGGTAGACCACCCAGACGTCGCCTCGGGTGAGGCGCGGCACGCTGATGCCTTGGGCGATCAGTTGCACACCGCGCAGGGGCGCGCGGCGGGTGGCGTTGATCTGGCCCTGGAGGATGTACAGGGTCTTGGCCTGCTTGAGTACCGGCTGGGGCGTGACGCCGCTCCACAGCCAGAAGGCGTCGTAGTCGCGGGCATCGACGGCACCGAAGGCCGGGCTTGCCAGCAACAGCACGCCCAGCCACAGGTGCTTCACCAGTAGTACTGCAGCGATTTGCCCCACTGGGTGTCGGCGAAACCACTTTTCAGTTGGCGGAACCAGGCTTTGCGCACGCCAGGTTCGACGTCCTTGCCGCCGCAGCTGTTGTAGCCGGCCGGCGCGTAGCAGTTGATGGCGCGGAACAGGGCGTAGGCCTTGTCGTTTTTCGGCGCCTTGGCGTTGCCGATGACCTGCTGGTAACCGTCGAGCCGCGAGAAGGTTTCACCCTTGAAGTCCGAAGCGGTGCTGCCCAGGCTGCCGGCGGCGCGGGCCTGCTCCAGAGGCATGCCGTCCAGGCCGTTGCGCAGGATGAATTCGCCGAAGCAGTTCAAGGCCTGGGGGTTTTTCGCGTCTGTCTGCAAGGCCGCTGCGGTTTGCGCGATGCTCGGGCAGGCGTAGCCGGATTCGGCCTTGTCGCCGTTCCACTGGAACAGCTTAAGCGTCTGGCTGGCGCTGTAGACATAACCCAGGCTGGTGCCCAGCTTGTCCTCGGGGGCCTGGGCCGGCAGTTGCTTGAGGTCTTCGGCGAAGGTGGCGAACTGGCCGTGCAGCAGGTCTTTGTAGAGCAGCACGAATTGCGCGGTCTGGCGTTCCAGCGGATCGCTCGCCTGGGCGATCTGCTGGCGCAGCAGTTCAGGCCCGGCGATGTTGCGCAGCAGGATGTAGCGCACCTGTTTGGCGCTGATCGGCGAATCGCTGGCGAACACCTTGGCCAACTGGCCGCTGCGCTCGTAGTTCATGGCCAGGGCCAACTCCAGCTGGTCGCGTTGCAGCGGCAGTTTTGCCAGCGGCAACAGTTGCAGCCACAGCGCTTCGGCGCCTTTCCAGTCCTGCTTGGCTTCCAGGGCCAGGGCGCGCAGGGTCTGTTGGCTGAAGGCGAAGTAGTTGAGGCTTGCCGGCACGCTCTGCGGCAACTGCTTCAAGGCGGCGTCCGGTTGATGCTCGATGTACAGCGCACACACGGCCAGCAAATACTCATAGAGCTCCGGCTCGCTGGCGAACGCGGCTTTTTGCTTCTCGAGGTCTGCGCGGTTGAGGGCCGGCTGGTTGCCGCCGCGCATCACCATCAGGTCGCTGACGAGCTGGATCATCGGGGTCTTGACGGTATCGCTGTTGACCATCAACAGCTTGAGGTCAGCTTCTTCTACCAGCTCATCCTCAGACACATTGCGCTGCTCGTCGGTGGCCGTCAGTGCCCAGGCGAACGCGTCGGCGAGCTGGGTGTTGTCGTCGGCCAGCCAGTACACCCGGCGCAGCAGGCCGTGGGCCGAGGCCGCGTATTCGCCCTGTGGATAAGTCTTCAGGTAGGCCTTGAAGCCCTGTTCGGCCGTGGCCAATGCGGGTTTATCCACACGGTCCAGGTGCGGCACGCCGTCTTCGTCATAGGTGTCGGCCTGGGCCTGGTTGAGCGCTGTGCGGGCGGTCATGTACAGCGCAGTTTCCTTCAGCCACGGCGACTGTGCACTGCCGACGCCAGCAAAGCCTTGCGCGGCCTCGGCGAAGCGGCCGCTGTAGAAATCGGCGGCGGCTTGCAGGTAGGTGCGAAACAGTTGGCCGTCGGCTGACTGGATCTGCTGCGCCTCGGCGATCACCGGGCCATCCCAGGTGCAGGTGGTGAGCAGTTGCAGCCGCGCCTTTGCCAGCAGCGCGCGCTCGGCCGCCGGCATGTCGGCCTTGACCACCTGGCGGATAAACGCCGTGGCGCTGTCATCGTCGTTGCTGCGGCAGCGGCTGCCTTCGCCATTGAGGAAGGCTTCGCCGGCGGTTTTGTACGCCTCGCGCTTGATGCCCAGGGGCGTCAGCAGGGTGTCCAGCTCGGCGGTAGGCGAATCGTCCGAGTCGGGCTCGGTCTCTGCACTGGAGGCAGCGGCCAGGCGATACACCGGGAACGGCACCGGGCCGAAACCCTGGGCCAGGTCATCTTCGCTCAACGCCCTGGGCGCCAACGGCGCGGCCTTTTTGTCCGCCAGCAACAGGCGCAGGTTGGCCCGGCTGTCATTGCCCGGGCTCAGGAACGGCACGTTGTTGCAAGGGTCGAGGCTGTCACGCGAGACACGCCAATCGGGGTAGCACGAATCGTCGGAACTGGCCTGGGCCTGCTGGGAAATACCGGCCAGCAGGGCCAGTGCCAGGGGGGAGAGAAAACCGATACGCATGACGTGTCCTTGATCCTGGGTCCTTGGAGGGCGGCAATCATAGCGTGTTCCTGCGGGCGCTTCGGTGAAGCCCTACACAAATTGCTGATTTGTCCGATTCCAGAAGCGAACCGGGGGCTTTTGTCCTAGAGTGGCGGTGTTTGCGCTGAGGCACTCAAGGCAACAGCGGGGGAATCGAGGTGCGCCGGTCTGTGGTAGAGCAAAACGAAAAGGTCGGGGCGTTGCCCGCATTCAATCGTCTTACGTGGGAACGCGTCGGTTGGCTGAGCCGACTGTGGTGGGTGCCGATCCTGGGACTGGCCATGGCCCTGCGGTTTTACCGCCTGACATCGGCGGCGATCTGGGGCGACGAGGGCTCCAGCCTGCTGCTCAGTGAATACGCCGCTGCCGACCTGTGGTTTCACGCCGCTCACGATGTGCACCCGCCGTTGTACTTCTTCATGCTGCGCGGCTGGATCGAGCTGTTCGGCGACAGTATCTGGTCGATTCGTGGCATGAGTGCCATCCCCGGCGTGGTTGCGGTGGGCCTGGGTGTCTGGCTGACACGGCAACTGTCTACCCGGCGTGCTGCCGTGCTGGCGGGGATCCTGCTGGCGCTGCTGCCCACGGCGGTGCGCTACAGCCAGGAAGTGCGCATGTATTCGCTGCTGGGCGTGTGGCTGCTGGGGGCCACGCTGGCGCTGGTGTACTGGGTACGCCAGCCCGAGCGGCTGCGCTACCTGGCCATGTATGTGGCGTTGATGAGCGCCGGGTTCTACACACATTACTTCACCGCCCTGTGCGTGCTGGTGCATTGGGCTTACCTGGGGGTGCTGTGGCAGGCGCAGCCGCGAGGCCGACGGCTGATCGCACGCCCGGCCTGGTGGGTAGCCAATGCCGCGATTGTGCTGTTGTACGTACCGTGGCTGCCGAACCTGCTGGACCTGGTGCAGCACGTCGAACAACTCAAGGTAGGCGGGGACATAGGCTGGGAAGAACCGGTCAGCCTGTTTTCCCTGCCTTCGATGATCTGGCAGTTCGTGTTACAGGATGAAGGTATCGGCTTCTGGCCACCGCTGTTCTGGTTTGTCCCGCTGTTACTGATGGCCGTGGTCGTGATGACGGCCGCGCGAGACCGCGAACGCCATCGGCCCGCTTGCCTGCTGGCGCTGTTTTTCCTGCTGCCGCTGTTGCTGGTCTACGGGGTATCGTTTATCTCCCCGGTGTTTATCGAGCGCTACCTTACGGTGTACGCCTTGGGTTTGCCGATCCTTGTCGCCATGGCGATCGACCGCCTGCCTGCGCGCTTGTCGCTGCTGGGTGCGGCGCTGTTCGTGCTGTTTGTCGGCGTGGAGCTGGTGGGCCTCAAAAACAACTTCACGGTGGATGAGCACGACCAATTCAATGTGCCGGTGGAGTTCGTCAATCGCAATTACCAGGAAGACGATCGCATCGTCCTCAGCGACATGATGTGGTACCTCAGCTATGTGTATTACGACCAGACCGACGCCCAACTGCAGCTCTACACCCCGCCCAAGCCCGATGGCACGCCGACCCGGCCCAACGCCTACGGCTTCGGCACCCTGGTGGACCAGGACGGCGGGCGCATTTACCTCGACCGCCTGTCGGCACTGCCCGCCGACACCCGCCGCGTATGGCTGATCAGCAGCAACGAAGTGCTGGACGATTTCGCGCCACTGCCCCAGGGCTGGCGCGAACTCAGTCGCCAGGACGGTGGTGGTGCCAGGGTGCGTTTGTTCGTGTTGTGCAACGTGCCGCCACCACAACCCGAGGGCTGCCGCTAGACTCGGTTAAATACCTTTTTTCAGGAGTCCGTCATGGAATCGCCCGTGCACAGCTTGCCGTCACTGTTCAAACAGCTTGGGCTGCCGGATGACCCGGTCGGTATTGATCAGTTTGTGACCGCCCACTCGCCACTCAAGCCGGATTTGAAGTTGGCTGAGGCGTTTTTCTGGACAGACAGCCAGAAAGCATTTTTGCGTGAGGAAATCTTGGACGATGCGGATTGGGCGGAGGTGGTGGATGAGTTGAATCTGATGTTGCGGGGTGGGCGAGGGGTGTAAAAAAATCTTTTGAAAATTGTGTTTTTGTAAAAAAAAAAGGTGAGCAGTAAAAAAATCTGGGCTTTAATCGCCTGGGTTATTTTTTCTTGGGGGATTCACCTTGGCAACAGTCGGATATGCCCATCTATGTGAAGTCCTGGACCTAAAGATTATTGCGCCCTCCCGTGTTGCGATGATTAAACCCGTGACCAGAATCACTCGAATCGGCACTTGTCTGGCTGTGCCGGCCGCTGTGGCGCCCGCGCATGCTGCGTTATTTGAGCATGTGCTATTTGCTCTCAAGCATGAAGGCGTGAACCTGGCCGTGCTCGCCCAGGCTTTTGAACGGCTTGGTCCTGAGCCCTTTTTGGTTGCCTTGGCGGATTCGCCCAATGGTGCGTTCATTCGCAAAGCTTGTTTTCTATGGGAGGGATTTACCGGGCAGGCCCTGGATTATTCAAAGCCCGTTCGAGGCCGCGTCGTTGCCTTATTCGATCCCGAGCGCTACGTAACCGGACCCAGCATCCGCAACAGCCGCTGGCGCGTGGATTTCAACGGCTTGGGTTCTTTGCATTACTGCGCCACCGTGGAGCGAACGCCTGAGCTGGACGCGTTGTTGGCGCTCAATGTGCTGGCCCGCGCCAAATCCTTCATGGCCACCCTCCCACCCGAAATGATGGACCGTGCCATCCAGTGGGCCTACCTCCACGAAACCCGTGATTCGTTTGCCATCGAAAAAGAACAACCCAGCGAAGAAAAATCCCGCCGCTTCGTTCAACTGTTACGCCAGGCCCACGAAGGCCGCTTGCTGACCGAGGACTACCTGGTAGATCTGCAGAACAGCACCGTCTCCAACCCCTTCGACAAAGCTGTCGCGTTTCGCCATGAGCAGAATCATCTGCACAACGGCCTGCGCGGCGCGGCGGGCGTCAGCTATGTTCCTCCAGCCCCTGAACTTTGCCGGGAACTGATGGAAGAGCTGATGGCCTTCGCCAATCAGCCAGTACGTGAAGTCGACCCCCTGGTAGCGGCGGCAGTCACTGCCTTCGGCTTCGTATTCCTGCACCCGTTTATGGACGGCAACGGGCGATTGTCGCGCTTCCTGATCCATCAGACGCTCTGCCATTACGGTGCACTGGAAAACGGCCTGCTGCTACCGGTGTCCGTCGCAATGAAGCACGAAGAGCAAGCTTATCTGGCCGCTCTCAAAGCCTTTTCCCAGCCGACGCGGGAATTCTGGAACGTCACGTGGCTGGACGGCGATCAAATGGCCTTCGACTTCATCGGCCACCCCTCGATCTACCGCTACTGGGACGCCACCCACTGCGTCGAATTCACCCTGCAAATGGCCCGCCGCGCGTTGGAAGTGGAACTGCGCGAAGAAACCGAATTTCTCGACCGCTACGACCGCGTGATCAAGGCCGTGAACCAGCGCTTTGATGTGCGCGGCAGTGATCTATCAAAGCTGGTGATGATGTGCCTGGATAACGAGGGCAAGGTTTCCAAGAACCGACGCAAGCAGTTTCAGTACAGCGTATCGGAGGAGGTGTTTGAGTTTATTGAGGAGGAGGTGGGGCATGCTCTGCGCGACACTGGGAAATTTCCTATCGACTAAACGGAAGTGGACGGTAGTGGCCGGTGGGAGGCGCTCGCTATTAACAGGCGCTAACTCCCTGCTCTGGACACAACATGAAACGCTTGGTCCCACGCAGCGAAATTGAAAGCTATGAACTCACAAAGATCGAGAGTCCCTATTTTGCAAGACTAAAAGTCCGAGAGTTTTTTCGTGCCCCGTATGCGTTGCCCGGGTTGAGTGAACTGCTCAGTGAGTGCGGTCTTTCTCCCGTTTGCTGCTCCGCTGAAAAAGACCAACGGCGGGTCTTGGATAAACTGGCAGCCGGTGATTGGTTGTTTGTGATGGACTATCCCTTTCTCCCTTTAAGTCGCGAATGTCGCGTCAAATATGGACATCTAATGGGACGCCGACTGTATGTTGGGCCTGGCAAATGGGAGAAGGGTATTTCTCTCGGATGGGAAAGATCTCGCGAACACCACTAGCGTTATGACTCAACGGTGGGTAAGGCTTGATAGTCGAGATGATCAATTTACTCACCGATCAGTTGAGCGTCGATATGGAGAGCTGCGGTATATAAAACAACGTTATCTGGAGGGCGATGACAGCTGGCAGGTGGGTGGTAAGTCATGGCATTGGCAGCCTGTAACACCGGATGTGGCCTATGAGTACAAGGAAGCAGGAAGATGACGCGCAAGCATGTTTTTTGGTTTTGGGGAGTCATGGATGCCCTTTATCTGATTCGGTATGCAGTGGCCAGCGCAATAGAGGGAAGGATTCCTTATTTAAGCGATTTTGAAAGTGCTTTATGGGTGCTGCGTGATCATAGTGTTGTGCAGTTATACATGTTCGGCTTTGCCATGCTGCTGCAAGCTTCCATCGTAATCTCGTGCTTACTGTTCTTTCTTGGACGTGAACAGGTGAGGTGGGTTACTTACCTTCAAACACCCTTGCGATTGGCTTTTATTGTGCCTTCTGTTTCGCTGTTGCTGGTAGGTGCTCAGTTTTTTCCTAACTACAACTTGGTGTTAATGGCTGCGTTAGTCGTTGCGTCCGAGGCAGTGAAAATCTGGAGCGTCTGGCGGTGGAGCAAAAGGTGCTGATGTTTTCCAGCAGGGCCGCTTAGGAGGCTGAGCGGGCAATAAGCCGGTTGCACAGACCCAACCATCCCCTTGGTCACGGCCACACGGATCCCCCTTCGCGAGGTGATGGGCCAAAACAAGCGCCACCTGGATGGCGAGGCCGCACAGCAATCCTGAAGCCGACACCGATCCAAATGTGGGAGGGGGCTTGCCCCCGATGGCGGTGGATCATCTAACGAATCTGTTCACTGACACTCCGCTATCGGGGGCCAGCCCCTCCCACATTCGGCCTGCGGCGTTGCCACTGAATCGCTCCACCCATCCGCTAAATTGTTTCAAAACTTGACGCAATTCGATCCCTCGGCCATATTGATAGTTAGCAAACTAACTGTATGCGAACTATCCAGTGCCTCAATCCCTCGAACAACTCCAGATGAACCTCAGCAGCAGCATGGTGGTGGGCGCCCGTAACTGGCGCAAAATCTGCCAGAGCACGCTGGTCAGCTATGGCATCTCCGAAGCCTGCGCCGTGCCGCTGTTGATGATCGGCCGCCTGGGCGACGGGGTGCACCAGGTCAAAGTGGCCCAGGCCTCCGGGATGGAAAGCCCGTCCCTGGTGCGTCTGCTCGACCGGCTGTGCCATGACGGCTATGTGTGCCGTACCGAAGACGTCCACGACCGCCGCGCCAAGGCCCTGAGCCTCACCGAGCGTGGTCGCGAGTTGGTGCAGGCGGTGGAGGTGCAATTGGTGCGCCTGCGCCGCGAAGTGCTGGCGGACCTTCCGACCGCCGACATGGAAGCCGCACTGCGCGTACTGCGGGCCTTTGAGGCGGCGACGCTTTGAACGGATTTTTTACCGGCTTTCCGCCCGCCCGTGACTGGTTCTATGGGGTTCGTACCTTCGCCGCGTCGATGATCGCGTTGTACATCGCCATGCTGATGCAAATGCCGCGTCCGTACTGGGCGATGGCCACGGTGTATATCGTCTCCAGCCCGTTTGTCGGGCCTACCAGTTCCAAGGCCCTGTACCGCGCCATCGGCACCTTGATGGGGGCGGCGGCGGCGGTGTTTTTTGTGCCGATGTTCGTGCAATCGCCGTACATCCTGGTGGTGGTGATCGCACTGTGGACGGGCACCTTGCTGTTCCTCTCCATGCACCTGCGCACCGCCAACAACTACGCCTTGATGCTCGCCGGCTACACCTTGCCGCTGATCGCCCTGCCGGTGGTGGATAACCCGCTGGCGGTGTGGGATGTGGCCGAGGCGCGGACCGAGGAAATCTTCCTCGGCATTGCGGTCGCGGCGGTGGTGGGCGCGATGTTCTGGCCACGGCGGCTGATGCCGGTGTTCGATGGCGCGGTGGCCAAGTGGTTTGGCGACGCCCAGGTCTACAGCCAGCGTTTTCTTTCTCGCAATGTGCAACCGGAAGAAGTCAGCGCCCTGCGCGGCGGCATGGTCGCCACCTTCAATACCCTTGAATTGATGATCGGCCAGTTGCCCCACGAAGGCGCGCGGCCGCAGACGGTGCGCAATACCAAGGAATTGCGCGGGCGCATGATCCACCTGCTGCCGTTGGTGGAGGAGCTCGACGATGCGCTGTATGCCGTCGAACAGCGTGCGCCGCAGTTTCTCGAGCAACTGGCGCCGCTGCTGGAAGCCACCCGGCAGTGGCTGGAAAACACCACCGAAAGCGCACCGCTGGAACGCTGGCGTGCCCTGCGTGACCAGGTCGACGCCCTGCAACCCCAAGGCGAAGCCCTGGACGAGCGCCCCACGCTGTTGTTCTCCAACGCCCTCTACCGCCTGGGCGAGTGGATCGACCTGTGGCAGGACTGCCGCAGCCTGCAAGCCGCCATCCAGTGCGAAAGCCAGGACACTTGGCGTGCCGTGTACCGTCACTGGCGCCTGGGCCGGCTCACGCCGTTCCTCGACCATGGCCTGATGCTTTATTCGGCGTTTTCCACCGTCACCGCGATCATCGTCGCGTCGGTGCTGTGGATCCTGCTGGGCTGGACCGACGGCGGCAGCGCGGTGATCCTGGCAGCCGTGGCCTGCAGCTTTTTCGCTTCTATGGACGACCCGGCGCCGCAGATCTATCGGTTCTTTTTCTGGACCGCCATGTCGGTGCTGTTCGCCAGCCTCTACCTGTTCCTGGTACTGCCCAACCTGCACGATTTCCCGATGCTGGTACTGGCGTTCGCGGTGCCGTTCATCTGCATCGGCACGCTGACCGTGCAGCCGCGTTTTTACCTGGGCATGCTGCTGACGCTGGTGAACACCTCGTCGTTCATCAGCATCCAGGGCGCCTACGACGCGGACTTCCTCAACTTCGCCAACGTCAACCTGGCCGGGCCGGTGGGCCTGCTGTTCGCCTTTGTGTGGACGTTGATCGCCCGGCCCTTCGGCGCCGAACTGGCGGCCAAGCGCCTGACCCGTTTCAGCTGGCGCGACATCGTCGGCCTGACCGAGCCCGCCACCCTGAACGAACACCGGCACCTCGCCGCACAGATGCTCGACCGCCTGATGCAACACCTGCCACGCCTGGCGATGATCGGCCAGGACACCGGCATCGCCCTGCGCGACCTGCGCGTGGCGCTCAACCTGCTCGACCTGCTGGCCTATTCGCCGCGCATCCTCGGCGTGCCGCGGGTGCTGCTCAACCAGGTGGTGGAAGGCGTGGGCGGTTACTTCAAGGCCTGCCTCAAGGCGGGTGAACGCTTGCCTGCGCCCAGCGGTCTGCTGATGACCCTCGACCGCACACGCCGCGCCCTCAATGGCCAGGGCCTGCAAGACGAAGACGACACCCGCCTGCACCTGCTGCACGCGCTGGCCGGCCTGCGCCTGGCACTGCTGCCGGGTGTGGAATTCATTGGCGGCACGGAGATGGAAGCGCCGCTACCCGATGGAGCGCCTTTATGATCGGTGATCTGGATATCAGCGGGGTGTTCCTGCCCACGCTGCTGGTGCTGATGGGCATTACGTACGTGTTATTCCTGGTGGTGCACGGGCTGTTGACCCGCGTCCACTTCTATCGCCTGGTCTGGCACCGGGCATTGTTCAATGTGGGGCTCTACGCGCTGTTGCTGGGCGCGGTGGACTCACTCAGTCGATACCTGATGACATGAAAAAACCTTTTTTGACCATCGGCCGTGTAGTCCTGACGTTGTTGATCGTGAGCTTCGCGGTCGTCGTTGTGTGGCGCATGGTCATGTACTACATGTTTGCGCCCTGGACCCGTGACGGTCACATCCGTGCCGACATCGTGCAGATCGCGCCGGACGTGTCCGGGCTGATCCAGCGCGTCGATGTGCACGACAACCAGCTGGTGACCAAGGGCCAGGTACTGTTTGCCGTCGACCAGGACCGCTTCAAGCTGGCCCTGCGCCAAGCCCAGGCCGCCGTGGCCGACCGCCAGGAAACCCTGGCCCAGGCAAGTCGCGAGTACAAGCGTAACCGTGGCCTCGGCAACCTGGTGCCCAGCGAGCAGCTGGAAGAAAGCCAGTCCCGTGTTGCCCGCGCCCAATCGGCCCTGGCCGAAGCGCAAGTGACGGTGGACTCGGCCCAACTCAACCTCGACCGCTCGGTGATCCGCAGCCCGGTGGACGGCTACGTCAACGACCGCGCACCGCGTACCCAGGAGTTCGTCACCGCCGGGCGGCCGGTGCTGTCGGTGGTGGACAGCAATTCCTTCCATATCGACGGCTACTTCGAAGAGACCAAGCTCGACGGCATCCACGTCGGCATGGGCGTGGACATCCGTGTGATCGGCGACAACGCCCGCCTGCACGGGCATGTGCAGAGCATCGTCGCCGGTATCGAAGACCGCGACCGCAGCAGCGGCTCGAACCTGCTGCCCAACGTCAACCCGGCGTTCAGCTGGGTGCGCCTGGCCCAGCGGATTCCGGTGCGTATTGCCTTTGACGATGTCCCGGCGGACTTCCGCATGATCGCCGGGCGCACCGCCACGGTGTCGATCATTGGCGACAAACCCAATGACGGAGCCAAGCCATGAAGCCGCTGTGGGCAACCGCTGCGCTGGGGTTGTTACTGTCGGCCTGCCAAGTGGTGGGGCCGGATTACCAGTTGCCGCAAACGTCTGCCGTCAACCGCGCTGACCTGCAAGGGCAACTGGCGGGCAAGGGCAGCGACGTGGTGTCGGCGCCGGTGCCGGCCGACTGGTGGAAGCTGTACAAAGACCCGCGCCTGGACGAGCTGGTACGCCAGGCCATGGCCTCCAACACCGACCTGCGCGTAGCCGCAGCCAACCTGCAGCGCGCCCGTTATCAGACCCAACAGGCTGAATCCGCCGGCGGCTGGAGTGCCGGCGCCAAGGCCGAGGTGCAGCGCCTGCAGGAATCCGGCGAAGCGTTTTTGCAGGCGGACAAAGTGCCGGTGGATAACATCGGCAGCATCGGCATTACCACCTCGTACCAATTCGACCTGTTCGGCACCTTGCAGCGCGGCATCGAAAGCGCCCAGGCCAGCGCCGATGCGGCCCAGGCCGCCGCCGATATCGCGCGCATCACCCTGGTGGCCGATGTGGTGCGCTCCTACACCCAGGTGTGCGCGGCCAACGAAGAACTGGCGATTGCCAACGAATCCCTCGACCTGCAAGCCCAGAGCACCAAACTGACCCAACGCCTGCGTGACGCGGGCCGTGGCGATGAAACCCAGGTCACCCGCTCGCAAACCCAATACAAATCCCTGCGCGCCGACATGCCGCGCTATGAAGCGGCGCGCCAGGCCGGGCTGTTCCGCCTGTCGATGCTGCTGGCCAAGCCCGTGGACCAACTGCCGGCGGGCACCGGCACCTGCGCCGAGCTGCCGCACATCGCCCAGCTGTTGCCGGTGGGCGATGGTGCGGCGCTGCTGAAACGTCGCCCCGACGTGCGCCAGGCCGAGCGCCAACTGGCCGCCGCCACCGCGCGTATCGGCGTGGCCACCGGCGCCTTGTACCCGGACATCGCCATCGGCGCCACGGTGGGCACCGTGGGCCTGCTCGACAACCTCGGCCAGCCGGCGACCAACCGCTGGGGCTTCGGCCCGATGATCAGTTGGACGGTGCCGACCAACGGCGCCCGTGCGCGCATCCACGAGGCCGAAGCCGCGACTCAGGGCGCCCTGGCGCATTTCGACGGGGTGGTCCTCAACGCCATCCGCGAAACCCAGACCGGCCTGGCGCAATACACCGCCGTGCTGCAACGACGCGAGGCGCTGGCGGACGCCGAGCGCTCGGCCCAAGAGGCGGCGGACCAGACCCACCGCTTCTTCCAGGCCGGCCGCGAATCGTTCCTCGCCGACCTGCAAGCCACCCGCACCTACACCGCGATGCGCGCGCAACTGGCGGCGGCCAATACCCAGGTTGCCATGAGCCAGATCGATCTGTTCCTGGCCCTGGGCGGCGGCTGGGAAAGCGGACGAACGCAAGCGTCACAGCCCGGCAAACCCTGAGCGAATAGCTATGCTTGGACAGGCGGGTCGCCGTGACGACTCGCCTGACACTGCTCGCGTTTGCTCATGGGGATTCCAATAATGAAAAACCCTTATGCTCCCGCTTTCTGGTGCGTGCTCTTCGCACTGGTGTTGTTATCGGCCGCGTATTTCTACGGCGTCATGCTCGCCCATCAACTCGACAAGGCCATGGTGTTTCTCGACAGCGCCTGCCTGGTGATCGGCTCCCTGTCCATCGGCGTGGTGGCCTGGGCGTCCTACCAGAACCAGCGCGTGAAGAAAAAACTCCTCGAACAAGGCAAGACCCGCGTCGCGATCTGGGACACCAAGGTCGCTCTGCGTCGGGTCGAAACCGTGTTCGACCGCTATTTCTGGGGCAGCTATTGGCAGCCGGGGCGCACCTTCCAGGAAGTCATGGGCGACCTTACCGGCACGCCCCTGGAAAAAAGCCTCGAAGTCCTGAAAAAACAGTGCGTGGCCCTCGATCGGCAGGTCGCCGATGGCCGGCATTGGCTGAATAACGCGCGGGAATTGTCCGACGTCGCCACGCAGATGGCCCGGGAGCGCTACCAGCTGGACTTCTGCGACCCCAAGTCCGACACCCCCGGCAATGCGGTGATACACCGCGAGTTTGAGGTGCTGGTGTACACCTGGACGGCGCGCCTGAAGAGTTTTGACCACCAGCTCGACGAGATCGAGTTGGAGTATTCGTGAACCAACTGCACGCCTGACCCCTCTGAGAAAGCTGGGCCGTTTGCGGCCGCCAGTGCTAATCTTCCCCCGTTTTCGGCGGGCTTGAGCCAACCCTTTCGGGGTTCAAGGAAGACAGCCCACTTCTCACAGGATTTGATCAGGTCACTTCATGAATAAGCCAGCAGTCGTTCTTTTGGGTTTAGTTGTCGCCGTAGGCGTCGTCAGTGCAGGCGGCGCCTGGTACACCGGTAAACAACTGGAACCGGTGCTGCAAACCGCGATCCAGAACGCCAACAAGGAACTGCAGACCTCCATGGCCGGCGTCGACGGCACCGTGGCCCTGGAGCTGGTGTCCCTGGAGCGTGGCGTGTTCAGCAGCACCGCGCACTACCGCCTGAAGGGCCAAGGCTCGGTGTTCGGCGAAGAAAACCCTAATCCGGAACTGCTGTTCGTCGACCATATCGAACACGGCCCGCTGCCGTTCTCGCGCCTGGTGACGCTCAAATGGCTGCCGGTCATGGCCACCAGTCACTACGAACTGGAAAAGAACCCCACCACCGAGAAGTGGTTCGCCGCCGCCAAAGACGTGTCGCCGCTCAAGGGCGTGGCCAATATCGGCTACAGCCGCTCGGTCAACGGCAACATCGAATTGCTGCCCTTGACGTTCAAGGACGACACGTCTTCGGTGAACTTCTCCGGCGCCAACATGAATTTCGACAGCACCGCCGAAGGCCAGAAGGTCAAGGCCGACGGCTTCATGAACAGCCTCAAGATCGCAGCGGTCGATGCCAAGGGCGACGCCTTCGAGGCCGAACTGGCTGGCCTGACCATCGCCAGCAACCTGGAAAAATCCACCTTTGGCTTCTACACCGGGCAAAACACCGTTGAGCTGACCGACAGCACATTCACCTTCGGCCCGCAGAAAGCCGTGCTGACGGTCAAAGGCTTCGAGCAGAAAGACTCCAGCGAAACCAAGGACAACAACCTGGCCGGCCGTGTCGACTACAAGATCGACGAGATCGGTTACCAGGGCAAACCCGTGGGTTCGGCGGCCATGGCCCTGAGCATGAAGAACGTCGACATCCCGGCCATGCTGGTGTTGACCAAGCTGTACCAGGACAAGATGCAGCCGGTGCAAGCCGCTGCCGCAGCGGGCCAGCCCGCGCCTGAGCTGCAATTGACCGAAGCCGAGCAGGCCTTGGCCGAAGCCAACGTCAACCAGGTATTGGCCGCCAAGCCGCAGATCGCCGTGGAAAACCTGTCGCTGAAAACCACCCATGGCGAAAGCAAGTTCAACCTGCTGGTGGACCTGGCCAAGCCGGCCTCCATGGAGTTGCCGCCGGTTGAGCTGGGCAAGCAGATGATTGCATTGCTGGATGCCAACCTGACCCTGTCCAAGCCGATGATCGGTGACGTGGCTGCCCTGCAGGCGCAACTCGGTGGCGTGACCGATCCGAAAGCCATCGAGCAGCAGTCCCAGATGGCCGCCGAGATGGTCAGCGGCATGGCGGTCGGCACTCAGTTGGCGACCCTGGTCGGCAGCGATGTGGTGTCCAAGTTGCACTACGCCAACAATGAAGTGACCTTCAACGGCCAGAAGATGACCGTCGAGCAGTTCATTGGGTTTGTGATGGCCAAGTTCGGCGCGGTCAGCGGCGCGCAGTAAAGAGTTCGCCATCGCCCGGAAATAAATAATGTGGGAGCGGGAGTGCCCGCGATAAGGGTCAAACAGTCGACGCACCTGTCGGCCGGCACCCCGTTATCGCAGGCAAGTCCGCTCCCACATTCACATTTCAGGCGGTCCGCGCAATTCTGAACAATTGTTCCGGATTGGTCTTTTTCCTACTTTCCTGAGAGATAGTTCACACAGGAAAGCTAGGCCGGGTCATTGGACGCCGGCACCCTGCGGCAATTCGCTCAGGACCACCTATCGTTACAGCTTTCCGTGTGTAAGGAAGCTCACGATATGTTGCGAAACCTACCACTCAGTGCATCAGGCCGGTTGCGACTGCTCGTCGGGGCCGCCTTATGCAGCCAATTACTGATCCCCGCCTTCGCCATGGCCGATCCGGCCTATGACGCGCTGATCATTCAGGCGCGCAACGGCAACTTCACCCCCGCCCTGACTCAATTGCGCCAACTGTCCGCCGAGCGCCAGACGCCAGGCCAGGTCAGCGATCATGTGGTGATCGCCGGTTGGGCCGGCCAGGACGCCGAAGTGCTGAAGGTGTACGAGGCCCAGGGTAAACATCGCAACCTCAGCACCCAGGCGCTCGCCACTGTCGCGCGGACCTATCGCAACCAGAAGCAATGGGCCCAGGCCGAGGCGGTCTATCGCCAGGCGTTGCTGCGTGAACCGAATAACGTCGACCTGCAACTGGGCCTGGCCCTGACCCAGGCCGACGGCGGCAAGGCGGACGAAGCGGTACAACGTACCCGCGCATTGGTCGCCGCCAAGCCCGATGACCCCAACCGCCGCATGGCCCTGGGTTATGCACTGACCCGCGCCGGCTTGAACTACGACGCGCTGTTCGAGTTCGACCAGGCGTTTATCCGCGCCGGCGACAAGCCTGACGTCGCCCGCGAATACATCGTCGCCCTGCAAAAGGCCCGCCTGCCGGAAGCCGCGTTGCGCCTGTCGGCCCAGCGTCCTGGCCTGCTGGACCCGGTGACCCAGCGCCGCCTGGAAGGCGATCTCGCTGCCGAGCGTGTGCGCATGGCCGAGTTCGCCACACGCAGCGAAAAAGAACGCTACGTGATTGCCGACCGCGCCCTGGCGGATTACGACAAACTGCTCGCCCGTTGGACCCCGGACGCCAGCGCCCATGACGATGTGGTGCGCTGGCGCATCGACCGTCTCGGTGCACTCAAGGCGCGGGCGCGTACCGCCGAGGTGATCCGCGAATACGAGACGCTTAAGGCCGAAGGCGTGCAACTGCCGACCTACGCCGTGCGTTGGGTGGCCGCGGCCTACCTGGACCAGCGCCAGCCGGAAAAAGCCGAGCCGCTGTATCGCCAGGCCCTGAGCGCCACCGACGCCGAGCCCGATGATCGGGTCGAAGACACCACTGCGCTGTTCTACGCCTTGCAGGAAAGCGATAAAGCCGAGGACGCCAACGAGGTCGCCAAGGGCCTCGCCAACAGCCAGAACCCGCGGGTCGAGCTCAAGGGCTTGCCCATCGGCAACCCCAACGACGCGTGGATGGACGCCCAGCAACTGTCGGCCCAGGCCGGCGTCTACGGCGGCGACCTGCCGGGCAGCGAAGCCGGCCTCGAAGCGCTGGTGGCGAAAGCCCCGGGCAACGTCGGCCTGCGCCTGGCCCAGGCTGACATGTACCGCGCCCGCGACCTGCCACGGCGTGCCGAAGGCATCCTGAAGGAAACCGAAGCCCAGGCCCCACGGGATATGGGCCTGGAAGTGAGCCAGGCCTACACCGCCATGGACCTGCAGGAGTGGCGCCAGCTCGACGTGCTCACCGACGATGTGCTCGCCCGCAACCCGGACAATCGCCAGGTGCAGCGCCTGAGCCGCCTGCGCGACGTGCATGACATGGCCGAACTGCGTGTCGAGGCGTATACCGGCAAAAGCTTTGGCGGCGGCAATGACAGTGACGCGGGCGCCGTCGCGGGTAGCCGCGACTGGGGCATTGAGAGTCGGATCTACACGCCGCCCATCGACGAAGACTGGCGTGTATTCGCCGGCGCCGGGTACGCCAAGGCCGACTTCAGCGAAGGCACGGGCCAGCATCGCTGGCAGGTGGTGGGCGTGGAGCGGCGTACCCGCGACATGACCATTGAAGCCGAGGTGTCCAACCACTCCTACGGCGATGGCGCCAAACAAGGCGCCGCGGTGTCGATTGCCCGTGACATCAACGACAACTGGCAATACGGCGGCAGCCTGGGCTACCTCCTGAGCACCACGCCGCTGCGGGCGTTGAATGACGGCGTCACGGCCAACGGTGGCAGCGGCTTTATCCGCTGGCGCGCCAACGAAAGCCGCGAATGGAAACTGACCCTCAGCCCCTCCCATTTCAGCGATGGCAACGACCGCTTCGAAGCCTTGCTCAGCGGCCGCGAAGGCCTCTACAGCTCGCCGAAGGTGCAAGTGGACCTGGGCCTGGAAGTCGGTGCCAGCCGCAACAGCAAGGAAGACACGGTGTACTTCAACCCGAAGTCGGATTTCACCGTGCTGCCCGTCCTCAACATCAACCATGTGCTCTATCACCGCTACGAGACCCAGTGGAGTCAGCAGTTCCAGGTCGGTGCGGGTACCTATAGCCAGCGGGATTATTCCACCGGTGGCATCGGTCTGGTGGGCTACGGCCAACGCTTTCGCTGGAATGACGTGCTGGACGCCGGCGCCAACCTGAGCCTGATCAGCCGACCTTATGACGGGGATCGCGAACGCGATCTGCGTCTGCTCGTCGACCTCACTTACCGTTTCTAAAAGAGCCTGACCATGACCTTCCTCAGCCGTTGCTTGTTGGTTCTGGGCGTATTGCTGGCCAGTGCCTGCGCCCAGCAACCCGCGCCTTTCACTCCACCCGCCGAGCGGCCGACACCGGCCAACGAAACGGCGTGGCCGAAAAACCATTTCCTGGGCATTGCCTACCATGACGTGTCGGACCGTGACCCCGACCAGGCCGTGGTGGCGGTACGCACCGAGCGATTGATCGAACAGTTGGCCTGGCTGCGGGAGAACGGCTACCAGGCGGTCAGCGTTGACCAGATCCTGGCTGCCCGCCGTGGCGGCCCCGCGTTGCCGCCCAAAGCCATCATGCTCAGCTTCGATGACGGCTATTCGAGCTTCTATACCCGCGTGATGCCGATCCTGCGTGCCTATCGCTGGCCGGCCTTGCTGGCGCCGGTGGGCTACTGGATCGACACGCCGATGAACAAACCGGTGGACTTCGCCGGCTCGCCACGGCCGCGCGGCGAGTTCCTCACCTGGCAGCAGATCCGCGAAGTGTCTCAGTCCGGCCTCGTGGAAATCGCCGCGCACACCGATGCCAGCCACACCGGGATCCTCGCCAACCCCCAGGGCAACCTCGAGCCGGCGGCGACCTCGCTGCGCTATGACCCGGCCACGGGCCGCTATGAAAGCCAGGCCCAGTTCCAGGCGCGGATGCGGGCGGATGTCTCGGCGATCTCCAACAAGATCCAAACCGTGACCGGTAAGAAACCACGGGTATGGGTGTGGCCGTACGGCGCCGCCAAGGGCACCTCGCTGGCGATCGTCAGCGAGCAGGGCTACCAGATGGCCCTGACCCTGGAAGACGGCCTCGACAGCTCCAGTGACCTGATGAACAGCCCCCGCTTCCTGGTGGCCTCCGACCCGGACGGCGAGCATTTCGCCAACAGCATCGTCGCCGTGCAAACCCCGGCACCGCTGCGGGTGCTGCATGTGGACCTGGACAACGTCTACGACCCGGACCCGGCCCAGCAGGCGCGCAACCTCGACCAACTGGTGCAGCGCGTGGTGGACATGGGCGCCGGTACGGTGTTCCTGCAAGCCTTCGCCGACCCCAAGGGTGATGGCCTGGTGCACGAACTGTACTTCCCCAACCGTCACTTGCCGGTGCGCGCCGACCTGTTCAACCGCGTCTCCTGGCAGTTGCACACCCGTGCCCATGCCGCCGTGTATGCGTGGATGCCGGTGTTGAGTTTTGCCCTCGATCCCAAGCTGCCCCGCGTGACGCGTTGGGACCCGGAAACCGGCCAGGTCGGCACCGACCTGGACCAATACAAACGCCTGTCGCCGTTCGACCCGCAGGTGCGCAGGATCATTGGCGAGATCTATGAAGACCTGGCGCGTAACAATGCCATCGACGGCGTGCTGTACCACGACGACGCAGTGCTCTCGGACTTCGAAGACGCCAGCCCTGCCGCGCTCAAGGCCTATGCCGCCAACGGCCTGCCGGGCAGCATCCAGGCCCTGCGCGCCGACCCGGCGGTGATGCAGCGCTGGACGCGCTTCAAGAGCCGCTACCTGATCGACTTCACCAAAGAGCTGACCGCCAAGGTCCACGCCATCGGTGGGCCGCAGGTGCAGACCGCGCGCAATATCTTCGCCGAGCCGATGCTCAACCCGGCGAGCGAGGCCTGGTTCGCCCAGAACCTCGATGATTTCCTCCAGACCTATGACTGGACCGCGCCGATGGCCATGCCGCTGATGGAAGGCCAGGAGTACAAGACCTCCAATGCCTGGCTGGAGAAGCTGGTGGCGACGGTCAAGGCGCGTCCCGGCGCGATGGAACGCACCGTATTCGAACTGCAGGCCAAAGACTGGCGCACCAAGGCCGCGCCGGATATCGACGCTGTGCAGATGGCTGAATGGATGGGTGTGCTCAAGCGCCAGGGTGTCACGAGTTTTGGCTACTACCCGGACAACTTCCTGGAAAATTCCCCGGACCTGAAGACTGTGCGTCCGGCCCTTTCCAACCAATGGAATCCTTGACCATGTTCGACAGAATCCTGGCGTTATTCGTGCTGGCACTGGTATTAGGCGTGCCCCTGGGCCTGATCTTCCTGGTCACCGGGCAGTTCCTGATGGACTTCGTGTTTTTCTACCCGCTGTTCATGTCGGCGCTGTGGATCGCCGGTGGCTTGTACTTCTGGCTGCATTGGGAGCGCCACTGGCCCTGGGAGGAAGACACTCCGGCACCGACCCTGGCCGGCAACCCGCTGATCTCGATCATCATCCCTTGCTACAACGAGGGCGATAACGCCGCCGACACCATTCATGCGGCGCTGGGCCAGCTGTACCCGAACATCGAAGTGATCGCGGTCAACGACGGCTCCAAGGACAACACCGCCGCCGTCCTCGATGCCCTGGCACTGGAGCATCCGCGCCTGCGCGTGTTGCACCTGGCGCAGAACCAGGGCAAGGCCGTGGCCTTGCGCATGGGCGCCGTGGCCTCGCGCAGCGAATACCTGGTGTGCATCGACGGCGATGCGCTGCTGGATAAAAACGCGGCGGCCTATATGGTCGCGCCGATGCTCGACAACCCGCGCCTGGGCGCCGTGACCGGCAACCCACGCATCCGCACACGCTCGACCTTGATCGGCCGCGTGCAGGTGGGCGAGTTCTCCTCGATCATCGGCTTGATCAAGCGCACCCAGCGCGTGTTCGGGCGGATCTTCACGGTGTCGGGTGTGGTGGTGGCGTTCCGTAAAAAGGCGCTGGACCGCATCGACTACTGGAGCACCGACATGATCACCGAGGACATCGATGTCAGTTGGAAGCTGCAGCTCGATCACTGGAGCATCTTCTACGAGCCGCGCGCGCTGTGCTGGATCCTGATGCCCGAAACCGTCGGTGGCCTGTGGAAACAGCGCCTGCGCTGGGCCCAGGGCGGTGCCGAAGTGCTGTTCAAGAATATCCGTGGCATCTGGCAATGGCGCCATCGCTACCTGTGGCCGCTGCTGTTCGAATACTGCCTGTCCACCGGTTGGGCCTTCACCTTCCTGCTCTCGGTGATTTTCTGGGGCCTGGGCAAATTCATCGTGCTGCCGCCGGCAATCACGGTGGACTCCCTGGTCCCGCCGGCCTTTACCGGCCTGGTGCTGGCGATGGTGTGCCTGGTGCAATTCGCGGTGAGCATCCTGATCGACCGCCGCTACGAGAAAGACCTGTGGAAAACCCTGTTCTGGACCGTGTGGTACCCGATGGTGTTCTGGCTGGTCAGCCTGTTCACCACCCTGGTCAGTTTCCCCAAGGTGCTGTTCAACCAGCACCAGAAGCGCGCGCGCTGGGTCAGCCCGGATCGCGGTATCAAACCTGTTGAAGAGGAGGCGTGAGCATGAAACTGGTCAGAACTCGCCAAAGTACCGTGATGTGGATCATCGACGTGATCCTGACCTTGATGGCCTGGGCCGGACTGGTCTGGCTGCTGGCGCGCGGGATCACTTCGATGCTTGAAACCCACGGCGGCCCGCGTATCGAGGCGCCGATTTTCGCGGCGCTCAATACTTTGCAGGTCTACCTGTGGATCGCACTGTTCAACGCGGTGATCCTGGTCACCTGGGCACGCTACCAGCAACGCAAGGGGCGCAAGTTCGCCCAGCGCCGCGCCGAAGCCAAGGCCCTCACCGACAAGAACCTGAGCGAGAGCTTCAGCCTCGCCGAGGGTGACCTGGAGCAACTGCGCCGCCCGGGCGTACTGGTGATCCACAACGACGAAGACGGCGGCGTGTCGGAAGTCAAAGCCCACGTCTCCCGCGACGTGGAAAAACCAGGCTTGACCCTCGTGCCTGGCGCGTCTCAGAACAAAGACGCCAGCTAGTGGTGTAAACCACAATCCAATGTGGGAGGGGGCTTGCCCCCGATTGCGGTCGATCAGCTAATGAATGCTTGGCTGACACCTCCCTATCGGGACTCTTACCCTGCCGATCCCGATTATTGGGATCCAATTCACAAAACTCCCGCGAACTTATCTGCTTTTTTCGGTACTAACTTATCTCGGAAAGAACTTGATGGCCAAGTAATGGCAACTTATAAGTTCTCCGACGAATCGCTATCAGAACAGCTGCCGCCTGTCGGAATAATATTTCCAGTTTCAGGCCGTGTATCTTTTTGATGATTTTTTATTGTTATTAATCAATGTGTTGCGTGAATAACTAGCACGGGCATGCAACTGACTCTGTTTCTTGGGTTACTGCTAGTTCGATGTTAGTTTCGCGGCCCCTGATTTTCGACGGACCGAACATGTCTTTTTTATTGCCACGGACTCGGTACTTGCTATGCACTTTGCTGCTTGCTTATTTGAGCGGCAACAGTGCCTTGGCCGCCCCTACGCCGGGGGATCAGGACCTTATCCGCGACCGCCAGAACCGGCTTCTCGAAGAGCAGCGTAGGCGCCTGGAAGAGCTCCAGGACCTGCCCGGCAAGAGCAATCAGCCACAGGCCCCGGCACAGCCTGCTGACACCCGCTGCTTCCCCATCCAGGACATCGAACTCAAGGGCGCCGACAGCCTTTCCGCTGCCGACCGTAACCGCCTGCTCAAACCCTATATCGGCCAATGCCTGGGCGTTACGCAGCTCAATGAACTGCTCAAGGTCATCACCGATTACTACATTGCCAAGGGCCGCGTCACCAGCCGGGCCTATCTGCCGCAACAGGACCTTTCCAGCGGCCACCTGCAAGTGCTGGTGGTCGAAGGCAAACTCGAAGGCCTGAAGGGCGCCCAGGGCAGCACGGTCACCGACCGCGAGCTGGCCATGGCGTTTCCCGGCAAGGTCGGCGAGGCCCTCAACCTGCGTGAGGTCGAGCAACTGGTGGATCAACTGAGCCGCCTGCCGTCCAAACAGGCGCAAATGGAACTGACCCCCGGCACCCAGATCGGCGGCAGTGAAGTGCTGGTCAAAAACCAGCCGCAAAAACCCTGGCGCGCCAGCCTGTCGCGCAACAACGATGGCCAGAAAAGCACCGGCGAACAGCAGTGGGGCGCGGGCCTGGAATGGGACAGCCCGTTGGGCCTGGCCGACCAACTGATCCTGCGCGGCGGCCACGACGCCATCAGCGACCACCAGAAAACCTCGAAAAACAGCATGCTCTACTACAACGTGCCGTGGGGCTGGTGGAACTTCAGTTACACCTACAGTGAGAGCGATTACCGCACGCCGGGCAGCGTCGATGACTTCAAATACAAGCAATGGGGCGACAGCCAGAATCACCAGCTGCGCGCCGAGCGTGTGGTGCATCGCGATGACGTGAGCAAGACGTCGGTCAATGTCGGCCTCACTCATTTGCGCACCAACAACTACATCAACGACACACGCCTGGGCGTCAGCAGCAACCGCCTCAGCGAATTCCAGGTGGGTATCAGCCACGGGCGCCGTATTGGCAGCGCGTTCGTCAACCTTGATGTGGGCATGCAAAACGGTATCGGTGCCTTCGACGCGCAAAAGGATGAGCAGACCCGTATCCGCGGCAACCTCACGCCCACGCCGCGCTACCGCAAATACACCGCCACCCTGAGCTACCTGCAGCCGTTCACGCTGTGGGGCGAGTCATTGAGTTTTTCCAGCCTGGCCACCGGGCAGCGCAGTGAAGACGTGCTGTACGCGCCGCAACGCCTGAGTCTTGGCGGCTCGTACTCGGTGCGGGGTTTCAAGGACCAGCAGTTGAACGGCGACAGCGGCGGCTACTGGCGCAACGAAGTGCGTTGGGCGCGCCCGGTGACCCTCGACTGGATGCGCCCGGCCTTCGCCGAGTACGGCGCCAGTGTCGGCTACGACCAGGGCGTGATTCGCAACGATCGCTACAACGATGACCAGCACGGCCGGGTATCGAGTAACTCCCTGGAGCTGTTTGCCCGCGGCAAGCACGTCAGCACCAGCGTGACGTTCGCCCATTCGCTGGAAAGGCCTGGCGTCGTGACCGAACGCGAAGCGCCGATCTATTTCCGCCTGGATTTCTTCCTGTAATTCAACACCGCTGCCTTGAGATTTTGAATATGGACGTTCGCCCTGTTACTGCCCTGAAAAGCCTGAGCCAACGCGGCCTGGCCCTGATCCTGGCCAACGCGCTGTTCTGGCAGCCGCTGCTGGCCCAGGCCGAGGGCATTGTGGTCAGCGGCCCCGGCACTACCCTCGGGCAGGCGGGCAACGGCGTGCCGGTGGTGAACATCGCCACGCCCAATGGCAGCGGGCTGTCCCATAACCAGTTCAAGGACTATAACGTCGGTCCCAACGGCGTGATCCTCAACAACGCCACGGGCATGGTGCAGAGCACGCAGCTGGGCGGGATCATCGTCGGCAACCCGAACCTCAAGGGCGGCGCTGCGAATGTCATCCTCAACGAAGTCAACGGCGGCAGCCCCAGCCAGTTGCGCGGCTACACCGAAGTGGCGGGGCAGTCCGCCAAGGTCATCGTGGCCAACCCGTATGGGGTGAGCTGTAACGGTTGCGGCTTTATCAATACCCCCAACGTCACCCTGACCACCGGCAAGCCGATTCTTGACCAGGCCGGGCGCCTGGACCGCTACCAGGTGGACGGCGGTGCGGTGACCATCGACGGCCAGGGCTTGAACGCCAGCAACGTCGACCGCTTCGAGATCATTACCCGTTCGGCCAAGATCAACGCCAAGATCAATGCGCGCCAGCTCACCGTGATTGCCGGACGCAATGACGTCGACGCCCAAAGCCTGAAAACCACCGCGCGCGCCGACGACGGCAGCACCAAGCCGGAACTGGCCATCGACTCGTCGGCCCTGGGCGGCATGTATGCCGGTGCGATCAAACTGGTGGGCACCGAAGCCGGCGTGGGCGTGAAGCTCGACGGCACGCTCGCTGCCAGTGGTGGCGATATTCAGCTCGACGCCAACGGCCACCTGAGCATGGCCCAGGCCGCCGCCAGCGGTGCGGTGGACATCAAGGCCGCGAGCCTGGAGACCAAGGGCGCCGTGTACGCGGGCACCACCCTCAAGGCACAGACCAAGGGCACCCTGAAAAACAGCAAGACCCTCGCCGCCCGCGACAGCATCACACTGACCAGCAACGGCCAACTGACCAACAGCGGCATCGTCGAGGCCGGGGTCAACGCCGATAACACGCGCAACACCGTCGGCGACGTCAAGCTCGAGGCCCGGCACATCAGCAATACCGGCACGGTGATCGCCAATCGCGAGCTCGGCGCCACCGCCAATACCCTGGACAACCAGGGCGGTACCATGAACGCCAGGCAGGTACTGAACGTCACCGCCGCCAGCGTCGACAACCGCAACAACGGTCGCCTGCTCAGCGACGGCACGCAGACCCTCACCGTCAGCGGCCTGCTGGACAACAGCCAGGGCGGCATCATCGACAGCACCGGTGCCTTCACCCTGCACGGCGATACCCTGGACAACAGCGCCGGCAGCCTCACCGGTGGCGGCGCAATCACCCTGGACCTGATCGGCGACCTGATCAATCGCAACGGCAAGCTGGCGAGTGCCGGCCCGTTGCTGATCCAGCGCGCCGCCCACGTTGACAACCAGGGAGGCAAGCTCGCCAGCCAAGGTTTGCTGACCCTGTTCGCCAACAGCATCGACAACCGCAACAACGGCACCCTGGCCGCCAACGATGGCCTGACCCTGACCACCAGCGGCCTGCTGCAAAACGGCGGCAACGGCCTGATCCACAGTGAAAAGTCCGGCGTGACCATCACCGCCGGTACGCTCGACAACGACGGTGGCCGCATCGCCGCCAAAGCCGGTGATGCGCAGATCGACGCCACGGATTTCAACAACGGCAGCGGCGCGCTGTTTGCTCGGGATCGCGTGCACCTGACCGGTATGAATGTGGATAGCGGCGGCGAGATCGCCGGCAACCGGATCGACGTCAGCCTGACCGGGGCCCTGGTTAACCGTGGCCTGATCGAGAGCGCCACCGCCCTCGACGTCGACACTGCCAGCCTCACCAACAGCGGCCAGATGCGCGCCCTCGGCACCACCGGCAAGACCCGCTACGCCATCGGCGGCCTGCTCAACAACAGCGGTAGCCTCGAGACCGCCAACGACCAATTGAGCCTCGCCGCCACCCGCTTCCAGAACACCGGCGGCAAGGTATTGCACGTGGGCACGGGTGCACTCGACCTCAGCGGCATCAGCCTCGACGATGTCGGCGGCAGCCTGGTGACCAATGGCGACCTGATCCTCGATAAAGCCAACTGGACCAACAGCACCGCGATCCAGGCCGGGCGCCTGACCGTCAACGTCGATAACCTGCAACAGACCGCCACCGGCAAACTGCTCGGCACCCGCGCCCTGGTCGGCAGCGGCAAGGACTGGACCGTGGGCGGCAGCGTCGCCAGCCAGGGCAGCCTGGATCTTTCGGTGGACAACCTGCTCAACGACCACGGCCTGATCTTCAGCGGCGGCGACATGAACCTCAAGGTCGACCGCCTGAAAAACCTCGGCGCCGCGATCTACGCCATGGGCAACCTGCGTGTCGACCGCGACGGCCAGGGCGGCCTGGCCACCAGCATCATCAACAGCTCGGGGACGATCGAGAGTGAGCGCAACCTGATCCTGGCGGCCAGCACGCTCCAGAACATCCGTACTGTGCTCACCACCGAGTCCGGCATCTACAGCGCCTCCATCACGCCCATCGCCTGTATCGACGGAGTGACCGGTGGCGACTGCGAAGGCGGCAAGCAGAACCGGCCGTTCCAGATTACCCAGCGTGATCACTTCATCGTCAGCGATGCCACGGCAGCGTCCAGCATTACCTCGGGCGGCAACATGCTGCTCACCGGCGGCGAGCTGCTCAACAGCAGCAGTAGCATCGCCGCCGGCGGCAACCTCACGGCCATCGTCAATCAACTCACTAACGTCGGCGTCGTGACCCACGATACCCAGTATGACCGCGTCTTTACCTCAGCCCGCGAGCGCAAGCCCGGAGGCTGGTACCGTGAAGCCGCGGCCTTCACTCAACGCTATTCGGCAGGCCAGGACATGACCGGCGTCGAAGCCGGCCTGGCGTCGTTCATTGGCAAAATGGAGAGCGAGAAGACCGACCTGCGCAAAACCACCCAGCTGATGGTGCCCGACCAGAGCTACGCCGCAGTCATCCAGGCCGGTGGCGCGGTGGATGTGAAGGCCCAGGCCGGCATCGACAACAGCGTCGTGCAAGGTGGCTACACCTACGTCGGCAGCGGCGCCAATACCAAGGCGCCGGGCTACTCGACCCTGGTCAGTCTCAACCCACAACTGCCACCGGACGTTGCCCAGCAGCAGGTCAACCCGCTGGGCCTGCCCGGCTTCGACCTGCCCACCGGCCAGAACGGCCTGTTCCACCTCAACGACCGCGATGGCGCAACCGGGCTGCCCACCAGCCAGTTCGCGGCCAACCCGCACAAGTACCTGATCGAAACCAACCCGCTGCTCACCGACATGCGCCAGTTCATGAGTTCGGACTACATGCTGACCAAGCTCGGCTACGACCCCGACACCGCGCAACGCCGCCTGGGCGACGGCTTCTATGAACAACGCCTGATCCAGCAAGCCGTGCTCGCCCGCACCGGCCAGCGCTTCATCGATGGCCAGACCAGCGACGCCGACCTGTTCAAGCACCTGATGGACAACGCCATCGGCAGCAAAACCGCGCTTAACCTGTCGGTGGGCGTAAGCCTCACCGCCGAACAAGTCGCCGCCCTGACCCACGACATCGTGTGGCTGGAAAACGCCACCGTCGCCGGGCAACAAGTGCTGGTGCCGGTGCTGTACCTGGCCCAGGCCAATAACCGCCTGGCACCCAACGGTGCATTGATTTCCGGCACCGACGTCAACCTGATCACCGGCAGCCACCTCAACAACGCCGGCACCTTGCGCGCCACCGGCAACCTGCTGGCGAACGTCGGCAGCAACCTCACCAACAGTGGGTTGATGGAAGCCGGTGGTCGCCTCGACCTGCTCAGCGGCAACAACCTGACCAACCGCGCAGGCGGTGTGATCAGCGCGGGCAACGTCAACCTCGCCGCCGGCGCCGACCTGCTCAACGAACGCAGCGTCACCACCCACGAAAGCGCCAGCAGCTACCGCACCGAACGCAGCGACTTCGTCGACAGCGCCGCGCGCATCGAATCGGCCAACGATCTGGCCATGCAGGCTGGCGGCAACATCAACAACGTCGGCGGCGTGCTCAAGAGCGGTGCCGACACCACGGTCAAAGCCGTGGGTGACGTCAACATCACCGCCTCGAAAAGCCTCGACAGCGGCGCCATCGGCAACCGCTCCAGCTTCACCACCATCGCCCAGCAAGGCTCGGTGGTCGAGGCCGGCCGCGACCTGCATGTGATTGGCGGGCGCGACATCAGCGCCGTGGCCAGCCAGATCAATGCCAAACGCGACGTCAACCTGATTGCCACCCGCGACCTCAACGCCATCGCGGCAGCCAATGAGCAACACTCCACGACCAACACGAAAAAGGTCAA
The DNA here is from genome assembly GCF_900177315.1 of Pseudomonas sp. LAMO17WK12:I1. Taxonomy (NCBI): domain Bacteria; kingdom Pseudomonadati; phylum Pseudomonadota; class Gammaproteobacteria; order Pseudomonadales; family Pseudomonadaceae; genus Pseudomonas; species Pseudomonas sp. LAMO17WK12:I1. The sequence continues at coordinate 826 of NZ_FWZV01000027.1, read as the reverse complement.
GAGCATCGAAGACCACGTGCAGCAAGTGTCCAGCGTGATCAAGGCCGGCGGCGACGCCACCCTGAGCGCCGGGCAGAACCTGCAACTGGTCGCCAGCCAGGTCAATGCCGACAACGAGGCTTACCTGGTCTCGGGTAAAAACCTCGAGCTCAAAGCCGCGCAAGACCAGGACTACAGCTTCTACAGCAAGACCAAGAAAACCTCCCAGGGCAAGAAATTCCGCCTGGATGAAACCGACGTCGTGAACAACGTCGGCAGCCTGGTCAGCGCGGGGACGAACAGCACCGTCGTCGCCGGTGCAGACCTGCTGCTGGCCGGCAGTGCCGTCACTGCCGAAAAAGGCGCCACCCAACTGGTCGCCGGCCAGGACGTGAACATCCTCGCCGTCAGCAACGCCGACAGCGCCCGCCACGAACGCAAGGAAAGCAAAAGCAGCTGGGGCGGCCTCAAGTCGAGCAAAGTCCAGGACAAAGTCGACGAAAAACGCACCACCGCCCTGGGCAGCATGGTCTCCGGCGAAACCGTCACCGTCGCCGCCAAGCGCGATGCCACGGTCACCGGCTCGTCCCTGGTCAGCACCGGCGACCTCGCCGTCCAGGCCGGCCGCGACCTGACCATCGACGCGGCGCAAAACACCTTCGCCCGCACCGACATGCACAAGGAAAAAAATCGCGACCTCACCGGCGTGCTGACCGGCAACAAGCTCGGTCTGGACGACATGACCGGCAACCAGAAGCTGTACATCAACAGCTCGAAGCACAACGGCACGGCCAATGAAATGACCTTGACCGGCAGCACGATTGGCTCGAGCGCGGGCAATGTGTCG
>NZ_FWZV01000031.1:0-2847 GCF_900177315.1 Pseudomonas sp. LAMO17WK12:I1 | reverse complement strand
GGGAGGAATGCGGTTGAGAATAACTATCTCAGCGTGCCGGAAGCGACCCGTAAGTTTGTGCTTTCACGCAAGCAAATGCTGGGCACCATCACTGACAAAGAAAAAGATGAACTCGCGTATATAAACGTTATCGATAAAGATCGAGATGAAGCGATTCGCGATGCCTGCACTACCGGAAATTTGTCCAGTTCCGCTTGCGGTCGTTTGATCGAACCTGCACGTCAGGCTCTTGCGGAATACGAGGCTCCTGTCTCTGTCCGTCTGCTTTATAAAGAACTTTACCCGGCTGATGCAAAAAATGCCGAGGCTGCATTACGTGGCTTAGACGATGCCAGCATTCTCCACGACATCGTGATAACGGACCTTGCGAGCCGTTCTGAGAAAACGCGGGCGGAAGTTGAGCAACAGTATGATTTTGTCATGACGATGCATGCCATCACGGCGGCGATTGCTGGGGGGTACGGATTAAAAGGGTTAACGTCTACTACAAAAGTGCCTGCATCGACTTTGATTTCTGGAGAGGCCAAAGTTGTCGGAACCGGAAAATCAGCAGCAAACGACGCGAGCTTTAATGTTCCCAAAGGCTACACACAAGAAATTGATGGAACCGTGAACGGCCCCGGTGGTGGGACTTACAAACCTACCGGAACGCAGGACGCCAATGGCAATCAGGTGTTTCTGGCCGGTAATGGTAACTACTACACGTTGACCGAGGATAGAGCGACGCGAATTGTTTCTCCTAATCCGTCCGCCGGAATTGGAGCAACAGGGAAAATCGGGGAGGATGCCCTAAAACCATTGGGTGGTCAGTCTCAAGTTACCTTCCAAACGACCCAAGGCGTGCGTGTCGTCGACCAGCTAGCTCCAGGTGCTTTGGCTCATGAGTCCAAGGTTGGATACACTTCACTCGACGCCAATACAGCCCTTCAGGTGATGAAGGATACGGAGCTCCTGAGCCGCGGTATGGTTAATGGGGTAACATGGAATTTTTATAGGAGCCCCGTCACAGGACGCGTTGGACCTGCGCCAGCCCTTGAAAAAGCTTTGTCCGACGCGGGAATCAAAATTAAGGTGCATTGATTATGGAATTTACAACCGCCTATACGCCAGTCACAGATTTTTTTTCATCTATGAATTCGAAAGAGCTAAATAGTTTTTATGAACTCTTTATGCTTAATAAACCCTACTGTTTAGATGAGTTAATTCAAGCTGTTTGGCATACGCCGGGATATGAAAGCTGGAACGCGGATTTTTCCCCGGAATCTTTAGATGGTGTGGCTGAGTGGTTAGCTTCACGGATTTATAAAGAGCAACTGTCATCAACGGTTAACGAAACAGGAAATGATTCAATTGCCGGCACGGCTGATTTGAACACACCTGTTCTATCCGAAGAGGCAATGTCTTTGGCTGTTTTAGTTGGAATGTATTATGGTGAAGTGGCGGTTCGAAATAACCCTGAACTGAGCTGGAGTCAGTTAAAAGGTAATAAGAAACAGGCGGATTACGGGCAGCCTGTTATATCCGCATCTGGCTCGCTGCCTACCAATCCAGTAAGAGTTGCTCATGCATTCGCGTGCGCTATTGCTGATGGATCAAAGACATTAGGTCGGCTTCGAGAGACATATAACTATTGGATGCAATTAATAAAGGCTAAATAAGATGTGCAGTGACGTGCAAGTATTTCACTGTGTCGTTTGTCGTAACTGTGATTGCGCTATCCATTAGGGGGCAGGCCACGTTTTTGTTTGAATGCTTGTGGAGAAGCAAATCTGGAGGTGTTACGTTCTTTAACAATTGGCTTTTTTATTTCATTTGTCTGGGAAGTTTTTAAGCTGGGCGGTTTTTAAAATAACCGCCCATTTTATTTATGAAATTTTTGAGTTCAACTTCCGGCCAATCACATCCAGCAAATCACACCCATCTCGCAGCGGAATTGCCAGTAACAGCGCAAAATCGTGAAGCACAATCGCATCACTGCTGATCTCTTCCCGAAACGCGAGGTTCTCCAAAAACTGAGTCACCGCACGAATGCGATACGCGGCGGCATCATAGAGAACATCTAGGGGCGCTTGCGTGTCGATCACCAGCGCGGGGATGGTTGAGTCATGGCCTGTAAGCGGCATGTATCTATTCATAGGTAAAGCCTCGGTCGATGTAATGAAAGCTGTCACCTATCGTCGCCAAACGAATGGGTGACAGCTGTACGCAGGTTGGCGAACCGGGACCGAGTTCCGGCAGACCCGAAGGTCTCCCGCGCACAGCTGCCATAAAGCAGCGATGCGGGTACGGAAACCCCTGCAAGCAAGCAGAAAGCTTTCGCATACGGTCAACGGATCGCCAAATCCGATCGCCCTTTTGGACGACCGGCGGACTATAAGTCCTCAGCGTAAAAACACGCAAGGCATCAAAAGGCTAACGTCGCCCTGCGAGCCGGCGCCAACCTCAACGCCATCGCGGCAGCCAACGAGCAGCATTCGACCTACAACTCGAAAAAATCAAAAGCATCGAAGACCACGTCCAGCAAGTCTCCAGCGTGATCAAGGCCGGCGGCGACGCCACCCTGAGCGCCGGGCAGAACCTGCAACTGGTCGCCAGCCAGGTCAATGCCGGCAACGAGGCGTATCTGGTCTCCGGTAAAAACCTCGAGCTCAAAGCCGCCGAAAATCAGGACTACAGCTTCTACAGCAAGACCAAGAAAACCTCCCAGGGCAAAAAATTCCGCCTGGATGAAACCGATGTGGTGAACAACGTTGGCAGCCTGGTCAGCGCGGGGACGAACAGCACCGTCGTCGCCGGTGCAGACCTGCTGCTGGCCGGCAGTGCCGTCACTGCCGAAAAAGGCGCCAC
>NZ_FWZV01000025.1:0-66474 GCF_900177315.1 Pseudomonas sp. LAMO17WK12:I1 | reverse complement strand
CGATCTCTCGTCAGCGGGAGGCGAATTCTACAGCGTTACACGCTGCTGTCAACACCTCTTTTTCTCCGCTTTCGACCGAGAAGATCGAATCGTTAATAGCGTCAAACAACACGACCCTACCAACGCCTTCTGGGCTTCGATGAACTGAAGCAATCCGCTGCCTTATTCTGCATAACTCGTTGTTTATCAAGGAGTTTTACGTTTCGACTGCGCCGGAAGTGGGGCGAATTATAGACGTCCAGGATCTGCCGTCAACCTTCTTTTTCATCTTTCTGTCATATAAGTCAAAAACGCCCAAAAACGCAAAAGCCGGCCCCAAGGAGCCGGCCTTCTGCTTACTGAGCCTTACAGACTAGGGAAAGCGAATTGCGACGCTTCATGGCTGGCCCGTTGCGGCCAACGCTGGGTGATCGCCTTGCGGCGGGTGTAGAAACGCACCCCATCCGGCCCATAGGCGTGCAAGTCGCCGAACAACGAACGCTTCCAGCCACCAAAGCTGTGATACGCCACCGGTACTGGCAATGGAACATTCACACCGACCATACCCACTTCAATTTCGTCACAGAACAGACGCGCCGCTTCACCGTCACGGGTGAAGATGCACGTACCGTTGCCATACTCGTGATCGTTGATCAGTTGCATCGCCGCTTCCAGGCTGCTCACCCGGACCACGCACAATACCGGCCCGAAGATCTCTTCCTTATAGATGCGCATCTCCGGCGTCACACGGTCGAACAAACTGCCCCCCAGGAAGAAGCCGTCTTCATTCCCGGCAATACTCAGTCCACGACCATCAACCACCAACTCCGCACCAGACGCAACACCGTCTTCTATATAGCCGCTGACCTTATCCCGCGCCTGGCCCGTCACCAATGGCCCCATATCCAGCCCACAGGTAGTGCCCGCACCGATCTTCAGCGCCTTGATCTGCGGCACCAGCTTGGCGATCAACGCATCCGCCACCTGGTCACCGACACACACCGCCACCGAGATCGCCATGCAGCGTTCGCCGCAGGAACCATAGGCCGCGCCCATCAAAGCACTGACCGCGTTATCCAGGTCAGCATCCGGCATCAACACCGCATGGTTCTTCGCCCCACCGAGCGCCTGTACGCGCTTACCGCGCTTGGTCGCTTCGGAATAGATGTACTCGGCAATCGGCGTCGACCCCACAAAACTCAACGCCTTGACTTCCGGCGCCTCGATCAACGCATCCACCGCGCCCTTGTCGCCGTGCACAACACTCAGCACACCTTTAGGAAGACCGGCCTCCTGCAGCAGTTGCGCGATCAACAGCGTCGAACTCGGATCACGCTCCGAAGGCTTGAGGATGAAACAGTTACCGCAAACAATCGCCAGCGGATACATCCACAGCGGCACCATCGCCGGGAAGTTGAACGGGGTAATACCCGCCACCACGCCCAACGGCTGGAAATCAGACCAGGCATCGATATTCGGCCCAACATTGCGGCTGTACTCGCCCTTGAGAATCTCCGGCGCCGAGCACGCATACTCCACGTTCTCGATCCCGCGCTTGAGTTCGCCGGCGGCGTCTTCCAGCGTCTTGCCGTGCTCTTCACTGATCAGCTGCGAGATGCGCGCTTCGTTCTGCTCCAGCAATTGCTTGAACCGGAACATGACCTGGGCGCGCTTGGCCGCCGGCGTGCTGCGCCAAGCCGGAAAGGCCGCCTTGGCCGAGTCGATAGCACGTTGAATGGTTTCGCGGCTGGCCAGTGGCACCTGGTGAATCACCTGGCCGGTTGACGGGTTATACACATCGGCAGTACGGCCGGACTCACTGACCAACTCACCGTTGATCAAATGCTGGATAAGGCTCATGCAGGGCTCCTGAAAAGTTGTTCTATATAGAAGGAGAAATCAGTCGATCTTGTTCAGCACTTCGCCGACCGCATCGAACAGACGATCCAGGTCCTGCGGTTTGCTGTTGAAGGTTGGCCCGAACTGCAGCGTGTCACCACCAAAGCGCACATAGAAGCCCGCTTTCCACAGAGCCATGCCGGCCTCGAATGGACGCACGATGGCATCACCGTCACGCGGCGCAATCTGAATCGCACCGGCCAGGCCGTAGTTACGGATGTCGATCACGTTCTTGCTGCCCTTCAGGCCGTGCAGCGCATTCTCAAAGTGCGGGGCGACTTCGGCCACGCTCTGCACCAGGTTTTCCTTCTGCAGCAGGTCCAATGCGGCCAGCCCTGCCGCGCAGGCAACCGGATGCGCCGAGTAGGTGTAGCCGTGGGGGAATTCCACAGCGTACTCAGGCGTCGCCTGATTCATGAAAGTCTGATAGATCTCGCTGCTGGCAATCACCGCGCCCATGGGGATCGCGCCGTTGGTGACTTGCTTGGCGATGCACATCAGGTCCGGGGTCACGCCGAAGCTATCAGCGCCAAACATCGAACCGGTACGACCGAAGCCCGTGATCACTTCGTCGAATACCAACAGAATGTTGTGCTGGTCGCAGATCTCACGCAGGCGCTTGAGGTAACCCTGTGGCGGCACCAGCACGCCAGCGGAGCCGGCCATCGGCTCGACAAACACCGCGGCGATGTTCGACGCGTCGTGCAGTTCGATCAGTTTGAGCAACTCATCGGCCAAGGCGATACCGCCCTGCTCCGGCATGCCCCGGGAGAACGCATTGCTCGCCAGCAGGGTATGCGGAAGATGATCAACATCCATCATCGCCTGACCAAACATCTTGCGGTTGCCGTTGACGCCGCCCAGGCTGGTACCGGCGATGTTCACACCGTGATAACCACGGGCGCGACCGATCATCTTGGTCTTGGTGGCCTGGCCCTTCAGGCGCCAGTAGGCACGCACCATCTTCACCGCGGTATCGGCACACTCGGAACCGGAGTCGGTGAAGAACACGTGATTCAGGTTGCCTGGGGTCAAATCGGTAATTTTTTCCGCCAGCTGGAAGGACAGTGGATGGCCGTACTGGAAGCCTGGGGAGTAGTCCAGCGTGCCCAGTTGCTTGGCGACCGCCTCCTGGATTTCCTTGCGCGTATGCCCGGCGCCACAGGTCCACAGGCCCGACAACGAATCGTAGACCTTGCGCCCCTTGTCATCGGTCAACCAGCTGCCTTCGGCGGCCACGATCAGGCGCGGGTCACGCTGAAAGTTACGGTTGGCGGTGTAAGGCATCCAGTGCGCGTCCAACTTCAGTTGGCTGGCCAGGGACGATGGGGCGTTTTCGGGCATGTTCATCAGCAAAACCTCGCAGGGCAACAGGCAGCGTCGGGATTGAAAAAGCGTTGTTGCAGCTAAATTGCCACGGGGATAAAGTCGGTGAAATCCAACTCTTCTAACCTTCAGTCAGGCCTTCACTAAACTATGAGCAGCCGTCGACCCGATCCCCTGGCCCAAGTCAGCGACTTCGATATTCGCCTGCTGCGCATCTTTCGCAGCGTCGTGGAGTGCGGCGGCTTCTCGGCGGCGGAAACCGTGCTCGGCATCGGCCGTTCCGCCATCAGCCAGCAAATGAGCGATCTTGAGCAGCGGCTCGGATTAAGACTTTGCCAACGTGGCCGTGCCGGTTTCTCGCTGACCGAAGAAGGCCGGGAGGTCTACCAATCGGCCCTGCAACTATTAAGCGCCCTGGAAAGTTTCCGCACCGAGGTCAACGGCCTGCACCAGCACTTGCGCGGCGAGTTGATCATCGGCCTCACCGACAACCTGGTGACCCTGCCCCACATGCGCATCACCCACGCCTTGGCACAGTTGAAGGAACGCGGGCCGGACGTACAGATCCAGATCCGCATGATCGCCCCCAATGAGGTCGAACAAGGCGTACTCGACGGCCGCCTGCATGTCGGTGTGGTGCCCCAGGCCAGCGCCCTGTCCGGTCTGGAATACCAGGCGCTGTACAGCGAACGCTCGCTGCTTTACTGCGCGGTTGGCCACCCCCTGTTTTATGCCGACGACAAGCAACTGGGCGACGAGCGCATCGACGCCCAGGACGCCATCGCCCCCACCTTCCGCCTGCCCGCCGAGATCCAGGCCCACTACCAGGCGCTCAACTGCACCGCCAGCGCCTCGGACCGCGAAGGCATGGCATTCCTGATTCTCACCGGTCGCTACATCGGTTACTTGCCCGACCACTACGCCAGCCTATGGGTGCAACAAGGCCGACTGCGCGCGCTGAAACCGGCTACGCGCTTTTACGATTTAAGCCTGGCATCGGTCACGCGCAAAGGCCGTCGCCCTCATTTGGTGCTGGAAAGCTTCCTGGAAAGCCTGGCGGCAACGCGCTAACGCGGGCCTTACGTAAAAAGCTGAGCACCTGGACAGCTTTTTGCAAGGACACGAGGACCTAGAACCATCCGCCTCGAGTTTGCTTGCCATGCCACCAGAATCCTCCAGCCCCAGCGACCTGATCTACGGCCTCAATGACCGCCCCAAACCCGCTCCTGCATTGCTGGCCGCACTGCAACATGTGCTGGCCGCCTTTGTCGGCATCATCACGCCACCGCTGATCATCGGCTCCACATTGGGCCTGACCGCACACTTGCCCTACCTGATCAGCATGGCGTTGATGGTGTCCGGTGTCGGCACATTCATTCAGGCCCGCAGGCCATTTGGGATCGGCGCCGGGATGATCTGCCTGCAAGGCACCAGCTTTGCGTTTCTCGGCGCGGTGCTGTCGGCCGGCTTTCTGGTCAAGCAACGCGGCGGCAGTCCGGAAGACATCATGGCGATGATCTTCGGCGTGTGCTTTTTCGGCGCTGCCGTGCAGATCATTCTCAGCCGCTTTATTGGTCAGCTGCGCCGAGTGATCACCCCGCTGGTGACCGGGATTGTCATTACCCTGATCGGCATCAGCCTGATCAAGGTCGGTATCACCGACCTGGGCGGCGGTTTCAACGCACCGGATTTCGGCGCACCGACCAACCTTGCGTTGGGCCTGTTCGTGGTACTGACAATCATCTTGCTCAATCGCTCCAACACACCCTGGGTGCGGCTCTCGGCAATCATCATCGGCCTGGCCCTCGGCAGCCTCGCCGCCTGGTTCAGCGGCAAGCTGGTGCCCCAGGCCCTGGGCGACTTGCCTTTGGTCAGCCTGCCGATCCCGTTTCGATTCGGCTTCAACTTCGACTGGAGCGCCTTCCTGCCTATCGCGCTGATTTATCTGATCAGCAGCATCGAAACTGTCGGCGACCTCACCGCCAACTGCATGATCGCGCGCCAGCCCATCAGCGGCCCTTCCTATATAAGCCGGCTCAAAGGCGGCGTCCTCGGCGATGGCGTCAGTTGCATGATCGCCGCCACGTTCAGCGCTTTCCCCAACACCACCTTTGCCCAGAACAACGGCGTGATCCAACTGACCGGCGTGGCCAGCCGTTACGTCGGCCTGTACATCGGCGTGGTGCTGTTCTGCCTGGGCTTGTTCCCGCTGATCGGTGCCGTGCTGCAACAAATCCCCAAGCCCGTGTTGGGCGGCGCAACCCTGGTGATGTTCGGCAGTGTGGCCGCCGCCGGCGTACGCATCCTCGCCCAGGCACCACTGGATCGTCGCAGCATGCTGATCATCGCCACCTCGTTCGGCGTCGGCCTGGGCATCGCCGCTCAACCGAACCTGCTGCACCTGATGCCGACCCTGGTGCAGAACCTGTTCGACTCGGCCATCACCAGCGGTGGCCTGACCGCGATCGTGTTGTGCCTGTTGCTGCCGGAATCCAAGGTGCCCGCTCCTGCCGCAAACCACGCGCAGGAAAGCGACACCCTGGAACCGCTTTGACGGTTTTATTGCATCGGGACTTGTCTGGGGCTTGAGGGTGGGTTATCTGTGCACACGTCGTCTCTATCGATCAGCACGGAAACCTCCATGAGCCTCGAAGTTCCTGCCCACAGCAACCACGCCGGTAAGCCCGCCAGCCGCATTCGGCAAAAGAACGAACAAGCGATTCTCCAGGCTGCTGAAGATGAGTTCGCGCGCCATGGCTACAAGGGCACCAGCATGAACACCATCGCTGCCAGCGCCGGGCTGCCCAAGGCCAACTTGCACTACTACTTCACCAACAAGCTGGGCCTGTATATCGCGGTGCTCAGCAATATCCTCGAACTGTGGGACAGCACCTTCAACACGCTGACCGCCGAGGACGACCCGGCCGTGGCCCTCTCCCGCTACATCCGCACCAAGATGGAGTTTTCGCGGCGCCAGCCCCAGGCCTCGCGGATCTTCGCCATGGAGATCATCAGCGGCGGCGAATGCCTGACCGAATATTTCAGCCAGGACTACCGCGCCTGGTTCAGTGGTCGGGCGGCGGTGTTCCAGGCCTGGATCGACGCCGGCAAGATGGACCCCATCGACCCCGTGCACCTGATCTTCCTGTTGTGGGGCAGCACTCAGCACTATGCCGACTTCGCCACCCAGATCTGCCGCGTCACCGGTCGCACCAAGCTGACCAAGCAGGATATGGAAGACGCCGGCACCAACCTGATCCACATCATTCTCAAGGGCTGCGGCATCAAGCCGGCCCTCTAGACGAAGCCACTTATGTCTTTCACGCTCACCGGCCTTTGCGAGTTCCGCGAAGAGATTCGCAAAAGCCGCTTCATTACCCTGGCCGCACCGATCACCAGCCCGCAAGAAGCCCAGGCATTTTTCGAGCAGCACAGCGACCTTAACGCCACGCACAACTGCTGGGCCTGGAAGCTGGCCGATCAATACCGCAGCAGTGACGACGGCGAACCCGGCGGCACCGCAGGGCGGCCCATCCTGGCGGCCATCGAGGCCCAAGGTTTCGATCAGGTCGCGGTGCTGGTGATTCGCTGGTATGGCGGCATACAACTCGGTACCGGCGGCCTGGCCCGCGCCTATGGCGGCGGTGCGAACAAGTGCCTGCAAAATGCCGAGCGCATCGAACTGATCAGCCGCGTGCCGCTGAGTTGCGCCTGCGGATTCTCCGAGCTGAACCTGGTCAAATTGCGCGTCGCCGAGTTGGGCGGGCTGGTGCTGGAAGAAACCTTCACCGCCAATGGCGTGGAGTTACAACTGGCCCTGGGCGAAGCCCACATCGACACCCTGCAAACCCAGCTCGCCGACCTGAGCCGTGGGCGCATCCTGCTGCAACGCTGAAACTGCTACTGTTGTTCGCTGAACACCCTGAACCGCGACTTTTAAAGGAAGCCTTCATGTCTACGCCAAAAACCGCACTGATCATCGGCGCCTCACGCGGCCTGGGCCTCGGCCTGGTCAAGCAATTGCTCCAGGACGGCTGGGACGTGACCGCCACCGTGCGTGACCCGAACAAGGCCGATGCCCTGAAAGCCGTGGGCCCGGTGCAGATCGAGAAACTCGACATGGACGATCAGCAAGCCGTGATCGCCTTGGCCCAACGCCTCAAGGAGCGCACCTTCGACCTGCTGTTCGTCAACGCAGGCGTCAAGGGCCCGGCCAATCAAGAACCTGGCCATGCCACCCTGGCGGAAGTCGGCCAGCTGTTCTTCACCAACGCTGTGGCGCCGATCAACCTGGCCCAGCGCTTTGTCGGGCAGATCCGCAAGGACAGCGGCGTGCTGGCGTTCATGAGTTCAGTACTGGGCAGCGTGACCATCCCCGATGGCTCGGACCTGGCGCTGTACAAGGCCAGCAAGGCCGCACTCAACTCCATGACCAACAGCTTCATTACCCAACTGGGCGATCACAAACTTACCGTGCTGTCGCTGCACCCGGGCTGGGTGAAGACCGACATGGGCGGCGAAAACGCGCACATCGATGTCGACACCAGCGTGCGCGGCCTGGTGGACCAGGTGAACGCCTACACCGGCAAGGGCGGCCATCACTTCGTGGACTACAAGGGCGACACCATCGCCTGGTAAGCCGCACAGGGTCGTTATCGAGCGATTGCCGTCGATAACGATCCGCGCGTAGACTGCGCACCTCGCCCTCACCGGCGACCCTGGATCAGCAGACAGGGCATCACTGAGCTGGCAAACCTGAACCCATCATTCAGAGGAGCCGGCCAATGCCTGCGACCCGTATCTGGTTAAAAAACCCCCTCGCGATTTTCACTGCCAACGGCCTAGACGCCCGTGGCGGCCTGGTGCTGCAAGACGGTGCGATCACCGAAGTGCTGGCCCAAGGCCAAGAACCCGCACAGCCCTGCACCCAAGTGTTCGATGCGCGTGAGCATGTGGTCCTGCCCGGGCTGATCAACACCCACCATCACTTCTATCAGACCCTGACCCGCGCCTGGGCGCCGGTAGTCAATCAGCCGTTGTTTCCCTGGTTGAAAACCCTGTACCCGGTCTGGGCGCGACTGACTCCGGAAAAACTCGCCCTGGCGTCGAAGGTGGCGCTCGCGGAGTTGCTGCTCTCGGGCTGCACCACGGCGGCAGACCATCACTATCTGTTCCCCGATGGCCTGGAAAACGCCATCGATGTACAAGTCGACAGCGTGCGCGAACTGGGTATGCGCGCCATGCTCACCCGCGGTTCCATGAGCCTGGGCGAAGCCGACGGCGGCCTGCCACCGCAACAGACCGTGCAACAGGGCCAAGTCATCCTCGACGACAGCCAGCGCCTGATCCGCGAATATCATCAACGCGGCGACGGCGCGTACATCCAGATTGCCCTGGCGCCCTGCTCACCGTTTTCCGTCACCCCGCAAATAATGCAAGCCAGCGCCGAACTGGCCAACAGCCTGGATGTGCGCCTGCACACCCACCTGGCCGAAACCCTCGACGAAGAAGATTTCTGCCTGCAGCGCTTCGGCCTGCGCACGGTGGATTACCTGGACAGCGTCGGCTGGCTCGGCCCGCGCACCTGGCTGGCCCATGGCATTCACTTCAACCCGGATGAAATTGCCCGCCTGGGCGCCGCCGGTACGGGCATCTGTCATTGCCCAAGCTCAAATATGCGCCTGGCCTCCGGCATCTGCCCGACCCTGGACCTGATCGCTGCCGGCGCGCCCATCGGCCTGGGTGTGGACGGCTCTGCCTCCAACGATGCGTCGAACATCATCCTCGAAACCCGCCAGGCCCTGTACATCCAGCGCCTCCGTTACGGCGCCGAAAAGATCACCCCCGAAGGCGTGCTGGGTTGGGCGACCAAGGGGTCGGCGCAGCTACTGGGGCGTACGGATATCGGTGAACTGGCCGTAGGCAAACAGGCCGACCTGGCACTGTTCAAACTGGATGAACTGCGTTTCTCCGGCAGCCACGATCCGATCTCCGCATTGCTGCTGTGCGGCGCGGATCGGGCGGACCGGGTGATGATCGGCGGCAAATGGCGGGTTATCAACGGACAGGTGGAAGGCCTGGACCTGAAAGGCTTGATCGCCGATCACAGCCAGGCGGCACGGCGGCTAATCGCCGGAACCTAAACCAGACACCGCTCGACATGTGGGAGGGCAATCGCCTTCCCACTTGAAGTGCACGGTGCTTACAAGCCCAACAGCGACAACATGATAAAGGTCGCAAACAACACAAAATGGGTCATCCCTTCGATGGCATTGGTTTCGCCATCGTTGAGGTTGATCGCACTGACGATCAGCGTGATAAACACCATCACCGTTTGCACCGGCGTCATCGCCATCTGGAACGGCTGGCCGGTATAGAGCGCCATGGCTTCCATCACCGGCACCGTCAGGATCACCGTCGACAACGACGCGCCCAGGGCAATGTTCACCACCGACTGCATGCGGTTGGCCAATGCGGCGCGCAAGGCCGTCAGAATCTCCGGTGCCGCCGAAATAGCCGCCACCACAATTGCCGTGATCACCGGCGGTGCGCCCGTGCCTTCCAGGCCCAGGTCGAGGGTCTTGGACATCACCTCGGCCAGCGCGCCAATCACAATCACGCCAAACACCAGGGTACCGATGGAGAACGCCAGGTTCACCGGCGGCGACTCTTGTTCCTCCGGCAGTTTCTTGCGACGCTTTTCCGGGTAGCTGTAGCTGAAGAAATAACTGTGGGGCCCTACCTGCATGCGCAGGAACAAGGTGTAGAGCACCACCATCGCGCCGATGGTGAAGGCCGAGTAAATTTTCCAGTCGGCTTCGGGGATAAATTCCGGCACCACCATCGACACGCCCATGGCGGTCAGGATCATTACGCTGTAGGTCCGCGCCGAATCATCATTGTAGGACTGTTCTCCATGCTTGATGCCACCCATCAACGCTGCCAGGCCGAGGATGCCGTTGATATCGAGCATCACCGCCGAATAGATGGTGTCCCGCACCAAGGTGGGTGATGGCTCGTTGCTCATCATGATCGCCAGGATCACCACCTCCACCAGCACTGCGGCGAGAGTCAGGATCATAGTGCCGTAGGGATCGCCGACCTTTTCCGCCAGTTGCTCGGCATGGTGGGCCACGCGCATCGACGCCACGACGATAAAACCGATCAACACTACGCCGGCCAACAGTGCCACGATTTGCCCGCTGTGCAGCATCCAGTGCTCCAGCGGGTAGGCGGCGATGGCGGCAATCAGCGCCAGCAGCATGAATTTTTCTTGCTTGAGGGATGTGAGCATTCCGGGCCTTTTAGTACGGCAAATCAGTCATTGATGGGGTACAGACTGCGCCAAGCCGCTAACGTTTCGTTACACCTTAGTTCACACAGCCCTTGCGTGAATAAATCGAATACTCTCCTGCTGGTCAGGTTTTGCCGATTATTTCAGCCATGGCCTGTAGAATGCCGCCATTGCACCTGATGAGAATTTAGAAAATGTACGATTGGCTCAACGCCCTGCCCAAGGCTGAATTGCACCTGCACCTGGAGGGCTCGCTGGAACCTGAGCTGCTGTTCGCCCTGGCCGAGCGCAACAAGATCGCGCTGCCGTGGAACGACGTGGAAACCCTGCGCAAGGCCTATGCCTTCAACAACCTGCAAGAGTTTCTCGACCTCTATTACAAGGGCGCCGATGTGCTGCGCACCTCCCAGGATTTCTACGACCTGACCTGGGCCTACCTGCTGCGCTGCAAAGCCCAGAACGTGATCCACACCGAGCCCTTCTTCGACCCGCAAACCCACACCGACCGTGGCATACCGTTCGAAGTGGTGCTCAACGGCATCGCCGCGGCGCTCAAAGATGGCGAACAGCAGCTGGGCATCACCAGCGGCTTGATCCTCAGTTTCCTGCGCCACCTGAGCGAAGCCGAAGCCGAGAAAACCCTCGACCAGGCGCTGCCGTTCCGCGATGCGTTTGTGGCCGTGGGCCTGGACAGTTCGGAAATGGGTCATCCGCCGAGCAAGTTCCAGCGAGTGTTCGACCGTGCCCGCCACGAAGGCTTCCTCACCGTCGCCCACGCCGGTGAGGAAGGCCCGCCCGAGTACATCTGGGAAGCGATCGACCTGCTGAAAATCCAGCGTATCGACCATGGCGTACGCGCCATCGAAGACGAGCGCCTGATGCAGCGCATCATCGATGAGCAGATCCCGTTGACCGTCTGCCCGCTGTCCAACACCAAACTTTGCGTGTTCGACGACATGGCCCAGCACAACATCCTCGACATGCTCGAGCGTGGCGTGAAGGTCACGGTGAACTCGGATGACCCGGCGTACTTCGGCGGCTATGTCACCGAAAACTTCCACGCGCTGTACACCTCGCTGGGCATGACCCAGGACCAGGCCAAACGCCTGGCGCAGAACAGCCTGGATGCGCGCCTGGTAAAACCCTGACTGCACGCAAAGTCATCATCGCCAGGTCCATGGAATCAAAAAGGCCAGGGCGATGATGGCAAACCCTCAAGGCTAAGGTTGTTCGGACATGGCCAATCGGGCGATTTCTGCCAGCCCGTTGTCGTTGAGCTGCACCGCCTGGGACTCATTGACCAGGCTGATCCAGTTCGATTGCAGGAACAACTGCAACAGCCCCGCACCCAGCGCGCCGCCCAGATGCGGTTGCCGCTGGCTCCAATCGAAGCAGTCGCATACCAGTGGCGACGCCAGCGCCTGGGTATAAATACCCAGGCCCGCCAGGTGCTGTGCGCCCTTGATCGTCACCTCAATGCGTTGCTCATGACGCTCGATCCACCCCGCCGCCAACATCCGCTCATGCAACTGCGCCGCCACTTCGCCGCCGAGGTGGCCCTGGCACAGCCGCGCATGTCGCAACAATGGCGGCGCCACCAACACCGGCGGTGAAGCATGCGGCGCACTACGTGCGGCGCTGGCCAGGGTCGTACTGGCCAAGGCATCGATGGCGACGCTGACATCGGCAGCCGCCACGCGGAACAGTCGCTTGCCACGCCGGCCCTCGGTACGCAGCAAACCACTCCCCGTCAGCCGTGCCAGATGGGCATTGGCCGAGGCGGGTGACAGCCCGGCAAGCGTTGCCAATTCCTCCGAGGACTTGGCCGAGCCGTCCATCAGGGACCAGAGCATGGCGGTGCGTTTGGGTTCGGCGAGCAAGCTGGCGATCTGACTGATGCATGGTGCCTCTTCCATCGATTCACTCCCTGTCGAATTATTTTTCTGCTGCGGTGGGCGCCAAAGTATAGGTGCGTAAACCAGCGGTTCCGCGGCGTCTGACAGCATGAATAGGGACAGGAGCTGAGTGAAATTTCCTTGTGTGATGGAGGCTGTTACGGCGTACCCAATCGCTCCGGCAATTGAGCGGTCAATGTCGCACAGCGCGACACGAGCATTTCCCGCAACAGGTTGATGGGTTTGCTCAACTGGGCCCGATGGGCGCACAGCAAATTGAGCGGTGTGCGCTCGCCACGCAACTCAGGCAAGACCAGGCGCAAGCGCCCGGCCAGCACATCGGTGCTCACATCCAGCCAGGATTTGTAGGCAATGCCCACGCCCGCCACCGCCCAGCGGCGCACCACATCGGCATCGTCGCTGAAGCGATCACCACCGACCGTGAGGCTGACTTCGCGTTTGCCATCGTGAAAGCTCCAGTGGTCATGCACTCGGCTGCCAAGCATGTAAAGCAAGCAATTGTGCTGGGCCAATTGCTCCAGCTGTCGCGGCTCGCCATAACGCGCGAGATAGCTGGGGGCTGCGCACAACACGCGAACGTTGTGCGGCGCGACGGGCAGGGCGACCAGGCTGGAGTCTTCGGGCTCGCCATAGCGCAGGGCAATGTCCACCGGCTGGCGGAACAGGTCGGCAATCCGATCGCCCAGCAGCAGGCGCACGGTGAGTTGCGGGTACTCGTGCTGAAATTCGTCCAGCCAGGGCAGTAATTGGTTGCGGCCGAAATCCGAAGGGGCCGAGAGTTGCAACACCCCGCTGACATGGTCCTGGCCACTGGCCAACAATCGCCGTCCTTCGTCCAGGGCGCTCAACGCAGTCCGGGCATATTCCAGGAAGCCTTCACCTTCGGCGGTCAGGCGCAGGCTGCGGGTGGAGCGCGCCAGCAAACGCGTGCCCAGCTGCTGTTCGATACGCTTGAGCGCCGCGCTGGCCACGGCGGGCGACAGGTCCATCACCCGCGCCGCCGCCGACAAACTGCCCAGGTCCGCGGCGCGTACAAACAACTGCAAATCATCAAAACGCAGCATTCAACCACCCATTATCAAAATATTATTGAAACAGAGTGCTGTTTTAGCCGCTTTTATCTTGCAGGGAAATGGCCAATCATCTGCCCATCCCGTTATCACGTGTCTGGAGTTGAATATGCCCACAGCCTTTAACGTCATCGCCACGCTGATCGCCAAACCTGGCCAACAGGCCACCTTGGAGCCGCTGCTGCGCGACCTGCTGGAACCTACCCGTCTTGAAGCCGGCTGCGAGCAATACGACCTGCACCAGGACCTGCAACACCCTGAGACCTTCTACATGCTCGAACGCTGGAGCGATGACGCCGCACTGGCCGACCACGACCAGAGCGCGCATATCCAATATTTTCGCGCTAAAGCCGCTGATGTCATCGAACACTTCGAACTCAAGCGCCTGAAGTTTCTCGCCTGATCACCGCCTTTTTCCGGAGCCCCCATGAAAGCCATTGCCTACTACGCATCACTGCCGATCAACGATGAAAAATCCCTGCAAGACATCCAGCTGCCGGAGCCCGTCGCCGGCCCCCGCGACCTGCTGGTAGAAGTCAAAGCCATCTCGGTCAACCCGGTGGACACCAAGGTGCGCCAGAACGTCGCCCCTGAGAACGGCGCGGCCAAAGTGCTGGGCTGGGACGTGGCCGGTGTGGTCAAGGCCGTCGGCAGTGAAGTGAGCCTGTTCAAAGTCGGCGACAAGGTGTTCTACGCCGGTTCCCTGGTCCGCCCGGGCGCTAACAGCGAACTGCATACCGTGGATGAACGCATCGTCGGCCATATGCCCAAGAGCCTGGGCTTTGCCGAAGCCGCCGCGCTGCCGCTGACCGCCATCACCGCCTGGGAGCTGCTGTTCGAACGCCTGCAAGTGCGTGAAGGTAAAGAGGCTGAAGGCCAGAGCCTGCTCATCGTCGGTGCCGCCGGTGGCGTGGGTTCGATCCTGACCCAACTGGCCAGCCAGCTCACCGCCTTGACGGTGATCGGCACCGCGTCGCGCCCGGAAACCCAGGAATGGACCAAGGCACTCGGCGCCGACCTGGTGATCGACCACAGCCAACCGCTGAGCGAAGCGCTGAAACAAGCCGGCCACCCGCAGGTGACCCACGTCGCCAGCCTGACCCAGACCGAGCATCACCTGGACCAACTGGTCGAAGCGCTGCAACCCCAAGGCAAGCTGGCGCTGATCGACGACCCCAAGGCGCTGGACGTGAGCAAACTCAAGCGCAAGAGCCTGTCGCTGCATTGGGAGTTCATGTACACGCGCTCGATGTTCGAGACTCCGGACATGATCGAGCAGCACAACCTGCTCAATCGCGTGGCCGAACTGATCGACGCCGGCATCTTGAAAACGACGGTGGGCGAACACTTCGGTGTAATCAATGCGGCGAACCTGCGCCGTGCCCATGCACTGCTGGAAAGCGGCAAGGCCAAGGGCAAGATCGTGCTGGAAGGGTTCTGAAGATAACGTCTGTCAGTGTCGTCCGTTATTCGTGTGAGTGATGGACGACACCGCTAGTCAGAGAGTTGATCTTTGTCATATTTGTGAGCGTATTCGGGTTTATATTGGCCGCCTTTGCCACGATTCTTTTACGTGAGGAAGTCAGCAATGAAAATCCTGATAAAAGCGTTAGCAAAATCCCCCGGCAATAAATGGCAGGTTCGCCTCGACGGCGATGCGTTCACCTTCCGCAGCGAGGCCGAGGCCCGCGCCTTCGCCGATACCCTGCAAGCCCGTATCCAGGCTCCTCACCGTTTTCCACTCAGCCAGCAACGCTCCGCCGCTGGCTGACCTGCATTTCAGCCCTGCGCCTGCGTGGCCCTTGCCCGTTGCAGGCGCTGGGTCGACATCGCAATCGTCACCGCCAACACCCCGCACAAGCTGATGACCATCGCCATCGGCATCGCCGTGCCGTCGTGCAGCACGCCCACCAACGAAGCCGCCCCTGCCGCCACGCCAAACTGAATGCAACCAAGCAAGGCCGACGCGCTGCCGGCCCGGGCGCCCTGCCCGCTCATGGCGCAGGCCGAGGTGTTGGGCAGAATGCAGCCCAGGCTGGCGATACAGATGAACAGCGGTACCAGCAACGGCCATAACGCTTCGGTGCGCAAGGCCGCGATGCCCAACAGCGACAGCGCCGCCAGCAGATAGACCCACACCGTGCGCGACAGCAGAAACGCCGGGCCACGCTTGGCCAGCAGCCGCGCGTTAACCTGTGCAACCAGGATGAACCCGGCGGCGTTGGAGCCGAACAGCCAGCCGTAATGCTCGGCGGGCACGCCATAGAGTTTGATAAATACGAACGGGGAGCCGGCGATGTAGGCAAACATCCCGGCAATCGAAATGCCCCCGGTCAGGGCGTAACCGAGGTAGACCCGGTCTGACAACAGCGCGCCGTAGCGGCGCAGCGACCCGGACAAGGGTTGACGCGGCTGATGGGCCGGAAAGGTTTCCGGCAAACCGACCGCCACGGCAATCGCCGCCATCACGCTGAAGATCGACAGTGCCAGGAAAATCGACTGCCAGCCCCACAACCCGACCATCACACCACCCGCCAATGGCGCAAGGATCGGCGCCAGGCCGGTCACCAGCATCAGTTGCGAATACACCTTGGCCGAGCCCACCGCATCACATTTGTCACTGACCACGGCGCGGGAAATCACCATGCCCGCGCAACCGCCGAGGGCCTGCACGAAACGTGCGCCAATCAGCCATTCCAGGGACGGCGCATACGCGCAGGCAAAGGACGCCAGGGTAAACAGGGTTACGCCGCTGAGCAGCGGGCCGCGTCGACCAAAGCGGTCTGCCAGTGGGCCGTAGATCAGTTGGCCGATGGCCAGGCCGGCGAAATACACCGCCAAGGTCAACTGGATATGTTTTTCGTCGGTCCCGAAGGCCGTCGCCATGGCAGGAAAGCCCGGCAGGTAGAAATCGATCGCCAGCGGCGCGAAGGCGCTCAAGGCGCCCAGAATCAGGATTATGCGAAGGTTCATCAGGCACCCAAGTGTGTCGGCAGCCCGACAGTTTAGCCGCGCTTGGGTGCATTGAATACGATAGCTCGCTAACTATTTGAATGGGTCAGGCGAGCTTGGCGCTGTAGCCCTCTTCGCTGATCAGGCTGATCACTTCCTCGGCAGACAGGCGGCTTTCGACGCCCACCTCTTTAGCCGCCAGGTCGACCTTCACGCTGGCCGCCGGATCCTGGCTCTGCACCGCCTGGGTCACGGCCCGAACGCAATGGCCACAGGTCATTCCTTCAACGCTGAATATTTGCATGACATGACTCCTTTGATGAGGTTGAACCCAGTCTTGACCTTGCCACGATGGCAAGGTCAAGTTCTGAAACTTTCGGCCGGGCTGGTATTACACCGCGGCGTCGGCCAAGCTTCACCCATCTTCGATTCAAACCACGGAGCATTCGCCATGCGCTGGTCGTTTTTTGGCCTTGTCGGCCTGATGAGCTTGTCCGCCGCTGCGCCCCAGGCTCTCGCCGCAGAAGACTATGCGGTGCTGATCATTTCCCGCGAACGCCTGGAAGTACCGACCAATTGCGAGATCGGCCTGTACATCCAGGACCAGTTGGCCGGGCGCCTGTTCCAGGAACAGTCCACCTCGTTCAACCTGCCCGCCGGCAATGTGTCGCTGCGCCTGAAACTGCTGCCGGGCCAATCACCAGGTTGCTTGCCGGGCCTGCTCGCGCCGCCGGCGCAGAACATCACGCTCAAGGCCGGTGACGTACGCAAGTTGCGCATTGCCCAGGGCCCGGAAGGCATGTACCTCAAACCCGCCGCACTGGAATACTGAAGACGCTTGACCTTCCCCACAGGTCAAGGTTGATCCTGGGGGCAACTTCTCTGGAGGACTGCCCCATGAATGGATCCACCACCTTTGACCTGCCCATCGGCGGCATGACCTGCGCCAGTTGCGCCGGGCGTGTCGAGCGCGCGCTGGGCAAAGTGCCGGGGGTGCAAAGCGTCAGCGTCAACCTGGCCAACGAGCGCGCCCACGTCGAAGTGCAGGGCCAGATCGACCCGGCCGTGCTGATCGCCGCCGTCGACAAAGCCGGCTACACCGCCAGCCTGCCGCAAAGCGAAACCAGGACAGAGGCCGATCAGGCCCAACGCCTGCACCGCGAGCGCTGGTCGCTGCTGCTGGCGATTGTGCTGGCATTGCCCCTGGTTCTGCCGATGCTGGTGCAGCCCTTCGGCCTGCACTGGATGCTGCCGGCCTGGGTGCAGTTCCTCCTGGCGACCCCGGTGCAATTCATCTTCGGTGCACGCTTCTATATCGCAGCCTGGAAGGCCGTACGGGCCGGCGCCGGCAATATGGACCTGCTGGTGGCCATCGGCACCAGCGCCGGTTACGGCCTGAGCCTCTATGAATGGCTGACCGCGCCCTCGGGCACCATGCCCCATCTGTACTTCGAAGCGTCGGCCGTGGTGATCGCCCTGGTGCTGCTCGGTAAATACCTGGAGAGCCGCGCCAAACGCCAGACCGCCAGCGCCATCCGCGCCCTGGAAGCCCTGCGCCCTGAACGCGCGATACGTGTACAGGCTGGCCGCGAGGAGGATGTGGCCATCAGTGCGCTCAAGCTTAATGACCTGGTGCTGGTCAAACCCGGCGAGCGCTTCCCGGTGGACGGTGAAGTGGTAGAAGGCCAGAGCCATGCCGATGAGGCATTGATCAGCGGCGAAAGCCTGCCGGTGCCGAAGCAACCTGGCGACGCCGTCACCGGCGGTGCCATCAATGGCGAAGGCCGCCTGCTGGTGCGCACCACCGCGCTTGGTGCCGAAAGCGCACTGGCGCGCATCATCCGCCTGGTGGAAGACGCCCAGGCCGCCAAGGCACCGATCCAGAAGCTGGTGGATAAGGTCAGCCAGGTATTCGTGCCGACCGTGCTGGTCCTGGCGTTGATCACGCTGGTGGGCTGGTGGCTGTACGGTGCGCCGCTGGAGACCGCGATCATCAACGCCGTGGCGGTGCTGGTGATCGCCTGCCCGTGCGCACTCGGGCTGGCCACACCGACCGCCATCATGGCCGGCACCGGCGTCGCCGCACGCTACGGCATCCTGATCAAGGACGCCGAAGCGCTGGAACGCGCCCATGAAGTGAGCACCGTGGTGTTCGACAAAACCGGCACCTTAACTTCCGGCACCCCGAAAATTGCCCATTTGGCGGCAGTGGATGGCGATGAAGCCACATTGCTGCAACAGGCCGGTGCGCTGCAACGCGGCAGCGAACACCCGTTGGCCAAGGCGGTGCTGGATGCGTGCAGCGAGCAAGGCCTGACGGTGGCGGACGTAAGCACCAGCCAATCCCTGACCGGACGTGGCATTGCCGGCACCCTCGACGGGCGCCAACTGGCATTGGGGAATCGGCGCCTGCTGGAAGAGAGCGGCCTGGACGCGGGTGGGCTGGCCGACTATGCCACGGCCTGGGAGGCCGAGGGCCGCACCTTGTCCTGGCTGATCGAGCAAGGCGCACAACCCCGTGTGCTCGGGCTGTTTGCCTTTGGTGACACGCTCAAGCCTGGCGCGCTGGAAGCGGTGGCACAACTCAAGGCCCGACACATCAGCAGCCATTTGCTCACCGGCGACAATCGCGGCAGCGCCCGCGTCGTTGCCGAAGCGCTGGGCATCGATGACGTACACGCCGAAGTCCTGCCCGCCGATAAAGCCGCCACCGTCGCCGAACTGAAAAAAACCGGCGTGGTGGCCATGGTCGGCGACGGCATCAACGACGCCCCGGCCCTGGCTGCCGCCGACATCGGTATCGCCATGGGCGGTGGCACGGACGTGGCCATGCATGCCGCCGGTATCACCCTGATGCGCGGCGACCCACGTCTGGTCCCGGCCGCCCTGGAGATCAGCCGCAAGACCTACGCCAAAATCCGCCAGAACCTGTTCTGGGCCTTTGTGTATAACTTGATCGGCATTCCCCTGGCCGCATTCGGCCTGCTCAATCCGGTGCTTGCAGGTGCGGCCATGGCCTTGTCCAGCGTCAGTGTCGTGAGCAATGCCTTGCTGTTGAAAACCTGGAAACCAAGCACTTGGAAACAGTCGCACTTGGAGGATCAACGCCCATGAACATCGGCCAAGCCGCCCGGCAAAGCGGGCTGAGCGCGAAGATGATTCGCTACTACGAATCCATCGGCCTGCTCAAGGCGGCCCATCGCACCGACAGCGGCTACCGCATCTACGGCACCGACGACCTGCACACCCTGGCGTTTATCAAACGCTCGCGGGACCTGGGGTTTTCATTGGAAGAGGTGGGCAAACTGCTGACCCTGTGGCAGGACCGGCAACGGGCCAGCGCCGATGTGAAAGCCCTGGCGCGCCAACATATCGATGAGCTGAACCAGAAGATCCTGGAGTTGGGGCAACTGCGCGATACGTTGCAGGACCTGGTGGAACACTGCCACGGGGATGACCGGCCGGATTGTCCGATTCTCAAGGAGTTGGCGTCGGGAAGCTGCTGCGCGTGAGGCTCTAACTGACTAACTACAAAACCAATGTGGGAGGGGGCTTGCCCCCTCCCACATTTTGATCCTCATCCAGCCACGGATCACTGCATCCAGGGCGGCGGCGGCGGTTCTTCCGACGCTTTGCTCGGTGGCGCATCATCCGCCGCCCGAATGGCCTGGCGCCGTTCTTCATCCAGCCGCGCCGCTTCGATCTCGCGGATCACACCGCCCACGTCCGCCAGCTCTTCCGGCTCGTCGAACTCGCCGGTCAATACGCTGGCCGGGTGCAAGGTGCCGGCTTCATAGAGCGCCCACATTTCCTTGGCGTACTTGGTCTTCTTCAACTCCGGGGCAAAACGCCCGAAGTAGGAAGCCATGTTGCCCACATCCCGCTCCAGCATGTTGAACGCGTGGTTGTTGCCCGCCGCATCCACTGCCTGGGGCAGGTCGATAATGACCGGGCCGGTCGGCGTGAGCAGTACGTTGAACTCGGACAGGTCACCGTGCACCAGGCCGGTACACAGCATCAGCACGATCTGGGAAATCAGGAAGGCGTGGTATTCACGCGCCTGGTCCGGCTCCAAGGTCACGTCATTCAGGCGTGGCGCGGCATCGCCGTACTCGTCGGCCACCAGTTCCATCAACAGCACGCCTTCGAGGAAGTCGTATGGCTTGGGCACGCGAACGCCCGCACCGGCCAGGCGGAACAACGCCGCTACTTCGGCGTTCTGCCAGGCATCTTCGGTTTCTTTCTTGCCGAATTTCGAGCCCTTGGCCATGGCCCGGGCCTGCCGGCTGTTACGGACCTTACGGCCTTCCTGGTATTCGGACGCTTGACGAAAACTTCGTTTGTTCGCCTCCTTGTAAACCTTGGCGCAACGCAATTCATTGCCGCAGCGCACCACATAAACAGCTGCTTCTTTACCACTCATGAGTGGGCGCAGCACTTCGTCGACCAGACCGTCTTCGATCAGGGGTTCAATGCGTTTAGGAGTCTTCATCAGCTTTTATTGTGGGTCCTTTATTACCAAATACGCGTATGGCACTCGTTATACGGCAATCGGCTCGCCGGTGGGAGGGGCTACCGACCTCTGACCACTCAAGAATGCATCCAATATGCCAATTTCGGCGAATTCACCGTTCGATGATCGCCGTCACGCCCTGGCCGCCGGCGGCGCAGATCGAAATCAGCCCGCGCCCCTTGCCCGCCGCGTCGAGCAACTTGGCTAGGTTGGCGACAATGCGCCCACCGGTGGCGGCAAACGGATGCCCGGCGGCCAGAGAACTGCCCTTGACGTTCAGGCGGCTGCGATCGATGGCCCCTAACGGTGCGTCCAGCCCGAGGCGCGTCTTGCAATAATCCGCATCCTCCCAGGCCTTGAGCGTGCACAACACCTGGGCCGCGAAGGCTTCGTGGATCTCGTAGTAATCAAAGTCCTGCAGCGTCAGGCCGTTGCGCGCCAGCAAGCGGGGCACCGCATACACCGGCGCCATCAGCAGGCCTTCGGCGCCGTTGACGAAATCCACCGCCGCCGCTTCGCCATCGCGCAGGTACGCCAGGATCGGCAAACCACGCGCCTGGGCCCACGCCTCGCTGCCCAACAGCACCAGGGATGCACCGTCGGTGAGCGGTGTGGAATTGCCGGCCGTGAGCGTGCCTTTTTCGCTGCGTTCGAACGCGGGCTTGAGCGCGGCGAGTTTCTCCAGGCTCAGGTCGGGACGCAGGTTGTTGTCGCGGGTCAGGCCCAGAAACGGCGTGAGCAGATCGTTATGCCAGCCTTCGGCATAGGCAGCGGCCATTTTCTGGTGACTCTCGAGGGCGAGTTGGTCCTGCTCGGCACGGGGAATCTGCCAGGTCTGTGCCATCAATTCGCAATGCTGGCCC
The DNA here is from genome assembly GCF_900177315.1 of Pseudomonas sp. LAMO17WK12:I1. Lineage (NCBI taxonomy): Bacteria > Pseudomonadati > Pseudomonadota > Gammaproteobacteria > Pseudomonadales > Pseudomonadaceae > Pseudomonas > Pseudomonas sp. LAMO17WK12:I1. The sequence goes on along the minus strand of NZ_FWZV01000025.1, from coordinate 44,662 downwards.
ATGGACAAACCGGTGCGCGGCTCGCCGTTACGCGGCAGCTCAGGCCTGAGGTGCTGGGGACGAAGTTGTAACAGGACTTTTAATTTATCCGCCATGGACTTGCTGCGATTGGCTTGCAGCAGGATCTTGCGCAGCCCTTCATTCACGCCGATAGGCGCGTCGGAGGTGGTATCCACCCCCCCGGCAATCCCGCATTCGATCTGGCCCAGGGCGATCTTGTTGGCCACCAGCAACGCCGCCTCGAGCCCCGTGCCGCACGCCTGCTGAATGTCATAGGCCGGGGTTTGCGGCGACAGGCGTGAACCCAGCACGCATTCACGGGTGAGGTTGAAGTCGCGGGAATGCTTGAGCACCGCGCCGGCGGCCACCTCACCCATGCGCAGGCCGTGCAGGTTGTAGCGTTCGATCAGGCCCTCCAGGGCCGCGGTCAGCATCGCCTGGTTGCTCGCCGTGGCGTAAGGGCCATTGGAGCGGGCGAAAGGAATGCGGTTACCGCCAATGATCGCTACACGGCGCAATTGAGTCATGGAAAGCTCCCTGTCGGTTGTGGTCTGGATAACTGAGCCTAGTCGAACGACTGCTACCCTGGGATGGTCAACCCTTTGAACCCCAGCCTTCGGAGAGCGTTCCATGTCTGACCGTTATATCGACTTCGCCAACTCAAGCCTCGGCCATCGCCTGGTCGCCGCCCTTGGCCTGCCGTCACCGGTACGCCTGGAACGCTGGCAAGCCGGGCGCCTGCGCCCGGTGGAAGGTGCGCTGTTACTGGGTGGTGGCGCGCTGGCAACGAACGTGAAAGCATTTGCCAACCGGCTCACCGACGCCATTTACACGTACGGCGCCGACACTTCGACCTGGATTCCCGGCCACGGCCCCAAGCTCAAGGCCGTGGTGTTCGATGCCAGCGACCTGCAACACACCGACCAGCTCAAGCAACTGCGTGAGTTTTTCCAACCGTTGCTGAAAAACCTGGATCACAGTGCACACCTGGTGATCCTCGGCCGCGCGCCGGAAAGCCTCAGCGACCCGTTCGCCGCCAGCGCCCAGCGCGCCCTCGAAGGTTTCAGCCGTTCTCTGGCCAAGGAACTGCGCAACGGCGGCGTGCTGCAATTGCTCTACGTCGGCGACGGTGCCGAAGACCAACTGGAAGGCGCGCTGCGCTTCTTCCTCTCACCGAAAAGCGCCTATATCTCCGGCCAGGTGATTCGCCTGAAGGCCTGTGCCACGCCCGTCGAAGACTGGACTCGCCCCCTCGCCGGGCGCAAGGCATTGGTCACCGGCGCAGCCCGTGGCATTGGCGCGTCCATCGCCGAAACCCTGGCCCGCGACGGCGCCGAAGTCATCCTGCTCGACGTGCCCCAGGCCAAGGCCGACCTCGAGGCCCTGGCCGCACGCCTGGGTGCGCGCACCGTGGTGCTGGATATCTGCGCCGAAGACGCCGCCGGCCAGTTGATCGAACACCTGCCCGACGGCCTCGACATCCTGGTGCACAACGCCGGGATCACCCGTGACAAGACCCTGGCCAACATGACCCCGGAATACTGGGACGCGGTGCTGGCGGTCAACCTCAATGCCCCGCAAGTGCTGACCAAGGCACTGCTGGACAGCGGTACCCTGCGCGACAATGCCCGTGTGGTGGTGCTGGCCTCCATCAGCGGCATCGCCGGCAACCGTGGGCAGACCAACTATGCCGCGAGCAAGGCCGGCTTGATCGGCCTGGTACAGGCATGGGCGCCGTTATTGGAAGAACGCGGGATCAGTATCAACGCCGTAGCCCCAGGCTTTATCGAAACCCAGATGACCGCGCATATTCCCTTTGCCCTGCGTGAAGCCGGGCGGCGCATGAGTTCCCTGGGCCAGGGCGGTTTGCCGCAGGACGTCGCCGAAGCCGTGGCCTGGCTGAGCCAGCCGGGTTCCGGTGCGGTCAGCGGGCAAGCGCTGCGGGTGTGTGGACAAAGTCTATTGGGAGCGTAAGCATGGATTGGCAAACCTTAGGCAGTACGCCGTTTCTGCCACCGTTGTATTGGCGGGCAGCGCTCAAGCGCAAGATCACCGGCAACACGCTGCCCGAACAAGGCCTGCGCTGTCGGGTAAGCGTCGACCCCAAGCAGGTGGCGGCGTACCGCCAGGTCTGCGGGTTTACCGAGAGCCCCATGCTGCCGGCGACCTATCCGCACATCCTGGCATTCGGTCTTCAGATGCAGTTGCTCACCGATAAGAAGTTTCCCTTCCCTCTGCTGGGATTGATTCACCTGAGTAACCGTATCCGCATCCATCGCCCACTGGGCGGAGTCAGCGAATTGTCCATCGGCGTGCACACGCAGAACCTCAGGCCCCACCCCAAGGGCGCAACCTTTGAAGTAGTCACCACGGTCGAAGATTCCCTCGGCCTGCTCTGGGAAGCCGAGAGCCGCATGCTGTGCCGGGGTGTAAAACTGCAAGGCGAAACGACGGACAATGCGCCACAGAGTCCCACCCAGGTCAACGACCTGACCCGCTGGAAAGCCCCCGCCGACATCGGTCGCCGCTACGCACGGGTGTCAGGAGACTACAACCCGATCCACCTCAGTGCGCTGACCGCCAAACTGTTCGGTTTCCCCCAGGCCATCGCCCACGGGCTATGGAACAAGGCGCACACCCTCGCCGCCTTGGGCGAGCACCTGCCTGCCGCCAATATCGAAATAGACGTGGAGTTCAGGAAGCCCGTGCGCCTGCCCAGTGACGTCAGGCTACTGGCCAGCGCCGCCGGTTCCAGCGGCGAATTCTTATTGAAAGGCGCGGGTGACATCGAGCATATGCTGGGCAAATGGCAGCCCATTGCATAAAAGCGACTGATAAATTGTATATATACACCCTAAGTGATAGCGGGCCTTTTCAGGCTCGCTTTTTATATGCAGGTTTTTGATTTTAAACATATATACAGCCAGAAACATCATGTCCTATACCTTTGGCATTAGTCGCTTAAACGGTACAACCCAGCCGTATATAAATCATTAATACCAAGTTGAGCATTGAGAGAAAGAGCGCCCGGGCCTGTTATAGCCACACGGACAAACGCATCGCTATCCGCAGAAATAGCCAGCGTTTGAGACAACTCAGGTTGTACAGGTGCAAGGAACTCAATCATGAAGACTCAAGTCATGTTCTGGAAAGCAAGTACCACACTGGCACTGGCAATCGCACTCACACTCGGCGGTTGCAGCAGCGGTGGCGGCGGACATCACAGTGGGGGCTCTGCTTCCTCGGATACTGCCGCTGGCGGTGGCGGCAGCGGTGGTGGCGGTACAGACGGTGGCGGTACCGGCACAACCAGCACCCTGGTAACGGCCAGCGTGGCCGACACCCTCGGCGATACCGTGACCGACCTCGGCGGCACCGTCAGCAGCCTGGGCACAACCCTCGGCAGCCTGCCTATCGTGGGTGCAACTACGCGCAGCCTGGTGCGTGCCACCGGCAACGCCGTCAGCAGCATCGGCGACGGCCTGTCGGATGGCCTCGGTTCACTGGGTACCGACAGCAATGCACTGGGCAACACCGTCGCGGGCGTGGCCGACGGCGTCTCCGACCTCGGTGCAGGCGTGACCGCCACCGGCCAGAACGTCGCCACCTTGCTGGGGCACGTGCCGGTGGTCAGCGGCGCGGCACCGGTGGCAGGCAACGTCGTCGGCAAGCTCGGCAATGCCGTGACCATGCTCGGCGACACCCTCAGCACCGCCAGCACCACCGGCCCGCTGGGTTCGGCCACCCATACGCTTGGCGCAAACGTATTGGTCCCTGTGGTGTCGCTGGTGGAAAGCACCACCGGTAAAATCGGCAGCACGACCGGCCTGGACAGCCCCGTGGGCGGCCTGCTGCAAAAGCTCGGCGATACCGTCGATAGCCTGGGCAATCAAGTCGCCGACACCGGTGGCAGCGGCAACCCGGCGACCGGCGCCGTGGGCGGCGTGCTCAATGGCGTGGGTACCGTGGTCGGCAAGGCCAGCGGCTATGTCGACGCCACGGGTAACAGTGGCGGCAGCAACCGCAGACCGGGCCTGGCGGAACTCATCGGCGGCGTGATAGCGGGTGCCGGCAGCGGCCTCAATGCCGGCAGTAGCAGCGGCCTGGTCAGCGCCACCGGCGTCACCGGCGTGAAGGCGGGCACTACCGTGGCATCCCTGGGCACCCTTCTGGGCGGCAGTGGCGTCCCCAACACCGCCGCAGGTGCCCCCATTGCCACGTTGACCAGCCAGGTCGGCGGCGCGTTGAACCCCGTCACCAGTGGCGTCACCCGCCTCACTCAAAACGTCGGCAATGCCACCGCCCTGGGCACTCCAATCAACGGCCTGGCCACCAACGCCGGCGGCGCCGTCAGCAGGCTGGGCAGCCAAATCACCGGCACCAACGCCAACCCGGTCATCAACGCCTTGGGTGGTACCGTCAACGCAGTGGGTGGCACCGTGGCCTCGGTCGGAGGATTGGTCAGCGGCGGCCCCAACACCGGTGGTGGTTTGCTCGGCGGCGGCCTGGCGGTGACGAGCTCCGCGGGTGCCAGCACCAGCACGAATGGCGGTGCCCTGGGCGGGCTGCTGGGTGGCCTGACCGGCAGAAAATGATTGCACCTGGCCGATTAGACGGCCTCACCTACAGCGCCTACGCTTGGTTGAGACGAGAGACCAGCTAAGTCTCTCGTCTTTTTTTCATGGGTCAATGATCGCCCCCTGAAAACACCCAGACCGCGCTCCTCGAGCCCGACGGGAACCTGCAAAACGCTGCAGCAGTTTTGACCATGGAGTGTCCTATGCGCGCTTTGACACCATTGTTACTGCTCACCCTCAGTGCTTCCGTCCACGCCGGCCCCCTGCCCAGTTTCCTGAATAGCAACGACACCGTCCGCAACCTGCCCGTGCCTAACCTGCCCGCCGACGCCTATCGACCGGCGCTCCCGCAGACCCGACTGCCCGCCCCTGCTGCCAGCGCGGAGCAGCCGTTGCTGATGGACACCAAGGTGACCATTCGAAAGCTGCAGATCGACGGCGGCACGGTCTACCCGCTCAAGGACGTCGCCCAGGCATTCGAACCGCTGATCGGCCATGAGACCAACCTGGCGCAATTGATCGAAGCCACCCGCAGCATCACCCGCCGCTACCAGGAAGATGGCTACCTGCTGTCCTACGCGTTCCTGCCGGAACAGCGCTTCGACGGCGGTCTGGTGCATGTGGTGCTGGTCGAAGGCTATATCCGCGATTACCAGCTGCAAGGCGACATCGGCCCGGTTTCGTCCTACGTCGACAAACTCGCCGAAAAACTCAAGGCCGAACGTCCACTCACCCGTAAGACGTTCGAGCGTTACACGACACTGATGAGCGCCATCCCGGGCGTAACCTTGCAGGCCCAGGTACCGCCGCCCGCCACCACCGACGGCGGCACGCCGATGCACATCACCGCCAGCCGCAAACCCTTCACCACCAGCATGAGCCTCAACGAGGCCAGCCGAGGCGGTACGCAGGCGCTGCTCACCGGCACCGGCAACTCCTGGACCTCCATGGGCGAACAACTGAGCCTCAGCGGCCTTTTCCCGCCCGGCGACGACAAAGAACATTACTACCGCGCAGCCTACAGCCAATTCATCAATGCCGAGGGCACCCAGCTCACGCTGGCGGGTGAACGCTACCGCGCCGACCCACGCACCAGCCTGCAACTGGGCGAAGGCCTGGAGCTCAAGCCACACCAGGAAATCGACCGCTACGCCATCGGCTTCAGCCACCCGCTGATCGCGTCGCCCAACGAGTCATTGAACCTGGGCGCGCGCTACTATGCCGTCGACCAGACTACGCGCTACAAGCTCGAAGGTTTCCCGCAACGCCTGGCGCTGCAAACAGACCTGCGCGCACTGGCGTTCGAAGGCGATTGGCGCAAGGCCGACACGACCCAGTTGCGCATCCTCAGCGCCGGTGTGTACCAAGGCATCAACGGCATGGGCGCCAAGACCCGCACAGACTTCGGCGGGCTCAAGCCGGACCTCGACTTCTTCCGCCTGCGCCTCTCCGGCGTGCAGAGCAACAGGCTCTTCGATAACTGGCAAGGTGTACTCTCCGGCGCACTCTACTGGAGCCACCACGACCTGCCCGACAGCGAGCGTGCCACCTTCGGCGGGCAGAATTTCGGCCGTGGCTACCCCGATGACCAGGGCTCCGGCGACAAAGGCTGGGGCGTGGCGTATGAGATCAACTACAGCTACAACCGTGCTGGCGAGTGGGTGCGGATCCTGCAGCCCTATATGGTGCTCGACCGCGCCAGGGCCTGGTTCAACGACCTGCCGGTCAAGGGCAGCGATATGTCATCGGCGGCCCTGGGCCTGCGTTTTGGCGACGCCAGGTACTACAACATTTCCGTGGAAGCGGCCAAGCCGATGGCAGATGTGGCGCGGGATAACTTCGACCGACGGCCGCGGTATACGCTGAGCTTCACTTATCAGCTGTGAATGAGCGCTTAATACCTGGAGTGAGAGAGAGGAAACAGGTTGTTGAGCGTATCGATCAGGCGCACCAGATAGATCGGCTTGCGGAACAGGTCCAGCACCTGCAGGCGCAGCATGTCGCTGACGTCATCCATCTCGGCATGGCCGGACATCACGATCACCGGCAGGTGCGAGCGCGAGGTGTGTTCGCGCAGGCGCTTGATCAAGGAAATGCCGCTTTCCTCAGGCATGCGCAGGTCGGTAATGACCAGGGCGATATCCGGATGCAGTGTCAATTCTTGCAAGGCGAAGGTCACGGAGGTGGCGGTAAAACAGACAAAGCCCTCGTGTTCGAGGGATTCGGCCAGCTCAACCAGAGCATCCTCTTCGTCGTCCACCAATAGTATTTGTTGGCGAGACAAAGAAGATGTGCTCATGGCCGTACCTGGAAGAATGGGGTAATTGAAGAATAGCTGCTGCAACTTGGCAGTCAGGTCGCCGTTGGCAGCTTGGTAGCGATCGAAGTGAAAATTCCACTTATCTTGGTGCCCAGGCCGGTTCCGGCACCCACAATGACAAGGGCCACCAGCGCCACGATAATGGCGTATTCAATACCTGAAGCAGCCTCTTTGCGTTTGAAGAACAGTTGTGTTTGAACATATAACTTCAACATCAGGTCAAGGAACATACGACTTCTCCCTAATACGCCACTAAAAGCCAGTACGGCTCTAGCACGATGTTTGCGACGTGCAATTAGAGCATTGCCAACAAACCTCAGCCTCACAACTGTAAGAACTCATTAATCACAAAGTATTAGTCGTCGGCCCATGCCTGACTACCCGGCTGCAAATAGCGTTCAAATAAAATTTTATCCGTGACAAATGGCGTTTCGTCCTGGCTGAGCTACCTTCAAATAGCCAAATCGTTAGATGTTCATCACAGCCAGGTTGCGAATTAGTTCGTTTGGATTGACGAACAGGTAGTGCAACGGGAAAGGGAGAGCCGTCATGAACAGTCGCATCAGCATGGCCCTGGCCGCTGTGCTGCTAATCGGGGCATTGATTGCAGGGTACTGGGGGCTGGTGTTGAGCCGCCAACCGGAGCCCGTCGCAACACCTGTCATTTCTGCCGAAAAGCCCACTGCTGTCGTCGAAGACCAGACCCGCCAACCAGTGGTCGTACTGGCGCATGACGTCCCTGCCTTCGTTGCACTTACCGCTGCCGACCTGGTCGTGGAAAAACTCCGCACGGTGCCGGCCGGCAGCCTGACGCGGCTGGACCAGGCTATCGGCCGCCAACCACTGCGCGCACTGGGAGCAGGTACCTGGCTCAGCGAAGAAAGCTTCAGCGCCGGCGGCCCGCTTGCCCGCATGATTCGTCCCGATGAGCGCGCATTGGCCGTGGCCGTCGACGAGGTGATCGGCGCGGCAGGCCAACTGAGCCCCGGCGACTATGTGGATGTGCTGCTGTTCCTGCGCCAGGATGCTGGCAACGCGGAGCAGTCGGCACAAATCGTCCTTCCGGCCCTGCGCCTGCTCAGCGTCGGTGACCAATTGGGCCTGGCCAACGATGGCTTGCCGGCCGTGCCGCCCGCCACCACGCCCGAGGAGCGCGCCCAGGCTGCCCAGCGTCGCGCTGCTGCACGCACCGTGGTGCTAGCCGTGCCGGAGCCTCTATTGAGCCGCCTGATGCTGGCGTCGCAAGCCGGTACCTTGCGCCTGGCCGTGCGCAGTGCCGAGGAGCAACTGCTCAGCCAGTACTGGGCCGGGGAAAACGACGCTTCGGACAAACTGGCCAATGCCAATCGTGACCTCTACCAATTCACCCAGCTTGCCCTTGTGGGACCGCCCAAAAGCGTCGCGCAAATCAGCGGCGCACCTGCTGTACGCCGGGGCGTCGAGGTGATTCGCGGCGCGCAGGCCACTGAACAAACCCCGTGATTGAGCAAGGATGCCTTGAATGAGCCATCGCTACGCCCTCATGTTCACGCCAATTGCCTGGGCCTTGATGCTGACAAGCCTGCCAGCCGCCATGACCATGGCGGCACCCGGCAATTGCAGCGCCATGGGCCAGTTACCTGCAGTGGTCGAGGTAGGCGAAGGCTTACAACAGGAGCTGCAATCGCCGGTGCCAATCACCCGCCTGGCGATTGGCGACCCGAAGATCGCGGATGTGCGCGTCAATGGCGACCGTCAATTCCTGCTGACCGGCGTCGCCAGCGGCGCTACCAGCCTGATGGTGTGGACTGCCTGTACCAAGGCGCCGCGCCAGAGCATGGTGTTCGTCAGGGGCAAGGCCACGTCGGCACTGAGCAGTTTGTCGCGGCCACCCTCCGAAGACCCATTGCTGCCCAGCCAGGTGCAGACGGATATACGCTTTGTAGAAGTCAGCCGCACCAAGCTCAAGGAAGCCAGCACCCAGTTCCTGGGGCTGGGCAACAATTTTTTCCTCGGCAGCCCCAACCTTCTCTCCCCGGCAGAAGGCGTGTTCAAACTGCCGGTGAGTGCCGAGTCTTTCAATGTCGGTTTTGGCGGCGGTCGGGTCAAAGCGATGATCAACGCCCTCGAGAGCAGCGGTTTTGCCTACACCCTGGCGCGTCCCAGCCTGGTAGCGCTGAGCGGCCAGAGCGCGACCTTCCTGGCCGGCGGTGAAGTACCTATACCCGTACCCAGCGCCGGCAGTGACACCATCTCCATCGAATACAAGGAATTCGGCATTCGCCTGACCCTCACGCCGACGGTGATTGATCGCAACCGCATCACCCTCAAGGTAGCGCCGGAGGTCAGCGAGCTGGACTACAGCAACGCCGTACAGATCCAGGGCATCCAGGTGCCGGCCCTGACCGTACGCCGCACCGACACCAGCGTGTCCCTGGCCGATGGCGAAAGCTTTGTGATCAGCGGCCTGATCAGCACCAACAACCGCTCCAGCATCAGCAAGTTTCCGGGGTTGGGCGATATCCCGGTCCTGGGTGCGTTTTTCCGCGACACCAATATCCGCCGCGAAGAAAAGGAGCTGCTGATGATCGTCACGCCGCACCTGGTGCAACCGCTGGCGGCCAACGCTCAGCTGCCTTCCTTGCCCGGCGAAAAACTGCGCAACTATGACCCCAACTGGTACCGCCTGTTTTTCCTCGAAAACGGTAATTTCGACCGCCGCAGTGGACTTTCCCAATGAGCGATAGCTTGAGCCAGACGTTCCTCGCCATCACTCGCAACACCATCGACCTGGAGTGGCTGCAGGGTGCCCTGGCACCCCTTGGCCAAGTCGTGAGCGCTGGCACCGGCAGCCTGGACGAGCTGCTGGCGCTGGTCGACGTGACCTTTGCCAACCTGGTGTTCATCGGCCTGGACCGTGAAAACCTGGTGGCCCAGAGTGCGCTGATCGAAGGCGCCCTGGAGGCCAAGCCGATGCTCGCCGTGGTCGCCCTGGGCGACGGCATGGACAACCAGTTGGTACTCAACGCCATGCGGGCCGGCGCCCGGGATTTCGTCGCCTACGGCTCACGCTCCAGCGAAGTGGCCGGCCTGGTGCGCCGCTTGAGCAAGCGCCTGCCGACCGTCATCCCCAGTGCGCATTTGGGTGGCCTGACCGTTCTGTTTGGCACCCAAAGCAACGCCGACGGCGCGATGCTGGCGACCCACCTGGCCCTGGTGGTGCAAAAAAGCGGCCAGCAGACCCTGCTGCTGGATCTGGGCCTGCCACGCAGCGACAGCCTGGCGCTGCTGGGGCTGGAGAGCACCTTCAACTTCGGTGACGCGTTGCGGCATTTGCGCCGCCTCGATACCACGCTGATCAACAGCGCCTTTACCACAACCGTGGATGGCCTGCGCATCCTGGCGTATGCCACCGGCGACGAACCGCTGAAACTGACCAGCGCCGCCGAGCTGTACATGCTGCTCAGTGCATTGCGCCAGCACTTCCAGCACATCGTCGTGAACCTTACCGGGCAACCGGACAGCGACGCACTGCGCACCTTTGTCGGCCACTGCGACAAACTGCTGTGGTGCACCGACCAGAACGTACTGGACTGTCGCCGCAACCTCGCGGTGCTCAATCGCTGGCGCGACAAAGGCATGAAACTCGACCACGCCAGGCTGGTGGTCGACCGTTACATCAAGTCCTGCGTACCAGACACCGACACCCTGGAAAAAAGCTACGGCCTTGAGTGCATCGCCGTGCTGCCGCTGAGCGCCGAACTGCGCCTGAACGTAAAGAACCAGGGCCAGACCCTGTTTGCCCTGGCCCCACGTGAAGCGTTGAGCCAGGCCGTGCGCACCTTGGGCGAACGCCTGGCGAAACGCTCCGAGGGCTTGGAAAAACCATCAATGCGTTGGTTCGAACGCATCCTGGGGACAGTGCGATGAACGGCGAGAAACTCTTCGGCGGCCCGGCCCGCAGCGGCGGCAACACGGATCACGATGGCTTGAAGCTGGTGTTGCATCGCTACATCATCGACGCTATCGAGGAGTCGGGTAAGAACCTGCTTGAAGACACGCGCCAATCCCTGGCGCAATTTGTCGTCGACAAGGTGTCCGAGTACATCACGCGCATGCGCCTGGCGATCTCGCGCTATGAGATGGAACGCCTGGCCGAAGAGATCGTCGATGAACTTACCGGTTTCGGCCCGCTGGAGGTGCTGCTACGCGACCCATCGGTCACCGAAATCCTGGTCAATGGGCCGCACCGGGTGTTTATCGAACGTGAGGGCCTGCTGCATCAGAGTGACCTGCGTTTTATCGACGACCACCACGTGGAGCGCGTGATGCAACGCATCCTCGCGCCATTGGGCCGGCGCCTGGACGAGTCCTCGCCGATGGTCGATGCACGCTTGCCTGACGGTAGCCGGGTCAACGCGATCATCCCGCCGATTGCCCTGGATGGGCCATGCCTGTCAATCCGCAAGTTCCGCAAGGACATGCTCAAGAGCAGCGACCTGGTTGCCATGCAGACCATCGACCAGAGTATCTTCGAGTTTTTCCAGGAAGCCGTCGGCAGGCGCTGCAATATCCTCATCAGCGGCGGCACCGGCACCGGCAAGACCACGTTGCTCAATATCCTCAGCCAGTTGATCAATCCCCACGAGCGTCTGGTGACCATCGAAGACGTTGCCGAATTGCAACTGGGGCATCCCCATGTGGTGCGCCTGGAAACCCGCCCGCCCAATGCCGAGGGCCACGGTGAGGTCAGGTCCAGCGACCTGATTCGCAACGCCCTGCGGATGCGCCCGGACCGTATCATCCTGGGGGAAATCCGTGGCGTGGAAGTGCTCGACGTAATGACGGCCATGAACACCGGCCACGACGGTTCCATGAGCACCGTGCACGCCAACAATGCCCAGGATGCGTTGCTGCGCCTGGAAACCCTGGTGGGCCTGACCGGCCGCGTGATCGCGGAAAAAACCCTGCGCCAGATGATCTGCGCCGCGCTGGATGTGGTGATCCAGCTGACGCGCATGCCCGATGGCCGTCGTTGCGTGAGCGAGGTGGTGGAAGTGGTCGGTGTGCGCGATGACGTGTATGTCACCAATACCCTGTTCCGGCTGGACCGGCGCACCGGTGTCGGTTTCCTGCGCGAAGCCATCAACCCGGCCGGCGATAAGTTGCGCCGCGAATCGGCCTTGCCGCTATAGGGAGCGCCTGATGACCGGACCTGTATTGCTGCTGGTTTGCCTGTTGCTGATCGGTCTGTCGTTCTGGCTGTTTCAGCATGGCCTGCGCAAGGCCCGGACCATTCGCGTGCTGGAGCGCCTCGGCGATGGCCAACCCGAGGCCCAGGAGCAGCCCGGCACCTGGACCGGCCTTGAGCGCATGTTTCTGCGCGCCGGGCTGGGCAAACCCAAGGAGCGCCTCGGCCTGTGGCTGAGCGCGTGGGTGGTCGGCGCCCTGCTGGGCTACTTGGTCGCCGACTGGCTGGGCCTGGTGTTGATGGCCCTGGGCCCGCCCCTGGCATTGCGTGCGTATATCGCCTGGCGTTACCAGCAGCGGGTGCAACGCATGGTCGAGCAACTGCCGCAGCTGTTGGACCATAGCGTACGCAGCCTCAAATCCGGCCGCACCCTGGCCGACGCGGTATTGGGCGGTATCGAGAGCGTGGAAAACCCGCTCAAGCACGCCATGGGCCGCATGCAGCGCAACGTGCGCCTGGGGGTGAGCCTGCCGGATTCGGCCAGCGACTTCGCTGAATTCTACGAACAGGACGAGTTCCGCCTGTTCGCCCTTGGCCTGAAGGTCAACCACCGCTACGGCGGCAACGCCAGCGAACTGCTGGAAAACCTGATCAAGATGATCCGCGAGCGGGACCAGGGCGCCCGGCAACTCAAGGCGATGACGGGCGAGACCCGCATGACGGCCTACGTGCTGGGCGGTTTGCCGATCCTGATCGTGGGCTACTTCATCCTGGTCAACCCTGGCTACTTGATGACCATGTGGAACGACGACACGGGGCGCTCCCTGCTGTTCGGCGCACTGGCGATGGACCTGGCGGGCACCTTTGCCATGTGGCGCATGCTGAGGAGTGTGTGAGATGGCCCTGATGGTCAGCCTGTTGCTGGCGCTCGCCGCCATGGTACTGGTGGGCGGGCAATGGCTCGAACATCGCCGTCGTGATCGCCGGGTCGTTGAGCGCTTGCAAGGGCGCAGCGCCAGCGATGACAAACTTGGCACGTTCATGCGCCAACTGGGCGCAAGCACGCTGGCCCAGCGCTCAGTCAGCCTGGACAACGAGACCCAGGTCCTGCTCAACCGGGTCGGTTGGCGCAAGGCCAGCCAGCGCTCGCTGTTTGCCGCTTTCCAGATCGGCGTGCCTGTCGCGGCGATGGGCCTGACCCTGCTCGGCCAGCAACTACTTTTCCCTCACGCCAGTCCCGCCTGGATTGCCCCGGCGGTCGCCCTGGGCATCGGCTACCTGCTGCCAAAACGCGTGCTCGCCGCTGCCGCCAAATTCCGCCAGCAGCGCATCGCCAAGGAAATCTCAACCTTCATTCCGCTGCTGCGCATCCTGTTCGAGTCGGGCATGGCGATTGAACAATCCTTGCGCGTGATGGCCAACGAAGCCCAGCGCTTGCTTCCAGACCTGACCCACGAATTGCGCCTGATCCTGGCGCGAGTCGACTCCGGCCTGGAACTGAGCGAAGAACTGGGCAAGACCGCGCGCATATTGGAGGTGGATGAGTTCACCGACACCTGCATCATCCTCCAGCAATTGATCCAGCAGGGGGGTGGCGCGATGAAATCCCTGCTGACGCTCAAGCAATTGCTCGACGACCGGCGCCTGACCCGCATGCAGGAATACATCTCGAAAATGTCGGCCAAAATGTCGGTGGTGATGATGGTGTTCCTGTTTCCCGCCTTGCTGATCGTGCTCGGCGGCCCCGCCTTTATCGGCATCGCCCGCGCCTTGAGCCAATTCTGAGGACCACCTTGATGAAACCACTGATTGCCGGCCTGACCCTGCTGATGCTCGGCGGATGCGCCACCGACGGCCACACCCCATGGGCCGCTCTGACCTCGCCGGGCAGTTGCGCCAAACCCAGTGCGGAGCAGGAACTGACGCTGAACCTGTCCGATGACCTGGCCAACGAGGGCAAGCTGCACGCCAGCCTGGCCAACCTGCAGAACCTGCCCGACAGCTTGCCCCAGGTGCGCCAGCGCCAGGCCCGTAACTTTCGCTTGCTGGGCCGCAGTGAGGCCGAACCCTTGTATCGCAGCCTGCTGGGTACTTGCATGACCGCCGAAGGCGAACATGGGCTGGGGCAACTGGCAGCGGCCAAGGGCGACCACCCACAGGCGATGGCTCACCTGCAAAGGGCCGCGCGCCTGGCGCCCACCGATGAAAAAATCCGCAATGACCTGGGCGTGGTGTACCTCAACCAATTGCGCCTGGAAGACGCACGCTTTGAGTTCATGACGGCTATCGAGCTCAAACAGGGCGACACGTTGGCTGCGGTCAACCTGGTGACCTTGCTGATTTATCAGGATGACTGGGGGCAAGCGGCCAGAGTGGTCAGCCAGCTGGGTTTGAACCCCGGCCAGGTCACCGAGGCACAGGCCCGCGCGGCCCGGCTCAAGCACTCAGCGAGGACCGCGCGCAACGTCGCGACGGCCGCCGATGCCCTGCCGGTGAGTATCAAGTAAGGAGTCGATGATGAAAGCCCATTACGTTGTGTGTCTGGCGCTGCTGCCATTGAGCGCCTCGGCTATTCCACCGGGGCCTTCGTCCCCGCAGCAGGCCGAAACGGAAAACTGGATGGCGTTGCAGGTCGATGGGCGGGCAGCCTCGCCGACACCGCAGAGCACCACCCCGGCGGAAAAGGAGCAGGCCTTGCAGCGTTGGCTGGACAGTCACAAGCACCCGATTCCGGAGTTCTTTGAAACCAAGTCGGAGGCGGGCGGCAAGAGCCAATGAACCCCGTGCGTCAGTGCGCACTCATCTGCTGGCGCATCGGCGAGTGGCTTGGCGACAACGCCAGCGCCAGCTGGGTGCGGTTGTGCATATGGGTCAGGCGCAACACCTGGGACACATACAGCTTGACGGTGTTTTCGGTGATGCCCAATTCGCAGGCGATCTGGTAATTGGTCTGGCCCTTGCCTACCAGCCACGCAACCTCCATCTGACGCGGTGACAACTGGTTGAAGATGGATGGAATCTGCGCCGGCCTGGCGTCTTGCCCGCCCTCGGCGTCAGCGTCCTGCGGCGGGCCGCGCCGTACCTTGTCGAGGTCCTGGTACAAGTCATTGATGGATTCGGAAAGGTACTGCAGTTTCTGGTTCAAGTGCCCCAGTTGCAGCTCCTTTTGCCGCTCTTCCAGCGCCGCTTCCTGGCGCTGCAGGCCCTCGAGCAATTCATCGAGGTTGATCGGCTTCTGGTAGTAATCCGAGATGCCCGCGCGCAGGGCCTTGATCACGTCCTGTTTGTCGGCACGCCCGGTGAGCATGATGGCCTCGAACGCACGCTGCTTGCCGGCGATCTTCTGCATCGACTGCACCAGCTCGATTCCATCCATGTCCGGCATGTGCAGGTCACACAGCACCAGGCCGACCTCGACGTCCTCGCTGAAACGCTGCAAGGCCTGGCGGCTGGATTCGCACGGGACGCAGTGGTAGCCACTGCTTTCGAGAAATTCGCAGAGTTCCTCCACGATCAGCGGTTGGTCATCGACCACCAGCACTTTTACAGCCGATTTCAGCTTGTTCACACGCGACTCCATGCCTGGCAAGCCAAAAGACTGACCTATCCGTTTGGACGAAGAATCCTATACATCCGTTCCATAAACGTAGACCTACTTTCCGACTCTGTACATAGCAATAGAGGCATTGTGCGACTAAAGGGTCCACACCCCATACAGCACAAAACCCGCGAATAAAAACGCGGCGAAAGGCTGCTTGGCAGGCGGGCCTTGTACCCGATCAGCAGCGCGCGGACCGAGCTGTTGACGAACGACCAACCAGCCGACCAGGGTGATGGCGGCACCGATCAGCGACCACAACACATGATCCACCGTGGTGGCCAGGCCCAGCGCCGCGAGCAGCTTCACGTCGCCCGCACCGAAGCGGTCCAGCGCATAGCCCGGCAGGGTCAACAGCAGTGCCAGGGCAAACGCCAAGAGACCGGCGCTCGCTGGCGCGCCCAGCCAGGTGGCGCCTGTGCACAACAGGTATAACAGCGCCAGCAACGCCACGCCCAGGGTCAAGCCATTGGCGATCTGTCGCCGGCGAATATCCTGCACCGCACAGACTCCCAGCCAGATCACTATCACTACGCCATGAATCACGTAAAAAACGTTCCTTTTCGCTGAATGATTCTATGCTGATATCGAGTCGTAGACGTCAGGGTAGACGCAGTCATGAAAACAGGCCTGCCGGCAAAGCAAAAAGGGGCTGCGGCGATCGAATTCGCCTTGGTCTTCGGGATCTTTTTTGCGGTGTTCTATGGCTTGATCAGCTTCAGCCTGCCGCTGCTGTTGATGCAGTCGTTCAACCAGGCAGCGGCCGAGGCCGTGCGCCAGGCCATGGCGGTAGACCCGGTTGCGGCAGGATCGGCCTACCCCAACCTTGTCACCCAGCGTGCGAAAGATGCGGTAGCGGCGCAATTGAGCTGGATCCCCGCCAACTTCCAGTTCCAGCCGTCCTTCATCAGCGCCACCTACACCGGCACCACGCTGACTGTCACGATCAAATACCCCTCCTCCAACCTCTACTCCGTATTCCCGGCGCTGGTGGTGCCAGGCATTGGCACTGTGCCGAACCTGCCGACCAACCTGTCGGCCAGCTCGAGTCTTCAGTTTTGACTGCGGGGAATAATTTCTTCGAGCGCCTGCGGGGCCGTGTCGGCACCCAGGCCTTCGAGGCACCCACTGTCCCTGCAGCAGGGCTGCGCGTGTTATTGGATCATCAAGGCCATGTGGTGGACATCCGCGGCACACTGCGTTCGCAACTCGCCATGCCCGTCGGGGGTGAAGCACGGCCGCTGCTGCGGGAGTTGCTGTGCGCCAGCAGCGCCTTGAGTATCGAAGGCAGCCCTGCCGACTGGCAACGCCATACCCTGGACCTGGACTTCAAGGGCTCTGCCGGCCAGGTCCTGCCCACCCGCGGCTGGGTCGAGCCGGAGGGCGACCGCTGGGTGCTGCACCTGCTGGACATCAGCGACTTGCTCGCCGGCCGCCACCTGGCTGAACAGCGCGAGCAGAACCACCAACTCGCCTGCAGGATGAGCGAACAGTTGCGAGTGTGCAGCCTGAGTCGCCTGCCCGAGACGTTCAACGAGCAACTGCGCAGCCTGGCCCAACGCTGGCGTATCCCCTGTGTGGCCCTGGCATTGCTCGATGAAACCAACCAGGGTTGGCGGATCTACAGCCAATACACCGCTCACGACGCCCCGGGCTTGTGGCAAACCGGCCAACATCTGGGGGCCAGCCTGGACAGTGTCAACGGCAACGCGCTCCTGAGCCTGGCCCACGGGCGCATTGACAACCCCCGCCTGCAGAGCATTTTCGGCGATATCGACGGTTTTCTGGTGCCCTACCGTGACAGCCAGGGCGTGGCGGCCTGGCTGCTCTGCGGTTTCTACGGCGGCGAACCGCACACCCGCGAACGTGACTGGCTGGACCTCACCGCCGCACTCGCCGCCCCGCTGCTGAGCCGCCTGCGCGAACAACGCAGCCATCAGCAACTGGAGCGCATGGAGGCCCTGCAAGAACTGCTCGGCACCGGCTGGTGGGAACTGCTGCCCGCCACCCAGGAGATCCAGCTCGCTCCCCAGTTGTTGCATAGCCTGGGCCAGGAACACGGCGCCACGCGCCAGGCACTGGCCCTGTGGCTGGAGCTGATCCACCCCGCTGATCGCCAGGAACTGCTCAGCCACCTGCAAGACCTGCAGGCACTGGACAAACCCCTGCTGACCAACGTGCGCCTGCCAGGCAGTGACGCGGACCACACGCCCCTCTGGTATCGCGTGCAGGGCCAGGTACTGGGCGTGGGCGACAACCGGCGCTGGGTCGGTTTCATGCTCAACATCAGCGACATCAAGAACCAGCAACTGCAAGCCGCCGCCGCCCATGCACGCCTGGATAACCTGATCGCCAGTTCACCGGCGGTGATCTACGTGCAGCGCTACGTCGGCGGCGCGCTGCACCCGGCGTTTTTCAGCGACAGCCTGTTGCCGCTGCTGGGCTGGAGCCTGGCCGATTGCAGCCACGACGGCCTGGCCTCGTTGATCCATCCCGAAGACCGTGAGTTGTACTTCCAACGCACCCGTCAATTACTACGCGAAGGGAATGTACGCAGCCGCTACCGGGTGCGCGACACCCGCGGCGACTACCATTGGCTGCTCGACGAGGCCAAGCTGCTGCGCGATGACCTGGGCCTGCCGGTGGAGGCCGTGGGGCTATGGCTCGATGTGACCGACGCGACCCTGGCCGCCGAACAGGTCAGGCAGAGCGAAGAGCGCTACCGCATCCTGGTGGAAGACTCGCCGGCAATGATCTGCCGTTATCGCCCGGACCTGACCCTGACGTTTGGCAACAAGCCGCTGGCCAACTACCTGGAGTGCTTGCCCGCGCAACTGCCGGGGCGGCAATTGGACGCGTGGTTGTCGGATGAACAGCGCCAGGCATTTATCCAACGCATCCGCCGACTGACCCCCGAGTTTCCGGTGAGCACCGCCGAAATCAACCTGCAGCTGCCCGGGCGCGAACATGCCTGGTGGGTATGGTCCGACCGTGGTGTGTTTGATGAACAAGGTCAACTGGTGGAAGTGCAGGCCGTGGGCCGCGACAACACCGAAGTGCGTCGCTCCCAGCAGCAACTGACCCAGAGCGCCAAGATGGCGACCCTCGGCGAAATGGCCACGGGCCTGGCCCATGAGATCAACCAGCCGCTGAACGTGATGCGCATGGCGATCGTCAATGTGCTCAAGCGCCTGGCCAACGGCGACGCGCAGATCGACTACCTCACCGAAAAACTCAAGCGCATCGACACCCAAGTGCAACGCGCGGCGAGGGTGGTGGACCATATGCGCGTGTTTGGCCGCCGTTCGGAAATCGAACAGCAACCGTTCGACCCAGTGCAAGCCGTGGAAGGGACCTTGTCGCTGCTGGGTGAAGGCCTGCGCGGCAAAGGCGTGGACCTGCGCATCACACCTGCGGACTTCAGGGTGCAGGTCAAAGGTCATGTCGACCAGCTTGAGCAGGTGTTGATCAACCTGATGGTCAACGCCCGCGATGCGCTATTGAGCCAGCGCGAAACAGCCGCGCAATCGCGCCCCTGGATTGCGCTGCACTGCGAGCACGACAGCCGGCATGTGCGCATCTGGGTCGAGGACAACGGGGGCGGCATCGACCCACGATTATTGGAGAGGATTTTCGAGCCGTTTTTTACCACCAAGCCGATTGGGGTGGGGACCGGCCTGGGGCTGTCGGTGAGCTACGGGATCGTGGAAAACATGGGTGGGCGCTTGAGCGTGATCAATGGCGAGGACGGCGCACGGTTTTGTGTGGAACTGCCGGTGGTTCAGATCACCAGGTAAGCGCGGCCCATCTGACACGTCAGGTTGGCGCCGACTTCGGCGTTGCCCAGGTTGATGCCCAGGGCCGAGAGCAGCGTGTTGACAATGGGGTCGAGCAGCGGTGACAGGACGTCCTGGACAAGGGTGACCACCGCGCTGGTGATGGTAGCCAGGGCCGTCGTAACCGTGCCGTTCGCCGCACCGGGTGTGCTGCCGCTGGGCGGTACGTAGGTAGCCTGCAGGCCGCTCAGGGTTGCTCCCAGGCTATTGACGATATTGGCGGTGCCGGGTGGACTTTTGTAGGTCGGCACGGCATTCATATCGGCGACCGGTAAGAACAGCAACGAGCTGGTCTGCGCCGCCACGGTAGACAACGCCTTCACATTCAAACCACCGCCTACACCCGCTGTACGCGTGCCACATATCAGCGACAGCACAATGCAGTAGCGCTGGCCAAAATCGATCAGCCTGACCGGCTGCACGGTGACTGGCGCCGATGACGAAAACGCGGTGGCAGGGTCGACATAGCCCACGCCCAGGGTGGCCATGGCGGTGGTGGCCTGCACCGTTAGCGACTTTGTGGCCGGCGTGGCACAGCTGTAGTCCGTGACTTGACTCTGCGCACTGGCCGCTTCGATGTAGATGGACAGTGATTGTGTGATATCCACGTCAGTGACGTTACACGCCACCAGGCACAACACGCCGCCCACCACTGCCGGGATATTCAGGTTCAACAGGCCACCGACCACCTTCGACACCGGTGTCGCCAACCCGGTCAGGATTGATGAAACCCCCGACACCAGCTTGATAATCGGCGCATCCACCGTAACCAATGTGCGCACTTGCGCGGTTCGGACAACAATCTGATCCGTCTGCGGGTTATTCAGAAGCCCCGCCTTGGCCTTCGCCGGATTACCGATCGCCGACAATTGCGGCGGCTCGATGACTTTGGTCTGGATCGAGACATTGCCCACCAGGGGAATATTCACCTGAGCGGCCGCACTCACCGCACCCTTGCTATTGGACAGCTGCGCCACGGCCTCCAGCAATTGAAACAACTGCACGTTGGTATTCAGCGCCGCGGCCGGTGTTCCGCTGGCAACCTTCAGCAGGTCTGCGACTTTCAGCAGCTGGGTATTGGGCGCGATGGCTTTCAATGAAATCACATCGTTGATGACCGCCGTCGCCACCGCTCCGTTTTTTTGCAGCACCTTTACCGCGGCATCGATCAGCTGGTTGGCGGATACGGCGGTGTTGAGCAGCGCATCGTAGTCACCCGCCGTCACGTTCAGCTCAATCGCCAACTGGTCCAGGTAGCCGAGCAGGTTGAGGTTCGTCGCCAGCAAGCCATTCCAGCCCGCCGCCGTCAGCGACAGGCTGCCGCCCAACAGGTTGCCAATGACCATGTTCAATAGCGGGGACTTCGCCGAATCCACCGTCGCCAGGCTGCTGCGAATCGTCAGTTGCGCCACTGGCGGCGCGTACGCGGCCACGGCGCTGGCAGCCAGGGTCATCTGGGTGGACGCCGGCGTACCGCTGAACATATTCCAGATACCCGTGGCGACGCTGGTTACTACGCTGCGCGTCGCCACTACCCGAATGGCCTCGTTTTTGCTGGCGTCGGCGCTGAATACGCGGATGTTGCCGGCATTGGTCGTCAATGTGCCGCAGGTCACGGCCAGGCCACGACTGCTGTCGCCGGCAACCACGGTGAAGCCATTGCGCGCGGCGTTCTGCACGGCATAGTCGTTGGCGCTGGTGGTCGGGCTGCACAGGCCACCACGCCCGGCGGCCTCCAGGGCGGCGGTGTCGGCAATGGACTGCAGCTTGCGCTTTTCCAGGTAGAGGCGGCCGCTGTCCACCGCCAGCAGCAGGAACACCAGCGCTAACGCCAGGGTGCCCGCTGCCATCAAGCCAATCGCACCACGCTGCCTGCAACCGAGTCGGGGAGACATCAGGCACTCCTTAGCGCTTACTCTCCGTGTTGCGGTGGAGTGTAGACAAGGCTTGGCAGGTGCGCAGGCCGGTCGCTACAAACGGTCAGTGCGGTGGGTAGCTGGAGAGGATCCGGGTCACCGTCGTGCGAATCGCGTTATTACGATCCTGGGGGTTGGGCGTGCTGCTCATCATCTGTTCATCACTGCCGCGCCACACCAGCTTGCCGTCCTTGCCGTCGAGCAGGTCGATCTGGATGGTCGCCACCTTGTAGGTGATGTTGCGTGTTTCGTTGTACATCGGCCCGCCCCAATAGCCGTTCCACGGGCCACCCCAGGCGCCGCCATAGTTGGTGGTGACTTGTTGCTGGCGGTCTTCGACGATCAGGTAGGCCTGCACGTTCAGGTCAGCCCGGGTGCCTGCGGCTGCCGGGCGCAGGCCGCGCTGGTCAAGCTGTTCACCCACGGCCTGGCGGATGCGTTGTTCGGTGAGGTCGCTCTTGATCCGCGGATCATCGGGGCGGTATTGCAGCGCCGGGTCTTTCCAGGCCCAGTTGCGGTAGGCGCCGAAGTCGCGGCTGGCATCAAAATCGTGGTTGACCTGGCTGGTCTGGCAACCGCCCAGCAGCACAACAAAAGCTAGCGTAGCGATACGACGAAACATGGTTGATCTCCAACAAGGGACCGGGCTTTAGATGAGAATAGCGGTTAACTCGGAGGATAGGCGGTCATCGCCTTTTGCACGGCCTGGCGCAACGCATCCGCGCGCTCGCTGAGGCTGCCCTGGCTGCCGGTTTCCGCGCTGGCACTCCACACCGGCTGGCCGCTGCGGGCGTCGAACAGATTAACCCGCACCACCACCACTTGAACTTCATAGGTGCGCACGATCGGCACCGAGTTGTACATGCCGTAGCCCGGGCCGTAGCGGTTATAGCCGCCGTATCCGTAGCCGTAATCGTCCTGGACCTGCTTGAGACGCTTCTCCAGGCGTACATCGGCGCTTACCAGCAGGTCCGCCGGGCGGTTGTCGTGCAAGGGCCGCAGGCCGCGCTGGTCGAGGGCACCGCTGACCGCTTCGGCGACCTGCGCCGAGTCCGCCCAGGCCGTGCCGGCCGGGAGCTGGCCGTTGCGCCAGGCCCAATTGCGGTAGGCGCCATAGTCGCGCACCGGTGCCGGGTAGGCGCTGGCGTCGAAGGTAGTGGCCGCCTGCGCGGGCGCAGGCGGCATCGGCGCAGAAGCCGCCACATAAGGGTTGGGGCTGGAGCAGGCGCCCAGCCCGAGGGATAACAGGATCAAACAGAGACGACGCATTTCGACCTCCGCAGACTGGGCCGCTTATACCGGACGGCAGATCCAGTGCAAATAACGCCCAAGTCCGGCAAAGCTTGGGTGACGACGGTGAGCGAGCTCCATCTCTACAAGGTCCTTCAAGTCGGCGCGGGCCTGGAATTCCACCGGCATATAGTCGTGGAATACCCGCACGCCACTTTGGCTTTCGACCTGCCAAAGCCCTTCGAGTTGCGCCGCCAGCTCGCGCGGGTCGAGGGGCTGTTGCGGGGTCAGGCTCTGCTTTTCGCCGGCCATGTCATTCTTGCGCATCTTGCGGAAATGGCCTTTGAGCAGGTTGCGATAAATCAGCGCATCGCGGTTGTAGAACGCCAGCGACAGCCAGCCACCGGGCAGCGTCAGCTGATGCAGCACCGGCAGGATCCCGTGGGGTTCGGCCAGCCATTCCAGCACGGCGTGGCAAAGCACCAGGTCGTAGGGCTCGGTGAGCTGGCCGAGCAAGTCTTGCCACGGCGCGTGGATAAAGGTGGCGTCCTGCCCGGCCTCGGCGAAGCGTTGGCGCGCGCCCTCGAGCATCGGCTCGGCGGGTTCGGCCAGGGTCACCTGATGGCCGCGTTCGGCCAGCCACAGCGACATATGCCCCAGGCCCGCGCCGATATCCAGCACGCGTAACGGGCGCTCCGGCAGGGCCTCAGCCAGGTCGGCCTGGAGCACTGCCAGGCGAATCGCGCCTTTTGCGCCACCGTAGATTTTCTCGGCGAAGCGCGTGGCCAACTGGTCGAAATGCCGGTCACTCATGGGCAAACCGCCGCTCGCTGTCGGCCAGTTTGGCGCGCACCACCTCGTTCATGTCCAGGCCCAGCTCGCTGCACAGCAACAGCAGGTACAGCACGATATCGCCCACTTCCTGGCCGGCGTGGGCAAGTTTGTCGGCGGGTAACTGGCGGGACTGGTCTTCGCTGAGCCACTGGAAGATTTCCACCAGTTCGGCCATTTCCACGCTGGCGGCCATGGCCAGGTTCTTCGGGCTGTGGAATGGCTTCCAGTCGTTGGTGTCGCGAATGCGGTGCAGGCGTTCGGTGAGGTGTTCGAGGTTCATGGGGGGCTCCTGAATGGGTATAGCTTCAGGGGGATGGAGAGTGAAGGCAAGTGAATAGCGGTGGTGCGACGATTCGACTTGCCCCTGATGAGGCCCTAATCCACCACGCTGAATTCGAGCCGGGCGGTCTGGCCGGCTTCGTCGAGGACGCTGAGTTGGTAGCGGCCCAGGCGCTCGAAACTGGCATTGATGCTGTCCTGGTTGGCGCTGTCGCCCAGGGGGGCGCCGTTGAGAAACCACCAGCGCCGGCCGCTGCCGCCCAGGGCGGAAAGCTTGAGGCGCAGGGTTTGCTGGCTGGCGGCGGGCAGGCGCAGTTGGTCGCCTTCGCGCACGCCGACAATCGACAGCGGCGAAGACGCCGCCAGCGCCGGTGGCGGGCAATCGGGGTCGGCGGCGGGAATCCGCGCTTCACGGCGCTCGATCCTGGGCAACCATGGCTCCAGGGGCGCGGGCCACAAGGCGATATTTTTAGACACCGCGCCAGGGCAATGGGCATCCACCCTCAAGCCCTTGGCGTTGACCCAGACGCTTTCCATCAAGCCCACGCTCAACGGCTGATCCAGCGCCTGCAAGGTCGGCGGCGTGGTGTTGTCCAGGGTCCAGGCAAAGCGTTGGCGGCGGCAATTCGGATCGCTGCGGTTCATGGGCTGGCCCAGCGGCCAACAAATCGCCGCCACGCCGACATTGGTCGGCACCGCCACCACCTGCGCGCTGATGCCGCGCTGGCTGTCGCGATTGGTCAGCACGTCATGCACCTGCAACATCAGCGGCGCCGCCGAGGCCAAACCGAACTGCCCCGGCACCGGCGTGCCGTCCGGGCGACCGATCCACACACCGATCAAATAGCGCGGCCCCACGCCAATCGCCCAGGCATCGCGAAAACCGTAGCTGGTCCCGGTTTTCCAGGCCAGGACCGGGCGCTGCACCAGCTCGGCACGCGGGTCGCGATCAGGCCGCGCCTGGCCACTGAGGATGCGCCGAACAATCCAGGCGGACCCTGGCGACAGCAAGGGCCGTTCTCTCAGCGTATCGTCCGGCTGCAATCGAAGGGTGGCGCTCCTGCCGTTGCGGGCGAAGGCGCTGTAGCCGCTGACCAGATCCTCCAGGCGGCTGCCCGCGCCGCCGAGGATCAGCGCCAGGTTGGGCTCGGCCAACGCCGGCAGGGCCAATGGCACGCCGCCGATGCGCATCTGCGCGGCAAACCGCTTGGGCCCGTACGCTTCCAGCAACTGCACCGCCGGCAGGTTCAGCGAACTGGACAGCGCCGTGCTCGCCGGCACTGCGCCGGTAAAGCCCATGGAAAAGTTGCCCGGGCGATAATCGCCATAACGCCGGGGCACATCCTGCAGCAGCGATTCGGAGTGAATCAGGCCCTCGTCCAGGGCCATGCCATACAGGAACGGCTTCAAGGTAGAGCCCGGCGAACGCAGCGCGCTGATCATGTCCACATGGCCAAAGCGCTTGGCGTCGTTGATGTCCACTGACCCCAGGTAAGCGCGCACGGCCATGTTTTCTTCTTCCACCACCAGGATCGCGGCCGAGGTGTATTCCGGCAACCGCGCACGCCAGCCCAGCAACAGGTCTTCAAGACGGCGCTGCAGGGTGGCATCCAGCGTGGTGCGAATCAGCGGCGGGCTGTCCGGACGGTTCAGGCGGCGGGCAAGCAGCGGCGCCAGGCTCGGCTCCAGGCGCGGGGCGAGCAGCAACGGCTCTTCCAGCGCTTCGTCGACAGCCGCCTGTGGCCACACCTGGAACTCGGCGAGGCGGCGCAGCACTTTGTCGCGGGCCTCCTGGGCGCGCTGCGGGTGGCGATCCGGGCGCAGGCGGCTCGGCGCCTGGGGCAATACCGCGAGCAAAGCGGCTTCGGCGTGGGTCAGTTGCGCCGGGGATTTACCCAGGTACGCCCAACTGGCGGCCGCCACGCCCTGCAACGTGCCGCCGAACGGTGCGCGGTTCAGGTACAGGTTGAGAATCTGTTCCTTGGACAGGTGCCACTCCAACTGCGCCGTGCGCCACAGTTGGCGCAACTTGCCGTGGAAGGTCCGCGAGTGAGGATCCAGCAGGCGCGCCACCTGCATCGACAACGTACTGCCACCCGACACCACCCGCGCGCCCGTCAGGTTCTGCCACGTCGCCCGCACCAGCGCCAACGGGTTAACACCGGGATGCTGATAGAACCAGCGGTCTTCGTAGGTGAGCAGTGCATCGAGGTAATACGGCGACACTTCGCTGGTTTGCACCGGATAACGCCACACGCCGTTGGCATCGGCAAACCGCCATAACGGCGTGCCATCCTCGGCCAGCACCACCCGCGCCAGGTCGTCCCTGGGCAACGGCAACGGCCAGATACGATCGGCCAGCCACAGCAGGGCAATCATCAAGACCAGGCTCGCCAGGGTCCAGCGGACAAGTAAACGCAAATTCAAGCGGGCAAACCTCTATGCTTGTAGGGAACTAGCCTGTTGCAATAACAACCAAAGGCACAGATACGCCCACCTTCTTATCAGGACACACATATGCAGGTAGAAAGCTTTTTCGAATGGTTGGGCCAGGCGCTCGGTTCCGTCATCCGCTTTATCGTCGACGGGCTCAGCGGATTGTTCGGAGCCTTGACCCACGCCGGCGGCAACTTTGTCGAAGGCCTGTCACGCACATTGGGCATGGACACCTCGATCATCAGCATCCTCACCCTGATCGTCGGCCTGCTGTTTCTGTACTCAGCCGTACGCGCCTTCATGCGCGCTTCGATTATCTTCGGGGTGATCTGGCTGATACTTGGCCTGTGGCTGCTCAGTTGGGTCGTGCACTAAACCCAAGAACACCCAGCCACTGTAGGAGCGAGCTTGCTCGCGGGCAAGCCCGCTCCTACAGTGATCAACCGTCAAATTTCAGCGTCCCTTGATCACCAGGTCCGCCGGCGTCTCCCCCACTGCCTGCCAGTTCGGCCGGTACATCGACTCCACCTGCGGCGGCGGCACGCGGTAAGTGCCCGGTGTCACGGCACGGGCCAGGTACAGCAAGTGCGTGGTGCCATCGCCGTCAAGGTTGATGGCCGCCACGTAACGGTCATCACGAAACTCCTGATGCTTGAGCGCCGCGTTCTGCATCGACCCGCGCCATTCCTTCACCTGGCTGCTGGCGTTTTCCAGGCTGGCGGCACTTTGGGCCAGGTTCTGGTTTTCCAGCTCCAGGCCCGCCGGCAACAGGTCGACCACCAAGGCATCCGGCACGCGCTGCCTGGCGCTCACCGCCAGGTGCACCAGCACCAGGTCGCCGCTATTGAGGTTGCGCAGGTTCAGCGGTTGGCCATTCATGCCCAGGTATTCCCGGCGGATGCTCAGGTTGTCGCCACCCGGTGCCGGTGGCACCTGGGGATAACCCGAGATCGTCAGTTGCTGGTAGACCGGCACATCGCCCTGATTGGTCAGGTTCAGATCGCCAGAAAGCAGCTTGCCTTCCAGGTCCAGCGTCGACTGTTGATTGTTCAGCTCATGTTCCCCACCGCTGCCATTGAGCAGGACCTTCCAGGCCGACTCGGGCTGGGCAAACCCCAGGCGCCCGGCCAGGAACAGCGAGTTGCGCTCCTGGGTCGACAGGTACGGGCTGGCCGCCAATTGGTCCGACAGGCTAAACAAACGCTCCTCACGCTTGCCCTTGGCCAAGTCGTTTTCTTCCAGCAACGCCAGGATCATCGCCTGATCGCGCAGCGGGCTGCCGTAGTCAGCCAGCCATTCCTTGGCGCTGCGTTGCGCCGCCAGGCCGGCCAGCAAGGCTTGATCCGCACGGGGCTGGTCACCCATCTTCTGTAATGCGATGGACAACTGCACCAACGGCAACCCGGAACGCGCGTCGCTGCGCCGCTCGAAAATACTGCGCAGCGCCCCCAACGGCGCCTGCTGACTGCGCGCCAGTACCATGCCGGCGTAGGCCTGCACGGCAAAGCGCGTGTGGTCAGCGTTGTCGCTGTAGTCGACTTCGATCAGGTTGCGCTCCTGCACATAGCGCAGCAGGCGCTCGCTGGCTTTTTTCAGCGCTTCAGGCGGTACCGCGAAGCCCTGGTCACGGGCACGCAACAGGAAGTCGGTGACATAAGCCGTCAGCCAATATTCCTCTTCGCCATCGGCGCCCCACAAACCGAAGCTGCCGTTGTAGCGCTGCATGCCCAGCAGGCGTTCGATGCCCAGCTCGATCTTGCGTTTGCGCTCGGCATCCGGCTCGCCCTTGATGCTCAAGCGCTTGAGCAGCGCGTCGTCGGCGTACAGCGACGGGTACAGACCACTGGCGGTCTGCTCCAGGCAACCATAAGGGTAGGCCTTGAGCGCCGAGATCTGCGCACCCAGGTTCAGCGGCGGCCGGCTCGACAGGCTCAGCAGCGCCTCACGCCCAGAGGCATCGAATTGATCCAATGCGCCGGCGGGCAGGCTCCACGGCTCGCCCTTGAGCACCGCGCGGTAATGCCTGAGCAACGCCGGGTAGGCCGGGCGCACACCCAGGGTCCATTCGCGGCTGAACGGCGGCAGGTTCTCACCGGGCAGGTCCAGGCCATTGACCGTGACCTTCACCTTGCCTTGACCCAAGCCACCCCAGGCTTTCACCGGGATACGCAGGGTAGTGCGCTGGCCTTGCTTGAGCTCGACGGCTTGAGCGCCCGTGTTGACCAGCTCCAACTGCCCTTCGGCACTCAGTTGCACATCGAGTTTCTGCGCCTTGCCCGACAGGTTGGACAGGTCCAGGGCCAACGTCGTCTGGTCACCGCCGGCGAGGAAGCGCGGGGCCGACAGCTCGGCGATCAGCGGCGCGGCGATCACGGTCTTGCCTTCGGCCATGCCGTAGCGGTCGTCGCTCCAGGCCTGGGCCATCAGGCGCAGTTCGCCGTTGAAGTCGGGGATGTTGACGCTGACTTCACCCTCGCCCTGCTCATTCAAGGTCACCGGCGCGCTTTGCAGGGCGACGATGGTCACACTGGTGTCCGGACGCTTGCCGCCCTTGGCCAGCGCGGCGTCGCCGCCAAAGGCCAGGCTGGCCAGGCGGCCCTGCCCGGCTTCGATCAACTGGCCGTAGATATCGAACTGGTCCACGCCATAGGCCTTGCGGCCGAACAGGCTGGAGTACGGGTCCGGCGTCGGGTATTCGGTGATATTGAGGATGCCCACGTCCACCGCCGCCACCAGCACGTGCACCTGTTTCGGCACGCTGCCATCGGCGTTTTTGGCGGCGATGTTCACCGTCAGCGGTTGTTTGGGGCGCATTTTTTCCGGCGCGGTCAGGGTCACGCCAAGCTTGCGCTGGGTGCGATCCAGCGGCAGATGCAGCAGGCCTACCGCGCGTTTGGGGGTGATATTGGCTTTGCGCTCGCCGGGACGAATCACCAGGGCGCTGACGTACAGGTCATGGCGCGACCATTTCGGATCAAGCTTCACGGCAAAGCTTTTACCTTCGGCCGGCACGTCGATTTCCTGCCACCACAGCGGCCCTTCGGCGGACTCCACCAACAGGTAGCCTTTACCGGCCGCCGGCGGCGTGACCGTGACGTTGGCGGTATCGCCGTCGCCATAGGCGGGTTTATCCAGCGCCAGCTTGACCTGATCGGGGCGTACGGCGCCGCCTTCGGTGTTGTCCTGGGCCTGGTAGCCGGCCCAGAAGCGCAGGCTGCTGACCAGGCCGGTCTGCGGGTCTTCGACCTCGACGCGGTACGGGCCCCACTCCACCTGGAAGCTGACCTTGGCGGTATCGCCGGCCTTGATGTTCAGGGTCTGTTCGTCGAGGTTGAGGAATTTTTCGTTGTAGTGATAGCTCCAGCCATCGCTGTCGGAGTAGTTCCAGTAGTAGTCACGACGCTCGCGTACCAGGCGGACCTTGAGGTCTTGCGCGGCGAGTTTCTGCCCGTCCTGGTTGGCCAGCAGCACTTCGAATTCCGCCGGGCCGTCGCCATTGGTTTCCTTGCCGTCAAACAGGCCACGCAGGCCCGGCAGTTGCTCGGCGGGCCAGATCGGCTGCACCAGGCGCCGGGTGATCGGCCGCCCGCCCGACTCGTGCAGGCTGGCCTGCACGATCAGTTGCAGGGGGGATTTGGCCTCGGCCCATTTGCTTTCCAGGGTCAGTTCTTCCTGGCCCTTGGCGTCGAGCACGCTTTCGTCCAGCTCGAAGTCCTGGCTCAGTTCCTCTTCGGTGACGGATCCGAATTGATAGCCCGGCAGCGACTTGACCGCTTCGCGCAACGGTCGCACATAGACTTGCCCGCTGACGCGGTTGCCCGACGCCGGCGCACCATAGAGGTAGCGACCGTTGACCTTGATCACCGGGTTATCCGCCGGGCTCAATGCCGTGTCGCTGCCCTTGAGTTCCAGCGCCAGGCGCTCGGGCAGGAAGTCTTCGACGAGGAATTCATACAGCTGCGGCTTGCCATCACCCAGGTCGAACACCAACTGCCAGCGCCCGGTCGGCGCTTCGCCGGCCAGCTGCAGTTGATATTGATAGAGGCCAGAGGCATCGGCATCCCAGACGAACTTGCGGCTCACCTGTTCATCCGGGCGACGCACTTCGACGCTCACCGGCTGCGGCTTGACCGCGTTGCCGTCCTTGTCCCGCAGCAGGGCGTTGAGCAGCACGGTTTCGCCGGGGCGATACAGGTCGCGCGGGCCGAACACAAAGAACTGCAACGGATGGGAAGGTTGGCCGCCGATATCGAACTCGGCCAGATCCAGCGCGGCACTGTCCAGGCGCAGCAGACTGGTCTGCTCGCCCTGTTTGGCCAGCAGCACCTGGGCCTTTTTCGGCAACGGCAACTCAGCGTGGCCGCCCTTTTCGGTCTTGCCCTGGCCCAGCACACGGCCGTCGGCATCGAGCACTTCAAGGTCGACGCCATCCAACGCCTTGCCACCTTCCAGCGCCTGGGTAAACACATCCAGGCGATTGGCGTAGCGGTGCACCGACAGGCCGATATCGCTCAAGGTAAACAGCGTGGCCGGTTGCGAATAGTTGTAGGTGCCCGAAGCGCGCATCACCGCCAGGTACACGCCCGGTTGCTGCAATTGCTTGAGGCCGGCGATCGGCAGCAGCAGGGTTTCACGGGTATTGCGCGCCGGGTTCAGGTCGAAACGGCCGCCGTAGACCAGGTCGGCCAGCGGCAGCAGTTCGCGGGATTCATAACTTTGCAGGCTGGTATTGCGCCCCCACTGCGCCAGGAACGACGGCAGGGATTCGGGTTTGATACGGAAGAATTCAACGTCGATCTTGTCGACGTTCAATGCGATCACCGGCAGGCCTTCGGCCAGGCGCGTCGGCAACAATGTGCCACGGCTGGCGAAGCCGACGGTGGCTTGCAGGTCACGGGTTTCCAGGCGCGCGATGTACTCGGCGGCGAGCGTGTTGGCGTTGACCGCCTTCACCCCGGCATCCACCGTCAGCACCAGTTTGCGCTGGGGTTCCAGGTGACGCAGGCGCAGCTCCATGAGGTTATCGGACAGCTCCCAGGCGCCATCGACCTTGCCGGACTTGCTGTCGACCAGATGGAGTTTGTCGGCAAACTTCTGCTCCGGATCCAACGGAATGGAAAAACTCACCGACAAGGTGCTGGCGCCGTCCAACTGCACCTCGGATACGTCCACCACACTCAACTCACGCCCGGCATAACGCTGCTTGAGCGCCGCCACATCCACCGCGGCCTTGGCCGGTTTCGGCGCCGTCGCCACGGTGGGCGCAGGCGGTGCTGCCGGTTTATCGGAAGAATCGCAGGCGCTCAGCAGGGCCAGCGCGCAGGCCAGGAACAATCCTTTGTTAAGCATGGGGCACTCGTAGTCAGAGGGAACCGAGGGGTGAACTATATATCAGCGCCGGCCAAGCCGATGTGGCGCTGGTCACATTGACCGACGGAGGGTGAGTTGGTTCTCAACGGTCTCAAGTCCCAGCCAAATCCCACAGGCATAGGGCTCCATTCCACATTGGCCCTGTTGCGCTGCCAATGGACGGTTACAATGCCGCTCCCCCAAGGAGCCTGCATGTCCACCTTACTGACCGACTGGCGCGACCGCCCTACCCATCGCCGCGTATGGGCTTTGGCCGCGCCGATGATTCTTTCGAACATCTCCGTGCCGATGGTGGCACTGGTCGACAGCATGGTCATCGGCCACCTGCCCCACGCTCACCAGCTGGGCGCCGTGGCCGTCGGTGCCAGCTTGTATACCTTCCTCGCCTGGGCCATGGGTTTTCTGCGCATGGGTTCCACCGGTTTCGCCGCCCAGGCCGCCGGGCGCAAGGATGGTGCGGCACTGCGACAGATCCTGCTGCAAGGTTTGCTGCTGGCGCTGGGGTTGGCGATGTTGCTGGGGACCGTCGGCATTCCGCTGAGCCATCTGGCCCTGGAATGGATGCAACCGTCCCCCGAACTCAACCAATTGACCCGCGAGTTCTTCCACACCCGCCTGTTCGGCCTGCCCGCCGCCCTGGCCAGCTACGCGCTGGTGGGTTGGTTTCTCGGCACGCAAAACGCCCGGGCGCCATTGGCAATCCTGTTGACCACCAACCTGGTGAACATCGCCCTGAACCTGTGGTTCGTATTGGGCCTGGACTGGGGCGTGGTCGGCTCGGCCCGCGCATCGGTGATCGCCGAATGGACCGGCGCCCTCCTCGGCCTTGCTCTCACGCAAAAAGCCCTGCGCGCCTACCCCGGGCATATCGCCTGGGCTGCGTTGAAACGGTGGCAAAGCTGGCGCCCGTTGCTGGCGGTGAACCGCGACATCTTTATCCGCAGCCTGGCGCTGCAGTCGGTGTTTTTCATGATCACGGTACAAGGCGCACGCCTGGGCGATGCCACCGTGGCGGCCAACGCGCTGTTGCTCAACGGCCTGCTGCTGACCGCTCATGCGCTGGACGGCTTGGCCCACGCCGTCGAGGCGCTGTGCGGACACGCCATTGGCGCCCGTGACCGCCCGGCCCTGCGCCGTTCGCTGGTGGTTGCCGGCGGTTGGTCGCTGATCGCCAGTCTGGGGTTTGCCCTACTGTTCACCCTCGCCGGCCACCTGTTTATTGCCATGCAGACCGATATCCCCAGCGTGCGCGAAACCGCCGATCTCTACCTGCCGTACCTGGCGGTACTGCCGTTGATTGCGGTGTGGAGTTATCTGTTGGATGGGTTGTTTATCGGCGCTACGCGCGCCAAGGAAATGCGCAATGGCATGTTGCTGACGGTGCTGATGGTGTTGCCCTTTGCCTGGGCACTGCAAGGCCTGGGCAACCACGGGCTGTGGATGACATTCCTGCTGTTCATGGCCTTGCGCAGCCTGACCCTGGGGGTCATTGCCTGGCGGCTCAAGCAGCGGGGAGAGTGGTTCGGTGCCCGTGCCGACTGAACCTACCTGTTAGTTCTGACAGGTTACAGACCGACATTCCGGGCGTTGAATGGCCATGGGTAAAACCCATCCCATAGATTCAAGGAGAGTCGGATATGAACATCACGAAAGCACTGTGGATCGCTACGGCTTGCACACTGGCGAGCATCGCGGGATGCAGCAATGGGCAAGGGCCGAACACTACCGAGGACAGACTGCGAGTTACAAACAGTAGCCAGTCCAATCTGACACTCATCCAGGGAACCGAGCGACACGCCCTCGCTCCAGGTGCAAATATTGAACTGCCCTTTAACAGCCAAAATGTCACGGTGGCGCCCACCACCACCGGTGCCGACAAACTTGACCGGGTTGTCTTTCAGTTCAACCCAGGCCAATGCTCGGTCAAGCTCTGCCTGGTCACGTACTGAACCACCCACCGATACGACGCGCGGGTATCCCCGCGCATCGTTCAACCCAGCATCAGGACGACAGGTAGGACGAACGCGTCAGGCCCAGACGCAAGGCGTCGAGGAACTGCGTACGCTCACTGGCACTGATCTTCGCGCTGGCGCACTTGTCACGGTAGTGAGTCATCAACTCCTCCGGCGACAAGTGCACGTAGCGCAGCATGTCTTCGATGGTGTCGTGGGTCTCGATGCCGGCGCTGTACACCGAACCGTCTTCACGCTGGTAGATGTTCACCGAGTCGGTGTCACCGAACAGGTTGTGCATGTCGCCAAGGATTTCCTGGTAGGCGCCCACCAGAAAGATGCCCAGCAGGTAGTCTTCGCCTTCATTCAAGGCGTGCACCGGCAGGCTGGTCTCGATGCTCTGCTCGTCGACGTACTGCTTGATCTTGCCGTCGGAGTCGCAGGTCAGGTCTTGCAGCACAGCACGGCGCAGCGGCTCTTCGTCGAGACGGTGCAGCGGCAGGATCGGCAGGACCTGGCCGATGGCCCAGGTGTCCGGCAGGCTCTGGAACACCGAGAAGTTGCAGATGTACTTGTCGGCCAGCTTGTCGTTGAGTTCGTCCAGCACCTGGCGATGCGAGCGCTGGCGGGCTTTGAGCGAGTTGTGCAGGCGGCGGCACACGGCGAAATAGCACTGTTCGGCAAGGGCTTTCTCGGCCAGGGTCAGTTTGCCGTCGGCGTACTGGGTGGCCACATCGCTCATGTAGTGGGTGGCGCGCCAGTAGGTTTCGGTGACCATTTCGATATCGGTCGGGCCGAGCAGGTCCACCAGCCATTGCACGGTCTCGGGCAGGCTTTCCTTGTTTTCGATGACCGGGATTTCGTCGTTATGCTTCTCGACGTCGGTGACCTGCACCACCAGCATGGCGTGGTGGGCGGTCAGGGAGCGGCCGCTTTCGGAGAAGATATTCGGGTGCGGCAGGCTCTGGGCGTCGCAGAATTCCTTGAGCATGCCCACGACCACACCGGCGTAGTCGTCCATGTCGTAGTTGATCGAGCTGGCGTTACGCGAGTGGGTACCGTCGTAGTCCACGCCCAGGCCGCCGCCCACGTCGATGTGGTCCACCGGCAGGCCGAGGTTGCGCAGTTCGCCGTAGTAACGAATGGCTTCCTTGAACCCATGCTGGTAGTCGGCCAGGTTGGCGATCTGCGAACCCATGTGGAAGTGCAGCAGGCGGATGCCCTGGTCCAGGCCCGCCGCGCGGAAGCGCTCGACCACCGACAGCAGCTGCGCCGCCGACAACCCGAACTTGGACTTCTCGCCACCGGTGTCCGCCCACTTGCTTGACGCCAGGGACGACAGGCGCACGCGCAGGCCCACCTGTGGCTTGACCTTGAGGCTGGCGGCCTCTTCGATCACCAGTTCAACCTCGGATTCTTTCTCGATCACGATAAATACGTTGTGGCCGAGCTTCTGGCCCATCAGTGCCAGGCGGATGAACTCGCGGTCCTTGTAACCGTTGCAGACGATGGTGCCGCCCTTCGGCGCCAGGGCCAGCACGGCCAGCAGCTCAGGCTTGGAGCCGGCTTCGAGGCCGATGGAAACGTTCTGGGTGGCGATGATGTTCTCGATCACCGCCTCCTGCTGGTTCACCTTGATCGGGTACAGCGCGGTGTACTTGCTCTGGTACTCCAGGCGCTCGATGTTGGCATCGAAAGCGCCGGTCAGCTGGCGTACACGGTCTTGCAGGATGTCGGGAAAACGCACCAGCAGCGGCAGGGAAAGGCCGCTCTTGCGCAGCTCGTCCACTTGCTCGTAGAGGTCGACGGGTGTGCTGTTCGGGCCGTTCGGACGGACTTCAACGCGACCGGCATCATTGATCGCGAAATACCCGGCCCCCCAATGGCGAATCCCGTAAACACTGCGGCTGTCCGCAACTGTCCATTGGCTGCCATCGTCTTTGCGTGTGCGTCGTACGGACATCGAAGTCCCCTATAAATGAAGGCGAAGGCGCCGCCTCGCGTTCGAGGCTGGCGCAGTCTAAAGAATGAAAATGACGATTTGCCTGTAAGCAAGGTAGACCCCACTCGCAGGACAGAGTTTAGACACAGGTTGGGAAGAGGCTCTCAGCCGCCGGACTTCTTGGCCTTGTAACCCAGCCTGATCAGCTCGGCCAACAGCAGTTCGACGTGATCGCCCTGGATCTCGATGACACCGTCTTTCAACGCGCCACCGGTGCCACAGCGCTTTTTCAGCGTGGTGGCCAGTGCCTTGAGCGGCTCTTCGGCCAACGGCACGCCGGTGATGGTGGTCACCGTCTTGCCGCCACGGCCTTTGCTTTCGCGGCGCACGCGGGCAATACCGTCGCCTTCGGGGATCAGGGTCTGTTTGCAGGTACACGAATCCACGGGCTGACGACAGTCCGGGCAGTGTCGACCTGCGTCGGTGGAAAATACCAGGCCGCCGAGGGCGGCGAAGGATGCGGCTTTTTTGGCCACCGGCAATCCTCTCGGGAGGACAAAGACTGATCGGCCTCCGCTAATGGACGACCGACCGCGAAGCCCCACTCAGGCAGGGGCAGCGCTACCGACCCGCCAAGGCGGTTCGGGTGAAAAGTCGCGCAGTGTAACGGCAAAAAGCCCACTTGCTAAGAGCCAAATGGCGCCAATTTATGCAGCTTTAGCGACGTGAGGCCAGATAGCGCCGCAAGCCCTCCTGGGCGTCCGGGCAGTAAGGCTTGTGCTCGGCTTCCTGCAGGACCGTTTCCACGGGCAAAAAGCGCGCTTCCATGACTTCTTCAGGCTGCAGGCGCAATGGCCCATCCCAGGTCGCCGAGTAGGATTTGCACCAGAGCCGGCTGTTGCCATCCTCAAAGTAGAAATGGTCATGCTCGGTCAGTTCCACCCCGCCGACACCCAGTTCCTCTTCCAGCTCGCGGGCCGCCGATAACGCGTAGGACTCGCCCGCCGCGACCATCCCGCCCGCCGCCGTGTCCCAGAAACCCGGGTACAGGGCCTTGCTCAGGGTGCGCCGATGCACGCACAGCTCACCCTTGGAATTGAACAGGAAGATAAAGGTGCAACGGCCGATCAGGCCGCGCTGGCGCAAATCGGACCTGACGAGGTGGCCGAGCAGGTTGTCCCGCTCGTCGACCCAGCAGATCAGTTCGGCATCAGAGGCCGCACGGTGCGCGGCCTCGTTTTGAGCTGTGTCCATCATCAACCCTGGTTGAGCAGTTGACGCAAATCGATCACCGCCGCGTTGGCCCGGGAAATGTAGTTGGCCATGACCAGCGAATGGTTAGCCAACACGCCGAAACCGCTGCCGTTGAGGATCATCGGGCTCCAGACCGGCTCTTGCGAAGCCTCCAGCTCACGAATGATCTGGCGCACGCTGACGGTGGCGTTTTTCTTGGCCAGCACGTCGGCAAAGTCGACTTCGATGGCACGCAACAGGTGGGACAGCGCCCAGGCCTGGCCACGGGCCTCGTAGAACACGTTATCGATCTGCATCCATGGGGTTTCCACCACTTCTTCGTCGACCTGCGGCACTTCACCTGGCGCCAGGGCCTCGGTTTTCAGTGCGGTGTTCAATTTGACCCGTCCCACGCTGGCCGACAGGCGTTGCGACAGCGAGCCCAGGCGGGTGGCCACATCGCCCAGCCAGTTGTTCAGGTTGTCGGCACGGGCATAGAACAAGGCGCCACGCTGGTTCGGGTCGGACAGGCGCGCTTCATAGCGGTTCAGGGAGTTGATGCCTTCCTGGTACTCCGACTCACTGGACGGCAGCACCCAGCTCTTGTTGTCGAAGTTGAAACGCGGCTCGGCCTTGGCCAGATCGGCGTCTTCGGCCGACTGCGACTGGGAGCGGGCGAAGTCTTTACGCAAGGCGCGGGTCAGGTCGCGCACCTGCACCAGCACGCCGTATTCCCAGCTGGGCATGTTGTCCATCCACAGGCCCGGCGGGAAACGGTCGTTGGAAATATAGCCACCGGGCTTGTTCAGCAACGTGCCGACTACGGTCTTGAGGGTTTCGACGGTGGTATAGCCCACCACCATCTGCTTGCCTTCCTTCTCGGCGGCAAGCTGCGCATTCTGCTGGACCGGGAACAGCGCCGGCTCTTCGCTCCAGTACCAGCCCAGGGCGCCGGTGACCAACAGATACAGGCCGAGCACGCTGAGCACGGCTCGGCTCATCAGCAGGGTATGAAAATAGCTGCGGTTGGCCGACTTGGGCTCAGGGGCAGGGCCTTTGGCACTGCCCGCACGGTTTTTCCAGTCCAGCATGGCGATATCCTTTCAATCACTTGAGTTCATGCACTTGAATTGAGGGCGTGCGTTCAAACACTCCGACCACAACCCTACCCCATCGTGCCCGCCCATGCGGGGCTTTTCACCAAACGTGCATACGGCAGGCATTCGACTATAAAGGATGCACGCTTTTTAAGCTGCGCGACCGTCAGGTCACCAACTGAATATCAGGGACACGCAGTTAATTGACATATGACACTCATCCCATTGGAAAGAGGTGCTAGCATAGAGCCATCAGTTCGACCTCAGCATGCACCCTCACTAGTAGTCAGGATATGACCGAGCCAGAAGACCCCAGCCGTGAGCGTCTCAAGCAGCATTTTGCCCAGCGGGTAATTCATCAGGCACGTCAAATTCTTGAGATCTGGCAGCGCCTGCAACGCAGCGAATGGTCAGGCGCCGACCTCTCCGAACTCAGCGAGGCCAACCTGCGCCTGCAGCGCTTTGCCGAGCGCTTCGAACAACCCGAACACGGCCAACTGGCCCGGCACATCGGCGAATCGCTCAAGGCCGTCGACGAAAACCGCGGGCGCCTGAGCAGCCACCTGATCACCGAACTCAACCGCTTGATGCAGCGCCTGTCCCGCACCGGCCTGCGCCAGGGCGACCAGCTGGAACAAACCTTCCTGCCGCCGATGCGCAAGCCGATCTACGTGATGCTGGCCGATCACGACCGCGCCGAGCGCCTGGCCAAGCAGCTGGAATTCTTTGGCATGAGCGCCCAATCCCTGGACAGCGTCGCGGCGTTTCGCGCGTCCCTGGCCGAGCGCCTGCCGTCAGCGATCGTGATGGACGTGGATTTCTGCGGCACCGGCCTGGGCCTCAAGCTCGCCGCCGAAGCCCAGGAAGGCCTGGAGCATAAGCTGCCGCTGTTGTTTTTCAGCCTGCACGAAACCGACACCCCCACTCGCCTCGCCGCCGTGCGCGCCGGCGGCCAGGAATTCCTCACCGGCACGCTGGAAGCCTCCAGCCTGCTGGAAAAGATCGAAGTGCTGACCTGCGTCGCCCAGTACGAACCGTACAAAGTGCTGATCATCGATGACTCGCGGGCCCAGGCGCTGCACACCGAGCGTCTGCTCAACAGTGCCGGCATCGTCACCCGTACCTTGATCGAACCGATCCAGGCCATGGCCGAACTGGCAGACTTCCAGCCCGACCTGATCATCCTCGACATGTACATGCCGGCCTGTACCGGCACCGAACTGGCCAAGGTCATTCGCCACAATGACCGTTACGTCAGTGTGCCGATCATCTACCTGTCGGCCGAAGACGACCTGGACAAGCAGCTGGACGCCATGAGCGAAGGCGGCGACGACTTCCTCACCAAACCGATCAAGCCGCGCCACCTGATCACCACGGTGCGCAACCGCGCCGCCCGTGCGCGCAACCTCAAGGCGCGGATGGTGCGCGACAGCCTGACCGGGTTGTACAACCACACCCATATCCTGCAATTGCTTGAAGACTGCAGTTTCCGCGCGCGCCGCGAGAACAAACCGTTGAGCTTTGCCATGCTCGACATCGATCACTTCAAGCGGGTCAATGACAGCCATGGCCACCCCATGGGCGACCGCGTGATCAAGAGCCTGGCGCTGTTTCTCAAGCAACGCCTGCGCAAGACCGATTACATCGGCCGCTACGGCGGTGAAGAATTCGCCATCGTGATGCCCGACACCGACCTGGACTCGGCCTGCAAGGTACTGGATGAAATTCGTGGGCGCTTTGCCGAGATTCACTACCCGGCGCAGCCGCAGGATTTGTGGTGCACCTTCAGCGCCGGGGTGGTGGAGCTGTGTGACGGCTCCGACAGCCTGATGATGGCCGCCCAGGCCGACGAGGCGCTGTACCGCGCCAAGGACGCCGGGCGTAACCGCGTGCAAGCGGCACGCACGTCAAAGCAAAGTGCCACCTTTTCACCAGAATCCACTGATTCCGTCATAACCCTGTAATGAAAACGCAATAACTTCAGGCACTTACCTTTTGCTGTCGGTTGATACCCCGCATGCGCCTGAAGCTGCTGACCAATCTCAATACCCTCCTGCTGGTGGCCGTGTGCCTGGCACTTGGAGCGACGCTGTGGTGGTCGCAACGAGCGCTGGAACGGCCTTATTTGCTGATGGAACGCTACCTCGGTCTGTCACAGGCCTTCCAGAACCAGGCCGCGCGCAATATCGACGACTACCTGGGCAGCGGTGATGCATTGCGCTTGAGCAGCGCCAGCCAGAGCCTGGAAAGCCTGTTGCAGCACCTGGATGAACTGCCCGCCGACCTCGCACAGAACCTGCGCCCCAGCCTTGTGGACCTGGACACCTTCAGCAAGACCGACCTGCTGGCGGCCGGTAAGTTGGCCGGCGACCCGCAAGCCTTGTTGCTGCAAGCCGAGCGGGAGCTGGGCGCCAACCTGGAGCAGTTGAGCCAATACGCCATGGGCGTCAACAGCGCCGAAGCCGCGCGCTACCTGCCACCGCTGCTGGCGGCCTCACTGCACCTGGACAAGCTGTCCCTGGCCCGCGACAAACTGGTGAGCAGCGGCCGCGCGGAACTGGCGGACGATGTGGAACGCGAAGTCGGCAATATGCGCAGCCAGGCCGACCTGCTGGAGCAACTGCCATTACTCGGGGTAAAGGCCAGCGCAGAATCCAACACCGATGACTTTTCGGCCTTGATGGGCCTGGAAAACAGCGCAAAAGCCGAAGCCCAGGACACCGGCGTCGACCTCAAGCGCGAACTCAACGGCCTGCTGGCCCGCTACCCCGCCGAACTCCAGCGCACCCGCACGCAGATCCAGCAGCGTGCCGACCTGGCCGCCGCCACCCACTTGAAAATCGCCGCCGTTCAGCAGGCCATCGCCGGCCTCGAGCCGGTGGTACGTGCGCAACATGGCAAGATCCAGGGCGAAGTGCGCCTGATGCAAGGCGTGATGATCGGCCTGATTCTGCTGATCGCCCTGCTGATCGACACCCTGCAGCGGCGCCTGGCGCGGGTGCTGACCAACCTGGCCCCGGCCTTGTCGATCTGGGGCGAGGGCAACTTCAGCCAACCGATCACCTTGGGCAAGACCAACCGCGAACTGCGCGACATCGAAGCGTCCCTCAACCGTTTACGCGCCTACCTGGTGGATCTGGTGGGTACCATCCGTGGCAATGCCGAAGAAGTGGCCGGCAGCAGCCGCGCCCTGGCCGAGCTGAGCAGTGGCCTGCACGACGGCGCCGAACGCCAGGCCGGGGATACTGCGCAGATTCGTGATTCCCTGGGCGAACTGGAAGCCACCATCCAGCAAGTCGCCGGTGATGCCAGCCAGGCGGCCGGCGCCAGTCGCAGCGCGGGCCAGGCGGTCGAGCAAGGCCAGCGCGTGATCGGCCTGAGCCTGACCGGCCTGCACGCGCTGGTGGGTGAAGTGCAGCAAAATGCGCAGATGATCGAGAAACTTGCCGAGGAGTCCGCCACCATTGGCGGCGTATTGACCGTGATTCGCTCGATTGCCGACCAGACCAACCTGCTGGCGCTCAACGCCGCCATCGAAGCCGCACGCGCCGGTGAAGCCGGACGCGGTTTTGCCGTGGTCGCCGACGAAGTGCGCACCCTGGCCCAACGCACCGCTGGCGCCACCGCCGAAATCCAGGGCCTGATCACCGGCCTGCAAACCGCTGCGCACCAATCGGTGCAGGGCATGCGCGCCCAGGTTGAACACGCCGAGGCTACCGCCCAGCAAGCCCAGGCGGCGGATGGCGCGCTGGATGAAATCGTCGGCGCGATCCAGACCATTTCCGACACCGCCGTGCGGATTGCCGATGTAACGGCGCAGCAAAGTGGCGCCGTGAGTGAGATTCGCGACAACAGCGAGCGGATTCATCAGTTGGGTGAGGATAATTTGCTGCGCATCGGCCAGGGCCGCAGCCAGGGTGAGCATTTGCTGGTGCTGGGTGGGCAGCTCAATACGGCTGTGCAGGCGTTCCGTGTCTGACCCGCCCCATGAAGATCCAAAATCAAATGAAGATCAAAATGTGGGAGGGGGCTTGCCCCCGATAGCGGTGGATCAGTTACAGATGTCGATACTGACACACTGCAATCGGGAGCAAGCCCCCTCCCACATTTGATCTCCACAGTATTCAAGGGCGTATTACCAATGACCGGATCCCAGCCACCAGTCACAAATTTTGCGCAATCCTCGCTAATCGTGCCGCCTACTGCATAGAACTGGACAGTCACAAAGGCTTTGCGGCATAGTCGCCGGGTTCTGCCTTGCCCACATCAATAACAAGGAACAGCCGATGGCGACCTTACTGGTTCTTCACGGACCCAACCTGAACCTGCTCGGCACCCGTGAACCGGGCGTCTACGGGGCAGTGACCCTCGATCAGATCAACCTTGACCTGGAACGACGGGCACGTGAAGCCGGCCACCATTTGCTCTACCTGCAAAGCAATGCCGAGTATGAATTGATTGATCGCATCCATGCTGCCCGTGGCGAAGGCGTGGACTTTATCCTGATCAATCCCGCCGCTTTTACGCACACAAGTGTTGCATTACGTGACGCGCTGCTGGCGGTGAGCATCCCATTCATCGAAGTGCATTTATCGAACGTGCACAAACGCGAACCTTTCCGCCATCACTCCTACTTCTCCGACGTTGCGGTAGGAGTGATCTGCGGCCTTGGCGCCAGCGGTTACCGACTGGCCCTGGAGGCCGCCCTGGAACAGCTTGAAGAACAGGCCAAGCGCCCCTGACCGACCCTTGGGAGTTGATGATTCATGGATATCCGTAAAGTTAAGAAACTGATCGAACTGCTGGAAGAATCCGGTATCGACGAGCTGGAAATCAAGGAAGGCGAAGAGTCCGTACGGATCAGCCGCCACAGCAAGACCCCGGCCCAACAGTTCTACGCACCACAGATGCAGGCACCGGCACCGGCTGCTGCTCCGGCCGCCGCGCCTGCTGCTGCCGCCGCACCTGCCGCACCGGCAGCCCCTGCGCTGAACGGTTTCGTGGTCAAGTCGCCAATGGTCGGTACGTTCTACCGCACCCCGGCACCGACCTCGCCAGCCTTCGTTGAAGTGGGCAAGACCGTGAAAGTGGGCGACACCATCTGCATCGTTGAAGCGATGAAGATGATGAACCACATCACGGCCGAAAAAGCCGGCGTCATCGAATCCATCCTGGTAGAAAACGGTCAGCCGGTTGAGTACGACCAGCCGCTGTTCACCATCGTTTGAACCGCGGAGCGCCTTCGATGTTGAAACCTGCGAAGAAACTGCAAAAAGTCCTGATCGCCAACCGCGGCGAGATCGCGCTGCGTATCCTGCGCGCCTGTAAGGAAGAGGGCATCAAGACCGTCGCTGTTTACTCGACGGCCGATACCGAATTGATGCACGTGAAACTGGCGGACGAGAGCATCTGCATCGGCCCGCCACTGGCCACGAACTCGTACCTGAAAGTCTCGAACATCATCGCCGCCGCTGAAGTGACCGGCGCTGATGGCATCCACCCGGGCTACGGCTTCCTCGCGGAAAACGCCGATTTCGCCGAACAGGTGGAAAAATCCGGGTTTGCCTTCATCGGCCCGAAAGCCGAAACCATTCGCCTGATGGGCGACAAGGTCTCGGCCAAGGACGCCATGATCGCGGCCGGCGTGCCAACCGTTCCGGGCTCCGACGGCCCACTGCCTGAAGACGAGGAAACCGCACTGCGCATTGGTCGCGAAGTCGGCTACCCGGTGATCATCAAGGCCGCCGGTGGCGGTGGTGGTCGCGGCATGCGCGTGGTGCACAAGGAAGAAGAACTGATCGAAGCGGCCAAGCAGACTCGCTCCGAAGCGGCTGCCTGGTTCGGCAACCCGATGGTCTACCTGGAGAAGTACCTGACCAACCCACGTCACGTGGAAGTGCAGGTACTGTCCGACGGCCAGGGCCACGCCATCCACCTGGGCGACCGCGATTGCTCGCTGCAACGTCGTCACCAGAAGGTGTTGGAAGAAGCCCCGGCACCGGGCCTGGATGAAAAAGCGCGTCAGGAAGTCCTGGCTCGCTGCGTCAAGGCGTGCATCGACATCAACTACCGTGGCGCCGGTACCTTTGAGTTCCTCTACGAGAACGGCCGTTTCTACTTCATCGAGATGAACACTCGTGTGCAGGTAGAGCACCCGGTGTCGGAGATGGTCACCGGTATCGACATCGTCAAGGAGATGCTCAGCATCGCCGCCGGCAACGTGCTGTCCTTCACCCAGGACGACGTGAAGATCCACGGTCACTCCCTGGAGTGCCGGATCAACGCCGAAGACCCGAAGACCTTTATCCCAAGCCCTGGCCTGGTCAAGCATT
Source organism: Pseudomonas sp. LAMO17WK12:I1 (assembly GCF_900177315.1). NCBI lineage: Bacteria > Pseudomonadati > Pseudomonadota > Gammaproteobacteria > Pseudomonadales > Pseudomonadaceae > Pseudomonas > Pseudomonas sp. LAMO17WK12:I1. The sequence continues at coordinate 540 of NZ_FWZV01000025.1, read as the reverse complement.
TCCACGCGCCCGGCGGCAACGGCGTACGTGTGGATTCGCACCTGTACAGCGGTTACAAGGTTCCGTCCAACTACGACTCGCTGATCGGCAAGCTGATCACCTGGGGCGCGACCCGCGACGAGGCCATGGCCCGTATGCGCAATGCCCTGGACGAAATCGTGGTCGACGGCATCAAGACCAACATCCCGCTGCACCGGGACCTGGTTCGCGATGAAGGCTTCTGCGAGGGTGGTGTGAACATTCACTACCTGGAACACAAGCTGGCCAACCAGTAAGTGCTCCACCCAACAAAGCCGCCTTCGGGCGGCTTTGTTGTTTGTGGGCCCTCTACTTTTTTGAAGATGTACACCGTCAAAATGTGGGAGGGGGCTTGCCCCGGTACAAACCGGGGACATCGTTTACATTTCTAACCGGGGACATGGTTTACAGGCTAATACGCATGATCAGGAGGTAACTGATCATGCCCTGGAACCAAGAGTCCCCCATGAATCAAAGAATCAAGCTGGTAGCTGATTGGCTTTCTGGCAACTTCACTAAAAG
>NZ_FWZV01000030.1:0-8047 GCF_900177315.1 Pseudomonas sp. LAMO17WK12:I1 | reverse complement strand
CACCGCCTGCACGCCCACGCAATCACCCAGCAACAAGACCACCTCTACCAACGCCAATACGACTACGACAAAACCGGCAACCTCACCCGCCTGCTCGATACGCGCAAAGGCGAACACCACTACCATTACGACCCGTTAGGCCGCCTCACCCGCGCCGACCACTCCCAAGATCTGCAGGAACGCTTCGGCCACACCCCGGCCGGCAACCTGCTCATGCAAGACCGCCCCGGCCCCGATATCGTCGCCGGCAACCGCCTGATGATCCAGGGCGACCGTTACTACGACTATGACGCCTTCGGCAACCTGATCCGTGAACGGCGGGGTCGTGGGCACGCACTCGTCACCGAATACCGCTACGACTGCCAGCACCGGCTGATCGGCATCACCCAACCCAACGGCCAAATCGCCAGCTATCGCTATGACCCGTTTGGGCGACGCATCAGCAAAACCGTGGACGGCATAACCACGGAGTTTTTCTGGCAAGGCGACAGGCTGATTGCCGAACACCATGCAGACCGCCATCGCAGCTATCTCTACGAACCCGACAGCTTTCGCCCGCTGGTTTTGTTGGAAGGCTTCGGCCCAAAAGATACCAAGCCCTACCACTACCAACTCGACCACCTCGGCACGCCGCAGGAGCTGACCGCCCCCGACGGCGACATCGTCTGGTCCGCCCACTACCGCGCCTACGGCCAGATCAGCCGTCTCGACAAAGGCAAAATCGACAACCCGCTACGTTTTCAGGGTCAGTACTTCGATCAGGAAAGCGGACTGCACTACAACCGTCATCGCTACTACAATCCGGATATTGGGTGTTACCTGACGCCTGACCCGGTGAAGTTGGCGGGTGGGATCAACGCGTACCGGTACGTGCCCAATCCGACGGGGTGGGTGGATCCGTTAGGGTTAAGCTGTAAGATTGGAAATTGCCCGGATTCAAAAAACGATTTAACAAAAAAAGCACCTCCTGGAGTATTAACTACTCACGAGAAGGCTGGAGGACACCTGATTGAAAAACATGTCGGTCGAACAGACGAACAGTTAGCGGCAAGATTTGAATCAGAACCGCGCATCCCAGCCTCATCCACCTTCAAAACTCTAGAAGAGGCTGAGGCTATAGTGTCCAAAAGCTTGACTGCACACCAGCAAGAAATAACTACATTTTTAAGTGGAAACAAGGAAAAACTCTTAATTAAAGGCAGCTCAAGTCAACCCGTAGGGGTAAGCATGCTAAATGGAGCAACAAAATCCGTACCTGTTTATAAGTTCCTATTAGTCATAAAACGAGCTCCTAAAATGCCAGATGGCTATCTATTGCTAACAGGATACCCAGAAAAATGAATGAACCATTAACAGAGCTACAACAATTTTTTGGTGCTTACTTTAATCAGGATTGGGCGGAAGATCATTCATCAGCCGATGATGTCATCGATACATTTCTACTGGACTCGCCTAGAGAAATAATCATGACAGTAAAACAGGAAATTTTAGAGCTGATAAATTCGTATACCAATGAGCCAGACCTTCAAGAAAATTTACTGCATATACAGCATTGCTATTACTACTATCCACACCAATGGGCCTCAGGCCCATTATGGCTAAATCACATAGTTCGAAAGTTTGATGAACACCTACAAAAAAACCAATATCCAACTTAAAAAACAGCCGTATAACGATCTTTGCTATTAATATTTTGGCCTGCTGCGCAGTCCACGCAGGGCAAGCCTGCTCACCACAAGGAATGAAGGCTCAGCCAAATCGAATGGGCGAGCCTCCCAGGCTGATCAGCGTTTACTCAGTTCCATAATCATCCGACTCAACAAGTAAATCCGCGGTGCCACGCTCTCCACCTCCGCATACTCCTGCGGCGTATGAATATTCCCCCCCACTATCCCAAACCCATCCAACGTCGGCGTCCCTACCCCGGCGGACAAACTGGCATCCGCCGCGCCGCCGCTGCCTTCAATGGTCAACTTTTTACCCAGCTCCCCATAAATCCCCTGGGCAATCGCCACCAGCTTGTCCGACTCCGGCGTCTGCGGCATGGGCGGCAGGCCGCGTTTGAGGGTGGTGGTCACTTCGGTTTCCGGGATCAATTTGTTGGCGGAGACCCGCACCAAGTCCTTCTCGATCCGGTCGAACTCTTCCGGCAATGCCGCACGCACATCGGCCTTGGCGGTGGCTTGGTCGGGGATGACGTTGGTGCGGTCGCCCGCGTTGATCACGGTGAAGTTGATGGTGGTCTTCTTGTCTTCATCGCCGAGTTTGCCCAGTTGCAGAATCTGGTGCGCGGCTTCCATGGCGGCGTTGCGTCCCAGCTCCGGGGCGACGCCGGCGTGGGCGGCTTTGCCTTTGACTTCGACCACGGCGGTGGCACTGCCTTTGCGCCACACCACCAGGCCGTCGGCTGGGCGGCCGGGCTCCAGGTTCAGCGTGACGTCGTGGGCCTTGGCGGTGTTACGGATCAGTTCAGAGGCGATGTCGGAACCGGTTTCTTCGCTGGCATCGAGCAGGAAGGTAATCTGTGCATAGTCCTTGAACCCTTGGTTCTTCAGGACTTTGAGCGCGTAGATGCCGGCGACGATGCCGCCCTTGTCATCCATCACGCCGGGGCCATAGGCGCGGCCATCCTTGATATGAAACGGCCGTTCGGCCGCCGAACCTTCCTTGAACACGGTGTCCATGTGGGCCATCAGCAGGATTTTGGCCTTGCCGTCGCCCTTGAGGGTGGCGATCACATGGCTGCTGTTGGCGGCGGCATCCGGCACCCGTTCAATGGTGAAGCCCAGTTGTTTGAGTTCATCGACGGCGATGTCACTCACCTGGGTCAAGCCTGGCCCGTAGCCGGAGCCCGAATCGATATTCACCAGGCGCTCCAGCAGTTTCAAGGCCGGGGCCTTGTACTGCTCGGCGTCGGCCTGGATCTGTTTGTGGGGTTCGGCGCTGTAGGCCGGGACTGCAAAAGACAAGGCCAACGTGGCGGCCAGGAAAGTACGCGGGAAGGTGAAGGGCATGAACCGATCCTTGTTTTTTGTTGGGGTGCCGCCTCACCCTACCCCACTAGACCGACCGCAACCAAGTGCCTTGCACCGAACTGACCCGGTTGCGCCCGCTGCTCTTGGCTTCATACAGCGCCAGGTCTGCCTCATTGAGCCAACGGGTCGAGTCGGCGTGCCCTGGTTGATACGGCGCCAGGCCGATGCTCAAGCTGGCGCGCAATGACGGGTCCTGGGCGTAGGCCAACGCGTTGAAGCGATCGCGCAACGCATCCATCACTTCGGTGGCGCGGTTGAGCGGCATGCCCGGCAGGATCACGCAGAACTCATCGCCGCCATAGCGCCCGGCCAGGTCAGTGGCGCGCAGGTTCTGGCGCAGCACTTTGCCGAGCTGGCGCAGGACGATGTCGCCGGTGACGTGGCCATAGGTGTCGTTGATAAGCTTGAAATGGTCGATGTCGATCAACGCAATCGCGGCCCCTTGCTGTTCGCGGCAGCAACGTTGGAACTCGATCTCCAGGTGGTCTTTCCACGCGCCATGGTTGAGCAGGCCGGTCAGGCTGTCGGTGCGGCTCAGCGCCAGCAGTTCGCGTTTATGCCGGGCCAGGGTCACCGCCTGGCGGTAACAGATCCAACCCAGCGCCAGCGGGTACACCATCAGAATCGGCAGGCAGGCATAGAGCTGGACCGGGGTGGTCGTGGCGATAAAGGCCGGGGTGAATATCAACAGCGACGTGCCGATGCCCAGCGCCTGCGCCGCCCAGCCCGCCAGCATGAAGCGCGGACCGCCGATGGCGACGTTGTTCATGGTCATCATCGACAGGGTCGTCACACCGGGAAGCGGGTTGAAGTGCATGGCCGCGACCCAGAAACCGCCGCAAAACGAATCGAACAGCAAATTGCGGCGCTCACTGCGCAGCGTATGGGTAGTCCGCAACGAGCGCTGAAAGGCCACGACCGGCCAGACAAAGGCGTTGATCACCATCCAGGCCCACACCCATGGCGCCGGATCCAGCGGGTACATGCCAAACACCACGCACACGAAACCGAGCGTCAGCCCCAAGGTGCGGGATTTATACAAACGGGTAGCGAGCGGAAGTCCTTTTCCTCCGACGGCTGGCATGGAGGGCTGTAATCCTGGATGAATGCCTGGAGTCTATCAGGGCGCCAGCAATTAGCCACCATTGCTCACTCCCCCGCCAAAACATTCAGTGGGAAAAACCGCGGGCCAGCATCAACGCCACCCCCAGCAGCAGCACCGCCGTGATCCGCTGCAATAGCACACGGCGCTGGGGGTTTTCCAGCACGTGCTTGATGCGCTGGCCGAAGTAGCAATACAGGCAACCGCTGGCAAATTGCAGCACCAGAAAGGTCGCCCCGAGGATGGCGATATCCACCGCTGCACGGTGCTCCCCTGCCCCGGCGAACTGTGGGAATACAGCGCTGAACATGATGAGGGTCTTGGGGTTGGAAAAGCCGGTCAGCAGTCCTTTGCCGAACAGGCTGCGCGAGCCCTCCACGGCAGCCGCCTTGCCGATCGACACGCCGCTGCCGGTCCACTGCTTGTAGGCCAGATAGAGAATGTAGGCCACTCCGACCAACTGAATGGTCAGGGTGATGGCGAGATTGCCCTTGATCAGTGCCGAAAAGCCCACGGCAAAGATCAGGATGGAAATCAGGTACGACACACTGGCACCGAGTTGCGCCGGGATCGAACTGCGCAAACCGCTCTTCAAGCCCAGGCTCAACAGCAGCAGGGTCATGGGGCCGGGGCTGAAGGTCATGGTGGCGCAAAACAGCAGGAAGTAGAGAAACGAAGAGAGCGTCAATGCGCTGGTCATGGCCTTGGACCTGAGACGAGAAGGCGTGCAGTTTAGGCAAGCGGCGTTGCATAAGGCAGGTAAAGTCAGGCCTAATCCGGCCGAACTTCACCGGTAAAATCACCGGTAAACACAAGGAAGGTTTATGTTTATACCCGCCATCGCGTTTGTGAACGGCACACCCAAGGTGCAGCAGATCGTCGAGGCGTTCAGCCAGCTCATCGAGACCGGCGAATGGGCACCCGGCAGCAAGTTGCCGTCGGTGCGTGAGTTGACCCAGGCCCTGGGTGTCAGCAAGTTCACCCTCAACGAAGCCCTGGACCGCCTGCGCGGGCGCAACCTGCTCACCTCCAGCCAGGGCCGTGGCTACTTCGTGGCCGTTGACAGGGTGCGCCCGGCCTCGGCGAGCTGGGTCGACCTGCTGCCCCAGGACCTGCTCAGCGTATTGCGCCGCCCCCTCGCCTCAGTCTACGGCGACCTGCGCCCCGGCGGCGGCCACTTGCCAGAAGCGTGGCTGGATAACGAAGCCTTCCGCCAGGCCATGCGCAGCACCGTGCGTGCGCCGTCGCTGCGCATCGCCGCACTGGGCACATCCGCCGGGCTGCTGCCCTTGCGCCAGGCCCTGCAACAGAAGCTGCATGCCGACGGTTTGTCGGTGCCGGTGGAACAAATCATCACCACCCCCAACACCGTGCAGGGCCTGGACATGCTCATGCGCCTGCTCGCCAGGCCCGGCGACACGGTGCTGCTGGACGCACCGTGCTATTTCAACTTTCACGCCAACCTGGCCTTGCACGGGGTCAAGATCGTGACCATCGAGCGGCGCCCCGACGGCTTCGACTTCAGCGTTCTCGAGCAGTTGCTGGCCGAACATCGTCCCAGCCTGTACCTGACCACCAGCGTGCTGCATAACCCCACCGGCCACTCCTTCAGCCCCAGCCAGGCGTTTCGCCTGTTGCAACTGACCCAGCAGTATCACTGCCATATCATCGAAGATGACCTCTACGCCGACCTGCACCCCAACCCGCCGCCGCGCCTGGCCACTGTCGCCGGCCTCGACCAGGTCACCTACCTTTCGGGCTTCTCCAAAGTCCTCAGCGCCAACGCCCGTGTCAGCTATGTGGTGGCCGCACCGCAACTGGCGGCCAACCTTACCCATATGAAGCTGATGAGTGGCGGCGTGACCTCGGAGCTGCTTGAACAGATCGTCTACCGCACGCTCAGCGAAGGCAGCTACACCAAGCATCGCAAGCGCATGGTCCAGCGCCTGATGGAGGCCGGCGGACGTGTCGAACAGTGGCTGCGGCGTTGCGGCTGCGAACTGCCGATGCCCTATGAGGGCGGGATGTTTATCTGGGCGCGTCTGCCACCTGGGGTAAGCGGCGAGCAACTGGCCCAGGATGCGTTGAAACAAGGCATGGTGCTGGCGCCGGGTGCGTTGTTCGGTAATGACCCGGCGCACCGCGACTCGATGCGCTTCAATGTGGCCCACAGTGATGAGCCACGGGTGCAGCAGGTGTTTGCGGCGCTGTTGCAGGCTGCATCCGATGGGGCTCCCCCGCCCCCCTAACATGAGACGGGTTTACTCCCGACGGCCGTGCGCCGGTGAGCTTCTGTGTTACCGAGCCGTCGGGGTCGGCCCCACAGCCCACGCCGGCCACTACTGGAAGGCGCGTTCCATCTTGATGATCTCGATTGAAATCGCACTGTTGCCACGGCTGAAGGTGCCTTCGCCAATCTTGCGAAAACCGAACGCGGCATAGAATTTTTCGGCGGTAAGGGTGGCTTCGAGGTAGGCGCACCTATGGCCGGCAGCCTCGATAAGCAGCAGCGCTTTGGTCAGCAGACGGGCGCCGACGCCCTGCCCGGCCGCATCCCCACGAATGAACAGCTTGCTGACCTCATGCCCGTCCACCTCGACGAAACCTTGCACAGTGTCGGTGTACGCCAGCCAAAGGTTGCCGGCAGCGATGGCTTCGCGGTACGTGTCGGGCGAGCGTCCGTCCAGCCACATGGCAATCTGTTCGGTGCCATAGTCGGCCTTGCACAGGTGTTCGACAGAGTGTCTATGCACCAGGAAGAGGCTTTCAGCGTCGTCCTGGATGGCTGGGCGGATCAGCAGTTTTTTCATTCCCTTGAGATTCCGAGCGAGGCCAATGAACCCACGCTTTATAGCCGAATGAGCGCCGGGGAGCGACCCAGGACCGCACATCTTGTGCGTTGACCATGCCCCCCACACACCATATAGTGTGCCCACAAACAGAACAGACCACTACATAGTGTGCAGTATCGGTAATCACCGACCACACTCTGCGCAGTATTTCAATGCCTGACAGCCTGCAAATCAGATTTTTTTGGACGGGTTCACATGCCGTCAAACCAGAACAGAAGGGAGTATTTCAATGCTGAGTTGGGATGAAGTCGACAACGAGGACACCGGTGCAGCCGTGATCAAGGGCGCCAACGCCGGCCATGCCAGCGAAGCCAACATGGACCGCCTCGACGGTGCCGGCGCCGCTGCCGCCATCGAAGCCCGCGCCGTCACCGCCAGTGACTCCGCCGCCATCGTGCGCGCCAAGGCTGCCCTGGACAAACTCGACGTCGCCGAAGGCCTTGCCGAACTCGAAGGCGCCTCCGCCCGCGTCGCCGTTGACGAAAAGCGCATGATCAACTGCCGCGCCGACCTCAACCAACTCGTGCCCTTCAAGTACGACTGGGCCTGGCAAAAGTACCTCGACGGCTGCGCCAACCACTGGATGCCGCAGGAGGTCAACATGACCGCCGACATCGCCCTGTGGAAAAACCCCGAAGGCCTGACCGACGACGAACGCCGCATCGTCATGCGCAACCTCGGCTTCTTCTCCACTGCGGATTCGTTGGTCGCGAATAACCTGGTCCTGGCCGTGTACCGCCTGATCACCAACCCGGAGTGCCGCCAGTACATCCTGCGCCAGGCCTTCGAAGAAGCGATCCACACCCACGCCTACCAGTACTGCATCGAATCGTTGGCCATGGATGAAGGCGAGATCTTCAACATGTACCACGAGATTCCATCGGTGGCCAAGAAGGCGGCGTGGGGCCTGAAATACACCCGTTCGATCTCCGATCCGAAGTTCGAAACCGGCACCGTCGACACCGACAAGGAACTGCTGCGCAACCTGGTCGCCTACTACTGCGTGCTGGAAGGCATCTTCTTCTACTGCGGCTTCACCCAGATCCTGTCCATGGGCC
>NZ_FWZV01000026.1:0-61168 GCF_900177315.1 Pseudomonas sp. LAMO17WK12:I1 | reverse complement strand
AATATCCGGCAGAAATGAAAGTTCGAAGCGTCAGGCAGGACGGATCGATCAAGTGGAACGGCAAGTTGGTATTTATCAGCGAGGCGCTGTCCGGGGAAAGGATAGGGCTCAAAGAAGCTGAAGATGATGCTTGGGATTTGTACCTGTGTGATTATCCCTTGGGGAGGCTTGGACGAGGTATGACCCGCGTCCAGGCCTCAAATGTGTAAACGATGTCCCCGGTTTCAGATGTAAACGATGTCTACGGTTCTACACCTCCCACATTCGTTCTCTGTGTAATTCAGGATTTAAGCTGGCTGGTCCAGTGCCAATTCAACCCCCAGCTGGCGGGACAGGCACGGCCAGCGCTTCCACGCGGCTTCCGTTGCCGGGCTTTTCAGCTGTTCGCGATATGCTTCGACAGACTCCAGTGCAAAGCTGTCTTCGTTGAGCATTTCATCCACCGCATGATGAACGGCTTCATCCAGCTGGTTGGCGAATGCTTCGCCGATCAACTGATGGGCAATCACGTTGGCCACGGTGGTATCTGCCGGAATCAGTGGCTGGCCAAAGTGTTTGATGTACAAATCGTTGACCTCTTCCACCAGGCGATGGGCCAGGTAAGCCTCGTCCAGCAGACCGTCGAGCCCTTCATGGCCGGCCAGGATGGCGGGGGGCTGCAGGAAGAAATGCTCGGCGATTTTCAGCACTGGCTTGATCTGGCTTTCGATACCGGCCTCGCGGGCCACGTCGTTGGCGGCGTCCAGCAGGTCCGGTACCAGATCGATGTAGGCCGTGACGAAGCGGGTCATGACAATGTTGCGATCGCCATCAGCCAGGGAAATGGCCGAATGCAGGTGCGGCAATTGCTCTTCCAGCTGCTTGGCCAACTGGCCAGTGCTGGATTCGTGTTGATGGGCACGGGAAATCTGCTCGCGCAATGCGGCGGTGTTCATGAAGGCTCCAGTGAAGCAGGCGTAGGAATAGGGACAGCATAAGGTAGCTCGTTTATACGAGCGCCTAAGACGCATTTGTCATAATTATTTCATGGTTATGCACAGGCGTTATATCGAATTGCCATCGTTGGTCGGATAAACGATTCCGCACCCGGTTTTATTAGGCCTGGCCACTCATTTTTGCTCATTTGCCCCTACACATTGCGGGGTTGCAGAGCGTGTCTATACTCGGGTTTGTACGCGATTAGCTGATGACGCCAGACTGCATAAGCAGGTAAGGCTAAGCGGTTGTAAGCAGTATGGAAGCCGCTCCCTTCGACGCAGGTGCAAACCGGCGGGATAACAAGAACGATAAGGGGAACCCGCAATGACGCGACATCCACATGTTTGGATGGGCCTCCTGTTGTGGTCGGTATTCGGCCAGGCGCACGCCGCCTGGACAACGAATATGGCGCCAGGGGCAACTGAAGTCAGTCACGCTGTGTTCGACCTGCACATGACCATTTTCTGGATCTGTGTAGTGATCGGCATTGTCGTTTTTGGCGCGATGTTCTGGTCGATGATCCTTCATCGCCGCTCTACGGGCCAGGTCGCGGCCAAATTCCACGAAAGCACCACCGTGGAAATCCTCTGGACCGTGGTGCCCTTGCTGATCCTGGTCGCGATGGCCATTCCGGCGACCAAGACCTTGATCAATATCTACGACAGTACCGAGTCGGATATCGATATCCAGGTCACCGGCTATCAGTGGAAGTGGCACTACAAATACCTGGGCCAGGACGTGGAGTTCTTCAGCAACCTGGCCACGCCCGCCGAGCAGATCCATAACCAGGCCACCAAGGGCGAACATTACCTGCTGGAAGTCGACCAGCCGCTGGTGCTGCCGGTGGGCGCCAAGGTGCGCTTCCTGGTGACCGCCGCCGACGTGATCCACTCCTGGTGGGTGCCGGCCTTTGCGGTCAAGCGTGACGCCATCCCGGGGTTCGTCAACGAGGCCTGGACCCGCGTCGAGAAGCCCGGCATCTACCGTGGCCAGTGCGCCGAACTGTGCGGCAAGGACCACGGTTTCATGCCCATCGTGGTCGAGGTCAAGTCCAAGGCCGACTACGACACCTGGCTCGGCGAGCGCAAGGCAGAGGCCGCCAAGCTCAAGGAGCTGACCTCCAAGGAGTGGACGCTGGAAGAGCTGGTGGCCCGTGGCGACAAGGTCTACCACACCACCTGCGTGGCCTGTCACCAGGCCGAAGGCCAGGGCCTGCCACCGATGTTCCCGGCGCTCAAGGGTTCGAAGATTGCCACCGGGCCTAAGGAAGCCCACCTGAATCTTGTCTATCACGGCAAGGCCGGTACGGCGATGGCGGCTTTCGGCAAGCAGCTCTCGGAAGTGGATATCGCCGCCGTGGTGACCTACGAGCGCAACGCCTGGGGTAACAACAAAGGCGACATGGTCATGCCTAAAGACGTGCTGGCCATCAAGCAGGCGGAAAGCAAATGACTTCATTCATTGCGTATGCCCCGAACCGCCCCGCCCACTCGCTTGCAGGAGAACGGCCATGAGCGCTGTGATCGATGACCATGGCCACGCCGGTGACCATGCCCACGGCCCCGCCAAGGGTTTGATGCGCTGGGTGCTGACCACCAACCATAAGGACATCGGCACGATGTACCTGTGGTTCGCGTTCACCATGTTCCTGCTCGGCGGCTCGTTCGCCATGGTGATCCGTGCCGAGCTGTTCCAGCCTGGCCTGCAGATCGTCGAGCCGGCGTTTTTCAACCAGATGACCACCATGCACGGCCTGATCATGGTGTTCGGTGCGGTAATGCCGGCGTTTGTCGGCCTGGCCAACTGGATGATTCCGCTGATGATCGGCGCGCCGGACATGGCCTTGCCGCGCATGAACAACTTCAGCTTCTGGCTGCTGCCGGCGGCGTTCCTGCTGCTGGTCTCGACCCTGTTCACGCCCGGTGGCGGGCCGAACTTCGGCTGGACGTTCTACGCCCCGCTCTCCACCACCTACGCGCCGGAAAGCGTGACGTTCTTCATCTTCGCCATCCACTTGATGGGCATCAGCTCGATCATGGGTGCGATCAACGTGGTTGCCACCATCCTCAACCTGCGTGCACCCGGCATGACCTTGATGAAGATGCCGCTGTTCGTCTGGACCTGGCTGATCACCGCATTCCTGCTGATCGCGGTGATGCCGGTGCTGGCCGGCTGCGTGACCATGATGCTGATGGACATCCACTTCGGTACCAGCTTCTTCAGTGCGGCCGGTGGCGGTGATCCGGTGCTGTTCCAGCATGTGTTCTGGTTCTTCGGCCACCCCGAGGTGTACATCATGATCCTGCCGGCGTTTGGCGCCGTCAGTTCGATTATCCCGACCTTCTCGCGCAAGCCATTGTTCGGCTACACGTCGATGGTCTACGCCACGGCGAGCATCGCGTTCCTCTCGTTTATCGTGTGGGCGCACCATATGTTCGTGGTGGGCATTCCGTTGGTCGGCGAGTTGTTCTTCATGTACGCCACGTTGCTGATTGCGGTGCCCACCGGCGTGAAGGTGTTCAACTGGGTCAGTACCATGTGGCAAGGCTCGCTGACCTTCGAGACGCCGATGCTGTTTGCCGTGGCCTTCGTGATCCTGTTCACCATCGGCGGCTTCTCCGGATTGATGCTGGCGATTGCCCCGGCGGACTTCCAGTACCACGACACCTACTTTGTGGTGGCGCACTTCCATTACGTACTGGTGCCCGGTGCGATCTTCGGCATCTTCGCCTCGGCCTACTACTGGCTGCCGAAATGGACCGGCCACATGTACGACGAAACCCTGGGCAAGCTGCATTTCTGGCTGTCTTTCGTGGGCATGAACATGGCGTTCTTCCCGATGCACTTCGTGGGGCTGGCCGGCATGCCGCGCCGGGTACCGGACTACAACCTGCAGTTCGCCGACTTCAATATGGTCTCGTCGATTGGCGCGTTCATGTTTGGCGCCACGCAGATCTTCTTCCTGTTTATCGTGATCAAGTGCATCCGTGGCGGCCCGCCCGCGCCGGCCAAGCCGTGGGATGGCGCCGAAGGCCTGGAGTGGAGCGTGCCCTCGCCCGCGCCGTACCACACCTTCACCACGCCACCGGAGGTCAAATGAACAGGGTAAGCGGAGGTGGTCATGGCTGACTCCGTGCCTCTCAAGCGCCTGGTTGCCCGCCTGCTGATCCTGGTGGTGGCGATGTTCGCCTTCGGCTTTGCCCTGGTGCCGATCTACGACGTGATGTGCAAGGCATTCGGCATCAACGGCAAGACGGCCGGGCAGTACGAAGGCGAGCAGGTCGTCGACCTCACGCGCCAGGTACGGGTGCAGTTCCTGTCCACCAATGCCATCGACATGGTCTGGGAGTTTCACTCCAAGGCTGATGAGGTGGTGGTCAACCCCGGTGCCGTCACCGAGATGCTGTTCGTGGCCTACAACCCTACTGACAAGCCGATGACCGCCCAGGCGGTGCCGAGCATTTCCCCCGCCGAAGCGGCGATGTATTTCCACAAGACCGAATGCTTTTGCTTCACCCAGCAAGTGCTGCAGCCGGGCCAGCGCATCGAGATGCCGGTGCGTTTTATTGTCGACCGTGACATGCCCAAGGATGTGAAGCATTTGACCCTGGCGTACACGCTGTTTGATATCACTGCGCGCCAACCGCCCGTGGCTGTTCGTACCGGCGGCTAGCTACTGTTTGCCCGCTCAATCAGGAGAGCGAATACATGTCGACTCATGATACGTACTACGTACCAGCGCAAAGCAAATGGCCGATAATTGCCACGATTGGCATGCTGGTCACCGTGTATGGCCTGGCCGTGTGGTTCAACGACCTGAAGGCGGCACGCCCGGAATCCCACGGGCCGTGGATCTTTTTCGTCGGAGGGCTGTTGTTGGCCTACATGCTGTTTGGCTGGTTCGGAGCGGTGATCAAGGAAAGCCGCGCCGGTTTGTACAGCGCCCAGATGGACCGCTCGTTTCGCTGGGGCATGACCTGGTTCATTTTTTCCGAGGTGATGTTCTTTATCGCGTTCTTCGGTGCGCTGTTCTACGTGCGCCACTTGTCCGGCCCCGCGTTGGCCGGCGAAGGCCCCAAAGGCATTGCGCACATGCTGTGGCCGAACTTCGAGTTTGCCTGGCCGTTGCTCAACAACCCGGACCCGAAACTTTATCCCGCGCCGGAGGGCACCATCAGCCCGTGGGGCTTGCCGTTGGTCAACACCATCCTGCTGGTGAGTTCCAGCGTGACCATCACCATTGCCCACCACGCCTTGCGCAAGGGGCATCGCGGCGCGCTGAAGATCTGGCTGGCGATCACCGTCTTGCTGGGCCTGGCATTCCTCGGGTTCCAGGCCGAGGAATACATCCATGCCTATAAAGAACTGGGCCTGACCTTGGGTTCGGGGGTATACGGCGCGACGTTCTTTATGCTCACGGGCTTCCACGGTGCCCACGTGACCATCGGCACCATCATTTTGTTTGTGATGCTTATGCGCATCCTGCGCGGGCATTTCAATGCCGAGCATCAGTTCGGTTTCGAGGCGGCCAGTTGGTATTGGCACTTCGTGGATGTGGTGTGGATCGGGCTGTTTTTCTTCGTCTACGTGCTGTGAGGCGACTTACCAGGGCGCATGAGATACCAGCTGGCCGCTGAAAAATCCCCAGGCGATCAACGCCACGGTGATCACGGCCAGTACCACACGCACGGTCAAGGCCGTGACGAGGCGGTTGGAGTTGCCCTCGTCCTTGACCAGGAAGAACAGGCCACTGAACAGGCTCACGACGGTCGCGATCAGCATCAGGGCAATGGCTGCTTTGAGCATGGTCTGGTTCCTGGCGTTGGTGGGCATCAAGGGGATGGGCGGGCAATGAAAACAAGTATAGCCAGCGCCATGAAACGCTTTCGTCCAGGTATCGCACCGACCGTGGTGGTGGTGATTCTGCTGCCTTTGATGGTGGGCTTGGGCGTCTGGCAGCTGTCGCGCGGCCATGAGAAGCAGTTGCTGGTGGACAGCTATGCCGAACGCCGCGCCGCTGAGCCGATCAGCAGTGCGCAACTCGGGGATATGGCGGACCCGGCCTTTCGCCGCGTGCATCTGCGCGGGCAATTCGATGCCGAGCACAGCGTATTGCTGGATAACCGCATGCGCGACGGCAGGGCGGGTGTCGAGCTGTTGCAACCTTTTCATGACCAGGCCAGCGGCCTGTGGCTATTGCTTAATCGGGGCTGGTTGCCGTGGCCGGATCGGCGCACCCCGCCCGTCTTCACTACTCCGGCTCAGCCTTTGAATCTCGACGCCTGGGTGTATGTCGCGCCCGGCGAAACCTTCCAGCTGCATGCGGACCCTGCCACTGCGCAATGGCCGCGCCTGTTGACCGCGCTGCACCCCGCCGCGCTGTGGGCTGAGCTGGGCCGCAACGGTTTTGCCTATGAACTGCGTACCGAAGCCGGCCCCGGCACGTACGAAACCACCTGGCCCATCGTTGCGATGGGGCCGGAAAAACACCTGGCCTACGCGGTGCAGTGGTTCGCCATGTCCCTGGCGCTACTGGCTCTTTACCTCTACCTCGGATGGCACACCACGAAGGAGAAGCCCCATGGGAACGGCCACGAATCCACTCAACATGTCTGAGGTGCCTGATCGGCGCAAAGGCCGCTGGCAGCTGATGCTGATCCTGCTGATGGTGATCGGTCCGATGGTGCTGGCCACCTTCATGTACAAACTGCAGTTCTGGGTGCCGGACAGTCGCAGCTACCACGGAGAAATGATCGGTAACGGTCAGACCCGCGCCGATATTGGCGTGCAGGCCGATGAACAGCGCTGGCAGTTGCTGGTCACCGCGCCTGCCGCCTGCGCCGCCGATTGCCAGCAACTGGTGTACCTCGCGCGCCAGTTGCAGATCGGCCTGGGGCGCGACGCTTCACGCGCCAGCCATGCCTTGGCCAGTGCGCAACCGGTCGCTGCCGACTATGACACCAAGCTCAAGGCCGAATACCCGCAATTGCAGCGCTACTCACTGGACCTCTCGACCTTCACCAAAAACGCCGCCGCACCGGGCGCTGCGCAACTGTGGATCGTCGACCCCCACGGCAACCTGGTGCTGCGCTACGACGCCAAGGTCAAGGGCAAGGACTTGCTCAATGACCTGCGCCACCTGTTGAAACTGTCGAACATCGGATAAGGGCATCGTCATGGCCAAACCTGGATTTCGCCTCGCGTTGTTTGCCACTCTGCTGGCGTTGATCGTCGTGCTGCTTGGCGCCTACACCCGCCTGACCCACGCCGGCCTCGGTTGCCCGGACTGGCCGGGCTGCTACGGGTTTATCAGCGTGCCGCAAAGCGAGGCCCAGCTGGCCCATGCCGAATTGCATTTTCCCGATACGCCCGTGGAGGCTGAAAAGGGCTGGGCGGAGATGACCCATCGCTATTTCGCCGGCACCCTGGGCCTGTTGATTGTGCTGTTGGCGGCGCGTTCGTGGAGCCATCGGCGTGATCCGGGCCAGCCAGTGAAACTGCCGTTGTTTCTGTTGATGGTGGTGTTCGCCCAGGCCGCGTTTGGCATGTGGACGGTGACCTTGAAGCTGTGGCCCCAGGTGGTGACGGGGCATTTGTTGGGCGGCTTTGCGACCTTGAGCCTGCTGTTTCTGCTGACCCTGCGCTTGTCTGGGGTGTTGCCCGCGTTGATCGTGCCCAGGCGCCTGCAATATTGGGCCACGGCCGGCCTGGTGCTGGTGATCGGCCAGATCGCCTTGGGCGGCTGGGTCAGTTCCAACTACGCGGCGGTGGCCTGTATCGATTTGCCCACCTGCCACGGCCAGTGGTGGCCTGCGGCGGACTTCGCCAACGGCTTTCACCTGACCCAGCACATCGGCCCCAATTACCTTGGCGGCCAACTCGACAGCGACGCGCGCACCGCTATCCACCTGACCCACCGCATCGGTGCGGTGCTGGTCACCCTGGTGCTTGCGGGGCTGGCCTGGCAGCTGCGTGCGGTGGGTATGACGCGGCTCGCGGGCCTGCTGTTGATTGCCCTGGCGGTACAAATCAGCCTGGGCCTGAGCAACGTGTATTTCCACCTGCCACTGCCGGTTGCGGTCGGCCATAACGCCGGCGGTGCGGCGCTGTTATTGACCCTGGTGCTGGTCAATTACCACGCCCGCACCAGTCTGGTCCGGGTGCGTCACCAGTTGCCGTTCGGCTGGCGCTTCAGCCCGCGCAAACACGTATCGGGCCTCATCACCCTTAAAGGAGAGATGCCATGGCGACCTTGATCGGCGCGCGCCACAGCCAGGCGATCTGGCGCGATTACCTGGAGCTGACCAAGCCGAAAGTGGTGGTGCTGATGCTCATCACCTCCCTGGTCGGCATGTTCCTCGCGACCCGCGCCGGTGTGCCGTGGGCGGTACTGATTTTCGGCAACCTGGGAATAGCCCTGTGTGCCGGTGGTGCGGCGGCGGTGAACCATGTGGTGGACCGACGGATTGATGCAGTGATGGCTCGCACCCATAAGCGGCCGTTGGCGGAGGGACGTGTGTCGCCGGTGGCGGCGCTGGCCTTTGCTTTGTTTCTAGCCGTTGCAGGATTGGCCTTGTTGCTGGCGTTTACCAACCCTCTGGCGGCATGGCTGACGCTGGCTTCGCTGCTCGGTTACGCGGTGGTCTACACCGGTTTTCTCAAGCGGGCGACGCCACAAAATATTGTTATCGGAGGCCTGGCCGGTGCCGCGCCACCGCTGTTGGGTTGGGTCGCCGTTACCGGCCATGTCAGCGCCGAGCCCTTGTTGCTGGTGCTGATCATCTTCGCCTGGACGCCGCCGCACTTCTGGGCCCTGGCCATTCACCGCAAGGAGGAATACGCCAAGGCCGATATCCCGATGCTGCCTGTCACTCACGGCGAGCACTACACCAAGGTGCATATCCTGCTCTATACCTTCGCCCTGTTGGCGGTGAGCCTGATGCCCTATGTGATCCACATGAGCGGCCCGCTCTACCTGGCCTGTGCGCTGGTTTTGGGCGGACGCTTTCTGCAATGGGCCTGGGTGCTGTACCGTGGCGCTCAGCCGCACGCGGCGATCAACACCTTCAAGTACTCTATCTGGTACCTGTTCCTGCTGTTTATCGCCCTGCTCGTAGACCACTACTTACTGTTGAACCTATGACTCGAACTCAAAAAACCGTCTTTATCCTGGTGGCCATCGTCGCGTTGATCATGGGCCTGACCGTTAACAAAGTGCTCTCGGGCAAGGGCCAGGGCGACCCTACGGCATTGATTGATGCCGGTATCATCCTGCTGCCGCAAAGCCGCCAGCTGCCGTCGGTGAGCATGACCAACCAGGAAGGCCAGCCGGTGCTGGTCAACGAGTTGAAAGGCAAGTGGAGCCTGCTGTTCTTCGGCTACACCTTCTGCCCCGACATCTGCCCGACCACCCTCGCCCAACTGCGCCAGATCAAGAGCGAGTTGCCTAAGGAGGCTGTGGATAAGTTGCAGGTAATCCTGGTCAGCGTCGACCCGAACCGCGACACCCCGACCCAGCTCAAGCAGTACCTGGGCTACTTCGACCCGCAATTCCAAGGCCTCACCGGTGCGAACGTAGAGGATGTGCAGAAGGTTTCGAATGCCGTGAGCATCCCGTTCATCCCGGCAGACACCAACAAGCCCAACTACACCGTCGACCACAGCGGCAACCTCGCGCTGATCGGTCCGGATGGTACCCAGCGCGGCTTTATCCGTGCGCCGTTGAACAACCAGAAGCTGGTGGCGCAACTGCCGGGGCTGTTGCAGCGCAAGTAACAGGCAATGCACAACACATGTGGGAGGGGGCTTGCCCCGATGGCGGCAGATCAGTCAGCTCATGCAGCGACTGATACTCCGCAATCGGGGGCAAGCCCCCTCCCACATTTTTTGATCTCCAGCGTGTTGGAGACCGAGTCGGATCAGAACGCCGGCAGGATCGCGCCTTTGTACTTCTCTTGGATGAATTGCTTCACCTCAGGGGTGTGCAGGGCTGCAATCAGCTTTTTCATCGCGTCCGAATCCTGGTTGTCTTCGCGGCTCACGAGGATGTTCACGTAAGGCGAGTCATTGCCTTCGATCACCAGGGCGTCCTTGGACGGGTCCAGCTTGGCTTCCAGCGCATAGTTGGTGTTGATCAGCGCCAGGTCGACCTGGGTCAGCACGCGCGGCAGGGTGGCGGCTTCCAGTTCGCGGAATTTCAGGTTTTTCGGGTTTGCGGTGATGTCCTTGATGGTCGACAGGATATTGGTCGGGTCCTTCAGGGTGATCAGGTTGTGCTTGGCCAGTAGCAACAGCGCGCGGCCACCGTTGGTGGCGTCGTTCGGGATCACCACGTTGGCGCCGTCAGGCAGGTCTTCCAGTTTTTTGTACTTGCTGGAGTAAGCGCCAAGAGGCTCCAGGTGCACAGCGCCGACGCTCACCAGGTGAGTGCCTTTGGCTTTGTTGAATTCATCCAGGTATGGCTGGTGCTGGAAGAAGTTCGCATCCAGGCGCTTTTCCGCTACCTGGACGTTGGGCTGTACGTAATCGGTGAAGACTTTGACTTGCAGGTCCACGCCTTCTTTGGCGAGGGCAGGCTTCACGAATTCCAGGATTTCCGCGTGGGGCACCGGCGAGGCAGCGACTTTCAGGGTCTCGGCGGCGTGGGCGGAAAACGCGGCAACGGCGGCGAAAGCAACCAGTAGTTTTTTCATCCAACAAGCTCCTTGTTCGGGCATGTGCCGGCTTTTGACCGGCAATGGCCGTTATTTTCGAGAAAAGTGCACCACCAGCTTGTCGCCGACGGTTTGCAGAATTTGCACCAGGATCAACAGCATTACCACGGTGACCACCATCACGTCGGTCTGGAAGCGCTGGTAACCGAACCGGATCGCCAGGTCACCCAGGCCGCCGGCGCCGACAACACCGGCCATGGCCGTGTAGGACACGAGGGTAATCGCCGTCACCGTTATCGCCGCGAAGACGCCGGGGCGTGCTTCGGGCAGCAGCGCGTTGATGATGATCTGGCGGGTGCTGGCGCCCATGGACTGGGTGGCCTCGATGATGCCGCGGTCCACTTCACGCAAGGCGGTTTCCACCAGGCGCGCGAAGAATGGCGTGGCCCCTACGACCAGCGGCGGGATCGCCCCCGCTACGCCCAGGGAGGTACCGGTGATCAGCACAGTGAACGGGATCATCACGATCAGCAGGATGATGAACGGCAGCGAGCGCAGGATGTTCACGATCAGCGACAGCAGCGCGTACAGGCCTTTTTGCTCGAACAGCTGGCGTGGGCTGGTCAGGAACAGCAGCACGCCCAAAGGCAGGCCCAATACCACGGTGAAGAACAGCGAACCGAACAGCATGATCATGGTGTCGCCGGTGGCGAGCCAGATTTCGGACCAGTCGATATTGGCGAAGAAACTCAAGAAAACGTCCATCAGCGCAGCACCTCCATGTGGACGTCTGCGGCGGTAAAGCGGGCAAAGGCCGCTTCCATGTCACCGCCGGTGACCGCAAGGGTCAGTTGCCCGTAGGGGATGTCTTTGATGCGGTCGATGCGGCCGGCGAGGATGCTGTAGTCCACCCCCGTTTCCCGGGCGACGGTGCCCAGCAGTGGCGCGTAGGTCGCTTCGCCCTGGAACGTCAGCCGTACGATGCGACCCGGTACATGGGCGAAGTCATCGCGCTGCTCGCCTTCATCGACCTGCTCGGCTTCCTGCACGAAGCGCTTGGTGGTCGGGTGCTTGGGGTGCAGGAACACGTCGGCCACCGAGCCTTGCTCGACGATCACGCCGGCATCCATCACGGCGACTTGGTCGCATACGCGGCGGATCACATCCATTTCATGGGTGATCAGCACGATGGTCAGTTTCAACTCGCGATTGATCTCGGCCAGCAGTTGCAGGACCGAGGCGGTGGTTTGCGGGTCGAGGGCGCTGGTGGCCTCGTCGCACAACAGGATTTTCGGCTTGGTCGCCAGGGCGCGGGCAATGCCGACGCGTTGCTTCTGGCCACCGGACAACTGCGCCGGGTACTTCCTGGCGTGGTCCGACAGGCCGACGCGGGCGAGTAGCTCGGCGACGCGTTGGTCGATGTCCTTGCGCGACAATTCGCCGGCCAGGGTCAGTGGCAGGGCCACGTTGTCGGCAACGGTCTTGGACGCCAGCAGGTTGAAGTGCTGGAAGATCATCCCGACCTGCTGGCGGAAACGGCGCAGGCCGTTGGCGTCCAGGGCGGTGACTTCTTCGCCGTCCACCGTGATCTGGCCGCCACTGGGTTCTTCCAGGCGGTTGATCAGGCGCAGCAGCGTGCTTTTACCTGCACCCGAGTGGCCGATCAGGCCAAACACCTGGCCGTTTTCGACGCGCAGGCTGGTGGGGTACAGCGCGGGAATATCCTTACCGGCGACGCGGTAGGTTTTATGGACGTTTTGAAACTCGATCACGTAGCGAACCTTGTGGGGCGCATTGAAAAGGGATCAGCGGTTAGCCGGGCGCGCATTTTAGCCTGTCCGTATAGCGTTTCTTAGCATTTATTTCGCATTCAACCAGTGATTTGGCAATAACGCGATCAAAGGTCATAAAAAAGGAACGGCAGAAAACCGTGTCAGTCACTACTTAAGCAACTCGATTTCCCAGGTGCCGTGCCTGGGGTTTTGCTCAAACGAGCCGGGGACCGCTCTGGCCACTTTGAATAAGGAGTTTTGACTGATGAGTACCAAGAAGCCAGCCACCCCGTCGAAGAGTGAACTTGCAGGCACCGACACCCTGGACCGTGGCAACACCAACGCCAAGCTGCAGGCTCTGGAGGAATTCCGTTCCGATGCGACCGGCCAGGCCCTGCGTACCAACCAAGGCGTGAAGATCTCCGACAACCAGAACACCTTGAAAGTCGGTGCCCGCGGCCCCTCGCTGCTGGAAGACTTCATCATGCGTGAAAAAATCACGCACTTTGACCATGAGCGTATCCCCGAGCGCATCGTGCATGCCCGGGGCACCGGCGCCCATGGCTATTTCCAGACCTATGAAAACCATTCCGCGCTGAGCAAGGCAGGTTTCCTGCGTAACCCCGAGCATAAAACCCCGGTGTTCGTGCGTTTCTCCACCGTGCAGGGCCCGCGTGGTTCGGGCGATACGGTGCGTGACGTGCGCGGTTTTGCGGTGAAGTTCTTCACCGACGAGGGCAACTTCGACCTGGTCGGCAACAACATGCCGGTGTTTTTCATTCAGGATGCGATCAAGTTTCCCGACTTTGTGCATGCGGTAAAACCTGAGCCGCACAACGAAATTCCTACCGGCGGCTCGGCCCACGATACATTCTGGGATTTTGTTTCGTTGCAGCCGGAGTCGGCGCACATGGTGATCTGGGCGATGTCTGACCGTGCCATTCCAAAAAGCCTGCGTGCCATGCAGGGGTTTGGCATCCACACCTTCCGCTTGATCAATACCGAAGGTAAGTCGAGCTTTGTGAAGTTCCACTGGCACCCGAAGGTCGGCACCTGCTCCCTGGTGTGGGACGAAGCGCAAAAGCTTGCCGGTAAAGATACCGATTACCACCGTCGTGACCTGTGGGAGGCGATTGAAAGCGGCGACTACCCTGAGTGGGAGTTGGGTGTGCAGATCGTTGCGGAAGAAGACGAGCATAAGTTCGACTTTGACCTGCTCGATCCGACCAAGATCATCCCCGAGGAACTGGTGCCGATCACACCGCTGGGCAAGATGGTGCTGAACCGCAACCCGGATAACTTCTTTGCCGAAGTCGAGCAGGTCGCGTTTTGCCCGGGCCACATCGTGCCGGGTATCGACTTCACCAACGACCCGTTGCTGCAAGGTCGTCTGTTTTCCTACACGGATACGCAGATCAGCCGTCTCGGTGGGCCGAACTTCCATGAGCTGCCGATCAACCGGCCGGTAGTACCTTTCCACAACGGCCAGCGCGACGCCCAGCATCGCACCGTGATCGACAAGGGCCGTGCTGCTTACGAGCCGAACTCGATCGATGGCGGCTGGCCGAAAGAAACGCCACCGGCTGCCCAGGATGGCGGTTTCGAAACCTATTACGAGCGCGTCGATGCCAATAAGGTACGTGAGCGCAGTGAGTCATTTGGCGACCACTTCTCCCAGGCCGCGCTGTTTTTCCACAGCATGAGCCACCATGAGAAAGAGCACATTATCGCGGCCTACAGCTTCGAGTTGGGCAAGGTGGAGCGTGAGTTTATCCGCGCGCGGCAGGTCAACGAGATTCTGGCCAATATCGATCTGGAACTGGCCAAGCGCGTGGCACAGAACCTTGGTCTGCCGGCGCCGACCAAAGGCACGGTAGCGCCGCGTGAGTCTTCGCTGAAAGAGTCGCCGGCATTGAGCCAGGTGAACCTGCTGTCCGGCGATATCAAGACGCGCAAAGTCGCGATTCTCGCGGCTGACGGTGTGGATGGCGCGGCTATCGATGCGCTGAAAAAAGCCCTGGCGGCAGAAGGTGCCCATGCCAAGTTGCTGGGGCCGACCTCGGCGCCGGTGAAGACGGCCGATGGCAAGAGCCTGCCGGTGGATGCGTCGATGGAAGGCATGCCGTCGATTGCGTTTGACGCCGTGTTTATCCCGGGCGGAAAAGAGTCGGTGAAAGCACTGAGCGGTGATGGTGTGGCGCTGCATTACGTTCTGGAAGCCTACAAACACCTGAAGGCGATTGCGGTTGCCAGTGACGCGAAGCCACTGCTGGATCTGCTGAAGCTGGAGACGGATGCGGGGTTGATCGTGGGGTCGGATGCTAAGGCGTTCAAGGCGTTTTTTGCCGCGATTGCACAGCATCGGGTTTGGGATCGTGAGCCGAAGGCTAAGGCGATTCCGGCTTAATTTATTGGTTGCTTGTTGGATCGCTATCGGGGGCAAGCCCCTCTCACAATTCAAATGTGAGAGGGGCTTGCCCCCGATGCGTTATTCCGCCTTGCGCGGAGTCAGCACAACCTGCGCCGGAATATGTTTCAGAATCTGCCGGTGAATCTTCAGGTCATACCCTGAATCAATACGCTTCACCCGTTTGGTCAGCAACGTGGCCAGCCACGGGTAATCCTGGGTGCGTGGCGCCTGGATCGTCACATCACACTGGTAATTCACCACATCGGTGGCAATCGCATCCAGCTGATGGCGCAGCGCTTCAATATCAGTGAGGTTCAGCGCCACGGTGGTGCTTGGCGCGGCCGGGTCGATGACCTTGGCAGCGGGCTTGGCTTCGGCGGCCTTGAGGGCCTCTTCGGCTTTATCCAGCTCGACTTTACGGGCGTGGGTGATGGCGCTGTTGACGCCACCGGTCAGCGCCGGCGCCTTGGGCATCAGCGCGCGGGCACGGCTCAGGGCGGTGGCGGCGGCGTTTACATCGCCTTTTTGCAGCACGATCTGGCTGCGCTGCAGGTAAGCCTCGGCCAATTGCCGTTGGTAGGGTTCCAGCGTCGGGTCATTGGGCGACTGGGCCTGCAGTGCGGCCAGTTGGTCTTCGGCGGTGGCCAGCTCACTGCTGGCCAGGTTTTGCTCCAGCTGCGCGATGGCCGCAGCACGCGGATCCGGGGCCTCTGGGGCGGCGGGCGGTGTGCTTTGACAGGCGCCCAGCAGCAGGGAAAACGCGGCAAGGAGCAGATAACGGGAGGTGAACAGCTTCATTCCTGCGACTCTCTATTTGCGCAAAAAGCGAGCAAGTCTACACCCCTCGACGGGGCAGGACAAAACTCAGCAGAAACAGGGCGGCCGCCGTGACTACAATCGACGGTCCGGCAGGCGTGTCCTTGAACCATGACAACGCCAGGCCCCCGCACACTGCCAGCATCCCCAACAGGCTGGCACCGATCGCCATCTGCTCCGGTGAGCGGGCGTGGCGCTGGGCGGCGGCGGCGGGAATGATCAACAGCGACGTGATCAACAATACGCCGACAATCTTCATCGCGACAGCGATCACCACGGCAATCAGCAGCATCAGGGCCATGCGCAACGCTGGTACGGGCAAACCTTCGACCCTGGCCAGTTCTTCATGCACCGTGATGGCCAGCAGTGGGCGCCACAGGGCGACCAATAGCACCAATACGGCGGCGCTGCCGCCGAGAATCCAGGCAAGATCGGTGGGGCTGATCGCCAGCAGGTCGCCGAACAGATAGGCCATCAGGTCGATGCGCACTTCATGCATAAAGCTCAGCACCACCAGGCCCAGGGACAGCGTGCTTGGCGCCAGGATGCCCAGCAGGGTGTCCGAGGCCAGTGGCTGGCGCTGTTGCAGGGTCACCAGCAGCACCGCCAGCAGCAGGCAGCCCACGGTCACGGCGATGGTCGGGCTCACATCCAGCAGGAAGCCCATGGCCACGCCCAGCAGCGCGGCGTGGGACAAGGTGTCGCCAAAGTACGCCATGCGCCGCCAGACCACGAACGAGCCCAGTGGGCCCGCCACCAGCGCCAGAGCCAAGCCTGCCAGCAGGGCGTAAAGCAGAAAATCAGCCATGCTTGCAGCTATCTCCATGAACGTGGGTGTGGGGCGTCGCGGGATCGTCTACGACAGCGCCATGCAGGTCATGGGCATGGTCGTGATGGTGGTGATAGATCGCCAGGCTCTGTGCGTTCTTGCCGAACAGTTCCACGAACGCCGGGTCGTTGCTGACTTGTTCCGGGTGGCCGGAGCAGCACACGTGGCGGTTGAGGCATACCACCTGGTCGGTGGTGCTCATCACCAAGTGCAAGTCATGGGAGACCATCAGCACGCCGCAGCCATGGCGGTCGCGCAGGCGGGTAATCAGGCTGTACAGCTCGGCCTGGCCGGCGACGTCGACGCCCTGCACGGGTTCATCCAGCACCAGCAACTCGGGCTCGCGCAACAGGGCACGGGCCAGCAGCACACGCTGCATTTCGCCGCCGGAGATGCTTTGCACCGGGCTGTCGATGACCTGCTCGGCACCGACTTCCTTGAGGGCGGCCTGCGCGCGGGCGCGGTCCACGCCGGGCACCAGGCGCAAAAACCGCAGTACGGACAAGGGCAAGGTTGGATCAACGTGCAGCTTTTGCGGCATGTAGCCCACGCGCAGCCTGGGCTTGCGCCACACGCTGCCGGTGTCGGGCTTGAGCAGGCCGAGTACGGCGCGCACCAGGGTGGTCTTGCCGGCGCCATTGGGGCCGATCAGGGTGACGATCTGCCCCGGCTCGACGCTCAACGCGATGTTGTCCAGCACGTTTTGCCCGGCAAACGTGACGCCGACCTGCTCCAGGCGAATTAACGCATTGCTCATCAAGCCCCCTGGCAGCCCGAGCACAGGCCGACCACTTCGACCGTCTGCCCTTCGACCCGGAAGCCTACGTCGGCGGAGCTCTTGATGATGGCGTCGCTGATGCTCTTTTGTTCAAGCTCGATGGCGGCGTGGCACTCGCGGCAGATCAGGAACTGGCCCTGATGCGCGTGTTCCGGGTGGTTGCAGCCGACAAAAGCGTTGAGCGAGGCAATGCGGTGCACCAGGCCGTTTTCCAGCAGGAAATCCAGCGCGCGGTACACGGTCGGCGGCGCGGCGCGGCGGCCGTCCTGCTCGCTGAGCACGCCCAGGATGTCGTAGGCACCCAGGGGCTTATGGCTCTGCCAGACGAGTTCCAGCACCCGGCGACGCAGGGCGGTCAGGCGCAAGCCTTTCTGTGCGCACAGGGTGTCGGCCTCCGACAGCGCGGTATGCACGCAGTGAGAGTGGTCGTGTGGACGGCTGGCAAGCGGTGTTTTAGGCATGAGCGGCGACAGATATTTGATAGAGACGTTATTATGTTACCCGTTCCTACGTCATTGAGTGGTCATCGTGTCCCGACTTTTTCCCGTTTTTGTCGTATTTGTCACCAGTTTGTTCCTCGCTGGCGCCGCTCAGGCCGAGGTCAAGGTGCTCACGAGCATCAAGCCATTGCAGTTGATTGCCGCTGCCGTGCAGGACGGTGTGGCGGTTCCGGAGGTGTTGCTGCCGCCGGGTGCATCGCCCCATAACTTCGCCTTGCGCCCATCCGACGTACGGCGTGTGCAGTCGGTCGATCTGCTGTATTGGATCGGGCCGGACATGGAGGGCTTCCTGCCTCGCGTGCTCAAGGGGCGTACCGCACCGACCGTAGCGGTTCAAGACCTGCCCGGGCTGAAATTGCGTCGGTTCGCCGAAGATAGCCATTCCCACGCCGACGATGCCGACGAACATGACCATGATCACCGCCCGGGGAGCCTGGATGCGCACCTGTGGCTGTCCACGGTGAACGCTCGGGTGATCGCAGCGCGTATGGCCGCTGACCTCAGCGCAGCCGACCCCGTGAACGCCGCGCGTTATCAGAGTAATGCCAAGGCTTTCGACGAGCGCCTTGATGCACTGGATGCGCGCCTGAAAAAACGCCTGGCGAGCATCGGTGACAAACCTTACTTCGTGTTCCACGAAGCCTTTGATTACTTCGAAGACGCCTACGGACTCAAGCACACCGGCGTGTTCAGCGTTGCTGCCGAAGTGCAGCCTGGCGCCCAGCATGTGGCGGCGATGCGTACGCGTTTGCAGGAAGTGGGCAAGACCTGTGTGTTCAGTGAGCCGCCGTTGCGTCCGCGTTTGGCCGAAACCCTGGTGGCAGGTTTGCCGGTGAAGCTGGCGGAATTGGATGCGCTGGGCGGCTACACCCCGGCCACGGCCCAGGGTTATGAGCAGGTGCTGGAGAAATTGGGGAATGACTTGGCAGGTTGCCTGGAGTCGTTATAAGCCGCAGCGCAGATCAAATGTGGGAGGGGGCTTGCTCCCACATTTTGACCGGGTTGGTCCTTAGAGCGCGAATGGCAGGTGGACGCTGACCTGCTGACGCTGCGTCAACCGATGCTCGAACTCGGCGGGATCGTGGATCAACACATCCTGCCCGGCAAACGATTCAGCGGCGATCAGGCGCGACAGCCAGAACCGCACGCACGCCACCCGCAGCATGGTCGGCCATAGCTCGGCCTCCTTGGCCGTGAACGGCCGCAGGCCCGCGTAGGCACCCAGCAGCGCACGGGCGCGCGGGCCATCAATCACGCCATCGGCGTCCGAACACCAGTCATTCAGGGCGATCGCCACGTCGTACAGCATCGGGCCCGAGCAGGCATTGTAGAAGTCGATCAGACCCGTCAGGTGCGTGCCCTCGAACATCGCGTTGTCACGGAACAGGTCGGCGTGCACGTTGGCGCGTGGCAGGGCGAGGATCTCGGCCTTATGGGCCTCGATTTCAGTCAATGCTGCTTGCAGCAGGCTTTGCTGCGCATCGTCCAGGTGCGAAATCAGCTGCGCACCTTCGCTGAGCATCCAATCCAGCCCGCGATCGGTCTTGCGCTCCAGCACCTTCTCGCCCTGCGTCGCCAAGTGCAGATGGCCGAGCAGGTCGCCGACCTGGGCGCAATGCTGTGGGTTGGCCTCCTTGATGTGCTTGCCGGCCAGGCGCGGTTGCAGCAGTGCCGGTTTGCCGGCCAATTCGCGCAGGGCCACGCCATCGGTGGTGCGCAGAGCGTAGGGCACCGGCAGGTCGGCGTCGTGGAGCACGTCGAGCAGTTCGATGAAGAACGGCATTTCCTGCACGGGGCCGCGCTCAACCAGGGTCAGGACGTACTCGCCCTGTTCCAGGCTGATAAAGAAATTGGTGTTTTCGCTACCAGCGGCAATCCCCTGGAAGTCAAGCAGGCGGCCGAGCCCGTAGGGGGCGAGAAAGGTTTCCAGCTCGGGCCGAGCCAGGGGGGTGAACACAGACATGGTTAAAACTGCCAGTACGGGCGCCGCGGTGCGCGGCGCCAATTGAAGTTAAGAAATCATTTCCATTCGAAGATCTTCCATGACGGGATCAGCATATCCGGCTGGTCAGAGCGGATGAAGTTCGCGTCGGTTCCGTCCGCGCGTACCAGGAAATACGGCGGTGCGCCTTTTACGGTCACCTTGATTGCATACAGGAAACCGTTTTGACGGTACTCCTGGATGGTCCGGTCGCCTTCCGTGCGAATGGTCACTTCCGGATCACCCGAAGGCGCGCCGTCTGCCGCCATGGCAGCCATCGGAGCGAGTGCAATCAGGCCGGTCAACAGCAGGCGATTGAATGTACGCATGATAACCTTGTCCCTTTGTTTTCATTGGTCCGGCTATTCTAGCGCCTGACCCGCCGAAAAGGTTGATCCTGCTCATGAGCCAAGCCCCCCTCGTCCTGGTGGACGGTTCGTCTTACCTGTACCGCGCGTTCCACGCGCTGCCACCGCTGACCACCTCCAAAGGCCTGCCGACCGGTGCGGTCAAGGGCGTGTTGAACATGCTCAAAAGCCTGCGCAAGCAGTACCCGGACAGCCCGTTCGCGGTAGTGTTCGACGCCAAGGGTGGGACGTTTCGCGATGACATGTACGCCGAATACAAGGCCAACCGCCCAAGCATGCCCGATGACATGCGCGTGCAAATCGAGCCCCTGCACCAGAGCGTGATCGCCCTGGGCTTCCCTTTGCTGTGCGTCGAAGGCGTCGAGGCCGATGACGTGATCGGCACCCTGGCCCGCAGCAGTGCCGCCGCTGACCGTCCGGTGGTGATCTCCACCGGCGATAAGGACATGGCGCAGTTGGTCGACGGGCACATTACCCTGGTCAACACCATGACCGGTAGCTCGATGGACATCGAGGGCGTAAAGGAGAAATTTGGCGTCGCTCCGGAGCAGATCATCGACTATCTGGCGTTGATGGGCGATTCGTCCGATAACATCCCGGGCGTTCCGGGCATTGGTCCGAAGACCGCTTCCGGCTTGCTGGTGGGGGTGAACGGCGGCCTCAAAGAACTTTATGAGCAGTTGGATATTGTGCCGAGCCTGCCGATCCGAGGTGCCAAGACGCTGCCGGCGAAGCTGGAAGAGCATAAGGAGATGGCATTCCTCTCCTATCAGTTGGCGACGATCAAGATCGATGTGCCGCTGGACGTGGGTCTGGACGATTTGCACCTGATTGAACCGGATCGCGAAAAGTTGCTGGAGCTTTACACCCTGCTGGAGTTCAAGAGCTGGTTCGATGAGATTCAGCGCGATGCCAAGCGAGTGGAGCTCAAGGCCGCGCCTGTTGCCGAAGAGGTTATTGAAGCTACTCCTGCGGCACCCGCAGAAACGACCTACACCACGATCCTCGACCAAGCCACATTCGATGTCTGGCTGAAGAAACTCAACGACGCGACGTTGTTCGCTTTCGACACCGAAACCACCGGGATCGACGCTCAACAGGCGCAACTGGTGGGGGTTTCCTTCGCCGTGCAGCCCCATGAAGCCGCCTACATCCCGCTGACCCATTCCTACATCGGTGCGCCGCAGCAGCTGGATCGCGACACCGTGCTGCTGGCCTTGAAGCCATTATTGGAAGACCCGAGCAAGCTCAAGGTCGGCCAGCACGCCAAGTTCGACATGAATATCCTGGCCAACTGTGCCATTGGCGGCGACCCGGCGAATGGCATCAGCGTGCGCGGTATCGCGTTCGACACCATGCTTGAATCCTACGTGTTGAATTCCACTGCGACCCGCCATGACATGGACAGCCTGGCCAAGAAGTACCTGGACTACGACACCGTCAGTTTCCAGGACATCGCCGGCAAAGGCGCCAAGCAGCTCACCTTCGACCAGATCCCGCTCGAACAGGCTGGCCCTTATGCTGCCGAAGATGCCGACGTGACGCTGCGCCTGCATCAGGCACTGTACGCACAGCTCACCGCCATACCGAGCCTGGCAAGTGTGTTGACGGACATCGAAATCCCCCTGGTACCGGTGCTGGCGCGTATCGAACGCCAGGGCGCGCTGGTGGATGCGCAGCTGCTCGGTGTCCAGAGCATCGAGCTGGGCAACAAGATGGTCGAACTGGAGCGCCAGGCGTTCGAGATCGCCGGCGAAGCATTCAACCTGGGTTCGCCCAAGCAGCTCGGCGCGATTCTCTACGAGAAACTCGGCCTGCCGGTGCTGAAAAAGACGGGCAAGGGCCAGGCATCCACGGCAGAGGAAGTGCTGGCCAAGCTGGCCGAAGATGACTATCCGCTGCCCAAGGTACTGATGCAGTACCGCAGCATGAGCAAGCTGAAAAGCACTTACACCGACCGCTTGCCGGAGCAGATCAACCCGCGGACCGGGCGTGTTCACACCTCTTACCATCAGGCGGTGGCGGCGACCGGGCGGCTGTCTTCCAGCGACCCGAACCTGCAGAACATCCCGGTGCGCACCGCCGAAGGGCGACGCATCCGCCAGGCATTTGTCGCGCCCAAGGGCTACAAACTGCTGGCAGCGGACTATTCGCAGATCGAACTGCGGATCATGGCGCACCTGTCCAAGGACGAGGGGCTGATGAATGCGTTCCGTAACGACCTGGATGTGCATACCGCCACGGCGGCCGAGGTGTTCAAGGTCGAATTGGCTGAGGTCACCTCCAATCAGCGTCGCAGTGCCAAGGCGATCAACTTTGGCCTGATCTACGGCATGGGGGCACAGAAGCTCGGCAAGGACATCGGTGTCGATACCAAGACCGCCAAGGCTTACATCGATGTGTACTTCGCCCGCTACCCAGGCGTTCGCGAGTACATGGAGCGCACCCGCGCCCAGGCTGCCGATCAAGGCTACGTGGAAACCTTCTTCGGACGTCGGCTGTATTTGCCGGATATCAACTCCAACAAGCCCCAGGAGCGCGCGGCCGCAGAACGCACGGCGATCAACGCGCCGATGCAGGGCACGGCGGCGGATATCATCAAGAAAGCCATGGTGCTGGTGGATAGCTGGCTGACCGCGTCGGGCCTGGATGCCAAGGTGATCCTGCAGGTACACGATGAATTGGTGCTGGAGGTGCGTGAGGATCTGGTGGCCGAGGTCAGCGAGAAGATTCGCGAGCACATGAGTGCGGCGGCGCAGTTGGATGTGCCGTTGGTGGTGGACGTTGGCGTAGGCGACAACTGGGACGAAGCGCACTGATTTCGCGGCATCGCCACCACCGAGCGTGGTGGCGGAATGCTTTAGATCGGAAATCCGCTGCAGTTATTTCCAATAGTTTTTTGAACCTGCCGGAACTTAACCTGTGAACTGCTACTCAGAGTTACTGAATGGGTGGTGAAGCCCTTCAATGCTCCTATGTTGTGTTAAGTGTTGGCAGATATCCGGACCCCGCCCTAGCGGTCCGGTACTTGAACCCCGAACTTCCCCTCCCCATACGAAGTCCGGGGTTTTTTTTGCCCGCAGAAAAGTTACTCGGCGAGTTCCGCGCCTTTGTCAGCCAACTCCATCCAGCCGGCCAGCACGGTATAGGCATCTTCCAGGCCCATGCGCTTGGGGGCCGAGAACAGCTGGATTGTGATTGTGTCACCCCAACCCTTGCGGATTTCGGACTGCACTTTGAGCAGGGTGTTCTTGGCGGCGCCGTAGGTGAGCTTGTCGGCCTTGGTCAGCAGGATATGCATCGGCATGCCGCTGGCGACCGCCCAATCCAGCATCAGCAGGTCGAAGTCGGTCATTGGATGACGGATATCCATCATCAGGATCAACCCCTTCAAACTCTCCCTGCCACCCAGGTAAGCCTCCAAGTGACGCTGCCAGTGCAGCTTCAGCGGGATAGGTACTTTTGCATAACCGTAGCCCGGCAGGTCGACCAGACGCCGATCATCGTCTAGCTTGAAGAAGTTGAGTAACTGCGTGCGGCCC
This sequence comes from Pseudomonas sp. LAMO17WK12:I1, assembly GCF_900177315.1. Lineage (NCBI taxonomy): Bacteria > Pseudomonadati > Pseudomonadota > Gammaproteobacteria > Pseudomonadales > Pseudomonadaceae > Pseudomonas > Pseudomonas sp. LAMO17WK12:I1. The sequence continues at coordinate 37,541 of NZ_FWZV01000026.1, read as the reverse complement.
GGGGTTTTAGAGGTGCGCGCGAGGCTGGCGTGGGTCAGGGTGTTCAGTGCGCTGGATTTACCGGCGTTGGAGCGACCGGCAAAGGCGACTTCAAAGCCTTCGTCATCGGGGCATTGGTCAACTTTGGCGGCGCTGAGCATGAAGGTGGACTGTTGGCACAGGCCGAGGATGGGGTTCTTGAGTTGCATGAGATTTCCGATGTGGGCGGTGCCGAAAAAGGGTGCGGCAAGCGGTGTCGTTTCCGTTTCAGTAGCGCCAGTATATAATGCCGCAGATTTTGTGTGTGCTTTGTCCCAGCGAAGGATGAAGTTCACGGGAGCGATAGACCTTTATTGCGCATTAGAACGCAAAACGCTCTCAAACCCTGAAAAGGTCGATGTATGACCCGATGGTTGCTCGCTTTCGGTGCCCTGGTTCCGCTGTATGGCGCTCAGGCTACACAGGATCCGGAAGCGGTGTACAACCGAGTTTGCGTGGCTTGCCATGCCGGCCAACTGCCGAACGCCCCGAAACGGGGTGACCAGGCAGCCTGGGCGCCAAGACTGGCGCAGGGCATGGACACGCTGGTGCAACACGTGACCCAGGGTTTCAAGGCAATGCCGCCGCGTGGTTTGTGCATGGACTGCAGTACCGAGGATTACCAGGCCATCATTGAGTTGATGGTGAGTAAACCCGGTAGATAACTCTTAAACCCTTAGCCGTAGTTGGATTAGCTGATGAACAAACTGATCGTGAGTCTGCTGTTGACCTTGGGCATCACCGGTGTTGCCGTCGCCGCAGAGGGCCCCCTTAAAGGTGATGCCACTGCCGGTCAAGCGAAAGCCGCCGTATGTGGTGCCTGCCATGGGCCGGATGGTAACAGCCCGGCACCGAACTTCCCCAAATTGGCCGGCCAGGGTGAGCGTTACCTGACCAAGCAGATGCACGACATCAAGGATGGCAAGCGCACGGTCCTGGAAATGACCGGCCTGCTGACCAACCTCAGTGACCAGGACCTGGCGGATATCGCGGCGTATTTTGCCAGCCAGAAAGGCAGTGTGGGAGCTGCTGATCCGAAACTGGTGGCCCGTGGTGAGAAACTGTTCCGCGGCGGTGACCTGGATAAAGGCCTGCCTGCCTGCACCGGTTGCCACTCGCCCAATGGCGCGGGCATAGCCGCCGCCGGCTTCCCGCACCTGAGCGGCCAGCACGCTACCTACATTGCCAAGCAGTTGACCGATTTCCGTAAGGAAGAGGCCGGGCGAGCCAATGATGGCGACGCGGCAATCATGCGCACCATCGCTCGCAAGCTGAGTGATGAAGACATTGCGGCGGTCTCCAGCTACATCCAGGGCCTGCACTAAGGTGCACGCAACGTTAACGCTCGATTAATCCATCGATGCAAGCATAAAAAGGGTGGCTGAGGCCGCCCTTTTTTGTGGCCGCTGCCGTTACACTAACGAACTCATGCCCGCGTAGACCTGTCACAACAAAGGTCGCGTGAGGCGACTTTATTTGTCCAGGAGTAAAGCATGCGTAATCTGATCCTCAGCGCCGCTCTCGTCACTGCCAGCCTTTTCGGCATGACCGCGCAAGCTGCCGATGTGCCGCTTGAAGCCGGTAAAACCTACGTTGAATTGGCCAACCCAGTGCCGGTTTCGGTACCGGGCAAGATCGAGGTGGTGGAGCTGTTCTGGTACGGCTGCCCGCATTGCTACGCTTTTGAGCCGGTCATCAATCCTTGGGTCGAGAAGCTGCCCAAGGACGTGAACTTCAAGCGCATCCCCGCCATGTTCGGCGGCCCATGGGATGCACACGGCCAACTGTTCCTGACCCTGGAAGCCATGGGGGTGGAGCACAAGGTCCACAACGCGGTATTCGACGCCATCCAGAAACAAGGCAAGCGCCTGACCAAGCCGGACGAAATGGCTGACTTCATTGCTACCCAAGGCGTCGACAAGGACAAGTTCCTGGCCACCTTCAACTCCTTCGCGATCCAGGGCCAGATCAAGCAGGCCAAGGAGCTGGCGCAGAAGTACGGCGTGCAAGGCGTACCAACCATGATTGTCAACGGCAAGTACCGTTTCGACCTGGGCACTACCGGTGGTCCTGAAGCGACCCTCAACGTTGCCGACCAGTTGATCGCCAAAGAACGCGCAGCCAAGTAAGGGGCTCCTCATGCGCCGCTGGGGTACTGAACGTGTGGTTGGCCTGCGTGAACCGCAGGTCAACGAACATCACCTGGAGTCCACAGGTTTGCCGGCAGACAACCGCCTGCGCCTGCTCAGCTTCAATATCCAGGTGGGCAACAGCACCGAGAAGTACCGGCACTACCTCACCCGGGGCTGGCAGCATTTGCTGCCCCACAACGGCCGGGCCGGTAACCTGCAGAAGATCGGCGACCTGTTGAATGATTTCGACCTGGTCGCCCTGCAGGAAGCCGACGGCGGCAGCATGCGTTCCGGCTATATCAATCAGGTCGAACACCTGGCGCACCTCGGGGCCTTCCCGTACTGGTACCAGCAGCTCAATCGCAACCTCGGACGCCTGGCGCAGCACAGTAATGGTGTGCTCAGTCGTTTGAAGCCCACCTCCATCGAAGATCACCCATTGCCGGGCCCCAAGGGGCGCGGGGCGATTCTCGTGCGTTTTGGCGAAGGGCCTGAGGCCTTGGTGGTGGTGATGATGCACCTGGCGCTCGGGGGGCGTACGCGCAACCTGCAGTTAGCCTACGTGCGCGACCTGATTGGCAACTACAAGCATCAGGTGTTGATGGGTGACATGAACACCCATGCGAACGACCTCCTGCTGAATTCCCCGTTGCGTGACCTCGGGTTACTGGCGCCGCAAGTCGAAGCCACGTTCCCCAGCTGGCGCCCGCAACGCTGTCTTGACCATATCCTGCTCAGCCCGACCCTCACACTCGAGAGTGTGCAGGTATTGGCGCAGCCCATCTCCGATCACCTGCCAGTCGCGGTAGAGATTCGTCTGCCGGGTTCGCTCACGGCTGATGCATTGCCCGCGTTGAGCCCCGGCCCTCGCGGACCCCTTGCATGAGCGACGACGCCCAGCGCTGGAAAGAAAAATACCTGTTAAGCATCGAGCAACAAGAAAAGCTCGAACGCCGTTGGGCTGCCCGCCTCGACCTGCTGCGTCGTGGGCTGGTGCGCAGCACACTGGCGGCAGAAGGCACCGACCGCGCGGTTGACCAGTGCATGAAGGAAATGCGCGACGTCGTGCGTACCGACGACATGGACGCCGCCCTCGCCGCCTTGCTGCCGCGCCTGGAGAAGGCGGTACTGGATTCGGAGCAGCGCCGCGAAACCCGGATCGACCAGATGAGCACCGCACTGACCTCCCTGGTCACGCAGTTGCAAAAGCTGCCGCTGCCCCGTGAGGTCGCCCGTCCGCTGAAAACCTTTGCCAAGCAGTTGGATGGCCGCGTCAGTCAGGCGCGCGAGATTCCCTTATTGCTCAGCGAGTTGAGCAGCCTGCAAGGGCAGGCGCTGGATAACCTGGAGCCGGACGGTGAAACCGTGCGTCCCGGGCCGGGTTTGTTGCAACGCCTGTTTGGGGCCAAGGACGCTTCGAGCGAGGCGCCGGCCAGCGAGCCCATCCCCAGTCCGCCGCCGGCCCCTGTTGCCCCCAAGCCCGCCGCCGAGCCCCAGGAGCCCGAGCAGTCCGACGAGTTGACGCAAGCGTTGCGGGCCTTTGCGCCGCCGCCTCAGGCGCCGCTTGCCGCGCAGCCCGAAGCCGCAGCGCCCGCCAAGGCCGCCGATGTCGCCAGTGAAAAGTTTGTGTACGAGGCGCCTGCCCAAAGGGCCGCAGTAGCTGCGGCTGTCGACGTATCTCCAGCACCTGTCGAGCCCTGGGAGCCTGAGCCGCAGTTGCAAGAGCCCGCCACCGAAAGCGCGCTCGCCGCCTTTATCGAAACGCCACAGGTTGCTGTCGAGGCGCCGCCGGAGACGGTGATCGGCAGCCTATCGTTCCCTCCGGTTCTTGACGTCGAAGAACCGGACCCCGACGAACTTCAATCGGATGGCCTCTACTCCTTGCCGGATTCACCGGAGCCATCGTACAGCTCCGTGGCCAAGCACATCGAAGACACCCTGATCGGCCTGCTGGAGGAGCTGGCCCTGCCCGAGCGCCATCGGCCCCAGGCCGAAGCCATGCGTGAACGCTTGGCCCACGGCTTGAATTGGTACGAATTGCTGCCGATCCTCGATGACCTGGCGGTGCTGATGCTGGCGATCACCGACAGCGGTCAGCACGAGTTTGAGGCTTACCTCAAACAGCTCAACGAACGCCTTGAAGCCTTCCAGGGCCATCTGCAGGTGGCCAGCGACGGCCATGCCGACAGCCGCTCCGCTGCCAGGGAGTTGGACACGCAGATTCGCGAACAGGTCGACGGCCTGCAAAGCAGTGTCCAGGAAGCCGCGGACCTGGACAGCCTCAAGCAGGTGCTCGAAAGCCATCTGGAGGGTTTGCTCGGGACCATGGACGAGCACCAGCAACAACGTGACCAGCGCGAGCAGGAAGTGGCGGCGCGCCTGAAAGGCCTGGCCGAGCGGGTCGCCAATATGGAGCAGGAAGCCCAGGGTTACCGTGAGCACCTGGAGGTGCAACGCCAGAAGGCCCTGGTCGATCCGCTCACCGGTTTGCCTAACCGTGCGGCCTGGAGCGAGCGTCTGGACCATGAGGTCAATGCCTGGCACCAGCGTGGCAATAGCCTGTCGCTGGCGATGTTGGACCTGGATCACTTCAAGCGCATCAACGATGGCTATGGCCATCTGGCGGGTGACAAGGTGCTGAAAATCATCGCCAACGTCCTGCGCAAGCGCCTGCGCCCCAATGACTTTATAGCGCGGTTTGGCGGTGAGGAGTTTGTGTTGCTGATGCCTGACTCGTCCCTCTCGGACGCCCTGGCAGTGGGGGAAGTACTGCGTGCCGCGATTGCCGCCTGCCCATTCCACTTCAAGGGCGAGCCGGTGACGATTACCGTGTCCATGGGCGTGGCGCAACTGCAGCTGGGTGAGCGCAGTGAGCTGGCGCTCAAGCGAGCCGACGAGGCGTTGTATCGGGCCAAGGCGGCTGGGCGTAATCAGGTGCAGGCCGCGTAAAAGGCGTTCCATCGTGTAATTTGACCGCTGGCCACAAACGGTACGTTACACTGTTGCATTATCGTCTTCAGCGTACTGTCTTCCGCCATGAAATCCTTGTACTTCGCCTGTGTATTTCTTCTGCTCGCCGGCTGCGCCAGTGGTCCGCGCCTGGACACCCGCCACCCTTCGGCGAACCACGACAATCGCGTGCAGTTCGTGGTCGTGCACTACACCTCCACTAACCTTGAGCGTTCCCTCGCCCTGCTGACCCACGGCCAGGTCAGCGCTCATTACCTGATCGGTGACGACGCCGGTGCCACCATCTACAAGCTGGTGGATGAGAGCCAACGTGCCTGGCATGCGGGAGAAAGCGAGTGGATGGGGCGTACCTGGCTCAACTCCAGCTCCATCGGCATCGAGATCGTAAACCCTGGCTACAAGGACACCCCCACAGGCCGCTTGTGGTACCCGTACTCGGAGGCCCAGGTGAAATCGCTGGTGGTGCTGCTCAAGGACATCAGCAAGCGCAATGGCATCGACCCCAGGAACATCATCGGCCATAGCGATATCGCGCCGCTGCGAAAGCTCGATCCGGGGCCGCTGTTCCCCTGGAAGCGCCTGGCCGATGAAGGCCTGAGTGTGTGGCCGGATGCCCAGGCCGTCGCCCGTTTCCAGGTGCAGTATGCCGCTGAATTGCCGAGCATTACCTGGTTCCAGGAAGAATTGGCGCTCCTCGGTTACCCGACACCCCAGACGGGTGAGTTGGATGTCGCCACGCGCCATGTGATCGCGGCGTTCCAGATGCGCTTCCGGCCATCCCGGTTCGATGGCGTGCCGGATGCCGAAAGTGCTGCCATCCTGCGTGCCCTGAACCGGCGCTAAGCTGGCGCCTACAAGGGCAGCGCCATATAGAACTGGGTGCCCTGCCCCGGCCGCGAATACACCCCCATGCGGCCGCCGTGCAATTGCACGATCTCCTTGCACAGCGCCAGCCCCAGGCCGGCGCCGCCCTTCTTGCGCCCAACCTGGACAAAGGGTTCGAAGATGCGCCCTTGCTGGCCATAAGCGATACCTTCGCCGTTGTCTTCGACGCTGATAATCACCCGCTCGCCATGACGTCGCGCCTGCAGGCGAATTTGCCCACCGTCGGCGGTATGACGCAGGGCATTGCCCAACAGGTTGTCGAGCACCCGTTCCAATTGCGCCTGGTCGGCATACAGCCGTGGCAGGTCGGATTGCACTTCTACCAGCAGTTCGATGTGTTGCGCATTGGCGGGCTCCGCAAAGCGCGCGCGGGCGTGTTCGAGCAGATCGGTCACGTCGCAGGGGCCCAAGGTGAGTTTCTGCAGGCCATTCTGGTAGCGCGAGAAATTGAGCAGGTCGTTGATCAACTGCATCAGGCGCTGCATTTCTTCGTTGACCGTATCCAGCAGGTCCGCTTCACGGGATTCCGGCGGGAACTTCGCGCGTTCACGGAACAGGCCGAACGCCATGTGCATGCCGGTCACCGGCGTGCGCAGTTCATGGGAGGCGCGCAAGACGAATTCGCTGCGCACCCGTTCGAAGGCGCGCTGTTCGGTGACGTCATGCAGCACCATCACCGCGCCAAGGATATGTCCCTGGGTATGGCTGACAGGGGTGAGGCTGTAGGTCAGCAGGCGCAGTTCGCCCTCGACTTCGACTTCCAGGTCCTCCGGCGCGCGCTCCAGAGTGCCGCCGCGCAACACCAGTTGCAGTTGTTCATCCAGCTCCGGGCGCACCAGGGCTTCGCCAAGGCCTTGGCCGAGGCGTTCCTCGTCCCAGCCCAATTGGCGTTGTGCAACCGGATTGAGATGCTCCAGGCGGCCTTGGCGGTCAATCATCAGCAGGCCGTCGTCGATGCTGTCGAGCACGGCTTGCAGGCGCTGCTGGCCGGCCAGCAACTCGTCAACATTAGTCGCCTGATGCTGGCGCACCGCCTCGGCCATAAGGCCGAAGCGACGGGTCAACAGGTTCATTTCCGCTGCCGAAGAGAGCGGCAGCGTCACTTCAAAATCGCCCTGGCCGATCTTGTCCGCTGCTTTTGCCAGCGCTTCGATCGGGCCGCCAAATCGCCGGGCGATGCCATGGGCCGTGACAAATCCGATGATCAGCACGGCAAGGCCCACCAACCCCAGCAAACCGGCGATCAGCAAGGCGCGTGCGCGGGATTTGTGTTCGCTGGTGCTGATGTTTTCCAAGGCCTGCTTATGTTCGGCAATCAGCCCGTTGCGCAGCACATTGAAGGTTTCGGTGAGTTTTTCCTTGCTGCCCGGTGGTGGCGACGCCTGCTGGGATTGCTCGAAGGCGTCCAGCAGGTCCTGGTATTGGGCTCGCGCCTGGCTGAAGCCGTGGCTATGGCCGTCGCGTTGCTCATGGGCGATGCCTTGGTCCAGCAGGTCGAAGTAATGCTGCTTGGAGCTTTGCAATGCCTGCGGATCGGGGCGATGTTCCAGCATCATGATCAATTGGTCGCCCAGGCTTTGGCGCAGCTTGAGCCCCAGGTCCAGCGTGACGAAGTTGCTGCGAATCAGGGACTCCTGGGTCTTGGCCATTTGCATGACGCTGACCAGACCCAGGATCAGACCCAGCAGGGCGACGGTGATCAGCGCTGAGATACTCAGGAACAATCGAGTGCGCAGTTTCATCGCTAGCTTCATAGGGTGCAGCTCACAGGTTGTACTGTTTGCGTTTGCGGTACAGGGTCGACGCGTCGATGCCGAGGGTGCGGGCGGCCTGGTCCAGGGTATCGCTGGTGGCCAGTACGGCGCCGATATGGGCTTTCTCCAGCTCGTCCAGGCTCAACGCCGCGCCAATGCGCGGGGCGTTATTGGTCGGTTGTTCGGCCATGCCGAGGTGGATGATTTCGACCTTTTCCTGTGGGCAGATGATGCTGGCGCGTTCCACCACATTGCGCAGTTCGCGGATATTGCCTGGCCAGCGATAGTTGAGCAGTGCTTCGCGCGCCTGATCACTGAAGCCCCGCGCCGGGCGGGCGTATTCCTTGACGAAGCGCGCCAGGAAGCGGTCTGCCAGGGTGAGGATGTCTTCACTGCGCTCGCGCAGCGGTGGCAGGTGCAAGGTGATGACGTTGAGGCGATACAGCAAGTCTTCCCGGAAGCGACCGTCGCGCACCATGTCTTCCAGGTTCAGGTTGGTGGCGGCCAGGATACGCACATCGGCGCGACGGGTGACCGGGTCGCCCACGCGCTCATACTCCTTGTCCTGGATAAATCGCAGCAACTTGGGTTGCAGAGTGAGGGGAAAGTCGCCGATCTCGTCGAGAAACAGCGTACCGCCGTCCGCCTGGTTGACTCGGCCCAACGTGCTCTCACTGGCGCCGGTAAAGGCGCCACGGCTATGGCCGAACAGCTCGCTTTCCATCAGTTCTGCCGTCAGCGACGGACAGTTGATGGTCACGCAGGATTTCTTCGCGCGCTTGCTCCAGCCGTGAATGGCCCGGGCCAGTTCGCCTTTACCCGTGCCGGACTCGCCGAGGATCAGGATGTTGGCATCGGTACCCGCCACCTGGCGTGCGGTTTCAAGCACAACCATCATTGACGGACTGTGGGAGTCGAGGCCGTCTTTCTGCTGGCGTACGGCGCCTTCCAATACTTCCAGGCGCGCGGAAAGTTGGCGTACTTCCAGCTGTTTGGCGGTGGCCAGGCGAAGTTGGTCGGGGCTGCAAGGCTTGACCAGGTAGTCGGCGGCACCGGCCTGGATTGCGTCCACGGCGGTATCCACGGCGGAATGGGCGGTCACGATCACCACGCGCATCCACGGCGCCTGGATACGCATCTGGGCCAATACCACCAGGCCATCGTCTTCACCCAGGCGCAGGTCCAGGAAGCACAGGTCGAACACCTGGCGTTGCATCAGGGCATCGGCCTGGGCGGCGCTGTTGGCGGTCGCGACGGTGTAGCCTTCATCTTCCAGGCAATAACGGAAGGTGCGGAGGATCGCGGACTCGTCATCCACTAAAAGAATGCGGCCTTGAAGTTCCTTGGCTGATTCCATCTGTCCCGCGCTCCTTAACTATATAAATGATGGTGTTTAGTCCCGGAATAATCGGGCAAGTTGCATGGTTTATTCTGATCGATAAAAGGCGATGTCGTGCAGCTATCTGCGCGGCTTCCTGCGAAGTCCCGCCTTACAGCGTTTTCATGCTGTCTGCCCCTTCGGCACCACCCTCCGTGCTTTCTATCCCTTCATCCGACCACTGACCATCGTGCATTTCGCACGGCGTAGTAGAGGGCATCGTGCAGGATGCTGGGCGATTGACCTAGTGCATATATTTAACTTATTGATTTTATTGGTTTTTATTTTATAAAAAAGCTGGCATGCGCTCTGCAATAGCTATCCCAACGAATAATCAGAATGTGGGAGAAATGCAGCATGACTCGCCAAAGCCTCAGCCAACTGCGTGTATCGCCACTGCGCTTGCAACAAGGGCTGTTTGCCAGCCTGGCCCTGATGGTCACGCTGATTGCAGGCCAGCAGTTGCAGCAATGGCAGCAGAGTCAGCAGCACGCCCCATCGTTCGACCGTCCGGTAACGACCCAGACCCATTTCAGTTCCATTGGCACCCGTAGCGCCGATGTAACCGCCCCGCAATTGCGTGTGGCCGACCAGGATTCCACCCTGGGCGAGCTGCCGACTCAAGAGCGCTGGGTGTTTTAAGCAAGAACGTCGGTCGCTTGATGTCGAGCGCCCGTCCGGCACTACCGCTGTTACCTCTTAAAAGAAGCGTAAGGAGAATCACCATGTTGAGTTGGGCAATCACATTTCTGATCATCGCCATTGTGGCTGCAGTCCTGGGCTTCGGTGGTATCGCGGGCACCGCCACGGGTATCGCCAAGATTCTCTTTGTCGTCTTCCTGGTGATGTTCATTGCTTCGTTCTTCTTTGGTCGTCGCGGCCGAGGCTGAATATGACCACTTTGTCCCTCAAAGCCATTGCTGCCGCCCTGCTCTTGGGCGGCAGCGGCCTGGCGATGGCCGCCAATGACGGCCAATCCCGAGCCAACGAATTGCTCAGTGCGGACCCGCAATACCGCGAGACCTGGCAAGGCGTGGTGAAGAAAGAAGAGCGCCTGCCGGAATGGGTGATGAACCTGTCGGGCACGGCCGAGCAAATGAATGCCGTGGAAGAAGATGGCGACAAGTACCTGGTGGGGCCGCTCTGCGAAACTGCGGATACATGCCTCCAAAAGCGCCTGATCGTCGCCTTCAGCCTCGACAAGGAAGATGCCTACGCCATGTTGGTGGAAGTCCCGGCCGGTTTGCCGGCGGACAAGTCCCCGACGCGGCACGCCGATTACCGGTTTATCGGTAAGCCGGACGAAGGCATGCAAAAGCTCCTCATGGAGCAGCTGAAGAAAGATCCGAATTGGTACTAGGTTGCGTCTGACGCGTCTGTCGTCTGCGCAATCAGCGTCCATGGAAAGAAGCCCCGCGCTTCTTTCTGTCTGCATTGCCCGCCAAGGGTGATGCATGACCAGGGGGCCGGGTTGCTCTGATCAATCGGGATCGGCGTGACCTACGGGCACAGGGAGTGCCTGCGCAAGGGCCGGGTCAGGCGAAAAGCTGCGACGCAGGTTCACAAGCCCACGGCTTGCTGAACTTGCGGCGGGCTTGTGACTCTTATTCCCGCCTCCTATGCTGCCCATAGCCGCAAATCCTGATTTTGCTTTCGACCAACCATTTCTGGGTGTGTCGGGGCGACCATCTATCGAGAAAGTTTTGCGCGCGCCATAGGACGTTTCCGACGCTCGACGGCAGAGTTCCCGGGCATTTCTGCCAACCTCTCCAAGACCTGCAAAATCTCTGCGCGAGCCTGAATTGGCCGGTTCACGGCATATTCACCGGACAAAATGTCACATTTGAACTGACCGTTCGGACAGTTATTATGAAAAAAAGTCATGCCGATTTGGCATGGGGTAGGCGTTTACGGCATTAGACGTCGTCCCCTTGCATGGGAATAGTTGCGCCTTTTTTCGCCTGCCAGTAAGCCATTTCGGCCATGCTGCGGTGACCTTCCATGGAGGCAGATGCACACACTTTTTCGCTCTCGAGCGTTGCAGCTGGCGCATTTGCCTTAAGTTCACTTGAAGTAAGGGTAATGACATGAAGAAGGCAAAGCTAAGCCTCGCCTGGCAGATCCTCATCGGTTTGGTATTGGGGATCGCAATCGGCGCAGTGCTCAACCATTTCAGTGCTGAGAAGGCCTGGTGGATCAGCAATGTGTTGCAGCCAGCGGGCGATATCTTTATCCGCCTGATCAAGATGATCGTGATCCCGATTGTGATTTCCTCGTTGATCGTCGGCATTGCCGGTGTCGGTGACGCGAAAAAGCTCGGGCGCATCGGCGTCAAAACCATCCTTTACTTCGAAGTGGTCACCACCATCGCCATCGTGGTCGGCCTACTGCTGGCCAACCTGTTCCACCCGGGTGCAGGCATCGACATGAGTACCCTGGGTACCGTCGATATTTCCAAGTACCAGGCGACCGCCGCCGAGGTGCAGCATGAGCATGCGTTCATCCAGACCATCCTCAACCTGATCCCGTCTAACATCTTCGCCGCTGTAGCCCGTGGCGAGATGCTGCCGATCATCTTCTTCTCCGTGCTGTTCGGCCTGGGCCTGTCGAGCCTCAAGCCGGATCTGCGCGAGCCGCTGGTGACCATGTTCCAGGGCGTGTCCGAGAGCATGTTCAAAGTCACCCACATGATCATGAAGTACGCCCCCATCGGCGTATTCGCGCTGATCGCGGTGACGGTGGCGAACTTCGGCTTCGCTTCGTTGCTGCCATTGGCCAAGCTGGTGATCCTGGTTTACGTCGCCATCCTGTTCTTCGCCTTTGCGGTGCTGGGCCTGATCGCCCGCCTGTTTGGCTTCTCAATCCTGAAAGTGATGCGCATCTTCAAGGACGAGTTGGTGCTGGCCTACTCCACCGCCAGTTCCGAAACTGTGCTGCCGCGCGTGATCGAGAAGATGGAAGCCTACGGCGCGCCGAAGGCCATCTGCAGCTTCGTGGTGCCGACCGGCTACTCGTTCAATCTCGACGGTTCGACCCTGTACCAGAGCATCGCGGCGATCTTTATCGCCCAGCTGTATGGCATCGACTTGTCGATCGGGCAGCAACTGATGCTGGTATTGACCCTGATGGTCACCTCCAAAGGCATCGCCGGTGTGCCGGGCGTGTCCTTCGTAGTGCTGCTGGCCACCCTGGGCAGCGTGGGCATCCCATTGGAAGGCCTGGCGTTCATCGCCGGTGTCGACCGCATCATGGACATGGCCCGCACCGCCCTGAACGTGATCGGCAACGCCCTGGCCGTGCTGGTCATCTCCCGTTGGGAAGGCATGTACGACGACGCCAAGGGCGAGCGCTACTGGAACTCCCTGCCGCATTGGCGCACCAAGGAAGCGCTGCCGGCCGGCGAGATCACTCGCGGCTGATCGTACGATTGCGCTGACACAAACCTCGGATAATTCCGGGGTTTGTCGTTTCTGCCAGCCCCGCTATCATTCGCCCCATCTTTCGGGGGATTCAACTGATGCTCAATGGCCTGTGGCTTGGCTTCTTTGTCGTGGCAATGGTGTCAGCACTGGCGCAATGGCTGGTGGGCGGTAACGCCGGGATTTTCGCGGCGATGGTCGAAAGCATTTTCGCCATGGCCAAATTGTCGGTGGAAGTGATGGTGCTGTTGTTCGGCACCCTGACGTTATGGCTGGGCTTCTTGCGGATCGCCGAAAAAGCCGGGATTGTCGAATGGCTGGCCAAGGCCCTGGGCCCGCTGTTCCTGCGCCTGATGCCGGAAGTGCCGGCCGGTCACCCGGCCATTGGCCTGATCACCCTCAACTTTGCCGCCAACGGCTTGGGCCTGGATAACGCAGCAACACCTATCGGCCTGAAGGCCATGAAGGCGCTGCAAGAGCTCAATCCCATCCCTAACACGGCGACTAACGCGCAGATCCTGTTCCTGGTGCTCAATGCATCCTCCCTGACCCTGTTGCCGGTGACGATCTTCATGTATCGCGCCCAGCAAGGTGCGCCCGATCCGACCCTGGTATTCCTGCCGATCCTGCTGGCCACCAGCGCATCCACATTGGTGGGCCTGCTGTCGGTGGCGGTGATGCAGCGCCTGCGGCTGTGGGACCCGGTGGTGCTGGCCTACCTGGTTCCAGGCGCATTGGTACTGGGTGGGTTCATGGCCCTGCTGGCGACCCTCTCGGCCACCGCATTGGCGGGATTGTCGTCAATCCTCGGCAACCTCACGTTGTTCGGCCTGATCATGCTGTTCCTGCTGATCGGCGCGCTGCGCAAGGTGAAGGTCTACGAAGCATTTGTCGAAGGCGCCAAAGAAGGTTTCGACGTTGCCAAGAACCTGTTGCCGTACCTGGTGGCGATGCTCTGTGCGGTGGGCGTGTTGCGTGCCTCCGGCGCGCTGGACCTGGGCCTCGAAGGCATTCGCCATGTGGTGGCCTGGACGGGCATGGACACGCGCTTTGTCGACGCCTTGCCGACGGCGATGGTCAAGCCCTTCTCCGGCAGCGCGGCCCGGGCGATGTTGATCGAGACCATGCAGACCCAGGGGGTGGACAGCTTCCCGGCGTTGGTGGCGGCGACGATTCAGGGCAGTACGGAGACCACCTTTTATGTGTTGGCGGTGTACTTCGGTTCGGTCGGCATCCAGCGGGCGCGGCATGCCGTAGGGTGCGCGTTGCTGGCTGAGTTTGCTGGTGTGGTCGCAGCGATCGCGGTGTGCTACTGGTTCTTTGGCTGAAGCTTAAATAGCTATCGGGAGCAAGCCCCCTCCCATATTTGAATGTGTTCACAGATCCACATGTGGGAGGGGGCCCCCCGATGAGGCCCTCAGCGTTTCCCCGCACCATTGCCCTGCTGAACAACCCACTCCACCACCTGCCTGTTCAACTGATCTCCCGCCAACCCAAACCCGGCCACCACCGCCGGCACTTTGGTGTCAGTCACCGCCTGCTGCACTTCAAACCGCCGGCTGGCAATAATCCGCTGATCACTCCCACGCACCAGGCGTGCGTCGAGGCGGATCACCACCGCTACCCCACTGCCCCGGTACTCGCTCTGAAACGCCTGCAACTGCCCGCCCAATTCATAATCGGCCTGCAGGTTGGTGTCGTCGGTGCTCAACAGCGTCACGCGTCCATCGCGCTGGAACCCGTCCATCAGGCGATTGCGCAGCAGCACGGGCACTGGGTCGCTCCAGCGTGAGTTCGCATAGCTGCTGATCAAATCGCCATTGGGCACCACGGCGATGCGCGGGCTGTCGAGGAACTCACTGGTCTGCGGCTTTGCCAGGCGCAGCGACCAACTGACCGGCGCTCCCTGGTTGGCGGCCTGGGTCGAGGGCAGTCGGTAGACGTCCGACGGATCCGCCTTGGGCAGGATCGAGCAGGCGCTGATCAGCGCCAAGGCCACAGGGGCGATCATTTGGTAAGCACGCTTCATGGCGTGAACTCCTTGTTTTTGTCGCTGCCCAGCAGGTAGCCGCTGGGGTTGGCTTCCAGGCGGCGAGAGATGGCGCGCAGTGAACCGAGGGTTTCGCGCAGTTCGCGCACGGCCGGCGCCAGTTCGTTGAGACCCTGCATGCCGCTGTTCACCGAGTCCTTGTTGTTGGTGAGCAAGGTATTGATGGTGGCGGTGCTTTGCTCAAGGGATTTCATCGCCTGTTCGGCGCTGCCGAAGACCTGCTTGCCTTGATCACTGAGCAGGCCATTGGCGTTGCGCATCAGCGCCGTGGTCTGCTCCAGGGCGGCCCCGGCCTGCTTGCTTACCTGCATCAATTGCTGCATCACCACCTTGATATCCCCACGCTGGTCGGCAATCGCGCCGGTGGTCTGTTCCAGATGGTCCAGGGTGTTGCTGAGGCGCTCGACATTCTGCGCGGAGAACATGTCGTTGGCGTTGTGCAGCAGCAGGTTGATGCTGGTCATCAGGTCGTTGCTGTTATTGAGCAATCGCGCGATCGGCGATGGCGAGGCGATGATCTCCGGCAGGTTGCCGTCCTTGCCCTTGAGCTCCGGGCTTTGCGGCGTGCCGCCGCTGAGTTGGATGATCGAGGTGCCGGTGATGCCGGTCAGCGCGAGTTTGGCCTGGGTGTCTTCCTTGATCGGTGTCTGGCCGGCCAGGCGAATGCGCGCGAGTACGCGGCGCGGGTCCTTGGGGTCCAGGCGCAGGCTGATGACATCGCCCACCTTGATCCCGCTGTATTGCACCGAGCTGCCCTGGGACAGACCGCTGACCGCTTCGTTGAAGATCACTTCGTAATCCTGGAAGGCGCTGTCGACGCTGGATTTGGCCAGCCACAGGCCAAACAGCATCGCGCCGACCACCACGATCACGCTGAACAGACCGATCATCACATGATGGGCTCGGGTTTCCATGTCATACCTCGTTGAGCGGTTGAGCGGCATCCAATGCCGCGCGGCCTCGGGGGCCGTGGAAATATTCGTGAATCCAGGCGTCGTCCGTTTCCGAGACGATATCGATGGCATCGGCCACCAGCACCTTCTTCTGCGCCAGCACCGCCACACGGTCGGTGATGGTGTAGAGCGTGTCCAGGTCATGGGTGACCAGGAACACGCTCAGGTCCAGCGCATCACGCAGGGTCAGGATCAGTTGGTCGAATTGCGCCGCACCAATCGGGTCGAGGCCGGCGGTGGGTTCGTCGAGGAACAGGATGTCCGGGTCCAGCGCCAGGGCGCGTGCCAGGGCCGCGCGCTTGATCATGCCGCCGGACAGCGAGGCCGGGTATTTGTCGGCCGCCGACAGCGGCAGTCCGGCCAAGGCCAGCTTGACCGCCGCCAAGTGCTCGGCATCACGGCGGCTGAGCCCAGCATGTTCGATCAGCGGCAGCGCGACGTTCTCGGTCACTGTCAGCGAGGAGAACAGCGCGCCCTTCTGGAACAGTACGCCAAAGCGCCGTTCCACCAGCGAGCGTTCATGTTCCGGCAGGCTCGGCAGGTTCTTACCGAACACCCGCACTTCGCCTTCACTGGGCCGGCGCAGGCCGACGATGCTGCGCAGCAGCACCGACTTGCCGCTGCCGGAGCCGCCGACCACCGCAAGGATTTCGCCCTTGTACAGATCCAGGTCGAGATGCTCGTGTACGCGCTGGCTGCCAAAGCGATTGCACAGGCCACGCACTTCAATCACCGCCTCGGTGGGCGCACGGTGCAGACGACTCACCAGCCCATCTCCATGAAGAACAACGCGGCCACCGCATCCAGCACGATCACCACAAAGATCGATTGCACCACGCTGGAGGTGGTGTGGGCGCCGACCGATTCGGCGCTGCCGCTGACCTTGAAGCCTTCCAGGCAGCCGATGGCGGCGATCAGGAAGGCGAAGAACGGGGCTTTTACCATGCCCACCAGGAAGTGCTGCACGCCAATGTCCGATTGCAGCAGCGAGAGGAACATCGCCGGCGAGATGTCCAGGGCCACGGCGCAGACCACGCCGCCGCCGACGATCCCCGCCAGCATTGCCATGAACGTCAGCATCGGCAGTGCCACCAGCAACGCCAGCACGCGCGGCAATACCAGCAACTCCATCGGGTCCAGGCCCAGGGTGCGGATGGCGTCGATTTCTTCATTGGCCTTCATCGAGCCGATTTGCGCGGTGAAGGCGCTGGCGGTGCGACCGGCAATCAGGATGGCGGTGAGCAATACGCCGAATTCCCGTAGGAAAGAGAACGCCACCAGGTCCACGGTAAAGATCGTTGCGCCAAAGCTCTTGAGCACTGTAGCGCCGAGGAACGCCACGACGGCACCGACCAGAAAGGTCAGCAACGCGACGATGGGCGCGGCGTCGAGGCCGACCTGCTCAAGATGGGCGACCATTGGCGTCAGGCGCCAGCGCTTGGGCCGGAAAATGCCCCGGGCGAAGGTTTCGAGGATCAGGCCGATAAAGCCCAGCAGTTGCTTGCTGTCTTGCCAGACCTTGTCCACGGCCGCGCCGATACGCGCCAGCACCTGAATGCCGGTGGCTTCTTCCGGCGCTTTGTCCGGCACGCAAAAATCGTTGAGGGAGCGGTAGACGGTCTTGAGCAGCGCGCGGTCGGCGGCGGACAGGCTGCAGTCGGTCTGCTCGGCGGATTGTTCGATACGGGTGGGCCCCAGCAGCTCCACCAGCAGCGAGGCGCCGGCGGTATCCAGGGCGCCGAGACCATTGAGATCGATGCGCGCACCAGCATCGTATTGGCCGTCGAGCTTGTCCGACAGCTTCTTCAGGTTTGCGTAGTGGGCAAGCGTCCAGTCCCCTGTAATCCGCAGTAATGGGGGGGCGGTGGACGTATCGAGGTGGGCTGTGCCGGCCGTGGTGCTACTGGTCATAAGCTCCGAGCTTGTTTGCTATCCACAATTCCTACGTAATAGCACGATCCTGCCTACTTTGGGTTGTCCGTTTGTGCTGCGTCAGTCACTTTGAAGCGCAGCACACCGATGACCTGCCCGTCTTCGGTCAGCACCCTCACCTGCCAGCGGCCGACCGCATCGGGCGGGAAGTTCTGCTTGTGGGTCCAGGCGCGATAGCCTTCCTTGCGCCCGCCGTGGATATCCAACGCGATGCGGTCCACCTCTTTGCCGTTGAGTTTCCACACGTGGTAGATCCGCTCATCCAGCCCGCGCGGCGCGTTGATTGCGGTGTAGGCATAGAGCCCGCCGCTGCGCAGTTGGGCGGCGCTGACTTCCTTGAGGTCGTCACCCGGCGTGCGGTCTTGCAGTTGGGTGCTGATCGCCACTTCGGTCATCCACAAGGTGGCCGGCGGTACCCAACTGCGCAGGAACCAGCCCGCGCAACCAATGGCGGCCGTTACCCCTAGCAGCATCGCCCAGCCCTTGAGGCTGCGCAGCGGCAGGCTCACCGCCAGGCTTGGAATCGACAAGGCCATGGCGACGCCGAGGGCGAGTTTGTAACTTTCGGCGGTGGTCAGGTGCAGGATGATCGGCAGCGCAGTGAGCAGCGCGGCGAACAGGGTCAGGGTGTGCAACGCGAGGAACAACGAACGCTTGGGCGCCAGCCATTTGTAGTACAGCGGGTCGACGATCGACACCAGCGCGGCCGCGCCGAGCAGGCCGGTGAACACCGATTGGCCGCTGTTCCAGGCAGTGGTGACGAAAAAGAACGGCAGCACGAAGAACAGACTTTCCTGGTGGATCATCTGGGTCGCGTAGCGCAGCAGGGGTTCGGGTATTTCGCGCTTGAAGACTTTGGTGAACAGCTGGGTAAAGCTGTTTTCCAGCATCAGCCACAGCCAGCTCACCAGCATGATCACCGCGATCCAACTGGCCATGCCCTGCTGGCGATCCACCAGAATGAAGCTGCAGACACCCGAGATAAAACCGCCGAGTGCAATCACCCCTGGGTAGCGCTTCATCAGTTCGAGGACGCGGGTGATTAAGCGGGTCAGGTTTTGCATTCGGCGGTTCGCAGTCTTTGTAGGAAAAAATCCCAGACAGAATAACGTCTTAGGCCAGGGTTCGGTGCCTCATTACGCGATCCGTTTGCGATAACGGCGCAGGCCGATCAACGCAATGGCGATCAGCCCGAGGACGCCGGCGCCGATCCAGTTGAGCATGTCGTAGCTCAGGAGTGGTTTCTCGATGCGCCAGTAACCCGGTTGCTTGAGCAACTCGCGCATGGCCTGGCTGGTCTGCTCCAGGCTCACGGCCTTGATGCGTTTGACCGGGTCGCTGAAGTGGCCGTTGTCGTAATCGCCCGAGGCGCTCCAATAATAGTCGGCCAGCGCGCTGTTGCCCTGCACGGCCCAGGCCTGGCGGGCGATGGCGGCCTGTTTGAGGCGGGCAAATACCGTTGGGTCAAGGCCGTCCTTGAGCAGTTGCGCCTTGAGGTCCTGCAGCACCCGCTCGGCTTCGGGGAGGTTGTCCCGCTCTAGGTCGGCATTCAGGCTGAGGAAGCCAACGCCGCCGAGCACCTCGCGCTCGCTCCAGGGGCCGTAGGACAACCCATGCTTGAGGCGCAGTTGGCGGTACAGCGCCCAGTCCAGGTAATCCTTGAGCAGGTCGTAGGTTTCATCGTGCTGGTCGTCCAGCACCGGCTCGGGGAACAGCCAGTGCAGTTTGGCACTGTCGCCCACCCAGCCGTGGATCAGGTCGCGGTGGCTGGCGGCGGCGTGCTGGATCTGCGGCAGCGCCGGGTGCTCGCTGGGTTCGATCGGGTCGAGTTGGCCGTAGGTGCGTTCCAGGTAGGCCGGCAGCAGTTTGTCGAGGTCGCCGACGATGATCAGGGTCATGTTGTTGGGGGCGTACCAATTTTTGCGCAGCGTCTCCAGTTGGTCGCGGGTCAGGTGATCGACCTCGGCGCGCTCGGCGCATTTGAGCCCCAGCTCGATGGCCAGTTGATTGCTGGCGGTGTGGCCCAGGTCCTGGCGGTCGAGCAGGCGTTGCAGGTGGGAGTAATGACCGCCGTCTTCGCGCTCGACTACCTGTTTGGCCGCGTTGATATTGGCGTCGGTCAGCTGGGTGCGGGTGATGATCGCCAGCAGCAGGTCGAGCACCTTGCGCTGGTTTTGCGCGGGTGCCTCGATCACAAAGGTCGTATCGGCGTTGCTGGTGTAGGCGTTCCACTCGCCACCCAGGGCTTGCATGCGGTCTTCCAGCTCGCCTTCGCCGCCGCCGTCGATACCGCTGAACAGCAAGTGCTCGAGCAGGTGCGGCAGTTCCTTGTCCTCGCAGCCGAAGTCGTCCAGGCCGACGCCGACCACCAGGCGAATCGCCACATGGCCGCGCTCGGTGCCCGGTTTAAGCAGCAATTGCAGGCCGTTGGGCAAGGTGTAGCCCTCAACCTGCAAGCGGTCAAAGGCAAAGACGTGGGCAGAACCCATGAGCAGGCAAGCGAACAACAGGCGACGCATAACAAGCTTCCTGGCGAGTGAGGTCAGCTTTAACTGACTTCACGGGCCATCGTACGTTCAGGGCGAATGTGTGATGTCGGCAATATCTTCGGCGGAGAGTGCGCCGGTTTCGGACGTTTCCAAGACTACATAAGCACTGCTGCAAAACAACGAGTTCAAGCGTTTCATGTCGGCAATCAGCTCCAGATGCAGGGAACTGGTCTCCAGGCTCTGCACGATCTTGCGCTGCAGGCGGCTGACGTGGGCGTGGGCCAGGCGGCGTTCCTGGGCGCGGAAGCGGCGCTTTTCGCGCAGCAGTTGGCGGGCGCTTTCCGGGTCGGCACTGAGGAACACCGACAAGCCCAGGCGCAGGTTGGCGATCAATTGGCTGTGCAGGCCGGTGAGTTCTTCCAGGCCCACTTCGGAAAACTGGCGGCGTTGGGAGGTTTTCTGCTGCTGGACTTTACGCAGCATGCGTTCGATCAGGTCGCCGGCCAGTTTCAGGTTGATCGACAGCTCGATGATTTCGGCCCAGCGCCGACTGTCTTGCTCGCTGAGGTCTTCGCGAGGCATTTGCGCCAGGTAGAGTTTGATTGCGCTGTAGAGTGCCTCGACATCGTCGCTGAGGCTGCGTATTTCCTGGGTAATGGCTGTCTGTTTGCCGCGCAGCACTTCCTGCATGGCGGTAAGCATGTTGTCGATCAGATCACCCAGGCGCAGGGTTTCGCGCGCGGCGTTGGCCAGGGCCAGGCTCGGTGTGGTCAGGGCCGTGGGGTCCAGGTGGCGCGGTTGGGCCTTGCCGTTGACCTCGTCCCGCTCCGGCAGTAACCAGGCGCACAGCCTGGCCATGGGGCCGATGGTGGGCAGCAGGATCAGGCAACGGCTGACGTTGTAGAGCAGGTGGAAGGTGATGACCATGCCTTGGGCACTGTAGTCCAGCCCGTCCATCCACAGCACCAACGGGTCGAGTACCGGAATAATCAGCAGCAGGCCGATCAGTTTGTACAGCAGGCTGCCCAAGGCGACCTGGCGACCGGCGGCGTTCTGCATGCTGGTGCTGAGAAAGGCCAGCACGCCGCTGCCGATGTTGGCGCCGATTACCAGGCCGATGGCCACGTGCAAGCCGATCACCCCGGCGCCGGCCAGGGTGGCGGTCAGCAGGACAGCGGCGAGGCTGGAGTAGGAAATCATCGCGAACAGGGCGCCGACCAGGGCATCGAGCAAAATATCGCCGGTCAGCGAGGCGAACAGTACTTTCACGCCCTGGGCGTGGGTAATCGGCCCGGCGGCTTCGACGATTAACTGCAGCGCGAGGATGATCAGCCCGAGGCCGATCCCGACCCGGCCCAACTGCCCTGCCCGCGTCTGTTTGCGCGACAGGAAGAAAATCACCCCGAGAAAGATCAGCAGCGGCGACAGCCAGGACAGGTCGAAGGTCAGCACCCGCGCCATCAGCGCGGTACCGACGTCGGCGCCGAGCATGGTCGCCAGGGCGGGCACCAGCCCCATCAGGCCCTGGCCGACAAAGGAGGTCACCAGCATTGCCGTGGCGTTGCTGCTCTGCACCATGGCAGTCACCAGGATGCCGGCGACAAATGCCAGCCAGCGCTTGGACATGTTCTGCCCGATGACTTGACGCAGGTTTGAACCGTAGACCCGCAGGATGCCGGTACGGACGATGTGCGTGCCCCAGATAAGCAGGGTCACGGCGGAAAGCAGATTGAGCAAGGTCAGCATGCTCGGCCCCCCGTGTGGGTGCGCTCCAAGAGGAGCGAAGGAAAGTTGCCGCGTGCCGTTCTACGTCTTGTAGTTAAGCTGTAGTTGGCGAATGGGCTCGGCGCCAGCATCGCATAGCTAAAGTGGGGATTGAAACAAAACTGTCATGAAATCAGCTTTTTATGCATGAAAAAAAGGGGCTTATAAAAGCCCCTTTTTTGTCTGGCTCGGGTTTATTGACCCGGAATGTCCTTGCGCAGTTTCACAGGGTCCTGCTGTTTCTTCTTTTTCGCGATGGCGGTGCGCATCTTGATGTTCACCGCTTCCACCGCCAGCGAGAACGCCATGGCGAAGTAGACGTAGCCTTTTGGCACGTGCACGTCGAAGGATTCGGCGATCAGCACGGTACCGACCACCAGCAGGAACGACAGTGCCAGCATTTTCAGCGACGGGTGCTTGTCGATGAAGTCGCTGATGGTGCCGGCGGCCAGCATCATCACCAATACGGCAACAATGATCGCGGCAACCATGACCGGCACATGGGAGACCATGCCCACGGCGGTGATCACCGAGTCCAGGGAGAACACGATGTCGATGATCGCGATCTGGATGATGGTGTAGATGAACTTGCCACCGGCGCCCTTGGGTTCGTCGTGGGTTTCGTCTTCACCTTCCAGGGCGTGGTACATCTCCTGGGAGCTTTTCCACAGCAGGAACAGGCCACCGAAGAACAGGATCAGGTCGCGGCCTGAAATGCCTTGGCCGAAGACCACGAACAGGTCGTCGGTCAGGCGCATGACCCAGGTGATCGACAGCAGCAACAGGATTCGCGTGACCATGGCCAATGCCAGGCCGAAGATCCGGGTGCGTGCCTGCATATGCTTGGGCATGCGGCTGACCAGGATCGAAATCATGATGATGTTATCGATGCCCAGGACGATCTCGAGGGCCGTCAGGGTGAAGAAGGCAATCCAGATTTCCGGATTGGTCAGCCATTCCATGTGTATTCCTTTGAGCAAGTGTTAAACCGCGCAAGCTGCAGCGCCGCGCGGTGAGTGAGTCGGTACGATTATAGAGTGCTGAACAGCGGAAAAATCCCCATCAGCAATGCGGCGAACATTATGCACAGGCATACCAGGACTGCCCACTTCAGGGTGAAGCGCTGGTGATCGCCAAATTCGATACCGGCCAGGGCCACCAACAGGTAGGTCGACGGTACCAGCGGGCTGAGCAAGTGCACGGGCTGGCCAACGATCGAGGCGCGGGCCATTTCCACCGCGGTGATGCCGTAGTGGCTGGCGGCTTCGGCGAGTACTGGCAGTACGCCGTAGTAGAACGCATCGTTGGACATGAAGAAGGTGAACGGCATGCTCACCAGTGCGGTGATCACCGCCAGGTAAGGGCCCATGGCTTCCGGAATGACGGCCAGCAGGCTCTTGGACATGGCATCGACCATGCCGGTGCCCGACAGGATGCCGGTGAAGATCCCTGCGGCGAAGATCAACCCGACCACCGCCAATACGCTGCCGGCGTGGGCGGCGACGCGGTCTTTCTGCTGTTGCAGGCACGGGTAGTTGACGATCATCGCGATACTGAATGCCACCATGAACAGCACCGGCAGCGGCAACAGGCCGGCGATCAGGGTGCACATCAGGGCCAGGGTCAGGGCACCGTTGAACCAGATCAGCTTCGGACGGCGGGCGTCCGGGTATTGCGACACGCTGATCTCGCTGTGGTCGATCTCGTCGCCTTGCAGGTGCAGTTCACCCAGGCGCGCACGTTCGCGCTTGCCGTACATGTAGGCAATCACCAGGATCGCCACCACACCGGCGGCCATCGCCGGGATCATCGGGACGAAAATATCCGAGGGGTCCACGTGCAGCGCACTGGCGGCGCGGGCGGTCGGGCCGCCCCAAGGGGTCATGTTCATCACGCCACCGGCGAGGATGATCAGGCCGGCCATGATCCGCGGGCTCATGCCGATGCGCTGGTACAGCGGCAGCATGGCGGCCACGCAGATCATGTAGGTGGTGGCGCCGTCACCGTCGAGGGACACCACCAGGGCCAGCACCGCGGTGCCGACCGATACCTTCAGCGGGTCGCCCTTGACCATCTTGAGGATCTTGCGCACGGCCGGGTCGAACAGGCCGGAGTCGATCATCAGGGCAAAATAGAGGATGGCGAACATCAGCATCACGCCGGTCGGCGCGAGCTTGGTAATGCCTTCGAGCATCATCGGGCCGATCTTCGGTGCGAAACCGCCGAACAGCGCGAACAGGATAGGCACGATGATCAGGGCGATCAGCGCGGACAGGCGCTTGGTCATGATCAGGAACATGAACGTGATGACCATGGCAAAGCCAAGGAAAGTCAGCATAGGAATACTCCAGGCGTAGCGCGGCTAGGGAATGGCAAACCGGGGTGGGGTCAGCGCAGAACGAAAGGCACTAGGCGTACGGGTGGAGTTGGGGCGAACAGGCGGGTACGGACGGACATCGGGGATCACCATTGTTGTTGTGTACAGCCGGTCTGTTGCCGGCAGTTGGGGGCGATCCTAGACGCGTTAGCTTTCAGCCAGCTTTCGTTGGCAAAACAGTTGGTGGTGGGAAGATGTACGGTCTTCAGGTGTACACATTGCAAATGTGGGAGGGGGCTCGCTCCCACATTGGAATGTGTTTATCCCGTGTACTTCAGGGCAGCTCGAGGCCGCCCGCTGCTTTGTGCAGTTTGCGCAGGTGTTCACCCACCTGCTTGAGGTTGGCTTCACACGCGGCAATTTCGGCCGCGCGGGACGGCTCCAGCAGCGCCCTCACCTCTTTATCCAGCTCGCCGGTGAGCGATTGCAGCTGCTTCTGGCGCTCGGCGCTTTCCGATTCCAGGCGCTTGGCTTCCGATGGTTGCGGCAGGCCATAGCCACCGCTGCCCAGCAGTTCTGCCGGACGGCTGAGGAAGCCACTGTTGGCGAGGATCTGCTGCAGTGTGGCGTTGGCTTTCTCCATGCCGCCGTTTTTCAGCTCGCGTGCACCGAGGTAGCGTTGCTTGACTTCGTCCTGGGCCAGCATCAGCTGTTTGCGAAAGCTCGCCTGTTCCAGCAGCAGCAGTGCGGCGCTGGTGCGCAGGTCGGCCTGGCCAAACCACTGGCGGCGCTCTTCGGCGCTGAGGGACAGCCAGTCTTCAACCTGGGTCTGTTTGATCGGCAGGTGTTTGCGCAGCACGTCGAACATGGCCTGGTAGCGTTCGCGGAAGGAGTCGAAGTGATACCCCAGGCGCATGGCCTCGCGTTTGTCGTTGAGTACGCTGGTATCCGCCAGGCCGCGGGCTTGCAGCACTTCCAGCAGGCCATTCGGTGTGATGTTGTCCAGGCCGGTCAGCTGCGGGTTGGCGCTGCCGCTGCGCAGCAGTTTCAGGCTTTCGACCGCGCAGTTGTTGGACAGGAAGTAATAGTTGCCGTCATAGCTCCAATGCATTTCAGCGGCGTGCTCGACGGTGTCGTTGATCTCCTGGCGCGACAGTTTCAGCGGCACGGACGCCAGGCCGCGCAGTTCGGTCTTGGTGTATTCGTCGATCACCTGGGCCAGCGGCAACACGAACAGCCGTGACGGGTACTTGCCCACCAGGCCGTCCCAGCTGGACAGCTGTACATCGCCGACGAAGGCGCGGTAGGACAGCACCAGGTGCTGGTCCAGGTCGAGTCGGCAGTCCGGCCCACGGGGGCGGCCCGGCGCGCAGATCACCAGGCGCAACATACTGTGGCCCCAGCGGCTGACCAGGTTCTGGTTGGCTTCGGCCAGCAGGTAGTCGATTTCGTAGACCCGCTCCGGGTCGACGTGGCCCAGGGGGGTCTTGGCGAAATCGTTGCCGGCGTTGAGGAACGCGTAGGTCTTGGCGCAGGTGTCTTGTTCCGGTGGGGCCCAGCCGAAGTGTTCCTTGTAATAGCGGAACAGCGCGGGGCGCCGGCAGGCATAGCTTGGGTCGAGGAGGAAGTACTCCATATTGACCGCTACGAATTCCAGCGGGCTGGTGGTTTCGTAGATATCCGGGCTGCGCGCGACCTGACGGTTGTGTTGTTCGCGCTCACCGCGACGGCCGATATATTGCGGCCAGCCCGCCAGGTCCAGCAGGCGCGGGTCATCGCTGAGGGTGAAGCGCCGGTCATTCTGGCCACGACATTGGTCGGGCAGGCCGATCAGGCCGGTGATGTTGTTCTGGCGGCTGCAACGCTGGATCAGCGCGCGTTCGTCCTTGGGCCACAGGCGCGCACGGTCATAGATGTGGGTCAGTTCGTGCAGGACGGTGGCGAGCATTTCCCGGCGCACGGTGCCGTGGGGGCGATTGGTTTTCTGCGTGGCGGCGCTGCCGTCGGTCAGGCTGTCGAGCAGGTTGCGGTTGAGGTCCAGCTCGGACACCAACGAAGCCTGGCCATAGGCATTTTCGGGCATCTTGTCGGTCCAGCCGACATCGATGCGCCGGTCCAACTGCTCGACGACGCGCGGTGGCAGCGAGCGCATCGCCTCATCGAGCAATGCCTGGCTGGCCTGCTGTTCGGCCGGGCTCAAGCCATCTGTCTTGAGCCGCAGTTGCAGGCTGGCCTGGGCTGCGCTGGCACACAGCAGCACAGTCCCGGCCAGGAGCCAGGCGACAAGGCGCCTCACAGAGCGAGGATAGCTTCGGCGAGGGTCTGGTCGCTGGCATCGCGCGCTTCCGGCAGGCGGGTGCGCAGGGTGTCGAAGGCGGCTTCCAACTGTGCGCCGCGGATCTCGCCGTTGGTGGCGACGAAACTGGCCGCGTCATCGTGGGCTTCGCGCACGACTTTGGAGTCGCGGATGGAGGTGGTGGTGTCCGAAGTGAAATCAATGGTGCGGCCAGAGGCGCGAACAATGATGTTACTGGTGGCCACCAGGGTATGTGCCTGGGCAACGTCGGCCAACAACAGCAGGCCAAGGGTGGCGGCGATCAGCGGGCTACGCATGGAATGACTCCGAAATACAAAGATGATTATTGGACGAGAATTGCCTGCGCCAGTTCAAGGTCGCTGGCGTTAAGTTTTGGTTGGGTACGGCGCAGGTAATCCAGCGCGGATTCCAGCCGTGCGCCCCGCCATTGGCCGTCAGTGGCGATAAACGCAGCGGCATCATCCTGGGCCGCCACGACTACTTTCCGGTCGAAAGGCGCGGAGGTCACCTTGCTGGTGGCGTACGCACTCGCGACGGTACCTTGGATGGTCAGGTCAAAGGCCGAAGCCAATGGCGACCAGCTGGCACACAAACACACAGGGACTATTAGCAGGCGGTATGAAAAAGCCATGGGACTCGACAACTGAAAGCGAGCGCCAAGGCTAGCGTAATGCCCGGGCGAGAGCCAGTGCGGCGGCATCGGGGAGCGACGGGCGCTCCCTTTGTGTCAACTCACTCAAATAGCCAGGATGGCTTGGGCCAGCTGTGCGTCAGTCGCGGTGTTCAGTTGCGGCGCCTGTTGGCGGATCTGGGCCAGGGCGCTTTCCAGCTTCACACCACGAATGGCGCCTTCGCTTGCGACGAAGCTGGCTGCGTCGTCACGGGCGGCGCGCACGACCTTGTTATCCCGCAGTGACGAAGTGGCATCGGAGGTGGCGTCGGAAGTAGCCTTCAGTGCGCCGACGATGGAGTCGGTGGTCACGATGAAGCTGGATGCGCTGGCGTTGGTGGCCAGGGCCAGCAGGGCAGCAGCACTCAGCAGGCGAATACGGGACATGGGGTGACTCCTGTAGGTGAACGAATAAGGTGGCGCAGGGCAGCCATTCGGGATCAGACGCCTGTTCTAAACGGTTCGCCACGTTGTGCATGGATATTAAGCCGCTGTTTATCCGTTCGGAAAGCTTCTTGACTGCCTAGTCTCGCCAGAACGGCTTGGACAGCTCGGCCATTCGGTCTCCCGGGCTGATGCCGACATCGGAGAGTTCTCGAAGGTCGAGTTGCGCCAGTTGGCGGCGTTCGTAGGCGTGGCGGAGCCATTTGGCCAGCGTGGAAGCTGTCCTGTGTAACAGCCGTTTATAGAGAGAGGGTTGGGTGTCCATGGTGAGCGCCTTTCGTGAGGTCCTGGAACACCATGGTGGGCGAGTGGCTCTGACCGTTACAGATACACCAATGTTTAATTGTACTGCTTAACTGTTATATTTTTTGAACTGTACTGGTTTGGATGAATGGCTTCTGTTTGGACGGAAAGAAGGCTCTCCCGGAAAACAACAAAGCCCGCCTCCGGTTTCCCGGGGCGGGCTTTGTTTTGACAAATCAGTGCTGGCTGTGGACCCGGTGGGTCAGGGCCAGCGGGCGTCAATTAACGCCAGAACGGCTTGCTCAGCTCTTCGTAGCGTTGAGCTTCGCTGATACCGGCATCAGCCAGCAGACGCGAATCCAGACGAGCCAGTTGATGGCGGCTGGAGATGCGGCGCTGCCACAACATCAGGTTGGCGAGAACGCGCAAAGGCAGGGAAGCCTGGGTGTTTACAGCTTTTTCTTCGAAGAACAGTTCGGAACTGAGTGTACGTTCCATGATGACATCCTTCCGCTTGTGGCGGGATTAGGTAGTGGTTTAACTGATGCCAATGATCCTCCTCCGGCGCAAGACTCTCTAGATACAGTTCACCTGTATTGTGAGGGGCCAGTTAACTGTTTATAGGCGCTGTACTGTACGGAAATGGGGCAACTGTACTTGTCCGCACTGAAATAGTGCGAAATAAGCATTTTGTGACGTGAGTGTGGGAATTTTCGGTAGGAAATGACCGGTACAGCAGTACAGTTTTTTCAAGAAGCGAGGGTTGTGGCATCGAGCTGACGAAACTGTGTTTGCGTCAGCTCGAATCTGTATCAATCAAGCCTTGAGCATATGCCCGGTTTCTTCCAGGTTAATGTGCCAACTCAGTGCTTCGCGCAGGATGTGTGGCGTGTGTCCGCCGATGGCGCAGGCTGTGTTGAAGTAACTGTTCAGCGCATCGCGGTATGCCGGATGCACACAGTTGTCGATGATCACCCGGGCTCGCTCCCGTGGCGCCAGGCCCCGCAGGTCGGCGAGGCCTACTTCGGTGACCAGGATGTCGACGTCGTGCTCGGTGTGGTCCACATGGCTGACCATCGGCACCACGCTGGAAATCGCGCCGCCCTTGGCAATCGACTTGGTGACGAAGATCGCCAGATGCGCGTTGCGCGCGAAGTCGCCGGAACCGCCGATGCCGTTCATCATCCGCGTGCCGCAGATGTGGGTGGAGTTGACGTTGCCGTAGATGTCGAACTCCAGCGCCGTGTTGATGCCGATAATGCCCAGGCGCCGCACTACTTCAGGGTGATTGGAGATTTCCTGCGGGCGCAGCACCAGCTTGTCTTTGTAGTGCTCCAGGTTGCCGAACACGTCGGCATTGCGCCGCTCCGACAGGGTGATCGAGCTGCCCGAGGCAAAGCTCAGTTTGCCGGCGTCGATCAGGTCGAACGTCGAGTCCTGCAACACTTCCGAATACATGGTCAGGTCTTCGAACGGCGAATCGATCAGGCCGCACATCACTGCGTTGGCAATGTTGCCGATCCCGGCCTGCAGCGGGCCAAGCTTGTTGGTCATGCGCCCGGCGTCCACTTCCTGCTTGAGGAAGTTGATCAGGTGGTTGGCGATGCCCTGGGTATCGCTGTCGGGTGGTGTCACGGTGGAGGCTGAGTCGGCCTGATTGGTGATCACGATGGCGACGATCTTCTCCGGCGGGATCGGGATCGCGGTGCTGCCGATGCGGTCGTCGACCTTTACCAGGGGGATCGGCGTACGGGTTGGTCGGTAGGTCGGGATATAGATGTCGTGCAGCCCTTCCAGATTCGGGTTGTGTGCCAGGTTGATCTCGACGATCACTTGCTTGGCGAAAATCGCGAAGCTGGCGGAGTTACCCACGGACGTGGTGGGCACGATATGGCCTTGTTCGGTGATCGCAACGGCCTCGATGACGGCAATGTCCGGCAGCTTGAGCTGGTTGTTGCGCAGTTGCTCGACGGTTTCCGACAGGTGCTGATCGATAAACATCACTTCGCCGGCGTTGATCGCCTTGCGCAACGTGCTATCGACCTGGAACGGCATGCGTCGGGACAGCACGCCGGCTTCGGTCAATTGCTTGTCCAGGTCGTTACCCAGGCTGGCGCCGGTCATCAGGGTGATTTTCAGCGGGGACGTCTTGGCGCGTTCGGCCAGGGCGTGGGGGACGGCCTTGGCTTCACCGGCACGGGTGAAGCCGCTCATGCCGACGGTCATGCCGTCCTCGATCAGTGCGGCGGCGTCTGCCGCGCTCATGACCTTGTTCAACAACGAAGGCAAGCGGATACGATCACGGTACATGAATTGTTATCTCAGGCTACGGAAGCAAGGTGGGCAGTGTAGTGATTTCAAAAAATTTCGGCCCGCTACCATGGTCGAATGCGGGGCAGCGATTTAGAGCCTTTGGTCGGGTTTCATGGGGTAATAAAAAACCCCAGCCTACTGGAGGCCGGGGTTTGGGGTATTGCTCTGGCGCAGTGTTACTCGACGGCCTTGACCATGTCTTCGATGACCTTCTTGGCATCACCGAAGACCATCATGGTCTTGTCCAGGTAGAACAGTTCGTTATCCAGCCCGGCATAACCACTGGCCATCGAGCGCTTGTTGACGATGATGGTCTTGGCCTTGAACGCTTCCAGGATCGGCATGCCGGCAATCGGCGAGTTGGGGTCGTTCTTGGCGGCCGGGTTGACCACGTCGTTCGCGCCCAGCACCAGCACCACGTCAGCCTGGCCGAATTCGGAGTTGATATCCTCCATCTCGAACACCTGGTCGTAAGGCACTTCCGCTTCGGCCAGCAGGACGTTCATATGCCCAGGCATACGGCCGGCCACCGGGTGGATCGCGTATTTCACGGTCACGCCACGGTGGGTCAGCTTCTCGGTCAATTCCTTCAGGGCATGCTGTGCCCGTGCCACTGCCAGGCCATAGCCTGGAACGATGATCACGGTGTCGGCGTTGGTCAGCAGGAAGGTGGCGTCGTCGGCCGAACCGGATTTTACCGGGCGTGCTTCTTTAGAGCCTGCTGCGGCACCGGCATCCGGCGCATTGCCGAAACCGCCGAGCAGTACATTAAAGAAGGAGCGGTTCATCGCCTTGCACATGATGTACGACAGGATCGCACCGCTTGAACCCACCAGCGAACCGGCAATGATCAGCATCGAGTTGTTCAGCGAGAAGCCGATGCCCGCCGCTGCCCAGCCGGAGTAGCTGTTGAGCATCGACACAACAACCGGCATATCGGCGCCGCCAATCGGGATGATGATCAGCACGCCGAGCACGAACGCCAATGCCAGCATCAGCGCAAAGGCGGTGAGGTTGCCGGTGAACATGAACGCCAGGCCCAGGCCCAGGGTTGCGAGGCCGAGTACCAGGTTGATCTTGTGCTGGCCGCCAAACTGTACCGGTGCGCCTTGGAACAGGCGGAACTTGTACTTGCCCGAGAGCTTGCCGAACGCGATCACCGAACCGGAGAAGGTAATTGCGCCGATGGCCGCGCCGAGGAACAGCTCCAGGCGGTTGCCCGCCGGGATCGCATCGCCCAGGTGTTTGACGATGCCCAGGGACTGTGGCTCGACCACGGCGGCAATCGCGATAAACACCGCGGCCAGGCCGATCATGCTGTGCATGAAGGCGACCAGTTCGGGCATCTTGGTCATTTCTACGCGCTTTGCCATGATCGAGCCGGCGGTGCCGCCGACCAGCAGGCCGACGATCACGTAGCCGATACCGGCGGTGGCCAGCTCAGCGCCGAGCTTATAGATGAGGCCCACGGTCGTGAGTACCGCCAGCGCCATGCCGAGCATGCCGAACAGGTTGCCGCGTCGTGACGTAGTGGGATGCGACAGGCCTTTGAGGGCCTGGATAAAGCAGATCGACGCGATCAGGTACAGCGTCGTCACCAGATTCATGCTCATTACTTCGGCGCCTCTTCTTTTACTTTCGGGGCTTTCTTCTTGAACATCTCCAGCATCCTGCGAGTTACCAGGAAACCGCCGAACACGTTCACGGCTGCGAGGGCCACAGCCAGGGTGCCCATGGTCTTGCCCAGTGGCGTAACGGTCAGCGCTGCAGCGAGCATGGCGCCGACAATCACAATCGCTGAAATGGCGTTGGTCACTGCCATCAACGGTGTGTGCAGTGCGGGCGTTACGTTCCAGACCACGTGGTAACCGACATAAATCGCCAGCACAAAGATGATCAGGTTGTAGATACCGGGGGAGATAAGCTCTTCCATCGTCTGAATCCCTGCTTAGGCGTTTTTGCGGATGACTTGGCCGTCGCGGCACATGAGGCACGCGGCGACGATGTCGTCTTCGAGGTTGATTTCAAACTGCCCTTCCTTGTTGAAGACCAGCTTCAGGAAGTCCAGCAGGTTGCGCGCATACAAGGCCGACGCATCGGCGGCGACGGCGCCGGCGAGGTTGGTCGGGCCGCAGATGATTACGCCGTTCTCCACCACCACCTGGTCGGCGACGGTCAGCGGGCAGTTACCGCCCTGGGCGGCAGCGAGGTCGATGACCACCGAGCCGGGCTTCATCTGCGCGACGGTGTCGGCGCTGAGCAGCGTCGGCGCCTTGCGGCCGGGGATCAGGGCGGTGGTGATGACAATGTCGGCCTGCTTGGCGCGTTCGTGCACGGCCAGCGCCTGGCGTTGCATCCAGCTGCTGGGCATCGGGCGCGCGTAGCCGCCGACGCCAACGGCGCATTCACGTTCTTCGTCGGTTTCGTAGGGCACGTCGACGAACTTGGCGCCAAGGGATTCGATCTGCTCTTTTACCGCAGGGCGCACGTCGGATGCTTCGATCACCGCGCCCAGGCGTTTCGCCGTGGCGATGGCTTGAAGGCCTGCAACACCGGCGCCGAGGATCAGCACGCGCGCGGCTTTGACCGTACCGGCGGCGGTCATCAGCATCGGCATGAAGCGCGGGTAATGATGGGCGGCGAGCAACACGGCTTTATAGCCGGCGATGTTGGCCTGGGACGACAGCACGTCGAGGCTCTGGGCCCGCGAGGTACGTGGCGCAGCTTCCAGCGCAAAGGCCGTGATGCCCTGTTCGGCCAGCTTGGCAATGGTTTCGTTGCTGAACGGATTGAGCATGCCCACCAACACGGTGCCGCTTTTGATCAGCGCCAGTTCGCTGTCGCTGGGGGCGACCACCTTGAGAATCAGCTCGGCGCCAAACGCATCGCCGGCACTGCCAATGGTCGCGCCTGCCGCTTCATAGGCACTGTCGACGATGCTGGCCTTGAGGCCTGCGCCGCTTTGAACAGTGACCTTATGGCCCTGGCCGATCAGCTTCTTGATGGTTTCCGGGGTGGCAGCCACCCGCGTTTCACCGGTCTGGGTTTCGAGAGGAACACCAATGTGCACGTCAAATCTCCTGCATGATCTTTTTGCTTTTGATCTTTTTGTAAAAAGGCCAGTGCACCGCGAGTGGCGCAGCTGGGGCGGCCGATCAGCACGATCCCGCTGAAATGACAGCGGGGCGCGGCATTTTGCAGGCGAACTTTACGGCCTTCAAGGGATTATGACGGGTGACGAAAAATTAACTACAAGTCACCCTGTGACTGATTGTCGCAACACGTTGAAATAACCTCTTTAAATACAGGTGTTTAAAGGGCTGCAGCTGATTCGTGTATTTTTTTCCATCGTTGATGTGAATAGTCGGGCATTGGCTGATAGGAGTCGCTACAAGCCACGAAAATCATGGCTTTAAGCCTTGTTTCAGACTGACAGGTACAGTCTGCTTAAATGCGACATATACGTATATCTGTAGGCTTTAGATTTAGCTGACTACAAAGTCAGCATGTGAGGCTTGTCCTTTAAATGCTGGGGCTGTACTGCTGCGATTGGTCGATCAACCAGTCTCTGAACGCGTGCAGTGAAGCGGATTCGACTTTTCTGTCAGGAATCATCAGGTAATAAGCCTTCGAACTGGTCAGCGCCTTCGGGCTTGCGATCACCAGTCGCTGCTCGTCCAGTTCTCGCTGGATAAGGAATGGAGGGATCAGTGCAATACCCATGTCATGCATGGCGGCTTGAGACAACATCGAGAATAGCTCGTAACGTGGGCCTGTCATGTCGCGGGGCACGTTCAGTTGCTGGGCGTTGAACCATTGGCGCCAGGCGTAAGGGCGGGTGGTCTGCTGCAGCAATGGCAGTTCTGCAATCTCCTGGGGGGTGAATCGCTCAAGTTCGCCCAATAGTCGCGGGCTGCACACGGGGACAGGATTTTCTCCCATGAGCCTGTGGGATTCGGTGCCGGACCAATCGGCGTCGCCGAAGTAGATTGCTGCGTCGAACTCTGTGTCGGCAAACAGAAAAGGACGCGTGCGGTTAGTCAGGTTTACCGTCACCTCTGGATGCTGTCGTTGAAAGTCCTTGAGGCGAGGGATCAACCATTGCGTACCAAACGTGGGTACTACGGCCAGTTCAATGGTGTTTGCGCCTTGCTGCCCCATGACGGACAGGGTATCGCGCTCCACGGCGTCCAGCTGGGTGGCCACGCGACGGCTGTATGAAAGTCCCGCCTCCGTCAGCTTTACCCCGCGCCGTGAGCGCCGAAACAGCTCGACACTTAAAAACTCCTCCAGGCTGGCGATCTGTCGGCAAATGGCGCCTTGGGTGATGGAAAGCTCATGCGCCGCCTTGGTAAAGCTCTCGTGGCGGGCTGCCGCTTCAAAACTGACAAGGGCGGTGGTGCTGGGAATTTTCCTGCGCATATACCTTGTCCTCACACAAAAAGTGCAGCTGAGTCGCTTATAGGCGTTACGGAGTGAGAAATTAGCACAAGCCTATGCAAAAACCTCGTTTGCTCTCCCTGCCTGCCCGGCCTAGGCTCCATGCACGACTTCTGATTTTCTTTGCGAGGACTCATTCATGGCTGGCAAGGCAAGCTTCAACTGGATCGATCCACTGCTGCTGGATCAACAGCTCACCGAAGAGGAGCGCATGGTGCGCGACAGTGCTGAGCAATTCGCCCAGGACAAGCTGGCGCCGCGTGTGCTTGAAGCTTTTCGCCATGAAAAGACCGACCCGGCGATTTTCCGTGAAATGGGTGAGACCGGTTTGCTGGGGGCAATGATTCCTGAGCAGTACGGGGGCAGTGGTTTGAACTACGTCAGCTACGGCCTGATTGCGCGTGAGGTTGAGCGCGTCGACTCCGGTTATCGCTCGATGATGAGTGTGCAGTCGTCACTGGTGATGGTGCCTATCAATGAGTTCGGCACCGAAGCGCAAAAGCAGAAGTACTTGCCGAAATTGGCCTCGGGCGAATGGATTGGCTGCTTTGGTTTGACCGAGCCTGACCACGGTTCCGATCCCGGCGCGATGGTTACTCGTGCACGCAAAGTGGATGGCGGCTACAGCCTGACGGGCGCAAAAATGTGGATCACCAATAGCCCGATTGCGGACGTGTTTGTGGTGTGGGCCAAGGACGATGCTGGGGATATTCGTGGGTTTGTCCTGGAGAAAGGCTGGAAAGGCCTGAGTGCGCCGGCGATTCACGGCAAGGTCGGCCTGCGCGCCTCCATCACCGGTGAGATCGTGATGGATAACGTGTTTGTGCCGGAAGAGAACATTTTCCCGGATGTGCGCGGCTTGAAGGGCCCTTTCACCTGCCTTAACTCGGCGCGTTATGGCATCTCCTGGGGGGCTTTGGGTGCTGCCGAGTTCTGTTGGCACACCGCACGCCAGTACACCCTGGATCGCCATCAGTTCGGCCGTCCATTGGCAGCAACTCAATTGATCCAGAAGAAGCTGGCCGATATGCAGACCGAAATCACCCTGGCGCTGCAAGGCTGCCTGCGCCTGGGGCGTATGAAGGAAGAGGGAACGGCTGCGGTTGAAATCACATCGATCATGAAGCGCAACTCATGCGGCAAGTCCTTGGACATCGCACGTATGGCGCGGGACATGTTGGGGGGTAACGGCATCTCCGATGAGTTCGGGGTGGCGCGTCATCTGGTGAACCTGGAGGTGGTTAACACCTATGAGGGCACCCATGACGTGCATGCCCTGATTCTGGGGCGCGCGCAAACCGGTCTTCAGGCGTTCTATTAATAGGGGAACGGCATGGGCGCGCTTTCGCATCTGCGGGTATTGGATTTATCGCGAGTGTTGGCAGGCCCCTGGTCCGGGCAGATCCTTGCGGACCTTGGGGCTGAGGTGATCAAGGTCGAGCGACCTGGTAGCGGTGACGATACGCGCGCCTGGGGGCCGCCCTTCCTTAAGGATGTTGATGGCGAGAACACGAGTGAGGCGGCGTACTACTTGTCGGCTAATCGCAACAAAGAGTCGGTGACGATCGACTTCACGCGGCCGGAGGGACAACGGCTGGTGCGAGATCTGGCGGCCAAGTCCGACATCTTGATCGAGAACTTCAAGGTGGGTGGCCTGGCGGCGTATGGGCTGGACTACGAGTCGCTCAAGAAGGTGAATCCCGAGTTGATCTACTGCTCGATCACTGGCTTCGGTCAGACGGGGCCGTATGCCGCTCGCGCGGGGTATGACTTCATGATCCAGGGGTTGGGTGGGCTGATGAGTCTTACTGGTCGGCCGGAAGGCGATGAGGGGGCCGGGCCGGTGAAGGTGGGGGTGGCGTTGACTGACATTCTCACTGGGCTCTACTCGACGGTGGCGATCCTTGCTGCGCTGGCGCATCGGGATCATGACGGGGGTGGGCAGCATATCGATATGGCGTTGCTTGATGTGCAGGTGGCTTGTCTGGCTAACCAGGCGATGAACTACCTGGCCACGGGAGCGGCGCCAAAACGACTGGGTAATGCTCATCCGAATATCGTGCCTTATCAGGATTTTCCTACGGCCGATGGCGATTTCATACTGACCGTGGGTAATGACGGGCAATTTCGTAAGTTCGCCGAAGTGGCTGGGCAGCCGCAGTGGGCGGATGATCCGCGGTTCTCTACTAATAAGGTGCGGGTAGCCAACCGCGCTGAGCTGATTCCATTGATTCGCCAGGTTACGGTCTTCAAGACTACGGCTGAGTGGGTGTCACAACTGGAGCGGGTTGGTGTGCCTTGTGGGCCGATCAATGACCTGGCCCAGGTGTTTGCCGATCCTCAGGTAAAGGCACGAGGGCTGGCGATACAGCTGCCGCATGCGTTGGCGGGGATGGTGCCGCTGGTGGCCAGTCCGATTCGGTTATCCAAGACGCCTGTGGAGTACCGTACTGCGCCTCCTTTGTTGGGGCAGCATACGGCTCAGGTGCTGCAGGATGTATTGGGGCTGGGCTCGGCGAATGTGAAGGCTTTAAAAGAAGCGGGAGTTATCTAGGAGCGCTCTTCTATATAGAGGGCGTTTTTGGTGGTTTTTTAATCAACTTCGGTAGATTGATAGGAAAACCAAATTAAATGTTGACGGCAGATTCTAGAAGTCTATAATTCGCCCCACTTCCGGCGCAGTCGAAACGTAAAACTCCTTGGTAAACAACGAGTTATGCAGAATAAGACAGCGGATTTCTTCAGTTCATCGAAGCCCAGAAGGAGTTGGTAGAGTCGTGTTGTTTGGCGCTATTAACGATTCGATCTTCTCGGTCGAAAGCGGAGAAAAAGAGGTGTTGACAGCAGCGTGTAACGCTGTAGAATTCGCCTCCCGCTGACGAGAGATCGGAAGCGCAAGTGGTTGAAGTTGTTGAAGAAATCTTCGAAAGCTTCTGAAAATAATCACTTGACAGCAAATGAGGCTGCTGTAGAATGCGCGCCTCGGTTGAGACGAAAGCTCTTAACCAACCGCTCTTTAACAACTGAATCAAGCAATTCGTGTGGGTGCTTGT
>NZ_FWZV01000028.1:0-17330 GCF_900177315.1 Pseudomonas sp. LAMO17WK12:I1 | reverse complement strand
CCGGCGCGGTGTCGCTGTAGTCGGCCCACGCCTCGGTGCGATCGATGGCCAGCGTCTGCATGCCGTCGGGAATCGGCAGTTGCGGCAACGCACTGGAATGGGTCAGCAGCAGTTGCGCGCGGCTGTCCTGCATCATGTACAGCAGGCGATCACGCGGGTATTCGATATCCAGCGGCACATACACGCCGCCGGCTTTCATCACCGCGAGGAACGCCACCAGGCTCTCGGCACTGCGCGGCATGGCAATCGCCACCCGTACTTCGGGGCCGATGCCACGGGCGATCAAGGCATGGGCCAGGCGGTTGGCCTGGCGGTCCAGCTCGCCATAACTCAGGGTTTGCGCATCGAACTTGACCGCCACCGCAGCGGGGTTTTCGGCGGCGCGGTCGGCAACCATTTCGTGTACCAGACGCTCGGCCGAGAAGCCGGCGTCGGTCTGGTTCCACAGCTGCAGGATATGTCGTTGCTCATCCTGGCCCAGCAGGTTGAGTTGACTGATGGATTGCTGTTGATCGGCAACCATCGCCTGCAACAGGTTCTGCCAATGGCAGGCCATGCGCTTGATGGTCGAGGCGTTGAACAGGTCGGTCGCGTAACCCAAGGTGGCCCAGATGCTGTCCGTGCCTTCATGCACATCCAGGTCCAGGTCGAAATGGGCGGTCTGGCTCTCCCATTCCAGGCCTTCGACGCGCAGTGTGGACAGCGCGTGTTCGACGCCGCCCAGGCGCGCTTCGGTCTGGTGGTTGAACATCACCTGGAACAACGGGTTAAGACTCAAACTGCGCTCGGGTTGCAGCGCCTCCACCAGTTGTTCGAACGGCAGGTCCTGATGGTCCTGGGCCTCCAGCGCACGCTGGCGGACCTGCCGCAACAGTTGCGTGACCGAAGTCTGCTCATCGATATCGGCCTTGAGCACCTGGGTGTTGACGAAGAAGCCGATCAGCCGCTCGGTCTCGACCCGGTTGCGGTTGGCAATCGGCACCCCGACGCGCACGTCTTCCTGGCCGCTGTAACGATGCATCAGCGCCTGGAACGAGGCCAGCAACAGCATGAACAGGGTCACGCCTTCGCGTTGCGCCAGGCCCTTGAGGTCGGCAACCAGCGCGGGCGGCAGCTCGACAAACAGGCGCGCACCACGATGGCTTTGCTCGGCCGGGCGCTGGTGGTCGAAAGGCAATTCCAGCACCGGTTGCTCGCCGCCCAGCAAACCTTGCCAGTACGCAAGCTGTCGGGCTTTTTCGCCCGCGTCCATCCACTCGCGCTGCCAGCGGGCATAGTCGGCGTACTGGATCGGCAAGGCCGGCAGTTGCAGATCCAGGCCCTGGCTGTAGGCGCTGTACAACTGCACCAGCTCATCGACCATGATTTGCATCGACCAGCCGTCGGAGACGATATGGTGCAGCACCAGCACCAGTACATGCTCGTCCTCGCCCTGGCGCAGCAACGTGGCCCTGAGCAATGGCCCGGCCTGCAGGTCGAACGGGCGGGCGATCTCGGCTTGCACCTGGGCCTTGAGCCGGCTCGGGTCGCTCTCGACCAGAACGATGTCGACCTTGGCCTGCGGCGCAATCACCTGCACGGTCTGCTCATCACCCTGATGCAAATGGGTGCGCAGACTTTCATGGCGCGCTACCAACGTGTCGAAGCTGCGTTGCAGCGCGTTCAGGTCCAGCTGGCCCTTGAGGCGCAACGCGCTGGGCACATGGTAGGCGGCGCTGTCGGGCTCCAGCAGCCAGAGGAACCACTGGCGCTCCTGGGCGTACGACAACACCAAGGGCACATCGCGGGAAGACGGCACCAACGCCGGCGCCGTCGAACCGCCCTGCTTGCCCTCGCTGTGCAGGGCCGCGACAAAGCCGTCGAGGCGCGGTTGTTCGAACAGCACGCGCAGCGGCAACTCGATCCCCAGGTTATGCCGCAGGCGCGACGCCACTTGCATGGCCAGCAAGGAATGCCCGCCCATCTCAAAGAAATGATCGGTCAGGCCAATACGTTCAGCACCGAGGATATCCGCCCAGATCGCGGCAACCTGCTGCTCCAGCACACTGACCGGCGCCACCCAACTGTGCAGCGCCTGGCTCGTATCCGGGCGTGGCAAGGCATGGCGATCCAACTTGCCATTGGGGCTCAACGGCAGTGCCTTCAGGAACATGAAGTGCGCCGGCACCATGTAGTCCGGCAGCTCATCGCGCAAAGCCGTGCGAAGCTGCTCACGCAGTGCGTCCTGCCCGGACTCGGCCATGGGGGTAACCAGGTAGGCGATCAGTTGCTGGTCGGCAGCAATCACCAGCGCTTCGCGCACCGCATCCTGGGCCAGCAGGCGCGATTCGATTTCACCCAGTTCGATACGGAAGCCACGCACCTTGACCTGATGGTCGATGCGCCCGATGTACTCGATCACACCATCGGCACGGTAGCGCGCCAGGTCGCCGGTGCGGTACAGGCGACCGCCGCCAGCGGGGTCGAAGGGGTCGGGAATAAAGCGTTCGGCGGTCAGCGCCGCGCGGTTGAAGTACCCCCGCGCCAGCAATGGCCCGCCGATCACCAGTTCGCCGGCCACGCCCACAGGCACCGGGTTGAGGCTGGCATCCAGCAGGTAGATGGCGCGGCCGTCCAGTACGCGACCAATCGGCATCATTTGCGTGACGGCTTCGCGGCCATCGACATAACCCGCACAATCGAGGGCCGTGACCGTAACGGTCGCCTCGGTGGGGCCGTAGGTGTTGAGCAGGCGCACATGGCCCAGGCCGGCATCGCGCCAGGAAGCCAAACCTTCCGGCGGCATGGCTTCGCCGCCCGCATGCACCTGGCGCAACCGCCCATAGTCCCGCACACCTCGCTCGGCAAAGTCCCGGGCAATCAGGTGCCAGTAGGCGGTGGTGAGGTCGACCACCGAAATCTCATGTTCGATCAGTTGGGTGTAGAAGGTGTCGCTGTCCCACAGCTCGCCGCCACGCACCACCACCGCGGCCCCGCAGCATAGCGCCGGGTAGAGTTGCTCGACGAAGCCGTCGAAGTTGAATGTACCGAATTGCAGCACGCAGTCAGCGGCGGTCAGCGCAAACACCTCGGTAAACACCTCGACGTGGCGTGCCAACGAAGCCTGGTCGATGCCCACGCCCTTGGGCCGCCCGGTCGAACCCGAGGTGAACATCAGGTAGGCCAGGTTGGCCGGGAACGCGCGCACCTCGGGGTTACTCGACGGGTACTCGGCCAACCACTGCGGATCGGACTCCAGGCAGATCAACGCCAGGTCGGCACTGATCGGCAGGCGCTCCAGCAAGGGATGCTGGGTCAGCAACAGCTGCAAGCCGCTGTCTTCAATCATGCATTGCAGGCGGTCGCAGGGGTATTGCGGGTCCAGCGGTACATAGGCGCCGCCGGCCTTGAGCACAGCCAGCAGGGCCACGATCATTTCCAGCGAACGGTCCACGGCAACGCCGACCAGGCTGTCGGCGCCCACGCCCTGTTCGATCAGGGCGTGGGCCAGGTGGTTGGCGCGCTGGTTGAGGTCAGCGTAACTCATGCGCCGCTGATCCATGATCAGGGCGACGGCGTCGGGCCGGCTCGCCACCTGCTGCTCGAATTTAACCAGCACGCTGCTGTGGGCGGCACGCGCGGGTTGCGGCGGGTTCCACGCATAGAGCATCTGCGCTTGCTCATCGCGGCCCAGCATCGGCAAGTCGGCGACACACTGCCGGGCCGTGCCTACCACGCTCTTCAGCAGGTTTTGCCAATGCGCGGCGAAGCGCTGCAGGGTACTGGCGTCGAACAATGCGGTCGCGTAGGTCAACGAAGCGTGCAGGCCCTCGGCAGACTCCTGGGTGTCCAGGCTCAGGTCGAAATGCGCCGTATGACTGTCCCACTCCAGCCCCTGCACCTGCAGCCCCGGCAATTGCTGGCTGCCACGGTTGGCATGGGCGTCGGACTGGTGATTGAACATCACTTGGAACAGCGGGTTGTGGCTCAGGCTGCGCTCGGGTTGCAGGGCCTCGACCAACTGTTCGAAAGGCAGGTCCTGATGGGCCTGCGCCCCCAACGCGTGCTCCTTGACCTGCTGCAACAGCTGGGCAAAGGTCATGTGCCCGTCGATCTCGGCCTTGAGCACCTGGGTATTGACGAAGAAGCCGATCAGTTGTTCGGTTTCCAGGCGGTTACGGTTGGCGATAGGCACGCCGACACGGATATCCGACTGGCCGCTGTAGCGGTACAACATCGACTGGAAAGACGCGAGCAGCAGCATGAACATGGTCACGCCTTCGCGCTGCGCCAGGGCGCGCAAGCCCTCGACCACGGCAGGTTCGACCAGCACATCCAGGCGCGCACCTTCGTAACGTTGTATCGCCGGGCGCGGGCGGTCCAGCGGCAGCTCCAGTACCGGCTGCACATCCCCCAGGCGGGCCCGCCAATAGGCCAATTGCCGGGCTTTTTCGCCCGCCTCCATCCAGCCACGCTGCCACTGGGCGTAGTCGGCGTATTGAATCGGCAGTGCCGGCAGCACTGGCTCGAGCCCCTGGCTGTAACCGGCATACAAACTCACCAATTCATCGACCATGACCTGCATCGACCAGGCATCCGACACGATGTGGTGCTGGACCAGTATCAGCACATGCTCGTGCTCGCTCAGTTGCAGCAGCTTGATGCGCAGTAACGGGCCGGCCTGCAGGTCGAATGGCCGGGCGATTTCGCGCTCCACCCACCCCTGCAATTCGCCGGAGGTGGCTGCGCCCACAACCTGGTGTTCAATGACCGGCGCAGCCTGTTCGAGCACACGCTGAACGGTCTGGCTAACGTCGGAAAAAAACACCGTGCGCAAGGTTTCATGGCGCTGCACCAGAGTGTCGAACGCACGTTGCAGGGCCACACGGTCAAGCGCACCCGACAGGCGCAGCGCGGCAGGAATGTGATAGGCCGCGCTGTCGGGTTCCAGCTGCCAGAGGAACCACTGGCGCTCCTGGGCGTACGACAGGGCCAGCGGCTGTGCGCGATCGGCGCGGGTGATCTGCGCGACCTCGGCGCCTGCATCCCCCAATGACGCCACGAAGGCGCCCAGCACCGGTTGCTCAAACAGGCTTTTGAGTGCCACCTCGATACCCAGCGCCTGGCGCACACGGGACACCATGCGGGTCGCCAGCAGCGAATGACCGCCGAGCTCGAAGAAATGGTCCTCCAGGCCCACCTGTGGCACACCCAGCACCTCGGCCCAGATCGCGGCCACCTGCCGGGCTTTCTCACCGACCGGCGCCACATAGCGTTTTTGCAGCAGGCTGGCGTCTGGCTTGGGCAGCGCCTTGCGATCCAGCTTACCGTTCGGTGTCAGCGGCAGGCGGGCCAGGAACAGCATGTGCGCCGGCACCATATAATCCGGCAGCACCTCGCGCAGTGCGGCCTTGAACGCTTCGCGCAAGGCGCCCTGATCGGCTTCCGGCGTCAAGGTGTCGGTCACCAGATAGGCCAGCAACTGGTCATGCTCGGCCACCACCACGGCTTCGCGGATCGCACGCTGCTCACGCAGGCACGCCTCAATCTCTCCCAGTTCGATACGGAACCCACGCACCTTGACCTGATGGTCGACGCGGCCGATGTACTCGACCACGCCATCCGCGCGATAGCGCGCCAGGTCGCCTGTGCGATAAAGCCGCTCGCCGTTGCGCGCAAACGGGCTGGGCACAAAACGCTCGGCGGTCAACGCAGCCCGGCCGTGATACCCCCGGGCCAGGCCGACACCGCCGATCAGCAGCTCGCCTGCAGCGCCTACCGGGCACGGCACGAGATCGGCATTAAGAATGAACAATGAGGTGTTGGCGATCGGCCGCCCGACAAAGGGCACCGGCTCGACCAACTCATGGGCCGCCGACCAAATAGTGGTTTCGGTCGGGCCATACAGGTTCCACACCGTGCCCTGCTGGGCCAGCATGCGCTGGGCCAGGTCGGCCGGCAACGCTTCGCCACCGCACAGGCACTTGACCCCGTGCAGCAAGGCACGGCGTTCGCTGTCCAGAAGCATGCGCCAGGTCGAGGGTGTGGCTTGCACCACACTGATCGCATCGCGCTGCACCAGACCCAGAATCGCCTCGGGGTCCAGGGACACTTCCTTGTCGGCCAGCACCACCGTCGCTCCCGTCGCCAGTGGCACGTAGAGTTCCAGGGCAAAGATATCGAACGAGAACGTGGTCAACGACAACAGCCGCGCGTCAGCGCCAATGGCCAGGGTGCTGGCCATGCCATGGGTGAAGCTGCTCAGTGCGCCATGACGCACCATCACGCCCTTGGGCTTGCCGGTGGAACCGGAGGTGTAGATCACATAGGCCAGGTGCTCGCCCGTCAGTGCCACCTCGGGGTTGGCGCTGCTGTAGCGTGCGTCTTGCTGCGCGTCCATGAACAACACCTGCTGGTCGGCCGCCAGGGGCAGGCGTTGGTGCAGGTCGCCGGCAGTCAATAGCACGCGAGCGCGGCTGTCTTCCAGCATGAAGGCCAGCCGGTCCGCCGGGAATTGCGGATCGAGCGGCACGTAGGCGCCACCGGCCTTCAGCGTCGCCAGCAG
The DNA here is from genome assembly GCF_900177315.1 of Pseudomonas sp. LAMO17WK12:I1. Lineage (NCBI taxonomy): Bacteria > Pseudomonadati > Pseudomonadota > Gammaproteobacteria > Pseudomonadales > Pseudomonadaceae > Pseudomonas > Pseudomonas sp. LAMO17WK12:I1. The sequence goes on along the minus strand of NZ_FWZV01000028.1, from coordinate 10,786 downwards.
GGCCAAGACCATGTCCACCGAGCGGTCGAGGGCCACCGCCACCAGCACGTCCGGCCCGACACCCGCAGCGCGCAGGCGATGGGCCAGGCGGTTGGCGCAACAGTTCAGCTCGCCGTAACTCAGCGCCTGGCCGTTGCACACCAGGGCAATGGCGTCGGGGCGCGCTTGCGCCTGGGCCTCCAGCAACCGATGCACGCCCTCGTCCTGCGCAAACGCCATGGGCGTGTGGTTCCAGCCGTGCACCTGTTGCTGCCACTGGGCATCATCCAACAGGGGCAATTCACCGATACGGCCACCGCAATCCTGGGCCACCCGGTGCAACAGGCGATGCCAATGGGCAAGGAAGCGCTCCAGGCCCGGGGCGTCGAACAAGTCAGTGGCATAGGTCAGCGACGCCTGGATACCGTCAGCCGACTCCTGAGTGTCGAGGCTGAGGTCGAACTGCGACGTCTTGCTGTCCCACTCCAGCCCTTGCACTTGCAACCCCGTTACGCTGCCGCCACCGCGCTGAGTGTCGGTCTGGTGGTTGAACATCACTTGGAACAACGGGTTGTAGCTCAGGCTGCGCTCGGGCTGCAGCGCTTCCACCAGCTGTTCGAACGGCAGGTCCTGATGGGCCTGGGCCTCGACCGCGCGTTGGCGGGTCTGCTGCAGCAGTTCACGGAAGGTCATCTGGCCGTCGATATCGGCCTTGAGGATTTGCGTGTTGACGAAAAAGCCGATCAGGCGCTCGGTCTCCACCCGATTACGGTTGGCCACCGGCACGCCGATGCGGATGTCACCCTGGCCGCTGTAGCGGTGCAGCACAGCCTGGAACGACGCCAGCAACAGCATGAAGATCGTCACACCTTCACGCTGCGCCAAGGTCTTGAGGCCTGCCACCAGAGAGGCTTCCAGGGTCAGGTCCAGCCTGGCCCCGCGGTAGCTCTGTAGCGCTGGCCGTGGACGGTCCATGGGCATTTCGAGGACCGGTTGATCGCCGCCGAGCATGCCTTTCCAGTAACCCAATTGGCGCTCACGCTCGCCCGCCTCCATCCAGCTGCGCTGCCATAGCGCGTAGTCGGCGTACTGGATCGGCAAGGCCGGCAGTTGCAGGTCCTGGCCCTGCACATAGGCGGCGTACAGTTGCACCAGCTCGTCGACCATCACCTGCATCGACCAGCCATCGGAGACGATGTGATGCTGCACCAGCACCAGCACATGCTCCTGGGGCGCCAGGCGCAGCAGCTTGACCCGCAACAGCGGGCCTTGTTGCAAATCGAATGGCTGGGCGATCTCGGCTTCCACCAGCGCCTTGAGTTCGGATTCCTCGGCGTCGACCAGGGCGATCTCCACCCGTACCTGATCGGCAATCACCTGCAAGGCACTGTCGCCGTCCTCCTGCAAATGCGTGCGCAGGCTTTCATGGCGCAGCACCAGTGTGTCAAAGCTGCGCTGCAACGCGGCCACGTCCAGTTCGCCGGTAAGGCGCAAGGCCCTTGGCACATGATAGGCGGTGCTCTGCGGCTCCAACTGCCACAAAAACCACTGCCGCTCCTGGGCATAAGAGAGCCGAAGAGGCTCACCTTCCTGGCGCTTGAAAACCGGGGCAATCTCAAACAGGTTGATGCCTTGCTGCTTGAGCATTACCGCCAACGCTTTCTTTTGCTGCGCCGAAAGTGACCCTACCGACTCGATTAATGCTTGCACGCCACGCCCCTCAGGAAGTCAATTTATCCAAATCTTCTGCTGATAGACGTTTGAGAGCCTCCAAGGATTTAGCCAATGCGTCCTGCACCGGCGAATTATTTGTCTGCTGGCCTGCCACATAGGCGCTGAAATCGGCCAGGGTCGGGGTGGTGAAGATCGATTTGACGTCGAATTCGGCGTGCAGCTGCTCGCGCAGGCGCACCACCACCTGGGTCGCCAGCAGCGAGTGGCCGCCCAGTTCGAAGAAGTTGTCGTTCAACCCCACGCGCGGTACCGCCAGGACTTCGGCCCAGATCGCGGCGATCTGCTGTTCCAGCTCGCTCTGCGGCGCGACGTACGCCCGCGCGTGCAAGCTCGCGTCCGCCTTGGGCAAAGCCTTGCGATCCAGTTTGCCGTTGGGGCTCAGAGGCATCTGCTCCAGCAGCACCCATTGGGCGGGCACCATGTAGTCCGGCAACTGCTGGGCAAGATGGGCGCTGAGCACATCGCGCCAGTCGTCCCCGGCGTTTTGCAGCACCAGGTAGCCCACCAGGTATTTACCGTCGACCGCCAGCACGGCGGTCTCGCGCACCCACGCGTGTTCCAGCAGGCGCGCTTCGATTTCCCCCAGTTCGATGCGCAGGCCGCGCAGCTTGACTTGATGGTCGATACGCCCGGCGTATTCGATCACGCCGTCTGCGCGGTAACGTGCCAGGTCGCCGGTACGGTAAAGGCGCTCGCCCTGGATGAACGGGTGGGCGACAAAACGTTCGGCAGTGAGTGCCGGGCGGCGGTGGTAACCCCGGGCCAGGCCGATGCCGCCGAGGTACAACTCGCCGAGCACGCCGACCGGTACGGGTTCGAAGTGGCTGTCGAGGATGTAGCAGCCGAGGTTGGCGATCGGGCGGGCGCTTGGGCCGTGATCGCGGCCTTCGTCCACGCAGGTCCAGTGGGTCACGTCGATGGCGGCTTCGGTCGGGCCGTACAGGTTGTAGAGCCCGGCCTGGGGCAGCTTGGCGAAAACCTGCTGCTGGGCATCCACCGGCAGGGCCTCACCGCTGCATACGATGCGCTGCAGGCTTTGGCAGGTCGACACCGCCGGATCCTGCAGGAAAGCTTGCAGCATCGACGGCACGAAGTGCAGCGTGGTGACCTGCTGTTGATTGATCAGGTTGATCAGCCTGGCCGGATCACGGTGATCACCGGGCGCTGCAACCACCAGGCGCGAACCGGTCATCAGCGGCCAGAAGAACTCCCACACCGACACGTCAAAGCTGAACGGGGTCTTTTGCAGCACCGTGTCGCTGACGTCAAGGCCGTAGGCTTCCTGCATCCATTGCAGGCGGTTGGCCAGGGCTGAATGGCGGTTGCCGGCGCCTTTGGGTTGGCCGGTGGAACCCGAGGTGTAGATCACGTAGGCGAGGTTTTCGCCGTCCAGGGCGATGCCTGGGTTGGCGTCGCTGTAGCCCTCGAAGGCAGACTCACCCAGCACCAGGGTTTCCAGGCCTTGGGGAATCGGCAGCTGCTCACGCAAATGCGCCTGGGTCAACAGCAGCTTCACACCGCTGTCGTCCAGCATGTAGGCCAGGCGTTCACGCGGGTATTCCGGGTCCAGCGGCACGTAGGCGCCACCGGCCTTGAGCACCGCGAGCAGGCCGACCACCATCTCGATGGAACGCTCCACTGCCAGGCCCACCAGTATGTCCGGCCCTACGCCGGCTTCGATCAGGCGGTGGGCCAGGCGGTTGGCGCGGCGGTTCAGCTCGGCGTAGCTCAAGCGCTGCTCGGCAAATACCAGTGCCGTGGCGCCTGGCGTGCGCGTCACCTGCTGTTCAATCAGCTGATGCACGCCGTGCTGCAACGGGTAGTCCCGCGCCGTGGCGTTCCAGTCCTGTACCACTTGCCGGCGTTCGGCCACATCGAGCATCGCCAGTTCGCCGAGGCGCTGCTGGCCGCCCTCGAGCATGGCTTGCAGCAGGTTGAGCAGATGGCGGCCGTAGGTTTGCACCGTGTCCGGGTCGAAGTGCGCACGCGCAAAGCTGAACTGCACCGACAGCGTGTCACCGACGTCCACCAGCACCGTCAGCGGGAAGTTGGTCTGCTCGCGGGACTCCGGCAGGCCAAAACGGATACCGCTGCCGCCACTCTGTTCCAGGGCCTTGGACACCGGGTAGTTCTCGAACACCAGGATATTGTCGAACAGGGCTTCACCGCCCTGCCCGGCCCAGCGCTGGATATCGTACAGCCCGGTGTGTTCATGCTCGCGCAGGGCCAGGTTCTGCGCCTGCACCCTTTGCAACCAGTCGGCCACGGTTTGCTCGCCCTCCACTGCGCAGATCACCGGCAGGGTATTGATGAACAGGCCAATCTGCTGCTCCACCCCCACGAGGTCTGCCGGGCGCCCGGCCACGGTGGCGCCGAACGACACCACCGCCTGCCCGCTATGGCGCTGCAACAGGACCAGCCACGCCGCCTGGACCAAGGTGTTGAGCGTGACTTTATGGCGGCGGGCGAAGGCCTCGAGGCGACCCGTCAGCGGGCGATCCAGGCTCAGCGCGTGCTCGCCATGCCCGTCCGTCGCCATGGGCTGGCTGCGGCCCAGGCGAGTCGGCGCTTGCAGTGCACTCAACTGCTCGCGCCAGAAGGTTTCGGTCGCACCGGCATCACGCTGCTGCAACCAACCGATGTAATCGCGATAGCGCCCGGCCGCTTCGGGCACCGCCACGCCGGCGTAACGTTGCAGCACTTCACCGAACAGGCGCGAATTGCTCCAACCGTCCATCAGGATGTGATGGCTTGTGTAGATCAGCTCATGGCGTTGCTCGTCGGTACGCACCAGCACCAGACGGACCAGGGGCGCCTTGGCCAGCTCAAAGCCCTGGCGACGCTGGGCTTGCTGCAGGTCTTGCAACGCCAGCTCAGGCTCCGGCATGGCGCGCCAGTCGAGAAGCTCGATGGGCAGCCGGGCCTCGCGGTACACCACCTGGCATGGCCACTCCAGCTGGCCCTCCCAGAAAAACCCGCTGCGCAGCACGTCATGGGCCTGCACCGTGGCATCCCAGGCCTGCTGGAAGCGCGCCACATCCAGGCCCTCGGCCGTCACGCGGATCTGGTTGATGTAGTCGCCGGCGGCCTGTTCGTACAGGGTGTGGAACAGCATGCCCTGCTGCATGGGCGACAAGGTGTAGATGTCGTCAATCCCATCGGCGGCCAGCGGCAAGGACTCAAGCTGATGCTGGTTCAGGCGTGACAACGGGAAGTCGGAAGCCGTCACGCCGTGATTGCCGGGGGTGCAGCAATGTTCCACCAATGCCGTCAGCTCACGGCTGAAGGCCTGGCTCAAGGCGTCGATCTGCGCGGCCTCGAACATCAGCGGGCTGAAGGTCCAGCCCATGTGCAGTTCACCGCCGAATACCTGGCCGTTGAGGGTCAGCCAGTTGCCCAGCGGCGCCTCCGGGCTCTGCTCGGCTCCGGCGCTTTCCGCTGCGAGTACAAACAAACCGTCCGGCTGGTCAAAGCTGGCGTCGATCTGGCCCAGGTAATTGAAGGTGATGCGCGGCACCGGCAACGCGCTGAATGCCTGGCGCGTGGCCTCGTCGCCGAGGTAGCGCAGCGCGCCGAAGCCCAGGCCCTTGTCCGGCACGGCGCGCAGTTGCTCCTTGATCTGCTTGATCGAGGCGCCAAGGGATTCGGCCGGGGTCAGGCGCACCGGGAACAGGCTGGTGAACCAGCCCAGGGTGCGGGTCAGGTCGATATCCTCGAACAGGTCTTCACGGCCGTGGCCTTCCAGTTGGATCAGGCTGGAAGCCTGCCCGGTCCACTGGCAGATGACACGCGCCAGGGCGGTCAGCAGCAGATCGTTGATCTGGGTGCGATAGGCCGCAGGCGCCTGTTGCAGTAATTGCCGGGTGTGCTCGGCGTCCAGTCGGCTGACCACTGTCTGCGCCAGGCGGCCAGGACGCGCGCCATGGGGATCACGGCAGGGCAGATCGGTAGGCACGTCCTGGAGCTGTTGCAGCCAGAAGTGTTTTTGCGGCTGTACCGCTTCGCTGCGGGCATGGGCCTGCAAACGCTCGGCCCAGGCCTTGAACGACGAGGTCTTGGCCGGCAACGGCTGTTGGCGGTAGAGGCTTTGCAGGTCCTCGAGGAACACCCGCCAGGACACGCCATCCACCACCAGGTGGTGCATGACCAGCAACAGGCGCTGGGAACCATCGGCCAGTTCAGCAAGCACCGCACGCAACAAGGGCCCCTGTTGCAGGTCGAGGCTGCGCTGGGCTTTTTCGCACAGCGCGGCCAGCTCGTCGGCATCCGCCACCGTGGCCTGCCACAACACCTCAGGGGTGGCGGCTGCATGCTCGGCCCGCCACCCTTCGGCGGGCTGGCTGAAGCTCAGGCGCAGCCCATCGTGGTGGTGGACGATGGCGTGCAAGGCCGCTTGCAGTCGATCTGCCCGCACCGGCTCGCGTGGCACCAGCAGCAAGGACTGGTTCCAGTGGTGGCGCTCCGGCAGGTCCATCTCGAAGAACAGCTGCTGGAACGGCAGCAACGGCGTCTCGCCCTGCACCGGGCCCTGGTCAAACACCTGGGCAACCTGCAACTGCGCCACCCGCGCCAGGCTGCGCACGGTCTGGTGCTGGAACAACGCCTTGGCGGTGAAATGGATACCGGCGGCGCGGGCGCGGCTGACCACTTGGATCGAAATGATCGAGTCTCCGCCGCGCTCGAAGAAGTTGTCGTTCAAGCCCACCTGTTCGACACCCAGCACCTCGGCCCAGATCGCCGCGATCTGCTGCTCCAGGGCACTTTGCGGGGCTTCGTAGTGATGGGTGGCTTCGGGTTTGGGCAGGGCCTTGCGGTCGAGTTTGCCGTTGGGGCTCAGGGGCATTTGCTCCAGCAGCACCCACTGTGCCGGGACCATGTAGTCCGGCAGGTGCTGGGCCAGGTGGGCGCCGAGGACTTCGCGCCAATCATCGGCAGCGTCCTGCAGCACCAGGTAGCCCACCAGGTATTTACCGTCGACCGCCAGCACGGCAGCCTCACGGACCCACGCGTGTTCCAGCAGGCGCGCTTCGATTTCTCCCAGCTCGATGCGCAGGCCGCGCAGCTTGACTTGATGGTCGATACGCCCGGCATATTCGATCACGCCGTCTGCGCGGTAGCGTGCCAGGTCGCCGGTGCGGTACAGGCGCTGGCCCTGGATGAACGGGTGGGCGACAAAACGTTCGGCAGTGAGTGCCGGGCGGCGGTGGTAACCCCGGGCCAGGCCGATGCCGCCGAGGTACAACTCGCCGAGCACGCCGACTGGTACGGGTTCGAAGTGGCTGTCGAGGATGTAGCAGCCGAGGTTGGCGATCGGGCGGCCAATTGGCACCGCATCGCGGCCTTCGTCCACGCAGGTCCAGTGGGTTACGTCGATGGCGGCTTCGGTCGGGCCGTACAGGTTGTAGAGCCCGGCCTGGGGCAGCTTGGCGAAGACCTGCTGCTGGGCATCTACCGGCAACGCTTCACCGCTGCACACGATGCGCTGCAGGCTTTGGCAGGTCGACACCGCCGGATCCTGCAGGAAGGCTTGCAGCATCGACGGCACGAAGTGCAGCGTGGTGACCTGCTGTTGATTGATCAGGTTGATCAGCCTGGCCGGATCACGGTGATCACCGGGCGCTGCAACCACCAGGCGCGAACCGGTCATCAGCGGCCAGAAGAACTCCCACACCGACACGTCGAAGCTGAACGGGGTCTTTTGCAGCACCGCGTCGCTGGCGTCCAGGGCATAGGCTTCCTGCATCCAGTGCAGGCGGTTCAGCAATGCCGAATGACGGTTGCCGGCGCCTTTGGGCTGGCCGGTGGAGCCCGAGGTGTAGATCACGTAGGCGAGGTTTTCGCCGTCCAGGGCGATGCCTGGGTTGGCGTCGCTGTAGCCCTCGAAGGCAGACTCGCCCAGCACCAGGGTTTCCAGGCCTTGGGGAATGGGCAGCTGTTCACGCAAATGCGCCTGGGTCAAAAGCAGTTTCACCCCGCTGTCGTCCAGCATGTAGGCCAGGCGTTCGCGCGGGTATTCCGGGTCCAGCGGCACGTAGGCGCCACCGGCCTTGAGCACCGCGAGCAGGCCCACGACCATTTCAATGGAGCGCTCCAGCGCCAGGCCGACCAGCACGTCCGGTCCTACGCCGGCTTCGATCAGGCGATGGGCCAGGCGGTTGGCGCGGCGGTTCAGCTCGGCATAACTGAGCGACGCCTCATTGAAACGCAACGCCGGTGCATCCGGCTGCGCCTGCACCTGGGCCTCGATCATCTGATGCACCCACTGCCCTTGGGGGTAGTCGCGCGCGGTGGCGTTCCATTGAGCGAGTATCTGCTCGCGCTCAGCGGCGTTGAGTGTCGCCAGGTCGTGCAAGGGCAATGCAGGATTCGCCACGGCCGCCCGCAACAGGCTCAGCCAATGTTCGGCCATGCGCGCGACGGTGGCGGCGCCGAACAGGTCGGTGGCGTAGGTCAGGGACGCCCAGATCGCGTCGCCGCTTTCCTGGGTATCCAGGCTCAGGTCGAACTGGGCGCTGTGGCTGTCCCATTCCAGGTTGGCCACGCGCAGGCCCGGTAACTGCTGCGCGGCGGCGGGGGAATTGGCCTGGTGGTTGAACATCACCTGGAACAGCGGGTTATGGCTCAGGCTGCGCTCCGGTTGCAGGGCTTCCACCAACTGCTCGAACGGCAAGTCCTGATGGGCCTGGGCCTCCAGCGCACGGCGCTTGGTCTGCTGCAGCAGCTGGGCGAAGCTCATGTGGCCATCGAGGTCGGCCTTGAGCACTTGGGTATTGACGAAGAAGCCGATCAGCGATTCGGTCTCGACCCGGTTGCGGTTGGCAATTGGCACGCCGATGCGGATGTCCTGCTGGCCGCTGTAGCGGTACAGAAACGCCTGGAACGAGGCCAGCAACAGCATGAACATCGTCACGCCTTCGCCCTGGGCCAGGGCTTTCAATCCTGCCACCAGTACCGGTTCCAGCGCGATGTCCAGACGCGCGCCACGGAAGCTCTGTTGCGCCGGGCGGGGCTGGTCGAACGGCAATTCCAGCACCGGCTGCGTGCCGCTGAGCAATTCGCGCCAGTACGCCAGTTGACGGGCCTTCTCCCCCGCTTCCATCCAGCTGCGTTGCCACAGTGCGTAGTCGGCGTACTGGATCGGCAGCGGCGCCAATGCACAGTCCTGGCCCTGGCTGTAGGCGGCATAGAGTTGCATCAACTCCTGAACCATCACACCCATCGACCAGCCATCGGAGACGATATGGTGCTGCACCAGCACCAGCACGTGCTCGTTTTCAGCGACGGTAAGCAGGCTGACGCGCAGTAGCGGGCCTTGCTGCAAATCGAACGGGCGGGCGATTTCGGCTTCGACGCGGGCCTTGAGCAGGGCCTCGTCGACCGAGCTTTCAGCGATCTCGATCACGCCGTGGGCCAGTACTTCCTGGGAGCGCTGTTCATCATCCAGGTGCAGGCGTGTGCGCAGGCTTTCATGGCGCACCGCGAGGGTGTCGAAACTCTTTTGCAGCGCAACCTTGTCCAGGCGCCCGCTCAGGCGCAGGGCGCCCGGTACGTGATAGGCGGCGCTGTCCGGGTCCAGTTGCCAGAGAAACCACTGCCGTTCCTGGGCGTAGGACAACGGCAGCTTCCGGCCGTCCTCGCGGATCGAGGCAATCGGCAGCTGGGCGAAGCTCATGCCCCGGCTTTGCAGGCGCTGGTAGAACTGCTGGCGCTGTTCCAGAGGCAGGCGAAGAAAGCGCGAAACCAGATCGATATTAGGGTTGGAAAGCATGGGTCAAATCGCCTCTAGTTCGCTCAAAAAGTCACGAAGATCATCAAAGTCTTCCGCGCTGCCGGCGCGGAAGGTGGCAGCCGCCTGCACATAGGCGCGCAGCGTTTCAGTCTGGAACACTTCCACCAGCGGCACTTCCAGGCCCAGCTCGGCCTGGACCCTGGAGGTGATCTGGATGGCCAGCAGGGAGTGGCCGCCCACTTCGAAGAAGTTGTCGTTCAAGCCGACCTGCGGCAGGCGCAGCACCTCGGCCCAGATCGTGGCGATCTGCTGTTCCAGCTCCGTCTCGGGCGCCACATAGGCCTGTTGCATAAGGCTCGCATCCGGTTGCGGCAGGCCTTTGCGGTCGAGCTTGCCGTTGGGGGTCAACGGCATTCGCGCCAGGAAGATGAAATGCGCCGGGACCATGTAGTCCGGCAGGCGGGCCTTGAGTGCGCGACGCAACGCGTCACGGAACTCGGCTTCGTTGGACGGGGCGGACACCGGAACCACATAGGCCACCAGCTGTTTTCCGGTCGGGCCGTCCTGGGCCACGACCACCGTTTCACCGACGCTGTCCTGCTCACGCAGGCGCGCTTCGATTTCCCCCAGTTCGATGCGGAAACCACGGATCTTCACCTGGTGGTCGACGCGACCGAGGTAATCCACCACGCCATCCGGACGGCCACGGGTCAGGTCGCCGCTGCGATACACGCGACTGCCCGGCGTGCCGAACGGGTCCGGCACGAAACGTTCGGCGGTCAGCGCCGGACGTTCCAGGTATCCACGGGCCACGCCCTCGCCGCCCAGGTACAGCTCACCGGCGACGCCGATGGGTTGCAGGTTGAGTTGCGCGTCCAGCACGTAGCCGCTGCGATTGCCCAGCAGCGTGCCGATTGGCGCGTAGACGGCGCCGCAGGGGTCGCCCTTGCGCGCCTTCCACAGCAACGGCGTGACCACGGTTTCGGTGGGGCCGTAGCCGTTGAACAGGTAGGTCGGTTTGAGCGCGCGCCAGGCCAGGTCATAGCTGGCCTGGGCCACCGCATCGCCGCCAAAGCAGTACACACGCACCTTCGGTGGATTACCGTCGCGCTCGGCATGCTCGGCCAGTTGTTGCAGGTACACCGGCGGGAACACCGCCATGGTCACGTTGTGACGGTGCATCTGCGCGTAGGTGTACTCGGGCAGCCACAGGCTGTCGTCACGGATCAGTACGCTGGCGCCGTTGATCAGCGGGTGCATCCAGCCTTCGTGGGAACCGTCGAAAGCGAAGGACATAAAGTGCAGTTCGCAGTCGGCCGGCGATGTTTCATAACGCTCGCCGGT
>NZ_FWZV01000029.1:0-9216 GCF_900177315.1 Pseudomonas sp. LAMO17WK12:I1 | reverse complement strand
AGGGCGACCCTACAGCCAATCTGATGGCCCATGCGGTACTGGGTGCTGTGCTCGCCAAGGCTGGCGGTAACTCAGCACTCGCTGGTGCAGCCGGTGCTGTGGCGGCAGAGGAAACCGCACGTCTGATCAAAGAGAACCTGTATGGCGATGTCAGTAACGAGAACCTGACCCAGGCGCAAAAGCAGACGATCTCCAGCCTCGCGACTTTGGCGGGTGGCCTTTCAGGATCGTTGTCCGGCAAGGGCGCACTGGATGCGGTGGCAGCGGCTCAGGTTGGGAGGAATGCGGTTGAGAATAACTATCTCAGCGTGCCGGAAGCGACCCGTAAGTTTGTGCTTTCACGCAAGCAAATGCTGGGCACCATCACTGAAGATGAACAGGACGAACTCGCCTACATAGACGTTATCGATAAAAGTCGAGACGAAGCGATTCGGGGAGCGTGCACTGCCGGGAATTTATCCAGTACAGCGTGCGGCAACTTGATTGCCCCTGCTCAGAAAGCCCTCGCTGGATATGGGGAAAATGTCGCGTACAACTTACTTTATAAAGATGTTTACCGTGTTGATGCGGCGAATGCGGAAGCCGTTCTCCGGGGTTTGGACGCCGATAGCATTCTTCGCGATATCACGATAAACAACTTGGCAAAAGGCTCGGACAAGACGCGGGCGGAAGTCGAGGAACAGTATGATAACGTAATGTGGATGCATGCCATTACGGTAGCATTTGCCAGTGCATACGGCCTCAAGGGCGGGTTGACTTCAGTACCCAAGGGCGCGGTTACGGGGGCCGCAACTGCTGCTGAGAAGGCTGAGGCTGCAACCGGCCTGCTGAGTACTCAGTTAGCTAAAGATGCCAGAGCTTACCTATCGGATATTCAGACTTTAACAGGGCGGCAATTTACACCGCAGCAAATGGAACTGTTGAAGGCTGACCTGAGGGAAAATACCTATTCTCGGCTTTCCAAAGAGGCTGTTGATTTGAATCGGGCCGACTTCAGGAAAAAAGTACCTGTTTTGCGTCAGGAATGGGAGAAAAATACTGGTCAAAGCTGGCCGAAAGAGAGCTACACCGCCAGTAATGGGGAGACAAAATTTCGATATTATGATGCCCATCACGTGATAGAAAACAAGTTTGGTGGAAAATCTGAGTGGTGGAACATTACGCCTGCGTTGCGCGGATTGGAACATCAGGGCGGCATCCACAGAGCTCAAGGTCCTGCAGATAAAATATTTGGGAAATGATAATGGAAAACACACTTGAAATTCGTGATCTCATAAACCATATCACCTCCGCTGAACTATATGAGGGTGATTTCGGGAGTCGCCTGACTGATCGTGAAGCTATATTGAGTGGGGTCGATGCGGCGGACCGCGACGGCGTTCCCTCTGACTATCTAGCGTTTCTAGGTGTCTTTGGATTTGGCGATTTAGACAGCGCGCTTTATATCGAAGATGGTCCAGATAAATACGCCTCAGTCGCCGGATGTGAGGTGGATGCCTATAGTCGGATGTATGTTTTTGCGGGTACTTCAGATGGTGTGTTATATGCTTTTGATGCAGGCAATAATTGGTCGATAGTGGAGATTGATTCGGAGATCGATGAGGTGAGGGTGCTGGCCGATAACTTCTCAAGCTTCATCCTTAATCAACTGATTGAGGTGAAAGGTTATGTCGATTGGCGTGCGGAGCAATAAGGAGCACTCAAGCGGGTAGCTGAAAGCGTTTCCGCAGTAACCCCCGAGGCTACCGTGAACATGTACGAAAAATTAGAAGTCTTTAATGCGCTGGGATGTGCGCTATTAGAGCGGCTGACGCCTGTTTCTTCAGGTGAAATAAGTGTGATGCGGCAGCAGTGGCCGGCGGCTCCCGACGAGTACTTTGCTTTTATACAGGAACGGGGGCACGGTGAAATCAAGGAGGACGACCGCGCGCTGCCGCTTTTGACGATTCAACCGATGCTGCTTTCTGCTAAGGCTGACTACTTCGGTGATGATGGAATTTATAAAGACGGGCCCTATGAAGCGGGCGCGAAGGGCGAGGTGTGGCTGTTCGGCTGGGATAGTGTCGGGACTGCTTTCGGTTTTGACAGCGGAGACAACTGGCGATTTTTGGAAATCGACAATATGCGTTGGATAACGCGACTTGACTTGTCCTTTTGTCAGTTCGTCGAAGGGCTGTTGGTTTGTTACCCACAGCGGCCAGTGAGCTTTGCGAATGGAGTTTGGCGTGACTCGGAAGATGTTTCTTACAGCGCGCCGGCATGGGCACAACAGCCTGCCGGGCAGAACACGGTTACATTAATGGTGGTCTGACCACTATTTCCCCAAACACACGTGCGTGATGGAAGTTCTGAGAATTCTCCCTATTGGTCAGTTGTAGAAATTGATCCTGGGCTGAATGATGCAGAGGTCTTATCTGAAGACTTTTCAAACCTCATGCTTAGCCAGTTGATAGCCGCCAAAGGTTGCGTGGATTGACGAGCCAGGCAGTAGTATGTGCGCTGCCCGCGCTGACCTTATCAAGGACGATCAATGAAACCCGTAAAACTCTCCCTCCAAGCCTTCCTCATGTCCTGCCTGGTGGCTGGCTGGGGCCTGGTGTACGTCGATCGCATCAAATGGGGCGTCTGTGTCGCGGCACTGTTGTACGCCGGCGTTATCCTGATGGGCCTTTGCGGGCTGATCGCAACACCGGTCGGGCTGTATGTACTCTTGGGCTTCGTCATTACGGTGAAGCTGGCCTCGGCAATAACCTCTGCTGTTTTGGCACGCCGCTACACCGGCCCGCAGGGTATACCGCGTAAACGGTTCCATGCGCTCTACGTGGGCGTGCTGATCGTGATCACCTTGGTTCTGCTGGACGTGCTTCGGGTGCCGTTGCTGGGCTTTAAAACGTACTTTGTGCCGACGGGCTCGATGGCACCCACGGTGTCGGTCGGCGATTACATTGTGTCCGACCTCAAGGCCGGTGCGCCCGAGGTCGGCGATATCGTGGTGTACCGCTGGAATGGCACCGAAGCAATCAAGCGTGTGGCGGGCATCGGCGGCGATACGTTGGCCATCGTGAATGGCGAGTTGATCCGCAACGGCGAAAACCTCGGCTTGTTTCACGCCCCGGTGGACCGGGTCCAAAGCCCCGAGTCACTGACGCTTGCGCCGGTAAAAGTCGAACCGGGCCACGTGTACCTGCTGGGTGACAACCGCTACAACAGCAACGACAGCCGCTTCATGGGCCAGGTCGCGGTTGAGGATGTGGTGGGCAAGGTCACCGGCATCTGGTTCTCGAGTGAGCGGGGGCGCATCGGGACGACTTTCCCATGAGCCTTTCGAGCATCGCTGGCGCAGGTACTCCCGGCCAGCGGGCAGCACGGCAATACCATTGAGAGGCTGGGAGCCGATTTGCGCCCAGCCGAAACACACACCAACGCCATAAGTCTGGAGCAATACCGCATGGACGCAAACCACACCGCCAAACGCCCGACGATCCTGGCCAGCATCGGCCGGCGCCTGGCCGCGCGACTTATCGACTGCGCCATCGCAGTCCTGATCTTTTTCATCGTCAAATTCTGCGCCGGTGCATTGTCTGCCTACGTGCCGGCCGTGACGCCCAAGGCTGGTTTTCTCTCGGCGTTTTTTGCAGCCTTCGCCTACTTCCTGCTGGCCGATGCGTTGCCCAACGGCCAGAGCCTGGGTAAGCGTTTGTTGAGCATCGCCGTCGTCGACCGTAAAACTCGCAAAAGCTGCACGGTTTCCCAGGCGTTAACCCGCAATTCCGGAGCGCTGGTGGTGATCGATTGGGTGTGGATATTCATGGAGTCCAGAACGCGCCTGGGCGATATGTTCGCCAAGACCATCGTGGTTCAGACCGGCAACCTGACGAGCGTTCGCAGCCTTGCGGATATTTATGACAACGGTAGGGGATAAATACGTCATGAACGATTCGGTATCGGCTACGCAAACCTGGGACATCGCCAGCCCGTTCAGACGGTTGCTCGGCTATCTGATCGATATGGCGGTGGTATTTTTCCTGCTGTTTTTGAACAGAAACCTGGACTATGCCTATTTCTATCTGGGCTCGGCAGGAGGCCCGGCATTGTTTGATGGTCTCCACTATGTGCTGTGGTTTTCAGCCTTCGGGTACTACTTGTTTTGCGATGCCTTGCCCAATGGCCAGAGCCTGGGCAAGCGGGTGTGCCGCACGGCCGTGGTGGGTTACCCGTACCCCACGAACTGCACGCTGTTCCAGTCGTTCCTGCGCAATGTTCCGAAGATGGTGTTCAGTGTGCTGGACGGTCTTTTTGTACTGTTCGGCCTGCGTCGTCGCTTGGGCGATATGTTGGCCAGGACGATTGTCATCAATTCCTGAGCAGGGCGGCCTGGACGGGCCGCCCGGTTTAACTCAGGACGGGTTGGCGTTCAGCCTGCGATTGATCACATCCAATAAAACACCGTGAGTTGATGCCAACGGCATGATGCTCAAAGCCCTGTATGCGTGTTAACCGTTTTATCCCGTTACTGCAGAAGCAAACTTGCTCCCACCCACCCATTATTTGGACCCAAGGAAGCTGTCAATGAAACTGTATCGTCTGTTTATCTCACTCACTGCACTGGCGACCTGCACCAGCAGCTTCGCCGCGGCGCCTGCCCTGCAAAGTTTTCTCGCCTGCGACCAGAACTCCCTGGCGGTGGTAAGCCAGGCAGGGCTCAAGGAGCGTGTTGCCCATAAGCTGGAGAACGGCAAGATCACGCTCAGCGGCGGCACAAAGTCCGATATGGGCCAGCGCTGGATGTTCGACACGCCGCTGACGCTTGACGGTATGACCTTGACCGGCTTTTTCGCCGAAGACCAGGACCTGATGGGTTCGCGCATCATCAACTGGGGTTTCTACACCGAGCAGGCGCCCGACGCGCTTTACGCACAGCTGAGTAAAGTACCGGGTACGGCGTTGGAGAAAGCCAACGGTATCTACGCGCGTGCGCAGATCTGGTCGCACAAGCAATCAGCCTGGGTGCCGGAAGGCGGCGATGACAACGCGGGCAAGCTGGTCACCGATACGGCCGAACGCATCTTGATGGTCGAGCCCGCACCCGGTGACCTGGCCAAGACCAGCAAAGGTATGATCACCTGTTCGGTTCAGGGGGCGGTGAGCGCAGCGATGCTCAAGACCACTCGACCTGACCTGATCAAGTGAGCTGAGGCTGGCAACGATACCGCGGGCATGTTGAATGCCTGCGGTGTTCTCCGGTTTTTCGCGAGCAAGCTCGCTCCTACAGGGGCGGGGTTACAGCAACTTGCGCTGCACCGCTTCATCCAGCGTACTGCGCGTCAGCGCCTCGACCACTTCCCGCGTGTCTGCCTGGAACGGGATGCCCACGATCAGTACCAGGTGCATCCAGGTGCGCACTGATTCGCTCTTTTTGACGCGGCCCAGCTCCTTGCCATCCTTGTCCTTGAACACTGTCTCCAGGGTGAAGGTGTTTTTCGCTGTGCTCGGGATGATGAAGAACGTCGCGCCGGTGATGATCGCCGAGGCCATGCTGAACTGTTCGTTGTTGTGCAGCGTGGCATCGACGTAGATATCCGAGTCGACCTTGTCAGTGCTCACCCGCGAGAAACGGTTGGACTGGCGAAACGAATCGGCCACGGCCTTTTCCCACAGCGCCACCGGGGCGCCGACTGCCGCGTTGCCCGGGCCGCCGTTGACGTGGTTCTGCGCGGTGGTGTGCACGTACGCCGTGGGCTTTTGCGCCGGCGCGTTGGCGGTCGGTGGCCAGGTCTGTACGGCGGGCAACTCGTGCTGCGAGTAAGACACGCAGCCAGTCAGCAGGACGGCGGCGAGTGCCAGGCTGTGTTTGATCAATCCTTTCATGCATCACTCCTTGAAATTACGGTTTGGCCAGTTTGGCGGTGGCGGTGTCGAGCAGTTGCCCGACCAGTTTGGTCAGCTGTTGGCCGCCCATCGACGGTGCCCAGTATTGGCCGCTGTAAAGCCCGACGTTGTGTTCGAATTTGATCGAATCCTTGGCCTTGGCCAGTTCCTTGCCGTTGCGGTCGACGATCACCAGGTCGCCGGCCACCTCGAAGCTGTCCACGTAGATCGGGCCGTTGACCCAGATCCAGATGGTCAGCGTCAGCAGCGCGCCGGGTACGTACGCCGGGTGTGGCGCGCGATGGCCCTTGAGGGCGGTCATGTTGAATTTGAGCGTCACGTCCTGCTCGCCCAGGCGCACCGGATACTCGGTGACCTGCTTGAAGTAACCCCCTGTGCGCACGTACTGGGTGATCTGGGCCGTCAGGGAGCTGCTGATGGCGGCCTTGTTGGCTTCGTTGACGTCGGCGGCGCTCACCGTCACATCGGCGATTTGTGCACTGCGCGGGCTGCTGACAGCGACCGGGTGGAGCGGGGCGGCGATGGGGCCGGTGACGGTGTAGGAAACGCAGCCGGTCATCGACAGCGCAGCGATCAGGGCCGTAGCCCGAAGCAGAGTGTTAAGCACGCAATGTCCCTATAAGTGAGCAAGCCAAGTTACTGTCTCGACCCGTATCCCCATAACTTGAGGGAATGTGCGTCACCGCACGGCATCCGACGAAACACCTTGAGAAGCGCTCTCAACTCCGTAAAATGCCGCGATTGTTTAAAGCACGATACTTTTCAGGGATGAATTCAGACATGCGCGCGTTTGCCGTATTCCTCTGCGTCTGCCTACTGGCGGGCTGCGCCTCCAAGCCGGAGTACTACATCTCGCCGGCACCGGTCACGATTCCGAAGACTGCTACTTACTGGCTCGACACCTTCAACGTTGACGTGAAGGGCAAGAGTAAGCACTTCATGTCGGATGACAAAGTTCGCCAGGAGCTCGGCGTCGATCTGGTAAACCGCTTGCTCAAAGCCAAGCGTTACGCAACCAGTAAAGACAGCGCCGATTATTTGTTGGATGTCGACGTTGTCTATGTGCGCCATATCATCGACTCCAATGGTGGGTTTTCGAACCTGTTGATTGACGACGGCACCATCCTGCAAAGCATCGATTTTGGCTACAAGGTCAAGGTCAAGAAAGCCGGTGCCGAGGTGCTGCACTTCGCCCAGAACCGCCCCAGCCTGGAGCCCAGCAACTGGCGAGGCCAGCCGCAACAATGGAGGACCCTTGCCGGCGTTGTAACCAACAGCGGTAACTCCAGTGTCGAGCGGTATTTCACTAGTGGGCTAAGCGACTACATCGTCGACGACCTGCGCGATATTCCGTCTCGCTAGCGTCAGCTGCCATACCCGATTCCCCCCATTTAGGAGCACCCCGTGAACACACTGTCCAAAATCCTGCTGTCCGGCCTCACCGCCGCAGCGCTGTTGACCGTGGCCGGTTGCGCCACGGAGAGCAACCGCGCCATGCCGGTGGAACAGGTCGCCAGCGCCAACGTCGCCTATTCCGGCGTGCGTGTGCCCATCGCCGTGGGCAAGTTCGACAACCGCTCCAGCTACATGCGCGGCATCTTCTCCGACGGCGTCGACCGCCTCGGTGGCCAGGCCAAGACCATCCTGATTACCCACCTGCAGCAGACCAACCGCTTCAGCGTGCTGGACCGCGACAACATGGGCGAAATCTCCCAGGAAGCCGCGATCAAGGGCACTGCGCAGAAGCTCAAGGGCGCTGACTACGTAGTGACCGGCGACGTGACCGAATTCGGCCGCAAAGAGACCGGCGACCGCCAGCTGTTCGGCATCCTCGGCCGTGGCAAGACCCAAGTGGCCTACGCCAAAGTCGCACTGAACATCGTCAACATCAGCACCTCCGAAGTGGTGTATTCCACCCAGGGCGCCGGTGAATACGCGCTGTCCAACCGTGAAGTGGTCGGCTTCGGCGGTACCGCCAGCTACGACTCCACCCTCAATGGCAAGGTCCTCGACCTGGCCATGCGCGAAGCCATCAACCGCCTGGTCGACGGCATCAACGCCGGCGCCTGGAATCCGCGCAACTGATCAACCGCACTTCAAGGAGCAGTACACGGATGAGCAAGGCAGTGAAGTTGGCGCTGATGCTGACAGCAATCGCGGCGGTCGCCGGGTGCCACACGGCGCCCCAGCCCCTGTATCAATGGGAAAGCTACCAGCCGCAGGTTTACGAGTACTTCAAGGGCGAGCCCAAGGAAGCGCAGGTCGAGGCGTTGGAGCGTGATCTGCAAAAGATCAACGCCAGCGGCCGCAAGGCGCCGCCGGGCTACCACGCGCACCTGGGCATGCTGTACCTGAGCATGGGCAAGGATGACCAGATGGTGCAGGAGTTCCGCACCGAGAAGGCGCTGTTCCCCGAGTCTGCTTCGTACATGGACTTCCTGTTGAAAAACGCCAAGACCGGAGTGGCCACCAAATGAGCCTGCTAAAACTCACCGGCGCCCTGCTGGCCCTGGCCTTGCTCGGCGGTTGCGCAGCGCCCAAGACCATTGACTACACCGCGTACAAACAGGCGCGGCCCAAGTCGATCCTGGTACTGCCGCCGATCAACGAGTCGCCGGAAGTGCAGGCCTCGTACAGCCTGGTCTCGCAAGTGACCTACCCGCTGGCCGAAGCCGGCTACTACGTGCTGCCGATTGCCCTGGTGGACGAAACCTTCCGCCAGAACGGCCTGACCACCGCCAACGATATCCAGGGCGTGCCACCGGCCAAGCTGCATGACATCTTCGGCGCGGACGCGGCGCTGTACATCACCGTCAGCGAGTACGGCACCAAGTACATGCTGATCTCCAGCGACACCGCCGTGACAGCCTCGGCCAAACTGGTGGACCTGCGCACCGGTACCACCCTGTGGACCGGTTCGGCGCGTGCCTCCAGCGAGGAAGGCAACAACAACAGCGGCGGCCTGGTGGGCATGCTGATCACCGCGGCGGTCAAGCAGGTGATCAACAGCTCCACCGATGCGGCGCACCCGATTGCCGGCATCACCAGTGCACGCCTGCTGTCGCCGGGCCAACGCGCGGGGATCCTGTACGGCCCGCGCAACCCGAAGTACGGCACGGACTGAGTTCATCGCCTCGGTTCAAATGTGGGAGGGGGCTTGCCCCGGTACAAACCGGGGACATCGTTTACATTTCTAACCGGGGACATGGTTTACAGGCTAATACGCATGATCAGGAGGTAACTGATCATGCCCTGGAACCAAGAGTCCCCCATGAATCAAAGAATCAAGCTGGTAGCTGATTGGCTTTCTGGCAACTTCACTAAAAG
>NZ_FWZV01000033.1:0-1245 GCF_900177315.1 Pseudomonas sp. LAMO17WK12:I1 | reverse complement strand
TAAGCCCATGCCGGTCGAAGATACCAGGCCGCTGCGACTGTTTATTAAAAACACAGCACTCTGCAAACACGAAAGTGGACGTATAGGGTGTGACGCCTGCCCGGTGCCGGAAGGTTAATTGATGGGGTTAGCTAACGCGAAGCTCTTGATCGAAGCCCCGGTAAACGGCGGCCGTAACTATAACGGTCCTAAGGTAGCGAAATTCCTTGTCGGGTAAGTTCCGACCTGCACGAATGGCGTAACGATGGCGGCGCTGTCTCCACCCGAGACTCAGTGAAATTGAAATCGCTGTGAAGATGCAGTGTATCCGCGGCTAGACGGAAAGACCCCGTGAACCTTTACTATAGCTTTGCACTGGACTTTGAATTTGCTTGTGTAGGATAGGTGGGAGGCTTTGAAGCGTGGACGCCAGTCTGCGTGGAGCCAACCTTGAAATACCACCCTGGCAACTTTGAGGTTCTAACTCAGGTCCGTTATCCGGATCGAGGACAGTGTATGGTGGGTAGTTTGACTGGGGCGGTCTCCTCCTAAAGAGTAACGGAGGAGTACGAAGGTGCGCTCAGACCGGTCGGAAATCGGTCGTAGAGTATAAAGGCAAAAGCGCGCTTGACTGCGAGACAGACACGTCGAGCAGGTACGAAAGTAGGTCTTAGTGATCCGGTGGTTCTGTATGGAAGGGCCATCGCTCAACGGATAAAAGGTACTCCGGGGATAACAGGCTGATACCGCCCAAGAGTTCATATCGACGGCGGTGTTTGGCACCTCGATGTCGGCTCATCACATCCTGGGGCTGAAGCCGGTCCCAAGGGTATGGCTGTTCGCCATTTAAAGTGGTACGCGAGCTGGGTTTAGAACGTCGTGAGACAGTTCGGTCCCTATCTGCCGTGGACGTTTGAGATTTGAGAGGGGCTGCTCCTAGTACGAGAGGACCGGAGTGGACGAACCTCTGGTGTTCCGGTTGTCACGCCAGTGGCATTGCCGGGTAGCTATGTTCGGAATAGATAACCGCTGAAAGCATCTAAGCGGGAAACTAGCCTCAAGATGAGATCTCACTGGGACCTTGAGTCCCCTGAAGGGCCGTCGAAGACTACGACGTTGATAGGTTGGGTGTGTAAGCGCTGTGAGGCGTTGAGCTAACCAATACTAATTGCCCGTGAGGCTTGACCATATAACACCCAAGCAATTTGACTACTCGAAAGAGCATCAGATTGCGGTGTGTGAAGACGCAATGAACCGAAAGTTCGA